>CAWETQ010000001.1:0-218882 GCA_963812025.1 uncultured Gammaproteobacteria bacterium
TTTATGGCGCTTGTTTGCGGTTGGGTTTTTACGGCTTTACCAACAGCCCATTAGGCTGAGTCCAAGTAGACCAATTAAAGAATAGTAAAATTTCATAGTTGGATTGGGCATCAAATGAGACAAAAAGTGGCGCGTATGAGATCAGATAATGATCACTTTGACTAGCTATGTTTATACGATTTTTTAACGTTTTGGCTAACCAATTCGGATTTTTAGGAGAAAATTTACCAATGTACAGATTCAAAATCTACTCTAAATCGGGTTCATAATCTCCCGTGGGCTGAAATACACCTAAGCAATGAATGGTTTTGTGCGCATAATCAAAAGAAAGCATCACAATCGGGATATGCGCACCCACAGCAATACGGTAAAAGCCACTTTTAATGCTCTCCGCGCGTTTGCGTGTCCCTTCAGGTGCCATACCGACCCAAATTTGCTCTTGGCTGTTAATAAAGTTAATAATTTGCTGGGTTAATCCGTGTTTGGCATGACGCTCTACAGGAATAACCCCAATCCATTTGAGTAAGGGTTTAAGCGGTGTTTTAAATAAAGTGTGTTTGCCAAAAATGGTAATTTTAATGCCCAGTCCGAGCAATGCCGTAAATCCGTACCACGCATCAATATTTGAGGTATGCGGCGAAATAATCGCCACTGCTTTAGGCAAGTTTGGAAATTCACCTTTAAAATTCCAGCCTTGGGCAAGAAATATGTTTTTAAAAATATTTCGGCTTAAGCAGTTACCGCGAGCAGGAACCTGATCGGGTAAGGTTGGAAAATATGTGTCCATAGTCTTTTTCGTCTTCTTGACAAAACTGTATCGCATTTTAAATATGTTAAGCTTTTGTAAAATAAGATTCATTGTCAAAATGTAAAGCATACTTCTGCTGACTTGATAGAAATCATCAATCTCGATTTGATCATAAGGGCAGATCATGCCAGCTACACGTCACATTTATTTGTTGTTGTTCTCTTTATATTGGGCACAAGGCTTACCTGTCGGTTTTATGACCCATGCTTTACCTGTGATTTTACGTGCGCAAGGCGTGTCATTGGCACATATTGGCGGCTTTGGCTTATTGATGTTGCCGTGGTCAATTAAAATTTTTTGGGCACCCTTGGTCGATCATTTTGGCTATTCAGCTTTTGGACATTATCGGAGCTGGATTATTCCGACGCAGCTTTTGAGTGTGATTGTGCTCATTGGCTTATCTTTTTTACCCATACAGGCTTTAAATCAACCCGCGTATTTGTTGGCTTTTTTTGTGGCTTTACTCAGTATGAATGTGGTGGGTGCAACACAAGATATTGCCACCGATGGCTTAGCGGTCAATTTGCTTAACAATGAACAGCAACATTGGGGCAATACCTTTCAAGTGGTGGGTTCACGTTTAGGTTTTATTGTCGGTGGTGGTGCTATTTTATGGGCACTGGATGGGTTGGATTGGCAAAATACTTTTTTAGTTTTGGCTGGACTCGTGCTGTTAAATACCTTGCCTATTCTATGTTTTAAAGAACCGACACGCTTCAAAACTTCTCCACACGTGACTGACCAAGAGTTATTTAGCTGGAGCAAAGTCAAAGATTATGTGTCTTATTTTCATCAAAGCCGTCATTTAGCTTTATGGCTAGTGGTACTGATGACCTTTAAAATTGCCGATGGTTTGTCTGGCCCTTTACTGAAACCTTTAATGATTGATTTAGGGCTGACATTTTCACAAATTGGCATTTATGTGACCATGCTTGGCGCGTTGGCTGCACTCATTGGGGCAGGGATTGCCGGAATTAGCCTGAAATATATGTCTCGTGCGAATGCGCTATTGAGTTTTTCTGTACTGAAAATTTTGAGTTTGGCGGCTTACACATGGTTAGCCTTTCAGTATGAAGCAAAACGTCAAATCGAGACGTGGATCATTTATGTAATTAATGCCTTCGAAGATATGATTTCAGCCATGCTCTTGGTCATTATGCTGACTTTAATCATGCAATATAGCCGTAAACATGTAGCAGGCACAGATTTCACCTTTCAAGTGGCACTGTTGGCAACGGTCAGTGGGGGACTGTATAGCCTGAGTGGCATATTCGGTGATCTGTGGGGCTATGCTCACTATTTAATGGGTATCACCTTGTTAGCGCTAGTTTGTTTATTGCCTATTGTTAAATGGAAAAAGAGCCATTAATACTTAAACAAAAGCTGATTAATTCAATTCAATATCGATTAAACATCTAAAGATTTAATAAGATAAGTTAATAAAATTTAAATCATTTTTTTAAATATTTCTAAACAGTAACATCTGTTACAGAATAGTTTAGGGGTATTGATACATGAAAACCAAAATTGCAGCAGCAATTGCTTTAACGTTATTGGCCGGATCTACATTTGCAGCACCTACTTTGTATGGCGAAATCGACGCAAGTTTAGACTACTTACCTGAAGATAACGCGACCAAGTCCGACCGTGATGTTTGGGAAATAAGTTCCAATAGTTCTTTTATCGGGATTAAAGGCGAAGAAAAGCTCACAGAACGCTTAAATGCAGTTTATGCGATTGAATGGGCGTTTAATGCCGATGGTGAAGGAGATGACTGGGCGAAGCGGAACCGTTTTGTCGGCTTAAAAGATAGTAAATTGGGGACTTTAAAAGTTGGTGCACATGACACGCCATTAAAACAACTCTCAAGCGTGGTCGATACCTTTAATAACTATGTGGCGAATAAAGCCGATGTGAGTGGTATTTTTACTGGTGAAAACCGTGTCGCAAATGCTGTGGTTTATGAGTCGCCTGCAATTGCATTGCCTACAGGTGCAATTAAAGTCAATGCATTATTGGCGACGGGTGAAGCCAGTGCGATTAAGTCGGATAATGGTGTGGTTAAAACAGCAGGTCGCGGTTTAGGTGATGCATGGTCAGCTTCCGTGGTTTATGAAAGTCCTGCCGTAATTGCAGGTCTTGCTTATGATAAAGCGATTCCAAGTAACTTCCTTGGACGAGGCTTCGTTAATGCTTCCGAGCCAGAAGTTACAGGCGGTTCATTATTTGCAGCTGCCAATACTATTCGTGCCATTGGTCGGGTGAATTTACAGGGTGGTTTAGCACTTAAAGCTTTGTATCAGACTTCTGAAGTGGAACAAGCCGAAGGCAATGCAGTGGGGACAGAATTTATTGATGATGCTCAAGGTTGGTTAGTGGGTGCAGAATATAATCTTCCAACGGCTAAAGCGTGGACAGTAAAAGCCCAATATAGTCAAAATAGCACCAGTTTCAAAAATGCGACCGCGGATTTAGATGCCGAGCAAATTTTTGCAGGCGTAGATTATGCATTTAATAAACAAGTGAAAGCTTATGGTTATGCAGGTTATTTAACCCTTGAACGTGGTGATGCTGAAACCAAGCAGCCTGTGGTCGGTACGGGATTAGAGTTTAAATTTTAATCAGTTTTGGCTTTATTTGATTGATTTTAATTGAATAAAAAGGTGATGTTTACATCGCCTTTTTTTATTTAAGTGAGTTTTAAGTTTACGATATTAAATTAAAGTATCAGTAAAAAAGATTAGCGATAAAATGATGCCTAAATGCAATTACACAAGTACGGAATAAAATTAAGCCAATTTCTTTAAGCCAATTTAATTTATTGCTCGCGATTTGGCTGGGCGTGGTGCTGAATTTTGCTTTTTTTCAAAAAATAAAAAATTTGACACCCTATCAAGGTCCGAAAGCCTATTTATTTTTAGGGGCAACGGTACTGGTCATTGTAGCGCTGTATAATTTTATTTTTCAGCTCTTGAATTGGAAATGGACAGCCAAACCAATTGCGATTGCGCTGTTGTTTATTGGTGGTTTTGCTTCTTATGCCGTGAATTCTTTGGGCGTGCTCATTACCCCAGATCAAATTCAAAATTTGATGCAAACGGATGCTTCGGAAGCACGTGATACTTGGTCATGGCATTTAGTGCTGTGGACGTTTGGGATGATCGTATTGCCGATAATTGTGGCTTTAATGATCAAAATTAAACCTGAACCTATCGTTCGTCAACTCTGGAAAAAAACACTGGCTTCGGTGCTTTCTTTAGCGATGATTGGTGGGTTGTTATTTGTTTTTTATGTTGATTTTGCAGCAATTTTTCGTGAACATCGTGATTTAAAGAGCATGATTTCACCACAAAACATGATTTCATCATTCGCTTCATATTATAAAAAGAAAACGCCGAAAGAAAATTTGCCTTTAGTGACTTATGGTGAAGATGCACATTTGCTTGAGCAAGTTGGCGCGCAGCAGAAACCGAAATTGATGGTTTTGGTGGTGGGTGAAACGGCTCGTGCAGAAAGCTTTTCTTTAAATGGTTATGCCAAAAATACCAATCCTGAATTATCGAAATTGGATATTATCAATTTCAACAATGTCAGTTCATGTGGTACAGCAACAGCTGTTTCAGTACCGTGTATGTTTTCAGGCATGCCACGTAAAGACTATGATGAACAGCTTGCCAGTCACCGTGAAGGGCTACTCGATATTGCACAGCGTGCAGGCTATAAAGTCACTTGGATTGATAATAATTCAGGCTGTAAAGGGGCTTGTGATCGTGTTGAACAGTATCAAATTCCACAGCAGATTAAAGACAAATGGTGTAGCAAAGAGGGTGAATGTCATGATGAAATTTTGGTCGACAGTTTAAAAGCTTACCTTGCCAATATTCCTCAAGCCGACAAGACACCACGCCTGATTGTATTACACCAAATGGGCAGTCATGGACCTGCATATTATCAGCGTTCAACAGCAGCATTTCAGCCCTTTAAGCCGAGTTGTGATAGCAATGCCATTCAGGGCTGTAGTCGTACAGAACTGTTAAATAGTTATGATAATTCAATTGTCTATACCGACCATGTTTTAAGTTCACTGATTCAGCAATTAAAAGCCAATACGCACGTTTCAAACGGGTTTTTGGTATTTATCCGATCATGGTGAATCGACGGGTGAGAGTGGTATGTATTTACATGGCGCACCTTATGCGATTGCGCCAACACAGCAGACCCATATTCCAATGTTAATGTGGTTTTCAGCAGAGTGGAGCAAACAAAATTCTGCGCAAATGACTTGCTTAGCTCAGCAAAAAAGCAAAGAATTGAGTCAAGATAATTTGTTTCCAAGTTTGCTCAGCTTATTGGATGTAAAAACGCAAGTCATTGATGAAAAAAATAATATGTTGCAGCAATGTCAATTGAAAACAAAGGCGTGAGTTTAAAAGCATGACTAAAATATTAATGATAGAAGATGATTTTATGATTGCTGAATCAAGCATGACTTTATTGAAATATCAGCAATATGATGTGGAATGGGTGAATAATGGCATTGATGGTTTAAAAAGGCTAAGCCAAGATCAGTTTAATATTGTGTTACTTGACCTTGGCTTACCCATGATGGATGGCATGCAAGTGTTAAAACAAATTCGACAACAATGGCCTGCTTTACCTGTGTTAATTATTTCCGCCCGTGACCAATTGCAAAACCGCGTTGATGGTTTGAATCAAGGTGCCGATGATTATTTGATTAAACCATATGAGTTTGATGAATTGTTGGCGCGTATTCATGCTTTATTACGCCGTAGTGGGGCAGAGTCTGCGCTACACGACAGCTCACAAATTTTACGTTATGCCGATTTGGTCTTGGATGTTGAACAGCATATTGCCAAATTTAAGGGGCAATATATTGATCTGTCTAATCGTGAATGGGCGATTCTGATTCCTTTGGTCAGCCATCCGAATAAGATATTTTCCAAAGCGAATTTAGAAGATAAATTATATGATTTGGATAGTGAAGTCAGTAGCAATACCATTGAGGTGTATGTGCATCATTTACGTGCCAAACTCGGTAAAGATTTTATTCGAACCATTCGTGGATTAGGCTATCGGCTTGGACAACTATAAGGTCAGCAACTGGTGCAATTGCAGTATTCATTAAAAAAACGTCTGATCATTTATATTTCGATTTTTAGTATCGCCTTAGGGTGTTTACTGGTGTTTTTTGCGTATCGGATTTCGCTCGAAGAAATTGATGAAATTTTAGATGCGCAGATGCAAAATTTAGCTGAACGTATCGCAATGCATGACCCTGAACCGATTAAAAGTCACTTTGATCAAGCCAAGCATTATCATGAAGAAGATTTATTTGTCGATGTTTGGTCTTATGCCAACCAAGACCATACAAAATCATGCCTTAAATTTATTGGTACATCCTGTGCAAAAAGCAGGCTTTTATACCCACAAAACAGCACAGGGGAATTGGCGTACTTATGTTTTACCTTTAGAACATTATCAGATTCAAGTCAGCCAGCAACAGTCGACACGCCAGCATTTGGCCTTAGAACTTGCAGGCAGTATGTTTATCCCTTATTTGCTGTTTATGCCTTTTGTGATTTGGGGCTTAAGCTGGATTATTAGTCGCAGTTTACAGCCTTTAGATGATTTTAAAGAGGAAGTCGCACATCGAGATTCAGACGAATTAAGTCCAATCCAATTCAATCATTATCCTGTTGAAATTGTGCCGACCATTATTGAAATGAATTATTTGTTTGAGCGTATTTCACAGTCACAACAAGAACAGCGCCAATTTATTGCCGATGCAGCACATGAACTGCGTACACCCATCACGGCCTTAAATTTACAAATGCAAATTCTACTCAAACAACTTCCTGACAATCCAGATTTACAGAATTTAAGTAAAGGCTTAATCCGCATTCAGCATTTGGTCAGTCAGTTACTCAATTTGGCGAAACAAGATGCGTCAATTTTAGAGCTTGAGACCAAACAGCCGTTTTTACTCAATCAGGTTGCGGCCAATTGTGTCGAGCAATTGATTCACTTGGCGATGCAAAAAGAAATTGATTTAGGTATGGAGCGTCAAGACCGTATTGTGCTGCATAGCCAAGAATCAGCCGTGCATTCGATTATTTTTAATCTGATTGATAACGCGATTAAATACAGCCCCAATCAAGGGGTGATCAATGTTTCTGTATTTGAACAGGCAGGTTTTGCCATGATTCAAATTGAAGATAGTGGGCCGGGTATTGCCCCTGAATTGCATGCAGAAATTCTTAAACGTTTTTATCGGGTTCATCATCATTTAGAAATAGGTAGTGGTTTAGGTTTATCGATTGTCGATAAAGCTACAGAACGCTTGGGTGGCACAATCTCTTTTGGCAAGAGCGCGAGTTTGGGCGGCTTACAGGTCAATGTGAAATTGCCACTATAGCGCCATTGCTTCAGCAGATAAATCCTTACTGTTGCTCTTGGAACAAGATTAAATTTTTTATTAGATAAGAGATAAAAAATGACATTGACCAACCAAATAATCCATGCTGTCCACAAATTATGACTTAAAAAATGGGCACCGCGCATCATCTGTGCCCAACCCATGGCAAAGCCTAAAATTAAGCCAGATATCAGAAAAAAGTAAGCACGTTTTTTGTTAGAAAGTCGGAAAACAAAATATCCGGCCATGAGCGAAAAACCTGTGGAGGCATGCCCACCGGGGAAACAATGTCCTTTGGTGGTCGAAAAGTCCCAGAAAAAACCTTGAGGTGTCGGAATCGTGGTATTCCACGGGCAGGCGTGGGCGGATTGAGATTTTAACAGTCCAATGATTGAGGTCGAGAAAATAACCATGCAAAAGAAATAGCCATAAGTCCAACGTAGCGATTTTATTTTTTCAAATTTGAAAGAGGCCAACCATAGAACTAAAAAACTGGCATAGACTAAAATTAATAGGTCTTTGACATAACGATGATTGAGTTCTGCTAAATACCAATTGTCTCGCAATAAAAACTGTCCTGACTGATCTACCCACGGGTCAATCAAGGCAAGATCCAGTGAACCACCGATAGGAAAGCATACCCAAAGTATGCAGAAACTCATGACCAAGAAGCAGCCTTGATAAAGAGTGAAGCGTTGCTTATCGTGCATAGAAAAGATCAATTGATTTTATTTGTGTTATTACAGCAACAAAAACTTAATTGAGACTTAACTGTTGCCCCAATGGCTTTGCTAAAGCTTGGGAAAGGACTGCTGCATTCGAGTTAGGTTGTATCGAATCGTCATAAGCATATTCAGGAAACAGCATAATCAAAGATATTTTCAGTGCTACATTGCATGATGTCCTTGTCGTGATGATCAAAAATGATAAACAAGAGAAGTCTATGCGCTTATTTTGATGTTTGTGACAATAGCTTGAGCATTGATATAGGCAAAAAAAAGCGACTCTTTCGAGTCGCGCTGAAAATCAAAATAGGATTTAAAAAATAGTATCTTCTGAATTGGCTGAAATTTTATGGATGGATAAGTCCGCACCCCGAAATTCATCTTCTTGTGATAAACGAATCCCCATGATGACTTTAAGTGTACCGTAAACCAAAAAGCCGCCAGCAAGTGCAATAGCAATTGCAAGGAAAGTACCAATCATTTGAGAAATCATGGAAACACCGCCGAGTCCACCGAGCCATTTTTGACCAAAAAGCCCAACAGCCAAGCCACCCAATGTACCGCATATACCATGTAATGGCCAAACACCGAGTACATCGTCAACTTTAAGTTTATTTTGCGTGTAGGTAAAGAGTTTCACAAAAATCATGCCTGCAACTGCTCCAATTATAAGCGCTCCAACAGGATGCACCACATCAGAACCTGCACAAATCGCCACTAAGCCTGCCAATGGACCATTGTGTAAAAAGCCCGGGTCATTTTTACCGATAAAGTTTGCTGCAATGGTGCCACCGACCATCGCCATCAATGAATTGACAGCGACCAAACCTGAAATTGCATCAAGACGCTGTGCGCTCATCACGTTAAAACCGAACCAACCGACGATTAAAATCCATGAGCCTAGTGCTAGAAAAGGAATAGAAGACGGTGGGTGCGCACTGACACGACCATCTTTTTTATAGCGACCATGACGGGCACCAAGTAAAATCACAGCGACTAAGGCAATCCATCCCCCCATCGCATGAACCACGATGGAACCGGCAAAATCATGGAAACTGGCACCAAAAGTCGTTTCTAACCATTTTTGTAGTCCAAAGTTGCCATTCCATGCAATCCCTTCAAAGAAAGGGTAAATCAATGCCACTAACAATAAAGTTGCAATCGCTTGCGAGCGCATTTTGGCACGTTCAGCAATACCACCTGAAATAATGGCCGGAATGGCCGCGGCAAAAGTCAGTAGAAAGAAACAGCGCATCAGGTTATAGCCATGATCTGCGGCTAAGGTTGTACCCATATGGAAAAAATGTTGTCCATAGGCAATGTAATAACCGACAAAAAAGTAAGCGATGGCAGAAAGGGCGAAATCGGTCAAAATTTTACTGAGCGCATTGACTTGGTTTTTATGACGTACGGTGCCAAGTTCCAAGAATGCAAAACCTGCATGCATGGCTAAAACTAAAATTGCACCAAGAAGGAGAAAGAGTAAATCTGTGTTTTGCATTTTATAGCCCCATTCTAGTGCATTAAGTTACAAAAAGAAGTTTAGTATAACGATGTGATTGTTTTCGTGAAGATGTTCGGAAAAGGGAAATTTTGATTAAGCTCAGCTAAAAAATAACAAGACTCGATATAAAGCAAGGCGATGCACCATATTGGTATTTATGCATTGTTTTGGAGCATTTATAATGGAATGGTGTTTTTATAAGACATTGAATATTAATAATAAAATATAAAAACTCAGTTTGGCTCAATCTAATATTTTTTAAGGTGTGAACGAGATACGTAGAAAAATTTTATTTAAAAGATAAAAATAATTAAAAAATAAGATCTAAGCATGCATTTTGATGAGGCTGTTTTAGCGGTTTTTATCATCCATTATGGTGCATTTTGAAAATGATTTTTATTTCTCAATTTAACTAAAAAAGAGGGAAGCGATAAAAATCCAGTAATGCACTGTTAGCTTTCGAATAATGAAATCACAATAAAAAGCAGACCCTTTGATCTGCTTTTTTGAATGCCTTGCGCTTTAATGCAAAATTTTATCTAAAAATTGCTGAGCACGTTCACCACGTTGACTATTAAAGAACTCATTCTTGGTACAGTCTTCGACAATTTTCCCTTGATCCATGAAGATCACTCGATTGGCAACCTGACGTGCAAAGCCCATTTCATGCGTCACACACATCATGGTCATGCCTTCTTTGGCTAGACCCACCATTACATCGAGTACTTCGTTAATCATTTCAGGATCAAGCGCAGAAGTCGGTTCATCAAACAGCATGGCAATCGGGTCCATACTTAAAGCACGGGCAATGGCAACACGCTGTTGTTGTCCACCTGAAAGTTGCGCAGGGAATTTATCGGCTTGAGCACTGAGTCCAACACGGTCTAAATAGGCTAAGCCTTTTTTCTTGGCTTCGGCTTCAGAACGTCCCAAGACTTTAATTTGGGCAATGGTTAAATTTTCAGTAATGGTTAAATGTGGAAACAGTTCAAAATGCTGAAACACCATACCCACACGGCTGCGTAATTGGTTTAAATTGGTTTTCGGGTCTTTGATCGAAATACCATCCACCACAATATTGCCTTGCTGGATGGCTTCTAGACCATTGACTGTTTTAATCAGGGTAGATTTTCCTGAACCAGAAGGACCACAGACCACCACAACTTCACCTTGGTGAATTTGCGTATTACACTCTGTGAGTACCTGAAATTTGTCATACCATTTACTCACGTTCTGAATGTCGATCATCACTTTGTTATCATTCATACGTGTAACCTTCTTTGTAATTTTTTAACGGCATAGGTGGCTAAAACACTAATGGTGAAATAGACCAAACCTGCAAATAAAATGTATTGCGTCAGTAGCGACATGAGGTCGCCACGGACATAGTTGGTTCTGAAAAAGTCTAATAAACCGATGGCATACACCATGGTGGAATCTTGGAATAAAATAATGGTTTGTTGTAACAGCAATGGCGTCATTTTACGAAAGGCTTGCGGCAAGATGATTAAGCGCATCGATTGCCCATAACTCATGCCTAAAGCTGAAGCCGCAGCAGATTGCCCACGTGGAATAGATTGAATGCCAGCACGGACAATTTCAGAAAAGTAAGCCGCTTCAAACAGCATAAATGCCACAGTACTCGAGACCAATGCCGTATCAATAGTCAGGTAATTCCCTGTGATTGCAGTATACAAAAAAGGCACTGCAAAATAGAACCACATCAAGACCAAGAGCAGAGGAATGGAACGAAACAGGTTCACATAACCTTGCGCGATAAAGTTCAGCACTTTACTGGAAGATAAACGCATTAAAGCCAGTAGCGTACCAATGAAAATACCACCAATGGTCGCAGTGACCACGACTTTTAAGGTAATGCTGAAACCATGCCAGAGCGCAGGTGCAGAATTTTGAAAATCATTAAAAAATGCAGTTAGCCATTCCATTATTTAGCTCCTGCAATTAAACCGGGAACACGCAAACGTTTTTCTAGCAAAGTCATTAAGGTAATTAAACAGACATTAATCACAATGAAAATGAGGGTGACGTAGGTGTAAATTTCGATGGTATTTTGGGTGTATTCACTGATGGTTTTCATCTGTGAAATAATTTCAGCCACACCAACCAGTGATGCAACCGAGGTATTTTTGACACAGTTGGTTAATTCTGAACTTAGCGGCGGCAAAATGGTGCGAAAAGACTGCGGTAAAACAACGTATCGGTACAGCTGCGTTGTATTAAATCCCATCGCATAACCCGCATTAATCTGTCCTTGCGGTAAGGCTTCAATCCCTGTGCGTACCTGTTCACAGACCCGTGCTGCGGTAAAGAGTCCAAGACCGACACTGGCAGAAATTAGCGCTGTGGTATTGGCACTTAAATCATTAATCCACCAATCACGAATGCCGCTGGGTAAAAAGTTGGGAACCACATAAAACCAGATAAATAATTGAATCAGTAAGGGAATATTACGGAAAATGGTGACATAGGCTGTGCCAATGCTACGTGCAGTTTTATTGGGCAAGGTACGCATGATGCCAAGAATACTTCCCAGCACCATCGCAATACTCCATGCGACAACGGCAATGACCAATAACCAACCCAGACCAATTAAAACCCAGTCTAAATAGATGCTATCGTCGATACCTGTGGATTGCCACAAAACGCCCCAATTCCAACTATAATTCATAGCAACTCCCGATAAGCATCGGGCAAATAATCCATTCTGCCCGATGTTGAATTATTTTTTAAGGGTTATTGATCGCGATCATGCGGTGCGCTAATGAGAGCTTTCAATTGTTCTGACATTGGGAAATTCAGGTTAATGTTTTTCGGTGGAATGGGTTGTTGGAACCATTTTTCATACATTTTGTTGATTTCACCAGAGCTATAAGTAGCTTTAATGGCATTATCGACCACCTGTTTAAAGCCTGTGTCACCTTTACGTAACATACAGCCATAAATTTCGTGGATAGGCGCAGTCCCGACAATTTCCCATTTGTTTGGCTCAGCGGCTTTGGATTTTTCACCTGCAAGTAAAATATCATCCATCATAAATGCTGCGGCACGACCGTTTTGTAGCATTAAGAAAGATTCAGCATGGTCTTTGGCAGAAATAATTTCGCCAATGCCTAACTCTTTTTCGTGCTGACGAATATAACGCTCAGAGGTTGTGCCTGCTGTGGTGACCAGTTTTTTGCCTTTTAAGTCAGCAAAATCTTTTACCCCTGAATCTTTAGCCGTGAGTAGACGCGAACCGACTTCAAAATAACCCACAGAAAAATCAACTTGTTGTTGGCGTTCTTTGTTGTTGGTGGTTGAACCACATTCAAGGTCAACCGTTCCGTTTGAAACCAATGGAATTCGATTTTGACTGGTCACGAGGTTATAGCGCACTTTTAAATCTGGCATATTCAGATCTTTTTTCAGTGCTTCAACCACTTTCATTTGTAAGTCATGTGCATAGCCAACAGGTTGGGTTGGATTGTCAGCAATATAAGAGAACGGAATAGATGAGTCTCGGTAACCCAGTACAATGGTGCCCGATTTTTTAATTTTATCGAGTGTGCCAGAAGTGCTGGCATCTCCAGCAGGTTTTTCGCCCGATGCTGGTGCTTTATTATCGCTACAAGCACTGAGTCCAAGCATAAGCGCGCTTGCACAAAGTAGAGAGGTCATGGTGCGTTTCTGTGTCATGTATAAAACTCCATTTTGTGTTTTCATTATCATTTGCTGTCATTGTTACTGATGAACCGTCAATCAGCGCCTGAATCCATCAAGCTTTTTTTCTGTGTAAAAAACACATCAAATTTCATCTTAATCGAGATTTAACGGATTGCTCAAGTAAAATTTTTTACGGATTTGTTAATGGTAACTCTTTAGGATTTAAACAGTTTTTATGAACAGCAAATTACTTTAAAAGTACAGCACAATACATGCCAGCTATGTCGGTTTTTAAGTTCAGCTTAGACAAAAGTAGTCTGTCTAACAGGGCTAATTTTTAAAAAATAGAGTGTGGGATGAATGGGTAAGTTGAATTAATCTTTTTTAATGTCAGATGAATTACCAAAGCGTTTTTTAAAACGGTTGATGTATTTTTTAAATGGCCAAGTAAATTGCTTCACAAAGCTGTTTGGAATTTTATAACCGACGGTGCCATACACACTGGCAAGGTGATTGGGCATATACACGCTTTTAAAAATAACATCGTAAAGCGGAATAAATGCGGCATAATTTTTATCAATCGCAGGTTTTTCTGAAGAATGATGCCAATGGTGAAATTCAGGTGTGGCAATGATCCAGCGCAGATAAGGAAAACGAAAACGTACATTGGAATGGATAAAAATGGCGTGAAAAGAAATAAAGATTAAATAAGCAAACACCGCTGAAGTGTGAAAACCTAAAAGAAAAATCGGCAAAGTGGCAATAAATCGGGTCATCAGCACTTCCACAATATGTAGGCGTGAAGATGCCAGCCAATCCATATGTTCCGTAGAGTGATGAATGGCATGAAAACGCCACAGGAAATTGACTTCATGCATGGCGCGGTGCAGCCAATAGGTGGTGAAATCCACCACAATCAGCAACTCAATAAACTGTAGCCAAATCGGCTGCGCTTGTACCAGCGGAACAATTGGATTATTTGGAATATGGGTAATCCAATATTGAATGGGCATGACGGTTAAAAAACTGAATAGCTGAATACCGACATGGCTAAACATGAAGTATTTCATATCCGTCACCCAACCGACGCGTAGAATTTTCTGTTCGGGATTTTTGGCAAAAAAGCCTTCCAGCGGAATAAAGACCAAAGCCAGAATAAACAGTGTCAGCACAAAATAATCGAAGCCTGCATAGAAAGGCAGACTGGGCAGCACGGGCGCTTTAATCACACCACAGCCCAGAACAGCAGCAATTAATGCAAGGCATGAGACCATAAAAACCATAGCGGTTTTGACGGGCAATGGCACTGAATGCGCCAAAGCCTGCACTGATCACAATGCCAGCCATCAGGCTAAAATAAAACGCATCATAATGCTGTGTATACAGCGGTCGAAGCTCTGGTGTGGTCAGCACGCTGGGAAATAAAAAGCACAATGCGCCAAATAAGCAGAGAAAAGCTGTGGACACAGAAATAAAGGCGCTGATTTTACCGAGTCCGGCATTTAGTTCTAGGTTTTCGAATTTGGCTCTGAGTTGATCAGTCATGGGGGAATATCAAAATTTATTATTGTCTATGCTGTGAATGTTAACAAAAATTGATCAAGGATGTAAAAATTCTCATCAAGGTGGTCGATGATTAAGCTAGATAGTGGTCAGCAGCATATAGCAGATGGTCTATTTAAAAAGACATCATGCTTGGCTGTAAATCAAAATGATTTTTAGCTGCTAGTGCTCTTATTGGGTTGTGGTTTAGGAATAGTTGGTTTCTATTTTTTCAATGATTTGTGAGGTGAACTGGTCAATTTTCTGTGCATGTTGAATTAAATTTTGTTGATGCTCAATCCATTTTTGTTCTGAAGGCAGACGTAAATGTTGCGATAAAATTTCTTCGGAATGAAAAAGTTCAAAGGCCAGTTGGTTTAATTGTTCATCGTAAATATTACTATGCACAAAAATGTGCAGCTCTTTGGCAAAGACAGGAATCAGGTTTAAATATTCAGACTCTAAAGTTTTAATCGCATCTATTTCACTCTTTTGTTGGTGCTGAAACTGTTGAAGAAAGGCAAACGTGCTATTGCGAAGTTGGTAAAGTGTAGGCAATAGGGTAATAAAAAACTTTTGTTTTTGGTTTTCCAGCGTTTGCTGTTCATATAAGCGTTGTTTACGGTCAAAATGCAGGGGAACCGCAACGGCGACAAAGATTGCAATGACTGAACCAAGGGCTTGTACCCATGCAGCAAGTTCCTGATTAAAAATAAGATTGGCTTGTGTGAGTGCCATATTTTCCTCATGGTTGTTTTTGTTGTACCAAGCCTAGTCTATGTTGGATTGCGTAGTTTAATGAAGGATAATTTTCTTATTGCTAACAAAGCTTTGCAGGTACTTTATAAAAGCATCATTAGCTTTGCGCTGATGGAATGTTATTATTGATATCGTTTTTCTTTTGCTTATTTTTTCTATGTCGTTCGATTTAAAACTCAGTGTGCAGCAAGATTCGCAAAATTTATCACCACAACAAAAAAAGCTAAATCGGCTGATTGAGCAAATTGAACAGCAAAAAATACAACTGGCAGCGTGGCAAAAAGCTCAAGCCGAAATTCAGCAACAGGCAGGTAAAACCCTTGTTCCCATCTATACCGAACTGCATGACATACTGTTTCAGCAGCTTGAACAGTTATGGAACAGCTTACAGCGTTATGAGTTTTCGAAAGCGGATATTGCACAGCTGGATGATAAAATCCAAAATCTCGCTGCAATCTTAAAAAGTTCCCAAGTGCTTTCAGAACAGCAAAAGCTGAAAGTGATTCAAATTGATCACTTTTACCAGCAACATGCAGAACATAATCAAGCTAAAAAGAACAAGAAAAAGGCAACGATTGAAAGTCATGATCCGACAGAAACCTATGATCAGAACTTCAGATTATGAACAAGCGGAAGTTGATTTAGATGGCTATGAATACGATGAACAGCAACATGAAGTAGAACGTGAACAACATAGGTTAAATAGACAAAAACAAAAACGTGAGCAAGCGCAAAAAATGGCGGAGCAATCACTTAAAACAGTGTATTTAAAAATTGCCTCGATTATTCACCCTGACCGTGAGCAAGATGAACAGCTTAAAGTAGAAAAAACGGAGATGCTGCAACATGCCAATGCAGCTTACGAGAAGCAGGATTTATTTTATTTACTTAAACTGCAAATACAGGTCGAGCAGAATAGGGGCGTAGCGCAAAAAGGTTTAAGTAATGAGCAAGTGAAGTTTTATAAACTGGCTTTAGATGCGCAAAAACAGCAGTTAGATGGTCAGATTGATGACATTATTGAGTCACTGAATTGGACGAAACAAGCGAAATTGAAAGTTAAAAATTCCTCAAATCCAATTCAAATTGCGGATATGTATAAGAAGTTAGAAGCCGATTGTGCTGAATTAAAACAGCAAGTGAAGTGGGAAAAAGAGCGGTTGAAGTATATGGGTAAGTTAAAAGGGTTGGAGATGTTGTTGGGGAATGGGGTTTTGTGTAGAAGTTCCTTCTCCCTTTGGGAGAAGGTTGGGATGAGTGTGTTAGAAAACATTACCGACAATTTTAGATAAGTCATCGTCACGAGTAATTGCCCATTTCCAAAATGCAGAAAATGGAAATTCACGATCACACATAACTTTTAATTTTTCAATTAATAGATTTTTTTCCGTTGCTGTAAGCACTAAAGAATCATCTAAAAGTTGATCTTTTATCATTAAAAGAGATTTTACTTGATACTTTTGAACTTCTTTAATTTGTGAGTGTCTACTTATACCTCTTAATGCAGTATTTGTTTCATTAAAGCATTTTTCAAGAAGCTCGATAGTCGATGAAATTTCCAAATTATTTGGTAAATTGCCTATTTTCACAGTTACTTTATGTTCATTATTATTAACAATAGGGCAATAAAGTTCGATAGCTTGAGCAACATCAATAGATTGGCAACAATCTAAGATATTTATATGCGTATCACCTTTTATATTGTTACATCTTACACAAGCATAAAAAAGATTATGCCAATCATATTTTTTTACCTCATCTTTTAAATGAGGATCTCTATGCTCGATATTAACATCTGGAAAACCTTTTCTTTCACAAAGATAACATTTAGCGAAAAAAATGGTTTGAAGCTCATCAACAACGTCAGCAGCTCTATAATCTTTTGTGGATTTTGTTAAACTTTTTGGAAACGTAGTAGGTCTGACAGTAGAAAACATGAATTACTTACCCTCATGTTTTAATTTAGTAAGTTTATTCTTAGCAACCATGTATTGAAGTTGGAGTTCTACTGAAAGCTTATCGAAATTTTTATTAATTTCATTTAACAAATTTTGTATAAATTCTAAATCATGAGATGGTGTTTCTACTTCAATGAAATGAACAAGCTGATCGAAAGAGCTTTTAAATTTTCATTTTCATCTTGAACATGGAAAAGTTCTTTTATAATTGATTCATGAGAATAGATGCTCAAGTCTTCTTCAAAAAAATCACCACTAGAAATGTCATAAACTCAGTATCATTATCTGTTGAAGTGATGACAAAAGGAGAATGTGTACTCACAATAAAATGTACTTTGTGAAAAGCTTTTATTAAAAATGGAAGTACTTGTTTTTTGCAAAGAAATATGTAAATGGACATCAATTTCATCAATAACAGCTATACCAATTAAATTTTCCGGAGGAATTTCTTGAAATTGGGCACGTACTAATAAATTAGCATAAATATTAAAAATAGCTTTGAAGCCGGAAGATAATGAATCAAATGAAAAAGAAATGTCTTTATCTTTTTGGACAATCAGTACTTGATCCCCATTTTTTGTAAAAGAGAGTTCTATTGATGAATTTTCAAGTATAGTTTGAAGATCATATTCAATTTTTAAAAACCATCTTTCTATTTCATTTGCATCAAAAGCTCGTACGCTAATAGGACTTTCATTATGTTCTAGAGGCTTTCTAAACATCATTAGATCATTAAAAGCCATTTTTCTATCAATTAAAAAGCTTCTAATGCTTCTTCTACATCATGTTTTTGTTGATTTTCTTTTAAACTTTCAAAATTTTGAAAAACTTTTAGTGTGAATAAATTAGAGCCAACTCTAGAGGCTTCAAAGTAATATATGTTTTTGGAATGGCTGGAAGGATAGATATTAATTGCTTTTGGGTTAGTTAAATAGCTTTCGCACTAATTTAATTAATGAATTATAAAAATTATCTATGTGGTGTGGATTGTTGTAATAGTAATAATTTTCTAGATGAATTTGGGTTCTCAAGTTGTAGATGTTCATATTATGTAGCGCTATCAGTTTTAAGGAAATAGGATCTTTTTTTCTTATTAAAAAAACTATATTTTTTAGAAATTAACTTTTTTATACTTAATAAATCATTTACATAATTTTTTTCTGAATCATATTTATTTCGGAAGTTGTTAATAGCTTGGATTTCTTGACTTTTAAATTAAGATAAAGGATAATTATTAACTCCTTTTTTGAGTAATTCAGATATTTGCTCAAGTAAAATATTCCTTGTAAACAATTCAATATTTTTATCATTTTGAAGTTCTTTTACTAAGCTATTAATAAAGCGAGTTTTTCCAGCACCATTTTTACCTGTAATAATTAAATGCCTATTCTTGAGATGAATTTCTATATCATTGAAAATAATAGTATTTATAAAAGTCATAATAAAAATAAAGGGCTGAATAATCAGCCCTTTATCTTACAGATTAGATTTTAAACTTCAACAGCATTAAAGCGCTGCAATCTGATCCATATTCGCTTTAATTTTCACTAACTGATCTGCAAACTCAGCCAATTTCACTTTTTCACCTTCAACCACAGCAGCAGGTGCTTTCGCCACAAAACCTTCATTTGAAAGTTTGCCTGCAATTTGGTCATGCTGCTTTTGAACTTTGTCGAAGTCTTTCTGTAAACGACCCAATTCCGCTTTCGGGTCAATTAAACCCTTCATTGGAACAAATACAGATACATGACCCACGACAGATGAAGAAGACAATGGCGGTTGCTCAGCATCCGTCAAGAAAGTAATGCTTTCCACTTTTGCCAATGCTTTAACCAATGGTTCAATACGCGCAATCTGTGCTTTTTCAGCATCGGTGGTGTTTTGTAGCAATACAGGCAATAAACGTGCATTACCTAAGCCCATTTCACCACGAATATTACGTACCGCACCAATCAAACCTTGTAGCCATTGCATATCTGCTTCAGCTTGATCATTGATTTTCGCTGGGTCAGCAACAGGGTAAGCCGCAGTCATAATGGTTTCGCCACCCAAACCAATCATTGGTGCAAGGGTTTGCCAAATTTCTTCGGTCAAGTACGGCATAATTGGGTGCGCAAGACGTAACGATGCTTCCATTACCGCAAGCAATACACGACGAACTTCCGCTTTACGTTCTTCAGCCACATTTTCATCATTTAGAACTGGCTTAGTCAGCTCTACATACCAGTCACAGTATTCATTCCAAATGAACTCGTAAATCGCTTGCGCAGCCAAGTCTAAACGATAAGTCGCAAAGGCTTGTTGAACCGCAGCTTCCGCTTTTTGTAAACGGCTGATAATCCATTGTTCAGGCAATTCCCAAAGATCAGGACGAGCCGTTTGACCAACCGTTTGACCTTCAACATTCATCAGAACGAAACGTGTACCGTTCCAAATTTTGTTACAGAAGTTACGGTAGCCTTCAACACGTTTCATGTCGAATTTAATGTCACGACCCGTGTTGGCAAGTGCGCAGAAGGTGAAACGAACCGCATCTGTACCGTAAGCTTGAATGCCTTCAGGGAATTCTTTACGCGTTGATTTTTCAATCTTCGCAGCTTGTTTCGGGTTCATCAGTCCTGTAGTACGTTTTTGTACCAAAGTTTCTAAATCTACACCGTCAATGAGGTCTAAAGGATCAAGCACGTTACCTTTAGATTTAGACATTTTCTGACCTTCGCCATCACGTACTAAACCATGTACATACACAGTTTTGAACGGAACTTGTGGCGTGCCATCTTCATTTTTCATGAAGTGCATGGTCATCATGATCATGCGGGCAACCCAGAAGAAGATGATGTCAAAACCAGTCACCAATACATCTGTTGGGTGGAAAGTATTGAGGAAATAGTTTTCCGCATCTTTCTTCGCGTCGCCCGTCCAACCTAAAGTTGAGAATGTCCACAAACCCGACGAGAACCACGTATCCAACACATCTTCGTCTTGAGTCAATTGAACATCAGCAGCAATGCCATTTTCTTCGCGTACTTCAGCTTCATTACGACCGACATAAACGTTGCCATCCACATCGTACCAAGCTGGAATACGGTGACCCCACCACAATTGACGTGAGATACACCAGTCTTGAATGTTGTTCATCCAAGCCATATACATGTTGCTGTATTGCTCAGGCACAAATTTAATGTCGCCATCTTTCACCGCTTGAATTGCAGGCTCAGCCAAGTGGTGCAATTTTTACATACCATTGATCGGTCAATAACGGTTCAACGATCACGCCTGAACGGTCACCGCGAGGTGGCTTCAAGGTGTACGGTTGAATTTGCTCTAACCAACCTTCAGCTTCTGCTTGTTCAACCAATTTTTTACGTGCAGCAAAACGCTCTAAACCAATATAGTCCGCAGGGGCAGCAATGGTTTTCGAAATTTGTTCGCCCGCTTTGGCAATAAACTCAAACTCTGCCAAAATTTCAGCATTTTTATTGAAAATATTGATGATTGGGAGTTCGCAACGTTTACCCACTTCATAGTCATTGAAGTCATGTGCAGGGGTGATTTTGACACAGCCTGTACCGAATTCTTTGTCTACATATTCATCTTTAACAATGGCAACAGTACGACCTGTGATTGGTAAAATAATATTTTTGCCGACTAAGATGTGCATAGCGTTCATCATCTAACGCAACTGCAACCGCAGTATCACCCAGTAAGGTTTCAGGACGAGTCGTTGCCACCACGATGTAATCTTTACCATCATGGGTGCGAAGTGATTTATCTTCAAAGAAATATTTAAAATGCCAAAGTGAACCTTGTTCTTCTTTATCAGACTCAACTTCTAGGTCAGATAGGGCGGTTTGTAATTTTGGATCCCAGTTGACTAAGCGTTTACCGCGGTAAATTAAACCGTCTTTATGCAAACGAACGAACACTTCTTTCACTGCATTGGATAAGCCATCATCCATGGTGAAGCGTTCACGTGACCAGTCGACAGATGAACCTAAGCGACGAATCTGGTTGGTAATGTTATTACCCGATTGTTCTTTCCATTCCCAAATTTTGTCGATGAACTTTTCACGACCTAAGTCATGACGGCTAATGTCTTGCGCAGCCAATTGGCGTTCAACCACCATTTGCGTTGCAATACCGGCATGGTCTGTCCCCGGTTGCCATAAGGTATTTTTACCCGACATACGGTTGTAACGCGTCAGGGCATCCATAATGGCATTGTTAAAACCATGACCCATATGCAAGCTACCAGTGACGTTTGGCGGCGGGATCATGATACAGAATGAATCACCTTTTTGAGACGGCTTAAAGTAGCCGTTGTCTTCCCAAGTCTTGTACCATTTTTTTTCGATCTCGGTTGGATCGTAGGTCGTAGCAATATTTTGCGCAGAATCAGTCATAGTAAAAACAGATCGAAAGTGAATAAAAAATTGACTCTATTGTAGCAAAAAAAAACACAGATTAGGCATGTTAAGCGAATGCAAAAAATAAGCGTTTGGCACAGACTGAATAAGTATCTTATGATAAACATTGAATAAGAACAGCATGCATGGTTGCAGAACAATTCTAACAGGGAGGTCATTATGATGAATTATGTAATTTCTTTAAAATTAACACCAAAAACCCAGCAGCGCTTTCAGCAGATTCATCAGCAATTGAATGCCGGTGAAACTGAAAGTTTAGCCAAGCCTTTAGGTGAAGTACTGGCAGATATTTCTTGTGAAGTGGTCGATCAGGTGTTTGGTGAAGTTGCGCGATTATCTCAATCGGCAGATCATGAATCAGAAAAAGTGGTTGAGCAAATTTTAGAGATGGTACGCAAATATATGCCTTGGTCGGTTTCATTCTTTGGGAATGAACGTCTCACGCCGATGGTGAATTATTTAGAAAATATGCTACATGAAAAAAATGGGCAGCATTATATTTCTTATCCTGTCGATCACCTGTTAGTGGTGGAACTTTTGGAATGTATTGAGCAAATGAAACAGGGAAATATTCACTATGTTTCACCTGCTTTAAAAGCTTTTATCCAAATGGTGGATCAGGGCGTGACCAGTTTGGTGCGTGAGCCTAAAAAAATGTTGAAATTCAATTTGGTGGTTGATAAAACATTAAATGGGGTGATTAGCTTGACCACGCAAATGGGTTATAAGCGTTTAGAAAAACTGGGTACACAGTATGATGCGCAAATCACACCGCGTTATTTTGATCATTTTCTGATGTTTTTGAGTCATGAAGCAAAAAACAACCTATCCACCCATCCGTAAAATTGTGTAAAAACAGGAAGAACACATGGCAAAGCAGGGCAGTTTAGAGAATAAAGTGGTATGGATTACCGGTGCATCTTCAGGTTTAGGTAAAGCTCTTGCACAAGAATGTGCGTTACAAGGCGCACAGATTATCTTAACGGCACGTCGTATAGATGAGTTGGAAAATGTCCGCCAAAGTTTATTTCATCCAGCTCGACATATGTGTCTCAGCGCGGATATTACCGATGAAGCGCAAGTTCGCCATGCTTATGAGCAAGTCCTTGAACAGAAAGGTCGTATTGATTGGCTGATTAATAATGCAGGTTTGAGTCAGCGCGCCTTAATTGCCGATACCAGCATGCAAACTGAACGTGCCATTATGGAAGTGGATTACTTTTCGCAAGTTTTTCTGACTAAAACTGTTTTGCCGACATTTTTAAAGCAAAAATCGGGTCGAATTGCTTTTGTTTCTAGTGTGGCGGGTTTGTTAGGCACGCAATATCGCGCGTCCTATTCGGCCGCCAAAGCCGCGATTCATATGTGGGCGAATAGTCTACGTGCCGAAGTGGCGGACGAAGGTGTTGGGGTTTCTGTTATTTTCCCCGGTTTTGTGAAAACCAATGTGTCGTTCAATGCTTTAAATGGTGAAGGCAAAGCCCAAGGGCATCAGGATGAAGCGATTGAAAATGGTTTAGAGCCAGAAGCCTTTGCAAAAATAGTGGTGACTGCTTTATTGAAGGATGAAGAATATATTGTGGTGGGCGGGAAAAAAGAACAACTGGGCGTGTTGGTCTCTCGCTTATCTCCACGTTTATTGTATAAAATGATGCGTAAAGCCAAAGTGAAATAAGTGTGAATACTCGTAAAAAAGCTGTATTTAACTGGAGTGGTGGTAAAGATTCAGCTTTAGCACTGTATAAAGTTTTACAGCAAAATCAATTTGATGTTGTTGCATTATTAACCACGGTGAATGAAGAAACAGAACTGTCTTCCATGCATGCCATTCCTCATTCATTGCTGCTGAAGCAAGCCGAAAGTATCGGTATTCCACTCTATCCAGTTTTCTTGCCTAAAAATCTTCAAATTTATGAACAAAGAATGAAGGATGCAGCAAATCACTTTAAAGCGCAGGGCGTAGAGCACTTTATTTTTGGTGATATTTATTTAAGCGATGTGCGTAAATATCGTGAAGATCGTTTGCATCCTTTGGGAATTGAAGTGGTTGAACCTTTGTGGAATCAAAACTCGAATGAAGTGATGCAAGATTTCTTAGCTTCAGGTATCAAAACCAAAATTATCGTGACCGATGCCAGTAAGTTGGGTGAAGCATTTATTGGACAAGATATTAGCGCAACCTTAATGGATTTAATGCCAGCCGAAGTCGATGTGTGTGGTGAAAATGGTGAATATCACACCTTTGCTTATGCAGGTGGTTTATTCAAAACTCCGGTTGATTTTAATATTGTTGAAACGCGTAAGCTGTCTTATGCGTTCAAGTTAGACAACGGCGAAGAAAAAACCTATCACTACTGGCAAGCGATATTTGCAGAGTAGGGATTTTGCAGAGTAGGAATGATGTCCTGTCACAAAGCGGATCAGGACATTGTTTTGCTTTTCTAATGATGGTTGATGATGGCCGTACCATAAGCAAAGACTTCAACCATGCCACCTTGCATGCCGAGTTCAGTGGTATTGAGACGAACGCCCATAATATGATTTGCACCCATCGCATGTGCTTCTTGCTTGAGTCGAATCATGGCTTCACGCCGTGCACGTTCAACCACACTTTCATAACTGGTTAAACGACCACCGAAAAAATTCTGAATATTGGCAATCACATATTTAAAATAATCATGTGAGATGACCACATTACTACTGACCAGTTGTCCTGTTGCGGAGGTCTCCACAAAGCGGTTGGTATCAATGCGAATATGCGCAAATTGCTTTTCTTTTTCATCCAGTTCACGCAGGTGTTTTTGTTCGATATGACGACCAAAACCCCAACCTACTGCAAATAGAATCAGAAAAACAACAATCTGAAAAATTAATCCATCCATAAAATCGCCTATGCGCCAAATGGATCAGGAAGTTTAGCTGTGACAGGCTGAACAACAACAGCCGTACCATAAACAAAAAGTTCAGATGCACCTTGAGCAATATTTGAAGTAGAGAATCGAATACCGACAATGGCATTGGCACCCATGGATTGCGCTTTATCAATCATACGGCTCATGGCTTCTTGGCGTGATTCTTCTAAGAGTTCGGTATAGGCGGTTAGTTCACCCCCGACAATGTTTTTGAGTCCTGCCAGAAAATCACGTCCAACGTGTTTACTGCGAACAGTGCTGCCATAAACCACATCAATTTGACGACTAATGGTATGACCGGGAACAGATTCTAAATTACTTAAAAGCATTTTTTGATATTCAAATGAATAGGTTGTCATCAAGATAGGAAATCAGGCTTTAAAAAGCAATAAAAAAGCCTGCATGGCGCAGGCTTTTTTAACATGGCTTAGAATTATTGAGCGTTGTTTGCTGCTTTACGCTCCGCCGTAGACGGCTGTTTTTGAATTGCATCACCAGTATTGGCTTTAACACCACCACCGAGTGTTTTATACACTTCAACTTGATTGTTCATGTTGGCTTGTTCAAGCAACAATAAACCTTGTTCCGCTGCATAAGAGGTACGCTGTGCATCTAATACGGTTAAGTAACTATCAATACCGGCACGGAAGCGAGCATTTGAAAGTTTATAGGTGGTATTGGTTGCCTCAACTAAACGACGTTGCGCAGCTAAACGATCACCAATGTTTTGACGCACGGCCAAAGCATCATTCACTTCGCGGAAAGCGGACTGAATTGATTTTTCATAGTCAGATAACGCAATTTGTTGATCTGTTTCTGAAATCTTGATGTTGGCTTTACGCGTACCCCAATCGAAAATTGGAATATCCAGACTTGGGCCCATAGACCAAATAAATGCGCCTGATTTAAACAAGTCACTTAAGTCCGTCGACGCATAGCCAGCAGAACCCGTCAAACTAATGGTTGGGAACATACGTGCTTTAGCCGCGGCAATATTGGCACCTGCTGCAGACAGTTTATATTCAGCAGCACGGATATCAGGACGGTTATTCAGCAAGTCACTTGGTAAACCAGCGCCAATTGCATTGCTTTTACTCACACGTGTTACACGTTGATTTGGTAACAAGTTGTCAGGAACTTGCTGACCGACAAGTAGGTTCAGTAAGTTCTTGGCTTGAGCAATTTGAGTTTTATAATTTGCAACATCATTACGTGCAGTTTCTACAGAAATCTGTGCCTGACGAACAGGAACTTCACTGTCGATACCCACATCGAAACGTTTTTTGTTGAGATTATAAGATTCAAGTTGAGCTTTTAGCGTTTGGTCAGCAAGTTTTAAATTTGCATTGGCAAACGAGTAGTTCAACCACGCTTGAGCCACTTGACCAACGAGTGCAATTTGAGTGGCATCACGCGCACTTGACGTTGCCAAATATGAGTCTAAAGCATTGTCTTTTAAACTACGAACACGACCCCAAAAATCCAACTCATACGCCGTCACACCTAAGCCGACATTGTAGCTGGTGATGGGCTTTTGGCTGCTAGTGTCTTGGCGAAGTACGCCACCACTTGCACCAATGGTTGGAAGTTGGTTGTTTTCAGTAATTTGATACTGTTGCTGCGCACGTTGAATATTCAAGGTCGAAGTACGCAAATCACGGTTATTGGCTAATGCTAAATCAAGCACCTGTAATAGGCGTTGATCGGCAAAAAAGTCTTTATAACCTTGCTCAGCAATTGAAGGACCAGAAACTTCGGTTACATAACCTTGTTCTGGAATATTTGCTTGAGCTACGGGCTCTGGGCCACGCATGCTTTGACAGGCTGTCAAAGCAAGCGCAAGTGCAGATACCGCAATGCTACGACCTGAAATAGACCATACTTTTTGCATCACGATGCTTGCTCCTGATTATTTGGTTTTTTAGGTTTGTATTTAAAGATACTTCGAATCCAGACATAGAAGACTGGAATAAAGAAGATACCCAATAAAGTAGAGCTGATGACGCCGCCCAGTACACCATAACCCACAGAGTGTTGGCTACCTGCACCCGCGCCTGTAGAAAGTGCTAGCGGAAGTACACCAAAACCGAAGGCTAAAGTGGTCATAATAATTGGACGTAAACGCATTTTTGCGGCATGCAAAGTTGCTTCAAGTAAAGGCTCGCCTTTATCTTCTTGCAATTCCTTGGCAAATTCTACAATCAAGATCGCATTTTTTGCAGCCAAACCAATGACGGCAATAATGGCAACTTGGAAGTAAATGTTATTGGTTAAGTTTGGATCGTTAAGCAGAACCATGCCTAAGTAAGTTAAACCAACTGCACCAACAATACCTAAAGGAATGACCAACAGTACCGAGAACGGAATAGACCAGCTTTCATACAGAGCAGCAAGACATAAGAACACGATTAACATCGATAACGCATACAGTCCGGCAGTTTGCGAACCCGCTTCACGTTCTTCTAAAGATAAACCTGTCCATTCATAATCAAAACCAGTCATGCCCATTTCAGGAAGTTTGGCCATGATTTCTTCCATCGCCAACATCGCATCACCCGAGCTGACACCCGGTGCAGGCGTACCTTGAATGTTCACCGATGCAATACCGTTATAACGTTCAAGACGTGGTGAACCATAGGTCCATTCACCTGTAGCAAAGGTCGAGAAGGGAACCATTTGACCTGCATTATTACGGACATACCACTTGTTCAAGTCTTCAGGCATCATACGTGCATCAGGAACAGCCTGTACATATACTTTCTTCACACGACCACGGTCGATGAAGTCATTGATGTACGAACCACCCCAAGCAATACTCATGGTGCTGTTAATTTCTGAAATGCTGACACCCATAGCGGTGGCTTTTTCATTATCAACATAGATTTTATACTGTGGTGTATCTTCTTGACCGTTCGGACGAGCACCGGCAAGACGTTTGTCTTGAGCCGCCATACCTAGAATCATGTTACGAGCAGCAATCAGTTTTTCATGCCCATGACCCGCAGCATCTTTCAGCATAAAGTTAAAGCCAGCAGTAACACCCAGTTCTGGCATTGCAGGAAGCTGTAACGGCATCACGTAAGATGCATCTTTAGCAATCACATTGAGTGCCATACCACGTTGGATAATGGCGCCAATTTTAGATTCAGGCGTGGTACGTTCGCTCCAGTCTTTCAACTGAATAAATGCTAGACCCGCATTTTGACCTACGCCAGTGAACGAGAAGCCTGCAACAGTAAAGATAGACTCAACATATGGTTTTTGCTGTTCACCTTGTAAAAAGAAGCCCGTCATTTGATCAATGACTTTTTCAGTACGGTCAAGGGTCGCATTTGGTGGCAGCTGAACCAATGTCATCACGACGCCCTGATCTTCATCAGGCAAGAATGAACTTGGTAGGTTTTTAAAGAGGAATAACAAACCAACAATCACCACAGCGTAAATTGCACCCGCAATGAACTTGTGAATGAGGAGTTTGCCGACCCATTTTTGGTAGCCTTCAGCCATACGTTCAAAACGGTGGTTAAACCAGCGGAAGAAGCGCGCAAAAATACCATTACTGTGTTCTTGGTCTTTATCATGCTGTTTCAGCAACGTTGCACAAAGCGCAGGGGTAAAGGTCAAGGCTACAAGCAATGAGATAATCATTGCAGTCACGAGAGTAATAGAGAACTGGCGGTAAATGACACCCGTTGTTCCACTAAAGAATGCCATTGGTACAAATACTGCGGTTAATACCGTGGTAATACCAATTAAAGCACCTGAAATCTGTTTCATCGACTTTTCAGTTGCTGCAACAGGATCGAGGTGTTCTTCAACCATTACCCGTTCCACGTTTTCGACTACAACAATGGCATCATCCACCAGAAGACCAATGGCAAGTACCATGGCAAACATGGTCAGTGTATTAATGGAGAAACCAAATACATTGATGATGGCAAACGTACCCAATACCACCACTGGAACAGCCATGGTTGGAATAATGGTTGCACGCCAGTTCTGTAAGAACAGGAACATCACAATAAATACAAGAACAATGGCTTCAATCAGCGTGTGAACCACACTTTCAATGGAAAGTTTGATAAATGGAGTCGTATCGTACGCCAGTTTATCTTCTAAACCACTTGGATAGTTTTTACGTAATTGTTGTAAACGTTCTTCAACCGCAGCTGCGGTGTCTAAAGCATTGGCACCAGTCGCCAATTTAATTGCTACACCACCGGCAGGCTTACCATTGAATTTAGAGGTGAACTGATAATTGTCCGAGCCTAATTCAACTTTCGCCACATCAGCTAAAGTGACTTTTGCACCAGAACCCATACTTTTTAAGAAAATATTTTGGAACTGTTCAGCCGTTTGTAAAAGGCTTTGTGCATTAACCGTCGCATTCAGGACTTGACCTGCAACTGCGGGTGCGCCACCTAATTGACCCACTGCAACTTGTGCATTTTGGGCACGCAAAGCAGCAACCACATCACTTGGTGTCAGTTGATAACTGTTGAGTTTTGCAGGATCTAACCAAATACGCATGGCATAAGAACCACCAAATACTTGTAGTTCACCTACACCTGCAACACGACTCAGTGGTTCAGCAATATTTGAATTCACATAGTCTTTAATGTCGGCATCTGTAAGTGCGTCATTCGGTGAATAGAATGCCAGTACTTGCAGGAAGCTTGCGCCAGATTTCGTTACTTTTACACCTTGACGCTGTACATCCGCAGGAAGGAGCGCAGTCGCGGATTGTAATTTGTTTTGAACTTGAACTTGAGCAATATCGGGATCGATACCTTGTTCAAAGTTCAAAGAGATGGACGCTTGACCGTTACCCGCACTATTTGAAGAAATATAGCGTAAACCATCAAGACCGTTCATTTGCTGCTCAATGATCTGCGTGACTGTATTTTCTACAGTTTCAGCAGATGCACCTGGATAAACAGCAGCGATGTTTACCGTTGGTGGAGCAATGGTTGGATATTGTGCAATCGGCATGCCGCTGAGGGTTAAAATCCCCGCCAGCATAATCACCAATGCAATCACCCATGCAAAGATTGGGCGATGAATAAAAAATTGAGCCATTTAGTCTACCCCTTATACAGTTGAAGTAGCTTTTTGTTCAGTTTTAGCTTCTGATTGTGGCGCTTTCTTTGCATCTGCTGCAGGTTGTGCAGCACCACCTTGAGGTGCAGCTGCTTGAGGTTGATAAGGTTTAGCAACGACAGTCGCACCTTCTTTAACCTTAGCGACACCATCAACAATCACTTTTTCACCAGCGCTTAAGCCGCTTGTCACGATCCAATCTTTCGCTTGCGCACCCGCTGTTTCAACAGGGCGTGTTTCAACCACACCTTTGGCATTCACAACCATCGCAATCGCTTGACCGGTTGGTGTACGGGTAATTGCCGCTTGCGGAATCAAGATCGCATTTGGAATTACACCTTGTACAATTTGAGCCGTGGCATACATCCCCGGAAGCAATAAATGATTTGGATTCGGGAATACCGCACGGATGGTCACTGTGCCTGTATCTGGATTCACACTGGCATCAGAGAATGCAAGACGACCTTCAACAGGGTAGTAGCTACCATCTTCTAGCTTAAGTTTTACTTTGGTATTGTTACTGCTGTCTAAACGACCTTGGCTCAGTTGTTGACGTAAACGCAATAACTCAGAGCTGGATTGGTTAATATCGACATAAATCGGGTCTAAACGCTGAACCGTGACTAAAGGCGCGGCTTGGCTCGCAGTCACTAATGCACCGACAGTGACCGTTGAACGATTGGTTTGACCTGAAATAGGTGAACGAACCGTTGAATAACCAAGGTTAATTTCAGCATTTTTAACTTCAGCTTGTGTTGCAGCAACATCAGCTTCAGCTAATTTTACTTGGGCATTAATGTCATCGTATTCTTGTTTTGAAATCGCATTGGTGCCGACAAGTTGACTATAACGACCTTCTTTCACACGTAATACATTTAAGTTGGCTTGTTGACGAGCCAATGCAGCACGTGCGCTATCGACGCTGGTACGATTGGTACGTGAGTCAATTTCATACAACGCCTGACCTTCACGAACATAACTGCCTTCGGTGAATAGACGTTTGAGAATTACACCACTGGTTTGAGGGCGAACTTCAGAAATTTCAAATGCCGTGGTACGACCTGAAAGTTCGACAGATTGCTCTACGCTTTGTGGTTGAGCAACAATGAAACCGACTTCAGTCGGCGGCATTTTTTGGGCTGCGCCAGCTTGCTGAGCATCCTTTGGATCTTTGCTACAACCAACAAGTGCAAGACTTGTTGCTAATGCGCAAGCGGTTAGGGTCGTTCCCCATAGCTTTGCAGACATCATTGTTCCACCTCGATTAAATTACTGTCTAAAATTAAATCTAAAAATTAATTTGTTTTGTGTGACTGAATTTGGCATACAACAGATAAAGTAATGTGATCCAAATAAAACCTATGCTCCAACCTGCTAAAACATCAGAGGGGAAATGCACACCAAGGTAAACCCTTGAAATTCCCATGATCAACAACCATACAAAAGCACAAACACAAATCAGTTGGCGCTTTGAATGTTTTTGACTTAAATAAATTACAAGACAGCCCAATGTAGCGGCATAAACGCTATGCGCACTGGGAAATGAAGCACCATAGCTTTCAACCAGATGATACATTTCAGGCGGTCGCGGTCTTGAAAAGATATATTTGAGTAGCCAAACTGTGGCAGTGCTTCCAATAAGCCCTAAACTAATGAAAATAACATTTGTGTATTTTTTGTGCCAGCCTTGGTGTAAACACCATAATATGGTTAAAAATAACACAAATGGCATACCCCCCATAGCGGAAAGTGTGGTGGAAATCGTATTTAAATATACTGTGCGATGCTGACTGATCCACTCGACGATCACGAAATCGAAGTGATGGAGTGAAGGAATAAAAAGCACTAATACACTGAAAAAAAATAAGAAAAATCCTACACCAAGTAAGCAGTAAGGCATGTAATTAACCTTTGTTATATGAGCCGATTGAAGCATGGTCAATTAATACCTAAAGTGTACTCATCAGTACACTTTATTTCAAGTGCGTGTAAATTATACTCATTTCTTTTTTACCCACTTTTAAATGAGAAGTAAAACAAAAATTACTTAGGTGGTGATTTTTGTGATGGAGAGGATTCATCCACTTCTAATGGTGTCTTTGGTGGCCAAAAAAAGTCACTCGGTCTGGTTAAAAAATGAGTCATGACCAGTTTAGCCAAAGGCTTCCATTGTTCAAATCGAACTCGGCGTGCACGCAGTGCCACAATAATGGTCAGGGTAAAGCTGACAAATAGGTTCGTTAGACCAATCAATAACACCCCTAAAAATGACACAAAGATTAAGCCAATTTCGGGGCTGCCATTAATACTGATTAAGCCTTGAATAAAGTTGGCAGAAGCAAAAGCAATATGTCGAATATCGAGGGGAAGACCTAAGATGAAACCAATGGTGCCCATGCTGCCGAGCATAATGCCGAATAAGAAATTTCCTGCCAAAGCGCCTAAATTTCGTTCAATGTACGTGGCAAACCGATTAAGGCGTTCTTGCCCTAAGATCAGTTTGAGATGCGCATGGACTTTTAAGCGTGGACCAACTTTGCGGTACACGGCCATGTTGTCAAAGTAACCTGCAATCAGCCCCGAAAAAAACAAACAAACACCCGCAATGGCAGCATGTGGAATGGCCAAGGAAGTAAAAGGATTGAGCGAGTGTAAGGTTTTAGTGGCTTTGGCATGAGTTAAAAGCGGTTCATCCATGCCATATTGCCAGAGCAGGGTAATGACTGCCGCAGTTGGAATGGCAATTGAAATGTTACCTAAAATCGCAATAAATTGAGTGCGGATAATATTAATAATCAGTGCTGCAAGTTCAGCAATCTGTGCTGTTTTAGAGCCTTTGCGATGTTGTACCGTTGCGGCAAGCGCGGCGGCTGTCATCGCGGGTTGTTTGGTTGCAACCGTAAAATGCAAAACGTGAATCAGCATAAAACCAAAGGAATAGTTCATGCTGAAAATAAAGGCTTGCATCATGGGGGCCATGACCATACGTGCCGACAGTATTTTAAGTGTCGCCATGGTCGCGATAATTACCCCTGCACCAGCAGCGGATTTGTACATCGACCAAAAGCCTTGCTTGTCGGTACTCACATAATGTTCACCAGTTTTACTGGCATTTTCTGTGACTTGTAAAGCAATCAGCTCACTGTTGGTCGCCAAGAGGGATCGAACGCTACGCTCACTGTAAATTGCAGCGGTAATCTCCACCATCAGCAAGCCTAAAGATTGATAGCGAATTTTATCTTCATCTACAATTAGGTTGAGTAGCAGTTCAATTCGGTCTAGACATTGCTCAAGTAAAGAAAGTAGATAGGTCAGGCTAAGACTGACGCCAATTCTTTTGGTGGCACGGCGAATTTTGAATACCACATCACGACATTGTTCAATCATCACCAATGCTTGTGCGGCATCGGGTGGAACAGTCATGGCTATAGTGTCGGTATTTTGCAGCAGCTTTTTATAATGTTGAATGAACTCTACAATTTCTCGATTTTGCACCAAAAAAGGCGATTCATATTCGGTTAAATCAGGTTGTGCATTGATGAACTCGGGATAAAGTCCGATCCCACTAATCCGATAAGATAAAACCGTAATTGCTTTAATCAGCTCACTTTTAATTTTAAGCTTTTCTGATTGATTGCCGTGACCTTGATTGAGTAATGTAAATAACTTTTGCCAGTCATCATCAGCAAGGCTATCTAACCAATATTTATCACTGCGTTGAGTAAACACACGACGGACTAAATCTTGCAGTTGGCTTTCATCATTAATCAGCGGTAGAAAGTGAGCACCTAAGCGTTGTGCGAGCTGACTCCAAAATCCATCGAGTGATAAAATACCAGTATCGGCATATAGACTGGTTTGTTTGTATTGGCTAATCAGTTTTAAGATAAAAGTTTGTAATGTCATCGCCGCATTGGGCGTAATCAGAAGCGCTTGTAATAAAGCTTGAAATTTTCTGTTGATTTCTTCTGTATCGGTGGAGTCTATTGGTCGAATACGATTGACCAATTCAATGAGCAGGGCATCATCAAGAACAGCTTGATGAGACTCAAGCTGCTCTTGCATGGTTAAAAATAGATCATTAAAATTTATATGCATAGGCGAATGTAAAATCTATTCTCATGAAATTCATTATTGAATTCGATTTAAAGCAAGTTGAGTCAAGTTAACCAGTGCTTGGCGATATTCGCTCTCTGGTAGTCGATCTAAAGCGTGTAGTGCAGATTGAGTTTCTTCAGTGGCACGTTGGCGGCAATAATCGAGTGCGCCACAGTTTTGCACAATTTCAATCACGCGGTCGAGCTGAGCTGTACCACCTGTTGCAATGCTTGAACGAACAATTTCATGTTCTTGATCGGTGGTTTTCTGTAATGCTGAAATTAAGGGTAAAGTGGGTTTACCTTCCATTAAATCATCACCAATATTTTTGCCTAATGTTTCCGCATCCGAAGTGTAATCTAAGATGTCATCAATAATTTGGAAGGCATTGCCAAAATGACCGGCAAAGGTTCGCAGTGGTTCACGGTACTGCGGCGTCCCTGCTAAAATAGCAGCACCTTCAGTTGCCAACTCAAATAAACGTGACGTTTTACCGTGAATAATATCGAGGTAAGTCTGTTCTGTGGTTTCAGGTTGATGTTGTGCTTGAAGTTGTAGCACTTCGCCTTCGGCAATTTCACAGGTTCCCGTGGAAAAATCTTTTAATAAGGTCATGTCGTTTAAATCGACCAACAAATCGAACGCACGGGAAATCAAGAAGTCACCGACTAAAACCGCTGTTTGATTATTCCATGTGGCATTGGCAGTGGGACGACCACGACGTAAGCCTGATTCATCGACCACATCATCATGTACCAGTGTTGCCGTGTGCAGCATTTCGATAATGGCAGCCAATTTACGTTGACGCTCTAAATCGGTTGCACCACAGGCTTTTGCTGCCAATAAACACATAATAGGGCGCATGCGTTTACCGCCTGCTTCAACCACGTGTTTACTTACCGCCATGACTAAGGCGACTTTTGACGTAATCCCTTCATTAATAAATGTGTCCATCGCAGCAAAGTCTGAAGCAACAGGAGCGAGAATATCTTGCTTAAAATCGATGGCCATATGAAGAGAAACCTCTATAAAATTGAATTGCTTATTATATAGTGTAGCAATTATATCGAGTGATATAGCGAAGATCTTAATATAGATGTTTAAATCATGACTAAGCAAATGGTTTTGTTTTAGCCCTAATTCGAACAACTAACCCGATATGTGACTTAGCTGGCATTTCGTAGTCTATTCTATATAGTAGCGAATTGATTTTAAAAATCTATTTCATTTTATAAAATCTAAGCTTCAAATATCGCAGTCATTTCTTTTTAACGATTTGATTGTTTATAAAATAAACATCGGTAAGGCGCAAAAAAACACTAAAATGGCTTGTCGTTTGATTTATTATCACTTAATATGTTTGCCCTTAGATATCCCCCAGTGGCGCTCGTATTAAGATCGGTATATTCCTTTATCGACACGTCGACACGGGCATGTTTGGAGTACATTATGTACGCAGTAATCCAAAGCGGTGGTAAACAGCACCGTGTTATTGAGGGTGAAACCCTTAAAGTAGAATTGTTGAAAGCTGAAACCGGTGCAACTATTACGTTTGATGACGTATTAATGCTTGTAAACGGCGAAAGCATTCAAATTGGTGCTCCAGTTGTTGCTGGTGCTACAGTAACTGCTGAAGTAGTTAGCCACGGTCGTCACGACAAAATCCGTATTGTTAAAATGCGTCGTCGTAAACATTACCGTAAACAACAAGGTCACCGTCAATGGTTTACCGAGTTGAAAATTACTGCTATTTCAGGCTAATTACGAGGATTATGAAACATGGCTACTAAAAAAGCTGGTGGATCGACACGTAACGGTCGTGACTCGAACCCTAAAATGTTAGGTGTTAAAATGTTCGGTGGTCAATCTGTGACTGCTGGTAACATTATCGTTCGTCAACGTGGTACAGAATTCCACGCTGGTGCAAACGTAGGTATGGGCCGTGACCATACTTTATTTGCTACCGCTGATGGCGTGATCAAATTCGAAGTGAAAGGTCAATTTGGCCGTCGCTACGTAAAAGTTGAAACTGTATAAGTTTTAATTTTTTGAAAAAAAAGCCCGCATTTTTGCGGGTTTTTTTATGTCTGAAATATCAACAGACCCTATACTTTTTCTTATTCAATTCAGTCAAAAAATATTGGATGAATTTTATTTTTTTAAAACAATAAAAATCAAATACTTGTTTATTTGTCTTGTATATTTATCGTTATGTTTTATTACAAATAAGTCGCAGTACTGTTGTATATTGAGACTTAAGTCTCATTTTTTTAGGGGTAAAATATTAACTGCAAAATTACAAAAAAAAGGCTGATAGATATGAAAAGAATATTCAGAAAAGTCTTGAATAAATTACTTTACCATCATGCTGATGTATCAAAAAATGATCGTGAAATTGAACAAGACCAAATGCTGCGAATCGTGATACAGCAAATTCATCATCTTGATTTATTTGCGCCAAAAAAAATTATTGAACCTCCGAAAGTTTCTTCAAAATTATTATTGTTCAGTGTCATGTTGGCGATGGGCAGCAGTGCTTTGGCAAATGCGGGAAATAATCATCCATCTGATGGCCGTGGCTATGATCATCATTCTAACTCTCATCATTCTTTTGGAATTCGAGGGCCAAAAGGCAATACGGGAGCAGCTGGATTCAGTGCTTATGAATTAGCGGTACAGGATGGTTATACTGGCACGGTACGTGAATGGTTAGCCAGCTTAATTGGAGATAATCCCTATATTGAAATTGAGTCAAATCAATTGAATAGCGAGCCTAAACCGACTGCAACGGGTCAAGGTGCGATTGCACTAGGAACTGCAACCAATGTATCAGGTGGGCGATCGATAGGATTTGGTGTAAATAACAATATTACAGGTCAAAATTCAGGGGCAATCGGTAGTAACAACAATGTCAGTGGTGATAATAGTTATGTACTGGGTAATAACGTCACAACATCGGCAAATAATAGCGTGATCTTAGGTCATGGCTCTACATCGAATCGGGATAATACTGTTTCAGTGGGTGCGACAGGTGCGGAAAGACAAATGACTAATGTTGCAGCAGGTACACAAGATACCGATGCTGTAAATGTGGTGCAAATGCGTCAAGCGAATGCCTATATTAATAGCCGTGTTGACGCATTAAATCGTAATATGAGTGATTTTGAAGATGAGACCTATGCGGCTGTTGCGTCAAGCTTAGCGATCGCATCTTTACCGCAACCCACCGAAGCTGGTTATAGTATGCTGAGTGTGGGAGTTGGTACGTGGGAAAATAAACAAGGCTTTGCTGTAGGGATAAGTGGCGTAACGGAAAATAACAAATTTGTCTATAAAGCTGCGGCAACGACCAATACTGAAGGTAATTTAGGGGGAGGTGCGGCGGTGGGTTGGCAATGGAAATAATTCGATATATTGAGCTGAGTCAGCATAAAAACCCACAGCAAAATGTGGGTTTTTTATTGCTATAAATTAAGTTAAAACTGTTCCAGTTCTTCATCATGATGTAGAAATATCGACATTGAACATTAATAACCATACAAAACTTCTTATTTTCTCAATTATTACAAATAAAAATTGGTTTAAGATGGGGCATTAAAGAAATTGCGATACAGCAAATAAAAAGGTGATGATATGAAAATGCTTCGTAAAACCCTATGTGCGATGACATTCGGTGTAGCAACACTTGCACCCGTGATCAGTACTACTGTTTTTGCTGCGCCTGTTGCAGCACCGGAGCAACAAGCAACAGCAAATTTGGTCAAACAGTTAGGCAGTATTCATAGTTTGTCGGCAAATTTTGAGCAAACGACCAAAGCCACGTCTGGGAGTAAAGCACCACAGAAAAAAGGTTTGACCGGACAACATATGAATCAAACTTTTAAAGGTGTGATGAAAGTTGCCCGTCCGGGTAAGTTTTTCTGGGAAATCACCAGTCCATCAAAACAAACGATTGTGACCTCGGGTAAAACGGTTTGGATTTATGACCCTGATTTACAACAAGCAGTTCGTCAAAGCCTAGATGATCAAGTGGCGAATACGCCAGCGTTGTTGTTGTCGGGTAATACCAATCAGATTATGCAGTCGTATCGTGTGACGCAACCGGATAAAACCAAGACCTATTACACTTTGCTGCCTAAAAATCGTGATGGGGCATTCCAAAGTTTAACCATCAGTTTTGGTGCAAACAAAGCACCAAGTTTGATGATTTTAGAAGACTCTTTGGGACAAACGACTTATGTTCGTTTCAATAATGTGAAATTAAATCCCTCAATTGCAGCATCAACATTTAATTTTGCACCACCAAAGGGCACCGATATTATTGATCAATAATATTCAACCTTTATAAAGAGCCACCTTCGGGTGGTTTTTTATTGCCATCGTCATCATGAAAAATGTATTGGCACTCTTTAAGGTCGGAAAAAGTAGGCTGATCACTTTGAATGCAACGCTATCCTGATAAAAATGAATTTGCTTCAATTGTGTGCGTAAAAACATCAGTTCTCGGAAATTGAACAATATTTTGAGTGGATTTTGCTCATTGCTACATTTTGTAATTTTATCTGGCGGCTTGAGTTTGTATAGTGGGGTGATTCATTTTAAGAAAGTATCGAGTTACAGCATGACACAAGCATTATTAAAACCATGGTTATTGGCGTGTACGATAGTGATTGGTGGCGGAGTCATTGCAGGATGTCAGCCAAAAAGTGAGACGCCACCTGAAGCAGCAAAGCAACAATCACAAAATAAAGAAAATAGCATTAGCGCCATTCAAGCCAAAGTGGTGCCCGTTAAACTGACCAAACCTGAAGCTTGTGATGCTGAAGGGTGTATTCAATATGATATTCAAACGGTTAACAGCAATATTAAATGGATCGATGATTATTTTATTGCTCGAATTAAAAAAGCCGATCCGATTGCATTTTCTACAGAACCGAATCAAAAAATAAATACCTCAGATGAAGCTACACCTAATTTAAGTCAAAGTTCGACTTATGTACGTTTCGTCAGTCAGCAATATGATCAGGCGACATTTGCCATCCAAAGTTATAGTTATTCGGCGGGTGCAGCACATGGCATGTATCATCAAGAATTTGTGAATTTTGATTTAAACACTAAAAAGCGTTTGGCTTTATCCGATATTTTAGTCAAGGGTGCAGAACAGCAAGTATTGGATGCATTATATGATGCGAATACGATGTGGCTGGATCAACATAGTATTGAGCGTAGTCAGTTAAAATTGAGTGATAATTTTTACTATGGTGCTAACGGTGTTGTTTTTGTTTATCCCTTATATGAATTGGCTTCTTATGCAGAAGGGATGACGGAACTGAACTTACCTTATGCTGCGCTAACGAAACTGATTAAAGCTGAATATTTACCAAGTTTACCGCACTATCCATCACCTTAAATTTAGCTTAATTCAGTTAAATTTGCTGTAATAAGGTGCAGCTGTAGGCTCGGTTACTGTCTTTTTTAGCGTTTAGCGCTTACACTATAGCCAGTTTTTTTCTTTGCAAAAGATTGGCTATGATCGACCCGAAATTAATCCGAAATAATATTGAGGCTGTAAATTTAGCCTTAGCAAAACGTGGTGTACAGCTGAATGTAGAAGAGTGGGCTTCGCTTGAAGCTCGCCGTAAAGAGCTTCAATCCAAAACTGAAGCTTTGCAGGCAGAGCGTAATTCGGGTGCTAAACAAGTTGGCCAAATTAAAAAATCTGGTGGCGATGCATCTGAAATTATGGCACGTATGTCAGCCATTGGTGATGACATTAAAGCCGCTGAAGTTGCGCTTACTGAATTACAAACCGAGATTGAAAATAAAGCGTTAAGCATTCCAAACATGCCGCATGAATCTGTACCTGAAGGTAAAGATGAAGACGATAATGTTGAAATCCTCAAATGGGGTACGCCGCGCCAGTTTGATTTTGAAATTAAAGATCATACTGACTTGGGTGAATGGATGGGCGGTTTAGAGTTTGAAACTGCAACCAAACTCACAGGTACACGTTTCAGTGTGCTAAAAGGGCCATTGGCGCGTTTACAACGTGCGTTGACTCAGTTCATGTTGGATACGCACACGCTTAAAAATGGCTATACCGAAGCGTATGTGCCGTATTTGGTCAATGCGGAATCTTTGCGTGGTACAGGTCAACTGCCTAAATTTGAAGAAGATTTATTCAAATTACAAGGTGAAAAAGAATATTACCTCATTCCGACTGCCGAAGTGCCAGTCACCAATTTTGTACGTGATGAAATTGTTGATCCAAATCGACTACCGTTAAAATATGCAGCACATACGCCATGTTTCCGTAGTGAAGCTGGTTCGTATGGTCGTGATACCCGTGGTTTAATTCGTCAACATCAATTCGATAAAGTTGAGATGGTGCAGATTGTTAAACCTGAAACGTCAATGGATGCACTTGAAGAATTGACAGGTCATGCAGAAGGTATTTTGCAAGCCTTGGGTCTTCCATATCGTAAAATCATCTTATGTGGTGGTGATATGGGCTTTGGTGCTATCAAAACTTACGATTTAGAAGTTTGGGTACCGAGCCAAAATACTTACCGTGAAATTTCAAGCTGTTCATGTATGGGGGATTTCCAAGCTCGCCGTATGAAAGCACGTTACCGCGTAGACCAAAAGAAAACTGAATTCGTTCATACGTTGAATGGTTCTGGTTTAGCCGTCGGTCGTACATTGCTTGCAGTGATGGAAAACTATCAACGTGAAGATGGTTCTATTGAGATTCCACAAGCACTTCGTCCTTACATGGGTGGTACAGAATTTATTAATTAATCTACGAATTAATGAATAAATTGATGTGCAGTGCAATTTTGTGCATGAAAATTGCTTAAGACAATCAGATCTAAAATATTGAGGTAGTTTGTGGATATCTTTCCAATCTCTTTAAAGTTGCAACAGCAACCTTGTCTGATTGTCGGTGGTGGACGTATTGCATACCGTAAGGCAGTCCTTCTGGCAAAAGCAGGCGCAGTCATTGATGTGATTGCACCTGAAATTGAAAGTTCTTTACTTGAGATTGTGGTCGCTAGCCAAGGGCAATATGTTCAAGCACCTTTTAGTCTAGATATTCCGTTACGTCATTACCGTTTGGTGATTGCAGCAACCAATGATAAAGCGACCAATATCCACGTTTTTGAAGCTTGTGAAGCTGAAAAAATATTGGTGAATAGTGTGGATGATCCTCCGCATTGTCGCTTTATGGTTCCTGCAATTATTGACCGTTCACCCTTGGTGATTTCAATTGCCACCAATGGCACATCACCCGTGTTATCACGCCAAATTCGAACCCAGCTTGAAGCGACGATTCCGCATGGTATGGGGAAACTGGCTGATTTTTCTGGACAATGGCGTGCCACGGTTAAGGCAAAAATTATCAATCCTGATGAGCGCCGTATTTTTTGGGAAGACTTGTATGCAAGCCCACTGAAAGAGCAGGTGTTTAACGACAATATTGCTGAAGCGAATCAATTAATTGAGCAAGCATTGCTTGAGTGGAAAGCGCCGAAAGGTGAAGTCTACTTGGTGGGTGCAGGGCCGGGTGATCCTGAATTATTGACCTTAAAAGCTTTACGCTTAATGCAGCAAGCGGATGTGATTATTTATGATCGTTTGGTCTCTCCAGCGATTTTAGAATTATGCCGCCGTGATGCAGAAAAAATCTATGTCGGAAAAGCACGTTCAAATCATAGCGTTCCTCAAGATGGCATTAATGCTTTATTAGTTGAATATGCGGCACAAGGTAAGCGGGTTTGTCGTCTAAAAGGCGGAGATCCATTTATTTTTGGTCGTGGTGGCGAAGAAATTCAAGAACTGTTTGCTGCGGGTGTGGCTTTTCAAGTCGTCCCCGGAATTACCGCAGCATCGGGCTGTTCGGCTTATGCAGGTATTCCTTTAACGCACCGTGACTATGCGCAAAGTGTTCGATTTTTAACAGGACATTTAAAAGAAGGTTCACCCGAGTTACCGTGGAAGGAACTGGTTTATGAAAACCAAACCTTGGTGTTGTATATGGGCTTGGTGGGCTTAGAAAAAATATGTGCGCAATTGATTGCACATGGTCAGCGTCCGAATATGCCTGTTGCGCTTATTTCTAAAGGCACGACACCAGAACAAAAAGTTGTGGTGGGGACTTTGGCTGATATTGCATCGAAAGTATCAGAACATCAAATTCAAGCGCCAACCTTAACCATTATTGGTGAGGTCGTCAGTTTACGTGAACAATTACAGTGGCAGGGCTAAACAAGCCCTGTTGCATTGAAAGAGTAGAGAAACCTTGTGATTCATGTTGTTTTATATGAGCCTGAAATTCCTGCAAATACTGGGCAATATCATTCGTTTATGTGCCAATACCGGTGCGCAATTGCACTTGGTTAAGCCATTAGGTTTTGAACTGGATGATAAAAAGCTTAGACGTGCAGGATTGGATTATCATGAATGGGCACATATGAAAGTATGGGAAAACTTTGATGATTGTTTGGCTTTCTTAAAAGAACATGGCATTGAAAATGATGCGATTTATCCTTTAACCACAAAAGGCTCTGAAACGCCACATACTTCAAATTTAAACCGTCCAGTGGCATTGTTAATGGGGCCTGAAACACGTGGTCTTCCTGAAAGTGTCCGTATGATGTTCCCAGAAAAACATTGGATTTGTTTGCCCATGGCAGCGAATTCGCGCAGTTTGAACTTATCCAATGCGACAGCGGTGATTGTGTATGAAGCATGGCGTCAGCAAGGTTTTGAAGCTTTGGTTTAAAAACAGATTGTTGCAAAAGCTGCTTACGAGTTAATGCCAGTCAGTTAAGTAACTGATTGGTGTTTTTTTAAATTCATGATGTTCTTTGATACGCGGAAACGTCATCCGCAACTGTTCGAGGCAAAACTACTTTGAAAAAGTAAAGTTTTTGCGATGAATTGATCAACAAAAGGTATTTGACGAGTTTTGCGGGTGACAAATGTTTTTGGTTCTTTTGGCTAAACAAAAGAACAGATGAGCTCCAAGTATTTGATTTAAAATGATAAAACTCCGTTTTGAATAATTAAAAAACTAAGGAGTTAATTACGAAAGCTCTTGACTGATCAGCATTAGGCTTACGAGCAGCTTTTTTATGTTTAAATTCTCAAAAATATTAATAATTGGCTACATAAAACATTAAGCATATAAAAAAGACGCATAAAGCGTCTTTTTTATTAAGTGAATTAGAACATTAGTGAGAATCATCAAACTCGTTATGCTGCGGAGCAGGGTGTTTAAAACCTTTGGTTTTATAACCTAAGTATAAAATACCGAACATTGCCCACCATAAACCATATTTTAATGAGGTTTCTTCAATTTCTAGCCAGAGTGCAAATACACTCAGAAAGCCAAGTAATGGAACAACCACAAAGTTTAAAATATCTTTCGTATTTTTGGTGCGCCCATCACGTAATGCATAACGTGAAATGACCGATAAATTTACAAAAGTAAATGCGGTTAAAGCACCAAAACTGATTAAGGAAATCACGGTATCCAGATTCATAAAGCCAGCTGTTAAAGCAACCACGCCTACAATTAAAATATTGTATGACGGGGTCAGACTTTTAGGACTGATATGACCAAAGATTTTCTTGTTAATCACGCCATCACGACCCATGGCAAACATGAGGCGTGATACACCAGCATGTGCTGAAATACCCGATGCCATAACCGTTACGATTGCAAAAGCAAGTACATAAGATTGAAATAGTGAACCACCAACCAGCATTAAAATATCAGGCTGTGTCGCGGCAACGTCTTCAAAGTATGTTTTTGGATCGTTCGGGAAATAAATTTGCATGAAGTAGGTACTGATAATAAAGATCACACCTGCAATTAAAGCGGTTAAGAAAATCGCTTTAGGCAAGGTCTTTTCAGTATCTTTAGTTTCTTCAGCCAGTGAACTGAGTGAGTCAAAACCAGTGAACGAGAAACACAGTAAAGTTGCCCCAGTAATGAGTGCACCAACTGAAGTCAGTTCGTTCCAAAATGGTTCAAGGCTCCAAAGCTGATAGCGTTGTTCTGCAGAAATTGGGCCATCGGCATTAAAACCTGCTTGTAACTTGCTGTATACCAGATAGGTAAATACGGCAATCACAATAAGCTGAATCAGAACGATTAAACTGTTGAAGTTCGCAACGAAGCGCGCACCTTTTAAGTTTATACCCGTCATAAATGCAGTCAGTACAACAACCCAAACCCAATGATTTACATCGGGGAACAATGCTTCAAGGTAAATCACAGCAAGAATGATGTTGACCATTGGTGATAATAAATAATCTAACCAAGATGACCAACCCACCATGAAACCAACATTGGGGTGAATCGATTTTTGGGCATAAGTATAGGCCGAACCCGAAGAAGGGTAGCGACGAATCATATGACCATAGCTTAAAGATGTTAATAAAATTGCAACGAGTGCAAATATGTAGGATGTCGGTACGTGAAAATGACTTTCTTCCGATACTAGACCGAAAGTGTCAAATAACGTCATGGGCTGTATATAAGCTAAACCGATAATAATGATGTGCCAGAGTCCCAGCGTTTTTTGCAGTTTAGCTGCCGATGGAGTCCCAGAGATATTTGTCAACGGCGTTATCCTCTTAATCGTTGATCAAGGATCAGTCATGTTTAAAGGATCGTTTGAGACGAACGATCCCCCCTATACGAATAAAACAAAAGTGCGCCAATCTACTCTAATTGGATACCTTTTGCCAATCACTTTATGAGTTTTTTACAGCATGAAATGTGCCATTTAATAAAAATGGTCTGTTATTTCCACAAAGTAAAAGCCCGATGCTTAAAAAAACATCAGGCTAATTTTTCAGCTATATTCGCTTATTTTTCAATATTTACCAAGCTTTTTCTAACAGCGCTTTTAAGTCACTTAAGGTTGCTTCTTTAGGATTATAAATAATAGATCCATCATTTAAAGCCTTTTCTGCAACTTCATCGAGTTGTGCTTCAGAGACTTTACCCGTTTCACGTAAAGTACGCGGTAATTTAGTGAGGGTATATAAACGATCACGCATGGTCAGAATGGTTGCAATGGCTTTATCGGCACGTAAATGTGCAGGCGTTTGTGCATAAATATCTGCGCCCAGCTAAAGGTAGTAATAGGTCTGCAATTTTGTCGCCATTCACTTCCTTGTTGTATTCAAGTACATAAGGTAGAAATAAGTTCATGCATAAGCCGTGGGGCAGGTGCGCTACAGCACCTAAAGCATGTCCTAATGAATGGACTAAACCAACCATCGAATTAGAGAAGGCAATACCCGCCATGGTTGAAGCCTGCGCCAATTCAAGACGACCAAACTCATCGGTTGGATGGTCCAGTACATTGAATAAATTGTTGCTTACTTTTTTGATTGCAGCGGTGGCATAAGCATCACTGATTGGGTTTGCAGCCATACAAGTATAGGCTTCAACCGCGTGAGTGAGCGCATCCATGGCAGTCATAGCGGTTAAATGTGGTGGTAAAGTTTGCGTCATACGCGGGTCAAGAATCGCTGCATGAGGCATCAAATAATAAGAGGCAAATGCCATTTTGACATTTTTTTCCAGATCGGAAACCACCGCGACCATGGTCACTTCAGAACCCGTGCCTGACGTTGTTGGAATCACAAAAAATGGTTTCAGTGCTTTGGGTAGATTATGCGCACCAGAAAATTTGAGTAAGTCATCACCGCCTTCAGTCACTAAAATATTGGTGGCTTTTGAGGTGTCAATCACTGAACCACCACCGACAGCAATAATCGCATCACAATTATTTTCATGATAGGCTTTTGCTGCGCTACGCACTGTTTCTACGCTTGAATCGGGTGGCACATCATCAAAAATATAACCAATCACAGCATCTGTAGATTCAAAAGCAGCTTCAATCGGAGCAAGTAAATTATTTGCGCGTACACCTTTATCGGTAATGATGAGTGGGCGTTTTGCACCTAAGGTGGCAAGTTCAAAAGGAATGTGTTCTAACGCGGCATGACCTGCGATAACTTTGACTGGGCAGAAAAATTCGTAATAAGGCTTAGCCATGTTATGCACTCCGTTTAAAATAGGATTGAGCGACTTTCAAATAAATATTTGCAGCGCCTGTTAGTTTTTCTTTTAAGCTTAATTCAGTTGGATATTGTTTTACGGCAAGCTCGGCCAAAAGTTTAGGTAAAATAAGCGATTCCATTTTATTTAAACAACGAACCAGACGAATGGCATATGCTAAATCACCGTCTGCAATCATGCGGTCATGGGCAAAGGCTTGAGCGGTACTTTCTTGGAAAGAAAACACTAAAAAAGCATGACTTAAATGCTTAAAAGTAATGGTTAAATCAGGCTTGGTTGTTACGGATTGTAGTAATTCTAATTGCTGCTCTTCCGTGACTTTTGCAATAAAAGCGGGGCCATTGGGAAATACTTTCATCGATAGCACAAAACCAACAGGGAATTTGGCAACTTCCTGTTTTACTTCTTCATCGACTTGACTCGCCATGACTAGCCCTCTGCCAATCACATCCATCATGAGTTTGACATAGGTTAGTTGTAAAGCGGGCTTTACGGATTTGGTTGAAATCACTCGCGCATCCCTTATCTAAAAAATATTTTATTAGTTTAGAGTAAATACTCTAATTTATTTTTATCGCAAAAGCAAAGTTATTGTTGCATGACTTGGACTTTATTAAAGTAACCGCTGTGGTCTAAAGTTTCAATGATATCCGCACATAAATCATTAAAATGAGGATAGTTTTCAACCAAGTCCATAACGCGAACCATTTCTAAGCCTGCATAACCACATGGATTAATGGTCTGAAATCCAAACAGGTCACAATCAATATTGAGTGCAAGACCATGATAGCTACGTCCTTTACGAATTTTAAAACCCAGTGAGCCAATTTTACGTTCATTGACATAGACGCCCGGTGCATCTGGTTTGGCATAGGCTTCAATGTTGTATTTTTTTAGCAGGTCAATCATTAAATTTTCAGCATAGGAAACTAACGTGCGGACATTCCATCCTAAGCGGTTCAAATCAAACATGAAGTAGGCAACCAACTGACCCGGCCCATGCCAAGTGACTTGCCCACCACGATCCGTTTGTACCACAGGAATGGTACTCGACATCAGAATATGTTCAGGTTTTCCTGCTTGTCCTTGGGTTAGAACATCATGATGCTGCAAAATCCACAGTTCATCTGGGGTATTTTCATCACGGTTTTCAGTTAACTTTTTCATGTCCTGAAAACGGTCGAGATAAGGGGTAAGTTGATTAAATTGACGGATAATTAAATTGGGTTTTAGAACAGCATCAGTCACGTGAAGTGCGTCCATAAAAGTTTAAACATGAGAAATGATTATAATGAAATTGGGTCGAGATAGGAGGTGATAGCCAGATGATTTGCTATTTTTATGGGCATGGATTGAATATTTTTCTGCATACATAAAAAAACACGCTTCGAGGCGTGTTTTTTATATTGATTAAAGTGCTGTTTTAATCAATGTGCAGGCGGCTAAATCTGCATACAGTGCATGAACTTGTTCAAGTTCGATGAACACAAGTTGTGCCGTTAAAGAGTGATACTTACCTGTACGAGAGGGTTGTACTTTAATACTTTCACTATCAAAATCAGGAAAGTGTTTTACTAAAATTTCAACAACAGCACAATGTAAATCTTCGTGCGCTTCACCAATCAATTTGATTGGATAATCCATAGGGAAAACCCATAGATCTTCTTGCAGTTCACGTGAAGGTGTACGGTCTAACATCGTCATGAGAGCCAGTCCTCATTATATCAAACGCCTGCGTAAATGCAGGCGTTGTGTTTCTCTTAGATACTAAATGGAGACTGAAATTGATATTTCAAGTCTCCATCGCGATCATCAAAAATTAGTCATTTTCTAAGAATGAACGTAAGTGTTCAGAACGAGAAGGGTGACGTAGTTTACGTAAAGCTTTGGCTTCAATTTGACGAATACGTTCACGTGTTACATCAAATTGTTTACCCACTTCTTCCAAAGTATGGTCGGTTGGCATATCAATACCAAAACGCATTTTTAAGACTTTCGCTTCACGTTCAGTCAAGTTTTCAAGCACTTCACGTGTTGCTTCTTTTAAGCCTTCAGAAGTCGCAGCATCAATTGGAGAGGTAATGTTACCATCTTCAATGAAGTCACCAAGATGCGAATCTTCGTCATCACCAATCGGTGTTTCCATCGAAATCGGTTCTTTGGCAATTTTCAGCACTTTACGCACTTTAACTTCGTCCATTTCCAGACGTTCGCCTAATTCTTCAGGTGTTGGCTCACGGCCCATTTCTTGAAGAAGTTGACGAGATACACGGTTGATCTTGTTAATGGTTTCGATCATGTGTACTGGAATACGGATGGTACGTGCTTGATCGGCAATAGAACGCGTAATCGCCTGACGAATCCACCAAGTTGCATAGGTCGAGAATTTATAACCACGACGGTATTCAAACTTGTCTACGGCTTTCATCAAACCGATGTTACCTTCTTGAATCAAGTCAAGGAATTGCAAACCACGGTTGGTATATTTTTTCGCAATCGAAATAACCAAACGTAAGTTTGCTTCAACCATTTCTTTTTTCGCGCGACGTGCTTTCGCTTCACCAACAGCCATACGTTTAGAAATGTCTTTGATGTCTTTAACATCTAAGCCTAATTCTTTTTCGATGTCGGCAATTTTTTGCTGGAATGCAACAACATCTGGACGTACTTTTTCTAAATAACCTTTTTGATCAGCAGGTGCTTTAGCAATTTGTTCATCTAACCAAGCTTGGTTTGATTCTTGGCCTGGGAACGAGGTACGGAATTGGGTACGATCCATACGACCACGACGTACTGCATAACGCATCACTTCACGTTCAGCGGTACGAATTTGTTCATGCGTGCCACGAATCATTTCTGAAATGATTTCAAATAAACGCGGTGTAAATTTGAACATCATAAACACAGTGGCAAGCGCTTCAAGTGCTTCGTCTGCTTGTTTGCTGTTACGACCATGCTTTTCAATGGCAATTTTGGTTACTTTCCACGCATTTTCTAATTCAGTGAAACGAACACGTGCAATTTCAGGATCTGGACCAGACTCACCTTCAGAATCATCATCACTTTCAGATTCTTCTTCTTCGTCATCGTCCAATTTTACATCTTTCGTGGTTTTAGCCGTTGCTTCATCATCTGCAATGATTTCAGCTTCTTCTTCTAAAACTTCTGGAATTTCTTCGTCAGATTCTGGGTCTAAATAACCAGATAAAATATCAGCAAGACGACGTTCACCTTCAGCAACATCGCTATATTCTTTTAATACAACTTCAACTGCATTCGGCCAATACGCAATCGAATGAAGAACGTCACGAATACCTTCTTCAATGCGTTTCGCAATGCTAATTTCGCCTTCACGCGTTAATAGTTCAACCGTTCCCATTTCACGCATGTACATACGTACTGGATCGGTGGTACGACCAGGTTCGCTTTCAACTGAAGCAAGAACCGCTGCCGCTTCTTCTTCAGCGACTTCATCGGTTGCTTCTGCATTGTTACCGTCGAACATGGTGTCATCAGATTCAGGCGCACGTTCATGCACAGGAATGCCGACATCTTGAAGCATTTGAATAATGTCTTCAATCTGTTCGCTTTCCGTGATCGAGTCTGGGAGATGATCGTTAACCTCAGCGTAAGTTAAGTAACCTTGCTCTTTGCCTCGGCTAATCAGAGCCGCTACTTGCGAAGTAGGGGAAGTCATATCGCTCATCTTTGCTTACTCTTCGTTGAATCTGTGGCAGTGAAAAACCGTGCATAATAGCACAATTCGCTTAAAATTGTTTTGAATTGCTTGCTCAAGTACTATTTAGAAATAGCACTTTGAGTTAACAATTATTTTCAATATTGGGTTGGAATATTTTTTTTCAAGTCTGTTGCATGGAATGCATTCAAAAATACCTTAATTTTTTAGTGGTATTTTAATTAAAATTCTACCCATTAATAAATACACAATTTTAGGGTCAAAAAACAAGTGCAAATTGAGTTTGTTATAACAAAAAATCAAAAAAAACTTGACAAGCTTTGCTAACAGAGATAAATAGCGCCTAGAGCCATTTACTTTTTTCACTAATGAGGTAGTTTTAGTGTCTTCTACAGATTTTGAACTAGATGATAGCTACAGTGATGATGATGTTAGTTTTGATGAGGCATCAAGCAAAATTAGTGCTAAAGAGTCATTAGAAAAACGTCGTTTAATTGATGACCTTCTTGCACAACGTCGCTTAGAACGTGAATTGAAAGATTTTGATTATGATCTTGATGACGATGACGGCTTTGATGATGACGAAGACTAAATTGTGATTTAGCATAGCGCGCTAAAATGCTATGCTATCCGCAGTTATTTTACAGAACTTGGATTTTAAATGAGTGCTTTAGATTTAGACTTATTGAGTGAATATCTAGATGGTGACCAAAATGAACACGGTCTAGATTTTGCAGCAACTCATGGTTTTTTATGTGCAACTGCTGTAGGGCCAGCTTTTGATCAATGGCTCGATGAACTTTTCGATAATAATCAACAGAAAGTTCCAGCTGACATGATTGCACAAATAAAAGCATGGTTAGAAGCAATTCGTCAAAGCTTAGCCAATGAAGAAGGGATTGAGTTTCCTTTTGAAATTGAAGAAGCGGATACTGAATCAAGTTTAGGCGATTGGAGCGTTGGTTTCGTCGATGCCATGTTCTTAAATGAAGATGCTTGGTTTACACCTGAACATGAAGAACAATTGGTGGATTTAACTTTACCAATGATGGTGTTTAGTGGTGTTGACGATGAAGATGCGCAAATGGAATCTTTCCGTCGCAATGGTCAGCTCATGGACGAAATTGCTGAAGAAATTCCAGCGAACTTAAATGAAATTTATTTAATGTACCACACACCAACTTAATTCGTTAAAATCAAAAAAACACCTCAATCGAGGTGTTTTTTTTATCGCTATGATCAGGCTTTAAATTTTTTCACCTGTAAGAGGTGATGTCAGATTAACCATATTGACCAAGGCGATAGCAGTTTGAATCAGAGTTAAGCAGATCAGCGCTATTTTATTCTACGTTTGTATCTGCGGTAGATAATCCAAGCAATAAGGCTAAGCACAATAGCAATAATGACATGGCCGACTTGGCTAAAAATATTTTGCATCAACGCTTGGTTCTCACCAAAATAAAACCCGATACAGGCTAAGAATGTGGTCCAGATAATTGTTCCCAAACTGCTATAGAACATGAATTTCCAGAAGGGCATGTGGCTCATCCCCGCAGGAATACTAATCAGTGAGCGCACAGCAGGAATCATTCGTCCAAAAAATACAATCCGATGTCCATAGTGTTCAAACCATGTTAATGCTTTTTGCACATCGCTAGATTTGATAAATAAGTATTTTCCATAGCGATCGACCCATCGAAAAATTTTGTCATGATTGAACTTATATCCAATCCAATACAGTGTTGCAGCAGCAGTCAGTGAGCCAATACAGCCTGCGATAATCACTCCAACAAGCAGAAGTTGCCCTTGAGATGCAGAATAGCCGGCGGAAGGCATAATGACTTCAGAGGGGATCGGGGGGAAAATATTGTCGAGGAACATGAGGAGGGCAATACCGAAGTAGCCCAATTGTTCCATAATGGAAATAATCCATTCAGTCAGATTCATAAGTTTATAAAAATAAGAATGATATTTTGATTATCCTAAATAGTATTTGTTACAGGGTAAAGTATCGTTATGCAATCAAGCGGATTATTCTTGGCTATGGATTAATGTGTGTATGTAGACTTTTCTTAAACTATACGACAGTGCAAAGGGAATCACGCTGAGTAATGTATAGATGAGTGGATTGGACTTTAAATGATAAGCAATGAATATCGCTAAAATTGTGCCAATCACTGCGCCTAAAACCACAATAAACAAATGTGATTCTTGATTTAAAATACTTTTTATTGTTGCTATTTTTTGATGATTTTTTTCGCGAACTAAATGAAATCGTCTTGCGTAATCGGCTGAACGGACAATCTCTCTTGGCATAATTTAATTCCTTTTTCATGTTATATATGAATAAGTTGTCTAATTAATGTGCTTTGAGTCTCAGATTATCAAATTTTCGATGGTTTGGTAGCTGTTGTTGGTCGTTTTTATTTATTTATTGTTTATTTTATGTAAATAAAAAACCCTCAGATTATGCTGAGGGTTTTTATCGAGGGTCTTAAAATCCAAAATTACAGGCGTTTACGTTTCGCTGCTGCAATTTGTGACTGACGCATACGGAAACCTTCTTTTTGCTTTTCGGTGGTTTTTTCGATGCAATATTTGCATGATACACCGTGTTCATAACTTGGAAGCTCAACTTCTGCTGGAAGTAAAGGCCAACCACAGGCATGACATTTAATATTTTGACCTTCTTCTACACCATGGGTCACTGCGGTACGACCATCGAAGACGAAACATTCACCTTCCCACATACTTTCTTCAGCAGGGGTTTCTTCTAGGTATTTTAAAATGCCGCCTTTCAGGTGATAAACTTCCTCAAAGCCTTCTTGCAGAAGAAGCGAGGTAGATTTTTCACAACGAATACCACCCGTACAGAACATGGCAATTTTTTTGTCTTTATGTTGTTCAAGATTTTGTTTTACATATTCTGGAAATTCACGGAAACTTTCTGTTTTAGGATCAACAGCGCCTTTGAACGTACCGGCTTTATATTCGTAATCATTACGTGTGTCGACGAGGATTACATCATCACGTGCAATCAGTTCATTCCATTCTTTCGGATCTAAGTAATGCCCGACAAGATCACGTGGTTTAACTTCCACACCTAAAGTGACAATTTCACTTTTGAGTTTGATTTTCATTTTACGGAAAGGTTTTTCATCGCTATGAGATTCTTTGTATTCCATAGCATTAAACCCTTCATGAAGAAGAAATGCCTGAATTTGATCAACCGACTCACGATCCCCAGCCACAGTACCGTTAATGCCTTCGCCCGCTACAATGAGAGTTCCACACAAGTTAATGCTGTTGACTAAGTCTAAAAGACGTTGCTGAAGATCGGCTAGGATCTTGAACTTCTTTAAATTGATATAGTGCGGCAACAACCCAACTTGTGGTCGCTTGCTGTTCTACAGGTGCAAGCTGTTCTACAGTAGCGTTCATGGAAGACTCCAAATGTATTATGATAGGACAAAATTCAAGGCGCGTATTTTAACGTGAATTGTGTGAATAAGCGAGAAAACCATAACTAAAATATGGTTTTTAAGCGAAAGATGTCGATATGAGCTGTCATTGAGTAAAATCATCTTTTTTAACGATGTTAGACGAATGGTTTTATTGATTTATAAAATGTGTAGGAGTGTGTTTTGAGTACTGAACGTCGGATTGCTTCTTTGACTCCCTGTGCAGGGCGTTGTTCTACGGTGTTCGGTGATTCTGTCTGCCGTGGTTGTCGTCGTTTTAATCATGAAGTCATTCAGTGGAATACCTATACTCCTGAACAGCACACGGCTGTGTGGAGACGACTGGATGCGCAACTGGATCAAATTTTAGTGCCGATGTTACCGCATGCGAATTTGCGCCATGTAGAAGGATTTGTCTTATCGAAACGTGTGCGTTTACGTGATGATGCATCGCAAGGGCGTAAGCTTTATCATGCACTTAAAATTTGTGAAAAGAATAAAAATTTAGCCGAAGAAAGTGGTTTAGGCATTCACGATAAACAAGTGAAAGCACTGTGGCAGGAATTTGAACGTCGTGTTTTGGCTTTGGCTACAGCAAGTTATGATTTTGCTTTTTTACGTGCCGATGGCATCAGTTCTAGTTTGTTGCATATGCTAAAAGAAGACTGAATCTGTTCTTTTTATGATGAAATTTTTTCAATGTATATCATTGAGTATTGTCATTGATCAGATTGATTTTTACAGTATTTTGAAATTAAATTTTAAATAAAAAGCCTCAGTATGAACTGGGGCTTTTATCATTATGCTGTTGAATTTTAGAGCTGATGCGTTAAACGATATTGCACAATTTCTTCAATGGTAATCACAGTTAAATCGTGAGTTTGAGCATAAGCCAAAACTTGAATTCCTGATGCCATTGTTCCATCAGCATTAGTCAATTCACATAATACGCCTGCTGGTTTTAAGCCAGCTAAACGTGCTAAATCAATCGTACCTTCAGTATGACCACGACGCGTTAAAACACCACCTTCACGTGCACGTAAAGGGAATACGTGTCCGGGACGATTAAGGTCGCTCGCAACGGCACCATCTTTAATGGCTGCTTTTATCGTGGTGGTGCGATCTTTGGCTGAAACCCCCGTGGTCACACCCTCGGCAGCTTCAATGGTCACGGTAAATGCTGTTTTAAACTGACTGGAGTTATCCGTGATCATTGGTGGAAGTTCCAAATGATTGGCCAGCTCATCGGTTAGGCATAAGCAGACAATGCCAGAACCATCACGAATCATACGTGCCATGGTTTCAACCGTTAGGGTTTCTGCGGCAACAATTAAATCGGCTTCATTTTCACGGTCAAAGTCATCCATGACCAACACTGGTTTGCCTTGGCGGATATCTTCTAAAGCTTTTTGAATACGTTGTTCAGCAGGAGGAAGGGCTGAAAAGAAAATTTCGGGTTGAATTAAACTAGACATTGAAACGCTCTCGTAAAATAAAAATACGGTTGAACATTTCAGGACTGATGTAGAAATGGGGTCGCAGCGATATATCAAATATAAATATCCGTTACGTCGTCTTCTTTCATCCGGACTATACCGTCGGCTTTGGTTTTTCACCAAATCTGCGCATAAACCATTCATGGTTTACAGGCTCGTGGGCTGATTAAATCCGATAATGATAGAGCGGTTTAATTTACCACCGGTGGGGAATTTCACCCCGCCCTGAAGCGATGTGGAATGATTATAGACCTGTTTAGTATGAATTATTATATTTTCTTTAGAATGATCAGTACTCTAGTTCCATATGAACGGGTCAGCAAAGTGTTTTGATCAATAAAATAACTGGCATAAAAAAGCCCGCATTTGCGAGCTTTTAGAATCTTGTGAGCTTGAATGAAAGTATTAAGCCACTTGAACTGGAATACAGTTCGCTGTGTGATTTACCGTGTTATTTGGATTTGCATATACCAGACGTGGTTTGTGCGCATTGGCTTCAGCTACAGTGAAATCACCAAAGGTCGCAATAATCACTAAGTCGCCGACGTCAGCTTGATGTGCAGCACCACCATTGACAGAAATAATACCTGAATGATCTTCACCGCGAATCGCATAAGTGGCGAAGCGTTTACCATTCGTGACGTTCCATACGTGGATTTCTTCATATTCACGAATACCTGCTAAATCCATGAGCACACCATCAATTGCACATGAGCCTTCGTAATGAAGTTCTGCATGAGTAACTTGAGCACGGTGAATTTTGCATTTTAATAAACGAGATAGCATGGCTGGCGTCTCCTTAGTCGAGCTAAGATTTTATCTTATGGTTAAATCAATCGCTTTTTACTGGGTAAGTAATCCGCAGAAAACGCATTTTGCTCTGAAAAAAGCATCATGGCAAGAAGGATTGTTCAACAATTTGTGGATTGATCAGTTCGGTTTGTAAGCATTGATTTGATTCATGGCTTGCTGTATGTCACCGTTTACAAGCAATTTAATGCGAGATAAAGCGTGAGCAATGGCATCATCCATTAAATTTTGTTCGCTGCTTGGTGCTTTGCTCAGTACATGACCAGACACACGTTCTTTAGAACCAGGATGTCCTATGCCAATACGTAAGCGATGAAAATTTGAACCAATATGCGGTACGATATCGCGTAAACCGTTATGTCCACCGTGACCACCACCTGTTTTTAGGCGAATGACACCGGGGTTCATATCAAGTTCATCGTGCGCAATGAGTATTGCTTCAGGAGCAATTTGATAGAATTTGGCGAAGGGTACAACACTTTGACCGACAAGGTTCATAAAGGTTGTGGGCAATAACAGACGAACGTCTTGACCTTCAATATTACCACGACCGCTTATCCCTTTATATTTGGGATCAGCTTTGAGTTGAATACCATATTGTTCTGCAAGGCGTTGAACAAACCAAAAGCCTGCATTATGGCGGGTCTGGGCATATTCCGTTCCCGGATTACCCAAACCTACAATCAGTGAAATATTTGACACTAATTTACACCATCAACACTTATGCGCGTTTAAAGTCAGCGTGCATAGGCGTGTTTTTAGCTGGGTGACGTTGTAAAGCTTGGATTTTTACGCTTTCAACTTTGTCGCCAACTTTGATTTCAACAACTTCTTCAAAGAATGCGTTGTTTTCTAAAGCTTTAACAAGTTCACGAAGTTCTAAAGTAACAGTTACAGGAGCAGCTTCGCCACCGTAGATGATTGCTGGAACTTTAGCTTGAAGACGAAGGCGGCGGCTCGAACCTTTCCCTTGTACTGATTCGTCACGAGCTACTGCATTTAATACGAAGTTTGCCATGATGACATTTCCTCATTGAGTTTAATTGACTGAACCTTCGACCAGTCCAGTGATAGAAAGCCCCGTTTAAAAAAACAGGGCTTTGAAAATTTCGCGCTATTATAAATAACTATCGAACATTGCGCTAATAGATTCTTCGTTGTTAATACGACGAATTGTCTCAGCAACCATGCCGGCCACTGAAACTTGGCGAATCTTACCAAGTTCTAATGCTTCTTGAGAAAGAGGAATCGTATCTGTTACCACGAGTTCGTCGAGTACAGAATTTTTCAAATTCTCAAGGGCTTTACCAGAAAGTACAGGGTGAGTTGCATAAGCAACAACACGGCGAGCACCAAATTGTTTCAGCGCATCAGCAGCTTTACACAATGTACCCGCAGTATCAACCATGTCATCCACGATTACGCAGTCACGATCTTTCACATCACCAATCAAATGCATCACTTGTGATTCATTTGCTTTTTGACGACGTTTATCAATGATTGCGAGATCGATATCACCCATTTGTTTAGCTACAGCACGTGCACGAACTACACCACCAACGTCAGGAGAAACAACCATAAGATTATGGTGTTGCTGTTGACGAAGATCAGCAAGTAACGCAGGAGTACCGTAGATATTGTCTACAGGGATGTCGAAGAAACCTTGAATTTGGTCAGCATGAAGGTCGATCATTACAACACGGTCAATCCCTACAGTTGTCAGCATATCTGCGACAACTTTTGCAGTGATTGGAACACGGCTTGAACGAGGACGACGATCTTGACGAGCATATCCAAAATAAGGGATGACAGCAGTTATACGACCTGCACTTGCACGACGTAAAGCATCAGCCATAACGAGGACTTCCATAAGGTTGTCATTCGTTGGTGCACAAGTAGGCTGTACAAGGAATACGTCTTTACCACGAACATTTTCAGTAATTTCGACAGCAATTTCACCGTCAGAAAAATGACCTACAGATGCTGCACCTAAAGGAATGTGCAGGTGGCTTACGACTTTTTGAGCGAATTGTGGATGTGCAGTTCCACTAAAAACGACAAGATTGGGCATGAAGCACCCTTGGCGGTTGGAATGTTTGAAAATAGATGGCAGGGGCGGCTGGATTCGAACCAACGGATGCCGAGATCAAAACCCGGTGCCTTACCACTTGGCGACGCCCCTAATGCGGCAGAACTTTAATGTTTTTACTGTTTGATGTCAAGGTAAATTAACAAATAAACAAGCAAATTTATTCTGTCTTTTTTGAAAATAGATGGCAGGGGCGGCTGGATTCGAACCAACGGATGCCGAGATCAAAACCCGGTGCCTTACCACTTGGCGACGCCCCTAAATTTGATCACTGTAATATTTATTTAACTTATCAGTTAAATGGCAGGGGCGGCTGGATTCGAACCAACGGATGCCGAGATCAAAACCCGGTGCCTTACCACTTGGCGACGCCCCTAATACAGTAATCTACAGATGAAAATGATGGCAGGGGCGGCTGGATTCGAACCAACGGATGCCGAGATCAAAACCCGGTGCCTTACCACTTGGCGACGCCCCTATCATATAACTTCGAAATGACGTAATGGTGATTCATTTAAACCATTAACCAAGTAAGCTTTACAAGGCGAATGTGCTAAAATCTCATCAATATTCATGTCGCTAGTTACTTCAGTAAAAACACAAGCACCTGTACCTGTAAGTTTTGCAATACCGAACTGGTCTAAATACTGCATCGCTTCATTTACTTCTGGGTATAAGCTTCTCGCTAAAGGCTCAAAGTTATTTCCAAAATTAAATGGTGTTAACTGATAGGCGCAAAATGTAGAGGTCTTCGTGTTTCTTGTCAATGTTTTTTGCGAAAAAAGTAATTGAGTGCTGATAAAACAATCAGGTTTTAATACAATGTATTTTTTTTGTTCTAAGTCTATGAATGTTAAGTGTTCACCAATGCCTTCCGCCCATGCATTACGTCCATAAACAAAAATGGGAACGTCAGCACCAAGTTTTACACCTAGCTCAGCCAATTGTTCAATAGTTAAACCACATTGCCACAGTTGATTGACCACAATGAGTGTGGTTGCTGCATTTGAAGAACCCCCTCCGAGTCCTGCACCCATCGGAATGTTCTTTTCTACACTGAATGGACAGACCTGTTGTTTTTTGTGCATAGGGTTTTAAAATTTGTGTGGCTTTGTAGATTAAGTTTTGTTCCAAGTCGACAGTATTTAAACCATCGATTGAAATCTGTAAGTCATCTGTTTGAGTGAATTCTAGCCAGTCGCTTAAATCTATAAGTTGAAAAATAGTTTGCAACTCATGATAACCATCATCACGACGACCTGTGATATGCAAAAAAAGATTGAGCTTGGCGGGAGAGGGGACACGAATCATAGAATTTTGAACTTTTAAGACTTAGCGATTTTGAATAATCATTGTAATACGGTTTTCTTGTCCCGACTCAAGTGCTTGCTTCAAAATTAATTTATTCGGCAATTGGGCTTGGTCGTTATAGCTTAAATCAACTGTCCAACCATCTTCCAAAAATTGGATTGGACGATTCTGCTCATCTTTGTTGATTTTAACTTGTGTTGTTGCAGGCTTGGCTTGAACCCAATCGACTAAATGGGTGATTGGTGCTTGCCAACCCGTGGCACGTTCAAGCAGTTCTTCTGCTGTTTCGGCTTCAATGAGCCCTGTTTTGGCGCTATTTAAGCTGACTTCACCGGGTTTTCCCGATATTTGAGTTTTGCCGACACCTAAAATTCCGCTTAATTCAATATCAAACTCATCTTGTTGCTGTACCCAAGTGAAAAATGCACTGCCAGATTGCCCCGGTGTTTTAACCCCGATTTTACCTTGAAGGCTAAAGTTGTTTGCCGCTTCTGGCGTTTGAGACACATTAGGTGCTTGAGGCTGGGTATATTGTTGACAACCGGTCAGAATCAATGTGCTTGTTGCAATTAAGGTTAAGCTGAATTTTGAAAAAATATGCATACAGTGGATTAACTCTTTTTCATGTGTGGCGGTAACAATAGCGACTTCAATTGCTCTAATTGAGGATCATTGGGATGTTTTTTTTGTAATTGTTGTAACACCTGATTAAATTTTGTCAGATCGCCTTGCATGTATAGCGATTTTGCGTAGCGCACACCAATTTTGACATTTTGGCTAATTTCATAGGCTTTTTCTAAAACCAGAGCAGAGGTTTTAAAGTCATTTTGTAAAAAAGTAATATAGCCGAGTGTATCTAAAATGGAGGCTTGATCTGGTGCGAACTCCAATGCGTGTTCAACATACTGCCGCGCTTCATCTAAACGTCTGTTTTGTAAAGCCAGTGTATAGGCGTAAGCATTCAGATAGGTTGGACTATTGGGTTCGATTTCTAGTAATTTTTTTAATAATTTATCAAGTTTATCTTTGTCTTGATAAGGGTCGAGTAAGAGAACTTCTGAGTAGATCAGTTCAGGATCATCAGGCACGTTTTTAATCGCTTCATCTAATAAACGCATGGCTGCTTTTTTGTTGCCCATTCTTTTTAAAATGTCAGCTTGAGCTTGATAGAGAAAGCTGGCTTGTTGTGGGTAATTGACCCGTTCTTGGGTTAAAAAGCGTAAAGCATCGCTGAGTTTGTCTTGCTCGGAAAAAATATTAATCATATTGCGGCGTGAAACGGTATAAAGACTGCCATCGACCAAACGATAATAGGCTTTAGCAGTTTCAAAGTGTTGTTTTCTTTCAGCATTTACAGCCAAGTAGTAATAGGCTTCATTTTGATATTGTGCGGAATAGCGTAGCTCAACCAAGAACCTTTCTGCTTTTTCATATTCCTCTAAATCAATACTGGTTAAGCCTGCAATAAACAGGGCTTCGTCTTCATGTGGCCATTTCTCGAGGATGGTTTCGAGTTTATCCAGTGCTTGTTTAGATTGATTGATTTTAATCAGATATTTAATTTCAGCTAAGCGAACTTCTAAATTGGATTTATGTTTATGACTGGCTTTGTTGTACCATTTTAGGGTTTCTTCGTCATTGCCTAAGGCACTGAGTAAATTGGCTTTCATTAAAATAAAGCCCGTCACTTTCGGGCGTTTTCTGAGCGCACGATTGACCGTAATGAGTGCTTGTTCTAACTGTCCATTTTGAGCTTCTAAGCCTGCAATCAGCACCAAGACGGAAGGGTTGTCTTTTTCTTTACTTTTGCGTAAAGCATCGAGTAAAAATTCTCGATCTTCAGGTTCTTCAGGCGCGATACCGACTAAAATCTTTTCTAGGTCTGCATCTGGGTCAATATTTAAAATTTTATCCAGCGTTTCAGAAGCCAGTTCGTATTCATGTGCTTTAAGAGCAATGTGTGAAAGATAAAATAAAGCGGGGACATCTGTAGGTTCTTGAACCACCCAATGGGTGGCAATATCCAGTGCTGCTTTGAGGTCATTTTGTTCTAGTGCGACATTTAACGCCCGCTGTTTAACCATGGTGGAATTGCTTTTGATTGCAAGCACCGTGTAGTTATGCAATGCTGTTGGAACGTCATGGTAGGTCAGTGCAAATTCAGCAATCATGCTTTGTTTTATAGCATTATAGTTTGAATTGGTATGATAAATTTCCCCAGATGCTCTAATATGAGCACTAGAAGCCATGCTACCCACAAGTAAGAATGTGGTAGAATATTGCTTAATTGTCGCGCCGTTTATTCGGCTGTTTGTTTGACGCAATTTTTCTTGATCCAAGTAATGCTTTTTATGACACCGATATTGCACAATAGCATAAATTTAGCGAAATGATGATCTGATATGTCTTTCTTTGCATTGGGTGTCAACCATCAAACCGCTTCTGTAGAACTGCGTGAGCAAGTTGCATTTAACCCTGAAAAGTTAACGCAATTGCTTGCAGTACAAAGCCAAAACCATGACTTAAATGATATGGTTGTGGTTTCTACATGTAATCGCACTGAAGTTTATGCCATGTCTGATAATGCAGATATGGTAATGAATTGGCTCGCCCAAGCAAATGGCATAGATGTTAAACAATTGTTTAATCATGTATATCGCTATGAAAATGCGCAAGCTGTAACACATCTGATGCGTGTTGCCAGTGGGCTTGATTCCTTAATGTTGGGTGAACCGCAAATTTTAGGGCAGGTGAAGTCGGCTCTTTCTCTGGCTAAAGATGCACATACGGTTTCTCCTCATTTAAACCGAATTTTTGAATATGCTTTTTACGCAGCCAAGCGTGTACGCTCGGAAACGGCTGTAGGCAGTCATGCGGTTTCCATGGGCTATGCGGTTGCTCAGCTGGCTTTACAGGTGTTTAGTAAGCCTGAAAAGTTAACAGTCATGGTGGTTGCTGCGGGTGAAATGAATAGCTTGGTGGCGAAGCATTTGGCAGAAATGGGCGTCGGTAAAGTTTTAATCTGTAATCGTACACGTGCTCGCGCTGAAACTTTGGCGCAAGCAATAGCCCATCGGGTTGATGTGGAAATTATTGATTTTTCAGCATTGGCAGAAAACTTATATCGTGCAGATGTGATTTCAAGTTGTACGGGTAGTTTGCACCAAGTGATCTCTTATACTGATGTTAAAACAGCGTTAAAAAAACGGCGTTATCAACAAATGTTATTGGTGGATTTGGCTGTCCCGCGTGATATCGACTCTAAAGTTAAATCTTTAGACGGCGTATATTTATATGGTGTTGATGATTTGCAAAGTGTCATTAATGACAATCTTGCGCAACGTCGCCAAGCGGCTGTTGAAGCGGAAGTCATGGTGAATCAGTTGGTGACAGAATTACTGACCCAGCAAAAAGTCAAAAATGCGGGCAGTACGATTCATGCTTACCGTGAACAGGGTGAAGTATTCAGACAAGAAGAATTAGCCTTGGCAATGACGCGAATGGCCAATGGTGAAAATGCTGAGCAGGTTCTACAGGAATTTTCTCATCGCTTAACGCAAAAATTATTGCATCCAACTTCTATTTTGTTGCGTGAAGCAGCGAAAGTGGAAGATCCTGCATATTTTGAGATGTTGCAGGAAGATTTGCAAAATGTAGTGGCGAAGCGTCGTAAGGCAAAGCACTAAAATAAATTCAGGCTGATATTTATAGTGCCTCATATTGATGTGATCTATTTATTCAAAAATTAAAATTTAATCTTCTAAAAGTGTCAGTGATCTTTTTTTATCTATTTCATAAATTCGATGTTTTAAATTACGCATTTCGGCAATACAGGTAAATTTTTTCGATTTAATTTTTTGTTGCAAGCATTGGTATTGCAACTTGGTGGAAAAATCTTCCGCGAGTTTGTCTGCTTGCTCAGGTGATGAGGTGTAATCACTGATATTGGCTTGCGGTAAAATATGTTGTAAGTCATGGTGATAGTTGGCACATGCACCTAGAACATAATATTGGGATAGCTCTGTATCATCGGGTAAATCATCAAAAATGGTATTAAAAATATTTAAAATTTTAAATAATAATTGATTGGGTGGAATTAAAGCGCGCAGCGGTTCAAAGTGAATATAAAGATAGGGATGATTCATTAAAATCGCAATCACATATTCTTCTGCATCAATTTTGGTGCTAAAGCTTAAGGATGCATCATTGTTGACTTGCGGTTGCCATTTACGATTAAAGCCCAGCTTTTCCTTAAAAAACTGCTGTAACAGATAGCGATAAGACCCATGTTTCGGCAAAAGCTCAGTCAGTTGGCGTAATTCACCCATGACCTGACTTTTACCTTCAGGCTTGGTTACATCATGATTTTGGCTGAGGTGTGCAAAGACAAAATCGGATAATAACGGGGCTTGTTGCAGTAGGCGATGGAAGTTTTCAATCCCTTCACGACGAATTAAAGAGTCTGGATCGTGATCATTCGGGAGCACGAAAAATTTGAGTTCGCGACCGTCATTGAGTAAAGGTAATGCAATTTCCAAAGTTCGTCTTGCTGCTTTTTGTCCCGCAGCATCACCATCAAAAGCAATGGTAATACGATTATTTTGCTTAAATAAAATGTTTAAGTGTTCAGTATTACTGGCTGTTCCCAGTGTTGCAACCGCGCCATAGATGCCATATTGCTGTAAGGCAATCACATCCATGTAGCCTTCAACCATTAACCAGTCGTGGGCTTTTTGTTTACGTCCTTCGTATAAACCATAAAGCAATTGGTTTTTATGGAATACTTCGGAGTCAGGCGAGTTAATATATTTGGGTTTGATTTCGTCATTTAGTGCACGACCACCAAAACCGACCACACGACCTTTAGGATCACGAATAGGGAAGATGACTCGATCACGTAGCAGATCGAAATCTCGACCTTTGTCGCTGGTACGAATTAAGTCCCAGTTGTCTTAGACCTTCAATGTCATAAGGAAACGCTTTTTCCAAATGCTGCCAATCTTCAGGGGCATAACCTAAACGCCAGTATTGAATGGTTTCGGCACTTAAGCCACGTTGTTTAAAGTATTGCTGCGCGGTCTGACTTTGCGGTAATTGCTGTGCATAATACAGCGCAATATTTTCCAATAAATCGTATAAGTTGCCGTCTTGAACCGTGTTTTGATCAATCGAATCAAATTGTTCAAATGCGGCAAAAGGGTCGTTATGATTAAAATGTTGCTCTGAATAGGCATCATTTTGAAATTCTTCAAAGGGATCGTTACTGCTAAAAGCAACGTTTGGTGCGGGTTGCTCTGCTACAGTTGCGGGAGCCGCTGGAACGCTGACTGGTTTTTGAATTTCGCGCTTATAAGAGAGGCGCTTTGAATCTTGATTGTCTTTCGGTAACTCGATACCTGTTTGACTAGACAGATCCTTCATCACATCGACAAAATTACGCCCGTCAATGTCCATTAAAAAGCGGATGGCATTACCGTTGGCTTGGCAGCCAAAGCAGTGGAAATATTGTTTGTCGCGATAAACATGAAACGATGGCGATTTTTCCTGATGAAAAGGGCAACAACCTGAATAGGTGCGACCTGTTTTCTTAAGTTTCACGCGCTGACCAATCAGATCGACAATATCTGTGCGATCTAATATTTGATCAATCGTGTGTTGAGGAATAGCCATACGTATGCAGTCGAGTTGAGATCTATCTATTAAAAATGACTGACGAATCAGAGGTCAGGATTTACGCAGAATGAAAGTGCGCAAGCAGTTAAATGTTAATTTGTATACCTTTTGCACAAAATGATCAATATGATCGGTTAAAATAACAAAAGGGCAAGTATGATAACTTGCCCTTCATGAAAATGCGAACAATAAGCTTTGCTTATTTAGTTGCTGGTGTTTCTGTATTCGTTTCTTGTTTCGGTGCAGGAATGTTGCTTTCTGCTTGTGGTCGATCGAGTAAGCCAAAACTTAAACGATTGGTGATACTGCGCTTTTCAGTATCTTCAGCACTTGGGTTTTGTTCTGCATCCGTTGAAATTTGAGCTTCGCGTCCCAGAACACCTAAAGTGGCACGATTCACCCAGCTGCCTTCACTGCGTGCAGCACGAAGATTCACACTACCATCAGATTTGACTAGGTTTGGATAATTCAACTTTAACACTTCAATATATTGTTTTGAGGTGGTTTGATCACCTAATTTGTCATAACCATAGGCAATTGTGGCTAAAGCTTCAGGCACTTGAGGTGTTTGAGGGAAATGTTCAATCACCCATTGAGAACGCTCAACAGCAGCTAACCATGCTTTACGCTTAATGTTAAAACGTGCCGCATTCATTTCACTTTCAGCCAATTCATTGCCAATAAATTTCATTCGTTGTGCTGCATCTACAGCATAAGTGCTAGATGGGAAGCGACGAATAAAATCGACAAAATTTTGATAAGCCACTTTTAAATAGCTGACATCACGGTGCGATTGTTTTAATGAGGTGTAACGTAATAAGCCATCATAGTTTTGTTCCATATTCGCGACACCACGAACATAGTAAGCATAGTCCACATTTGGATGTTGTGGATTTAAACGAATAAAACGTTCAGCCAGTGCAATTGCACCTTCAAAATCTTTTTGTTGGAATTTGACATACAACAATTCTAATTGCGCTTGTTGTGCATAGTCACCTGTAGGGTAATAGGTGTCTAAGTCTTCAAGATGCTTCGCTGCATCGGTATATTGTCCGCGTTCGAGCGCTTTTTCTGCTTTTTGAATATAAACTTGCTCGCTAGATTGTGGTCCTGTGTCCACAATTTCTTTCTTCGGATTACTGCTACAGCCCACTATTGCCGTTGCAACGCCTAAAGATAAAGCAAGCATTGTCATTTTATAACGTGGTAACGACATAAAAATTCCTCTGTTAGTACTGGCAATGAGCTACAATTGCGCTATTAAACCACTTTTGTCTGAATGAGAAAATGAGTCAAGCACAATCTTCTAACTCTAATTTACCTGAAACTGATTTCAATTTACTTGAAGATTCTGAGGATGCAGATAACCATACTTCAGACTCAACTGCAACACGTTTATCGTTGCAATTTCAATTGGATGAAAGCTATTTAGGGCAACGTATTGACCAAGTCGCAGCGATAATTTGGAGCGATTTTTCGCGTGAAAAACTGAAACAGTGGCTAAAAGAAGGCCATTTGTTGGCAAATGGTAACAGCGTTAAGCCAAAGTATAAATGTGAAGGTAATGAACTTTTAACGCTAGATGTTGAACTAGAAGTTCAAACTAAAAGCTTACCTGAAAATATTCCACTCAATATCGTGTATGAAGACGACGATATTATGGTGGTGAATAAACCGATTGGTATGGTGGTACACCCGGGCGCTGGCAACAGCTCAGGTACATTGGTGAATGCATTACTTTACCATTATCCTAAATCGGCTGAATTGACTCGTGCGGGCTTAGTACACCGTATTGATAAAGACACCAGTGGTTTGCTGGTAGTCGCTAAAAACTTAGAAGCACAATTTTCTTTAAGTAAGCAATTGGCGAAGAAAACGGTTTATCGTGTTTACGACTTAGTTGTTTACGGCAATGTGATTGCTGGTGGGACAATTGATGAACCGATTAAGCGTCATCCGGTTGATCGCGTTAAAATGAAGATCTTGCCGGGTGGTAAGGATGCGATTACTCATTACAACGTGAAAGAACGCTTCCAACATTTCACCCGTGTTCAAGCACGTTTGGAAACTGGTCGTACCCATCAAATTCGTGTTCATTTTAGCTATATAGGCTTTGGTTTGGTTGGCGATCAAGTGTATATGAACCGCGTACGTGTACCGGCGGGTGCTTCAGAATTACTGGGTGACACTTTGCGTGCTTTTAGACATCAAGCTTTACATGCAGCAAAACTTGGATTGGTTCATCCACGTACAGGTAAAGAAATGATGTTTGAAGCACCTTGGCCAGATGACTTTGCTCAATTGGTTGACGTATTGCGCAGTGAAAATAAAGCGTACTAAGTTGCTTTGATGTTTGGCGAAGTATAAGGAAATAGACATGCAATTTGTTCAAGGACTTCCATAAGGTATATATGTTGGGCAGACGCGAGTGCATCATGAAAAAACTCGACCGTCCACACAACCTGAACTTGCTGGATTTAACTTGGCATTGCATGTGAATGATGATGCGAAACGTGTACAGCAGCATCGTATGGCTTTACTGCAAGAGTTTGCTGAATTTCGGTGTTGAATAAAATCACATGGATGACGCAAACCCACAGCACCATTTGTCATACTGTGAATGAAGAAATTCCGTTTGCAGCATTAGAGGGCGATGGTCTGGTTACTCAGCGTAAAGCCCATGCTTTGATGATGATGACTGCAGATTGTTTGCCTGTGGTTCTGGGAAATGCTGATGGTACTGAAATTGCCAATTTACATGCAGGTTGGCGAGGTTTAGCACAAGGGATTGTTGAAAATACAATTACTGCGATGCAAAGTCAGCCGACTTGGGCATGGTTGGGTGCGGCAATTAGTCAGCCGAACTTTGAAATTGGTGCAGAAGTAAAATTGGCTTTTTGTAGCTAAATATCCAGAATTAGAAACTGCTTTTCAAAGTGGCGAAAAAGTGGGTAAGTTTTATGCCGACTTGTATGCGATTGCACGTTATATCTTGCAGCAACAAGGTGTCGAAACGGTACTCGGTGGCGATCAGTGTAGTTATCAACAAGCAGATGAATATTTTTCCTACCGCCGTGAAGCAAAAACAGGACGCATGGCAACATTCGTGTTTATGGCTTGAAACTGTTAAACTTGATTAAAATTTACTGTTTTTATTGATATGTCTTTATCTTCAAAATCTCTTGCCATCGTTTACCACAGTCCATACGGACACACTGCCAAAGTTGCATCTTTTATTGCTCAAGGTGCTAAGCAAATTGGTATAAATGTACATAGTATGAACATTGAACATGTAGATTGGGACATATTAGACCAAGCGGATGCGATTGTTTTTGGTTGCCCTACTTATATGGGAAGCCTAACGTCTGCTTTAAAGCAATTTATGGAGCAATCTTCTAAACGATGGTTGGCTCGAACTTGGCAAGGCAAGCTTGCAGCTGGTTTTACCAATGGCGGTGGATTAAGTGGCGATAAGTTGGCAGTTTTGCAGCAAATCAATTTATTTGCTATGCAGCATGGCATGTTGTGGGCAGGTTTGCCTTTTATGCCTACGGGACGTAGTTCGCAAGATATTAACCGTATGTCGAGCTTTTTGGGTTTAATGACCCAATCCGATAATGCACCTGCTGAGATCACGCCACCTGAAGGGGATTTGGAAACAGCAAGGCTGTTTGGTGAATATCTGGCTCTGTTCTTGAATAGACTTAAATAAGCAGAAATTTTTGATCATAAAAAAAACCTCCAATTGGAGGTTTTTGACGTTTTACTTATGAAAAATTCGTGCTTTATCACGTTGCCAGTCACGATCTTTTTCAGTGGCACGTTTATCATGCATTTGCTTACCTTTCACCAATGCAATTTCAATTTTGGCTAAACGACCTTTCCAATAACACGCCAGCGGTACGCATGAATAACCTTTTTGATTGACTGCACCCATCAACTTTTCAAGTTCACGACGTGAAAGCAGTAACTTACGTGTGCGGGTCGCTTCAGGAACCACATGCGTGGATGCAGAGAGTAGCGGTTGAATTTGCGCCCCAAACAAAAATGCTTCGTTGTCTCTAAAAAGAATATAGCTTTCAGTAATGGTCATACGTCCAGCGCGTAAAGACTTCACTTCCCAGCCTTGTAATGAAAGACCAGCTTCGAATTTCTCTTCAATAAAATAATCATGGCGAGCACGTTTATTCTGCGCAATAGTGCCACTATTATTTTTTTTAACTACGATTGATTTCGACATAATACTAATATTCCAAGATTAACTATATTTTGCCTTAAACTCGCTCCAAGGTGAAGTGATTTCAAATTTAAGGAGAATGTTCGCTAAAAAGGAAGTTTTTGTTAAACTATGCGGCATAAACAATAAATTAGAGTACAAACGGATGTCTAAAACTCGCGTCATCTATCCAGGAACGTTTGATCCAATTACCAATGGTCACGTCGACTTAGTTGCCCGTGCAGCAAGAATGTTTGATGAGGTGGTGGTTGCAATTGCAATTGGACATCATAAAAACCCAGTATTTAGTTTGGATGAACGGATTAGATTGGCTAAAATATCGTTAAGCCATCTTTCCAATGTCGAGTTTATTGGCTTTGATGGTCTACTGGTAAATTTTTCTCGTGAACAACGTGCAACAGCGGTATTGCGAGGGTTACGTGCCGTTTCAGATTTTGAATATGAGTTTCAGCTTGCGAATATGAATCGTCAGTTAGATCAACATTTTGAAACTGTATTTTTAACACCCTCTGAACAATTTTCATTTATTTCTTCGACAATGGTTCGAGAAATTGCGCGTTTAAAAGGTGATGTTGGTAAATTTGTACCGCAATGTGTGGTCGAAGCCTTTGAACGCAAGCATCAACAAGGTTGGTAGCGTGTCTTTATATATTACTGATGAATGTATCAATTGCGATGTTTGTGAGCCTGTTTGCCCCAATGAGGCAATTTTTATGGGTGAAATCATTTATGAAATTCATCCCAATTTATGCACTGAATGTGTTGGGCATTATGATCAACCACAGTGTCAATTATTTTGTCCAGTCGATTGTATTCCGCTCGATCCACAGCATGTGGAAAGTCAGGATGATTTGATGGAAAAATATAAAAAACTGATTGCTCAAAAAAGCACAAGCAATTAGTACTGAAGTTTGATAAAATGCGCCCCGAGGTGAGCTAGACGATCGCTGCTGTGGAAATCTTCGTGATTGAAGCAGGGGAGGAAAGTCCGGGCTTCATAGGGCAGGGTGCCAGGTAACGCCTGGGCGGTGAAAGCCGACGGCAAGTGCAGCAGAGAGTAGACCGCCATCTTTGCAATTTCCTTTCGGGGAAACCAAGAGAGATGGTAAGGGTGAAAGGGTGCGGTAAGAGCGCACCGCGTGTCTGGTAACAGTTCACGGCAAGGTAAACCCCACCAGAAGCAAGACCAAATAGGAATCCTGAGGCACGGCCCGTGCTGGATTCGGGTAGGTCGCTTGAGCGTACGAGTGATTGTACGCCTAGAGGAATGATCGTTCACGACAGAACCCGGCTTATCGGCTCACTTCACTAATTTTTTACAATTATTGTGTGATATTTCTTGACAAAAGGTTGTTTGAAATAGATAATATGCGCACAGTTTTGGCTATGTAGCTCAGTTGGTTAGAGCACCGCACTCATAATGCGGGGGTCACAGGTTCAAATCCCGTCATAGCCACCATTTTCATAGACCACGTTTCTATAAACGTGGTCTTTTTTTATGTTTAAAATTTAATAAATAAGTTCAATTTATTGAGCAACTGTATAAAAAATTAAAAAACTCAAATTTAAGCATGCACCCGCCAATGATGCTGGTATTGCTATAAGCCACATATCAACTTAAACATTATTGTTGAATGATATCTGTAGTTGAGTAAAGGTTATTGGTGTGCTTTAAAATCTATTCTACACATAGTTTTATTTATAAATGAATGAGTTTAGATTTTGGATGGAGTGCAACATGAATCCAAATAAAGCCATCAGTATAAGATGGCTTTATTGACGAACTATTCACATTGTACTGAATTTAAATCAATTTGAATTTTTTGACGTTGTTGATTGTAGATATCTAAAATATGCTGTTTTTCATCATGATCAAAAATTTGGTTCTGTAATTGCTTAATTTTATGCTCAGTGATGTATGGTTGGGCGCAGTGCATGGCAATCATATTTTCTTTAATAATTTGAATTCTTTGTTCTTCCTGTTTGTTTTCAATTTTATATAGCTTTTGCTGTGCCTTGCTTAGCTGCACTAAACTGCGCTTTTGCTGCATGCTGAGAAGTTGATGGTTGTTGATCCATTTGGCAACATCCATTCGAACGCCGTTGTAGTCCACGAATATAGGTGAGATGACTTGGCAACCTGAGCTGATAACGGTGATTAAGCTGAAACATGCTAATTTGAATGGATTCATATTTTTTCAGTTGAGTAAGATTTTGATTTAGGAAGTTATTGTGAAAAATAACATGAATAAAAGAAGAATTTGTTTGAATTTTAACTAAAAAATTTTAAATTGCTTAAAGTCTGAACACTCGAAAAGCAAAGGGCTTGACGCTACTCGTGTAAGTTTGGATAATGCGCGCATAGTTTTTGGCTATGTAGCTCAGTTGGTTAGAGCACCGCACTCATAATGCGGGGGTCACAGGTTCAAATCCCGTCATAGCCACCATTTTTATAGACCATGCTCTCAGCATGGTCTTTTTTTTGTCGGTCAAAAAATGGTAATTGCTCTGTTTAGAGCAAAATAATTAGACCGAAATTAAACGTTGTTTTCTAGGTACTGCTGAATAAATTGCTGCGTGGTTTCACTGAGATAAAAAGGTGAGATTAATGCTTTTACAATCCCGTCCAATAAACCTTGTTGTTCCAAAGCTTGCAGGGTGTGGGGTAAGAAGCGTAATGCTTCTTGATGTAAATCTTCTTCATCTAGTCCAACAGACTGTAATAATTCTTGTAGGTTGTATTCTGCAAAATAATCATAAAAACAGGCGACCACATCTAAAATAACGTGTTGTAAATAGTCAGCTTGTCGTAACTGTCGCCATGATTCATACACCAAGATGAAAAACTCTTCAAAGTCGATGGCTTGAAATTGAGAGAAGGTTTCCTTGAGTGTTCTTTGTTTAATATCATCCCATAAATGTAGGCTAATATCGGCAAGTTCTTCATTGGGTAATAAAATGATATTGCCCAATTGTTTGAGTAGTGCTTGCGCGAGTTGCTGTTCAAGTTTGAGTTCAATATTTTGTTGTTGGTCTTGAATAAAACTGAGTATTTTAGAACCTAGACCATAGTCATGTGTATTGAGCTTGCGTAAATGATCGAGCCAAGGGGTGTTGCTTTCTAGAATCTGGTTTGCAAGCTGTAAGCTCACGTGTTGTATTTGTGGATTATGTAATAGGTTTGCTTGAATGTAATGACGCAGTTGCTCTAATTCAAGAATCTTGGACATCCATAATTCAAATGATTCATCGGAGAATAATTCATTTATTTGAGTGTTGCTGTTGATCGCAAGCTGATGAATTCTTTGTGCAATTACCCCAATAAATTCTAGAATTTCTGCGCCTAAATTTAATTCAAACGCATATTTTTGAACCACATCTTGTAATGCTTCAAGTTGAATGAATTGTTTTAATAGAATTTGATCTGAATGGCTGTAAATGTGATGAACAAATTTTTCGATGTAGGGATTATTTTGTTCTGATAATAATTGTTTTTTAATAAAGCGAGTTTGCTCAAGCATAAGCGCTTGAGCAAACTGTTGAGCAAAGTCAGGCTTAGACACCTGGTGCCCATCCATTGGCGATTGGGTAGCGACGTTCGCGGCTAAATGCACGTGAGCTAATACGTGGACCAATTGCACCTTGACGACGTTTGTATTCGTTACGGTCGACTAGGCGAATTACTTTTTCAACCACTTCTTTTTCAAAGCCTTTGGCAATGATGTCATCTTGGCTCATATCTTCTTCAATATAAGCATAAAGAATGGCATCAAGAATGTCATAAGGCGGTAGCGAGTCTTGGTCTTTTTGATCTGGACGAAGTTCCGCAGAAGGTGGGCGAGTAATCACGCGTTCAGGAATGACAGGTGTTTCTGAAATGCTGTTACGGTATTTTGCCAATTCAAAGACGATGGTTTTATACACATCTTTGAGCACCGCATAACCACCGACCATATCGCCATACAGTGTGCAATAACCGACAGCAAGCTCCGATTTATTCCCTGTAGACAAGACTAGATTGCCAAATTTATTTGATAAGGCCATGAGCAATGTGCCACGTGCACGCGCCTGTAGATTCTCTTCAGTGGCATCAGCAGGGCTATTGCCAAAGAATGGATACAGTGTATGCATGAAGCTATTTACAACTGGATTGATTTCGGCAATACCAAAAGTTACACCCATGTTTTTAGCTTGCGCTGCGGCATCTTCAATACTGATTTGAGCCGTGTAGGTATAAGGCATCATCACGGCTTGGACTTTATCCGCACCGATGGCATCAACCGCGATTGCCAGTGTTAATGCTGAGTCAATGCCGCCAGATAAGCCGAGAATGACACCTGAGAAACCAGAGCGTTGAATATAATCACGCGTCGCTAAAACCAAACCTTGGTAGATTTCAGCCATGGTCTCTAAAACGGGTGTAATGGTGGTTACTTTAAAGGCTTTTTGTTCAACTTCATATTCAGCGTAATACAGATCTTCTTTAAAGCTAGGTGCTTGTAAAGCAGTACTGCCATCTTGATTGATTACAAAGCTGGTGCCATCAAAAATGAGGTCGTCTTGACCGCAGACTTGATTGGTGTAAACCAAGTTAACATGCAATTGTTTTGCAAGTTCACCCATAGTAGTCAGTCGATGCTGAGGTTTACCCACTTCGTAAGGTGATGCATTTAAAACTAAAATCGTTTCAACATTAAGTTGAGAGAGTTGATGCACCGTATTGAGTGACCAAGCATCTTCACAAATCAGAACACCGAATTTATGACCTAGATATTCAAAAACAAGGTGTTGTTGACCTTCGCTAAAATAGCGTTTTTCATCAAATACACCATAGTTTGGTAGGTTTTGCTTGTTGTAAATACCCAGCACCTGACCATCTTTCATGACCGCTGCTGCGTTATAGCGTTGACCATCTTCTGTTTGGTTGACAAAACCAAAGACCACAACAATATCTTTTACTTGGCTAAGCAGCTCAAATGCTTTTTGTGTGCGTTTAGCTAGGCTCGGGCGAAGTAATAAGTCTTCCGCAGGGTAGCCTACGGTTGAGAGTTCGGGGAAGATGATTAAATCAGCTTTTTGTTTTTTCGCTTCATTTATCTGCTCAAGCATCTTTTGAGCATTTGCTTCGATATTGCCAATATGCGGAGAGAATTGTGCAAGGGCAATTTTAAAACTTTTCATTCCAACTTAATCCTATACCTATAGGGATGTGTACACAGACTTTTGATTTATTATGGCTATTGGCTCAACGCTGTGTACGTGACGATAAACAAATAGATGTTTAATCAATAATTAGCAATTGGATACTATATATGAATTGCAGCATTGAATGAGAGAAAAACAAAAAAAAATTCGAATTAAAACAAAAAATGATAGCGTTAATGAGAGAATAATCAAGCGAATGATACAGGGTGATTGTTAGATCAGATGATATGACTTATGAAAGCTATATTAAGTAATTTAAATCAATTACTTGAGGTTAAAAGCCGTCCATTAACCCAAGCTGAAAAGCAGCTTGCCAAGTCTGTTTTTGGTGCGCATTTACAGTTGGATGCTATTCGAATTGTGGCGCATCGTGGCGTCATTAAAAATTATGCTATCAGCCCAAATGGCAATATTTATTTTAATCCTCAAAACTGGTGTGAAGACTTCTCAAAACGGTCTTTGCAGCAGCAGTCATGGTTGATTCATGAACTCACGCATGTTTGGCAAATTCAACAGGGTTTATCTGTCGTGCGCAAAGCGATATTTGACCGTCGATATCATTACGTTTTAGAGCAAGGTAAACTGTTTTTACAGTATGGCATTGAGCAGCAGGCGCAGATGGTTCAGGACTATTTTATTAAAAAAGCCTGTGGGCAAGAGTGTCAGGCTTATGAGTCGTGTATTCCGTTTTTGTCTCAAAAAGCATGATTCTGTCCTGAACTGCTAAATTGCGCTAAAAATTGTTAGACAAGCAAATCTAAAGTCATAATTTGCTAATCAGTTGATGTGAATTGCTAATGGCATACAGGATGGTATCGCTTAATTTTTCTACAAGGTTTGGTTTTTATTTTTAAGTTGCAAGCAGGATGATGCTTAAAAATAAAAGTTGCTCAACATAGAAAAAATAAGGTGCCGCCATGTTATTTGCACAACTAATAAGGGATACCTTTGCAAGGAAATTTGCAGCTGCACCCTTTAGCCTAGATCAGCAATCTCCCATTGTGCCTATTCGCCATATGAAGTTTGATTTCGATCCTCAGCAGATAGATTACAAGTTTTATATGAATGCCGAATTGGCCAGTGCTTATTTTGCATCATTGTCGATTTTTCTCACTTATGGTGAGGATTTGGTGATTGATACTGCACGTTACCATCGTAATTTGATTCAAGATCCGCTACTCAAACAACGTGTGACTTCGCTGATTGGTCAAGAGGCATTGCATTCTAAGTTGCATGAAGAATTGAATGATGCCTTTTTACAAGTCGATTTGCCTGTGAAGTTGTTTCGTACTTGGGCGGGTTGGGTTTTTGATTATGGTTTTAATCGCTTACCACAACCGATGAAATTATCATTGATGGCGGCAATTGAGCATTTTACTGCTGTTTTAGCTGAATATATGATGAATCATGAAGCTATCTTTTTTGCTTCTCAAGATGAAAAACAGCGTGCGATTTGGATGTGGCACATGTTGGAGGAGTCAGAGCATAAAGATATTGCTTTTGATGTCTTTCAGACCTTGTCGAATAACTATGCATTACGTATTGCAGGTTTTTTCCCCGCGCTGATTACGATTTTAGTGCTGATTTCAGTTGCATCGTTACTGGTGCCTTTTTATCGCAATCCTAAGAATTTGATTAGTTTCAGTTATTGGCAAGATATGCGCCGCAGTGTTGGGCTTATTTTTGGTTTGAAAGAGGGTGTTTACGGCAGCAGCATTCAGCATATTTTTGATTATTTACGTCCCGATTTTCATCCGAATGATCATGATACTTCGGCATTTCTTGCCTATTATAAACAGCGTTTGCTTAATCCTACCGATGGTGTGTTGGCACCTTATTTTGTCAAGGAATTTACTCCAGCACTGAAGGTTTAAAAAAATAGAACTTAAATAAATACAAAATAAATGGAATAAAAATATGGCTATTTTTTCAAAAAAGTTGGCGCCTACAAAAAATGCCTATGCTGTGGTTACAGGTGCGGGAAGTGGTATCGGGCGTAGTTTTGCTGTGGAGTTGGCAAAGCGTGGTGGCACAATTGTCTGTGCGGATATTAATTTAGATGCTGCCCATGAAACGGTACAAATGATTAAAAGCTTAACCTCGGCTGCAAGCTTTTGCGGTGCAATGTGATGTGGGAAATCAGCATCAAGTGCAAGCTTTGGCTGATCAAGCCGAGCAACTGATGAAACATCCCGTAACCTTGCTGATTAATAATGCGGGCGTGGGTTTGGGTGGGAAGTTTGATGAAGTCTCGCTGGAGGATTGGCAATGGTGTATGCAGGTGAATTTATGGGGTGTGATTTATGGTTGTCACTACTTTGTGCCTAAATTTAAACAACAAGGTTATGGCGCGATTATTAACGTAGCTTCTGCGGCAGGATTTACCGCTGCACCTGAAATGACGGCTTATAACGTGACTAAATCGAGTGTATTGGCTTTGTCGGAAACGCTCTCAGCCGAATTACGCAGTGCAAATATTCGGGTAAATGTGCTTTGTCCAACCTTGGTGCCGACCAATATTATGAAAAATGGACGCTTACCGAGTCATTATTCAGAGCGGGCAGATCATTTATTGATGAATCATGCTTTTACCACCACTGATCAAGTGGTGATTAAAACGCTGAATAATTTAGATGCGGGTCGGCTTTACACCATTCCTCAACCTGATGCAAAATTGTTCTGGTGGATGAAGCGTGCTGCACCCAGCTTATATGCAAAACTGCTTGGGATGGGCTATCCCATATTTAATAAATACATAAAAAAATAAGAAGGTTAAGAGAATGAATATTAAAACTGAATTTGACGCCGATGTAACAAGTGATGACACAAATACCTTGCAAAACCCCAAGCCAGTGAGAGCAAAACCCACTAAAAAGCGTAGCTCAGCTAAAGCTAAAAACACAACAGATCATAATGTGCCGATACCAAGCCATGTGTATGACACGATTATTGTGGGGGCGGGGATTTCTGGAATTGCTGCTGCGGTAAAACTCAATAAAGTGGGCTATGATAATTATATTGTGATTGAAAAAGCGGATCGTGTGGGCGGAACGTGGCGTGAAAACACCTATCCGGGCTGTGGTTGCGATGTGCCCTCTGCCTTGTATTCATTTTCATTTGCGCCGAGTTATAAATGGAGTCATTTATTTGCCAAGCAGCCTGAAATTTTAAGTTATTTAGAAGACGTTGCAGATCAGTTTGATATCAAGCAAAAGATTGAATTTAATAATGAACTCATTGATGCGAAGTGGGATGAAGCTAAGCATCTGTGGCAGCTAAAAACACAAAGAGGTGCTTATCAGGCAAAAACTGTCATCTTTAGTACAGGGCCTATTACAGAGCCACAATTGCCAAAATTAAAGGGCATAGAAACCTTTAAAGGTGAAATGTTCCATTCTGCACGATGGAATCATGATTATGATTTAACAGCGAAGCGAATTGCGGTGATTGGAACAGGGGCATCCGCCATTCAATTTGTGCCACAAATTCAACCTTTGGCTAAAGAACTGTTTGTATTTCAGCGTACTGCGCCGTGGGTATTACCTAAACCTGATTTTCCATTGGGTGAAAAAGGCAAGGCATTGGTTCGGAAAGTGCCAGTCATTCAACAGAAATGGCGTGGGGCGGTTGCGAGTTCATTAAATGTGATTAATTTTGGTTTGCGTAACCCAAAAGTTTTAGAGCCTGTTAATTTTTTAAGTAAGCAATTGCTTAAGCTACAAATTAAAGATGAACAATTGCGTAAAAATGTCACGCCTCATTTTTCGATTGGCTGTAAGCGTTTATTGTTTGCTAATAATTATTATCCTGCATTGCAAGCAGACAATACGCATCTCATTCCATATGGCTTGGTCGAGGTGGAGGGGAATACGGTCATTGCTGCCAATGGTGAGCGGCATGAAGTGGATGTGATTATTTGGGGCACAGGCTTTGAGGTGTCTCATCCACCGATTGGAAAACGGGTTAGTAATGCTCAAGGGCAGTTGCTCGCAGATTTGTGGAAAGATAGTTCTCCAGAGGCATTTTTAGGCACCAGTATTGAGGGTGTGCCCAATGCCTTTTTGGTACTGGGGCCAAATATTTTGGTCTATGACTCATTTATTGGGATTGCAGAAGCGCAATTGGATTACATTGTCAGTGCTTTGGTGAAAATGAAAAGTCTGCAATTTATTCGTTTTGAAGTTAAAAAAGAGGTGGTGCGTAAACATAACTTTAAGGTGCAGAAGCAGTTGCAAACCACGGTCTTTAATAGTGGTGGCTGTAAGAGCTATTACTTGGATGCGCATGGGCGGAACTTTGCTGCTTGGCCTTGGTCATTGGCTAAGTTAAAACAACAACTTACAGAAATGAATTTACAGCACTACGATATTGTTCATTGATGATAAATGAGTAATTTAGCTATTTCTGAGCATTAAAAAACCACCCCAAAGGGTGGTTTTTTAAATCTAATAATTCTTAAGAATTAACGACCTTGGATATCGCGTTGAGTTTCGCCAGTGTAAAGCTGACGAGGACGACCGATTTTGTAAGGGCCGCTGTGCATTTCTAACCAGTGGCTGATCCAGCCAACTGTACGTGCAAGAGCGAAGATTACCGTAAACATTTCTGTTGGGATACCAATCGCTTTAAGGATGATACCTGAGTAGAAGTCTACGTTAGGGTATAAGTTACGTTTGATGAAGTATTCGTCAGACAACGCAATACGTTCAAGTTCCATAGCAAGTGCAAGTTGTGGATCGTTGATACCAAGCGCGTTAAGTACTTCATCACAAGTTTCTTTCATTACTTTTGCACGTGGATCGAAGTTTTTATAAACTCGGTGACCGAAGCCCATAAGTTTAACTTCTTTAGTTTTCACTTTTTCCATGAAGCTAGCAACGTTTTCTACAGTGCCGATTTCATCAAGCATCTTAAGAACAGCTTCGTTCGCGCCGCCGTGAGCAGGGCCCCAAAGTGCAGAGATACCCGCAGCAATACATGCATAAGGGTTAGCACCAGTAGAACCAGCTAAACGTACAGTCGACGTAGACGCATTTTGTTCATGGTCAGCATGAAGCGTGAAAATACGATCCATTGCTTTAGCAAGAATAGGGTCAACTTTGTAATCACGATCTGCTGGAGTAGCAAACATCATGTACAAGAAGTTTTCAGCGTAGCTTAAGTCGTTACGCGGATACATGAATGGTTGACCCACTGTGTATTTGTAGCTCCACGCAGCAAGCGTAGGAACTTTAGCAATCAAGCGGACTGCTGTAATTTCACGGTGATCAACATTTTCGATGTCTAAGTTGTTGTGATAGAACGCAGAAAGCGCGCCCACTACACCAACCATGATTGCCATCGGATGAGCATCACGACGGAAACCATTGAAGAAACGGCTAACTTGGTCGTGAACCATCGTGTGGTTACGAACTTTAGCATCAAATTCTACTTTTTGTTCAGCTGTTGGAAGTTCGCCGTTTAACAATAAGTAGCAAGTTTCTAAGTAGTCTGCTTTAGTTGCAAGTTGGTCAATCGGGTAACCACGGTGTAAAAGAACACCTTTGTTACCATCGATGAATGTGATTTTAGATTCACATGCAGCTGTTGCCATAAAACCAGGATCAAAAGTAAAGTGACCTGCGGCCAATACATCTTTAACGTCGATTACATCTGGGCCTAATGTGCCGCTGTAAATTGGTAATTCAATTTCTTTGCCATCAAGCTGTAAAACGGCCTTTTTGCCAGTTGCTTCAGACATTTAATCGATCTCCTGTCCTGGTGAATGTTTTATCCGACTCGTAGTACTCATCTTTATAATGCGCGAATCAGATGGGTCAAAATTTGCTATAAGATTAGTGAGTACTGAAATTTTGTCAATTATACTTATGGATAAAAAGTGACGTTTTCATAAAGGTTTTGTCAAAAATATTCCAATAAAAATGAGGAAAATCACAGCACCAACGCCGTATAATAATTCATATTGCAGATAAGTTGCAGAAAAAAAAATGTCTGATGCTTCAATTATAGGTGATTTCTAATTCTTAAAAACTCTGATAGAAGTTTATGATTTTATAATCATTATGATCTAAATTATTCTAATTCTCGTAACTTACAATCTTTCTGTTTTTTGACTGATGCTTTATTACTCATAATTAAAAACGCTAAATGAACAATAAAAGAAAGTTCATTCGCTTAAAAAACAACTCTCAATAGGGCTTGATTTGCTTATTTTATAGGCAATTATTGGAAAGCAAGTCAATAGTCTGTCTATAAAATGATCTTGAATCTGTTGAGCTATTTCAAGACTAAGGCATTCTTTCATTTTATGATGTTGTATCGCTGCTGTTTTAGAGAAATATCACATATTTATTCTAAATATATATATGAACTATAACTCTTATTTATATAAAAAATGTTTTAGTTGCAATGAAACTTTGTTGGTCTTTAGTCTAAATAAATTAATTTAATTATCAAAGTTAAAAACGATCAATAAAATAGAGTTTTAATTAATAAAAACCAAGCATATAGCTATGTTTTGTTAGATGTATTTTGTCTGCGTTAAAGCCACTTTTCATGTTAATGATTCTTATTTAATGCTTTTTTGGCAAAAAGGTAAATGTGATTGTTTGTATTTTGATAGTTGACGTTTTATAATTCAGTGTCGTTTTAAGTTTAGGCGTTGCTGGAGATAGCAATTACCTAAAAATGCTAGCTTTCCTTCGAATTAATTCCAACAAACTCCGGATGGAGTTTTTACTTACAGGATGCCCGCTGTGAAAAGCAACAGACCTGTCAATTTGTCCATGGGTCAAGTTTTAGAAGTAAACTTAAAATCCCCTGTGGCTATTGCATCAATTCTACACCGTCTTTCTGGTGTCATCGTATTTTTACTCGTACCTGTACTTTTGTGGATTTTAGACAAATCATTGTCTTCTGCTGAAGGTTTTGCTCAAGTTCAAGCAATCTTCGGTAGCTTCATTGTGCGCTTCATTGTATGGGTATTTGTAGCCGGCTTAATTTTCCACTTTATTGCGGGTGTTAAGCATTTACTTGCAGATATCGGTATTGCCGAAGAACTGCAAAGTGGTCGAATCGCAGCTACTATTTCATTGATCTTGTCTGCAATCGGTATTGTTGCAGCGTTTGTATGGATTGTTCTCTAATGAAAAGTGCTACAGGTTTAACGGGTTCAGGTTCTCGCGATTGGTATATCCAACGTGTAAGTGCTGTTGTATTAGCTGTTTATACTGTTGTGGTGTTGGGTTGGATCCTTTGTAATGGCGGATTTAACTATGAGCAATGGTTTGGCTTTATGATGACATTACCAATGAAGATTTTATCTTTATTGGCAGTCTTATCTCTTGTCGCACACGCTTGGATCGGCATGTGGCAGGTATTCACGGATTATGTGACTACTCGTCAAATGGGTCCTTCAGCTTCAGGTTTGCGTTTGGTGCTGACATCAGCAGTAATTGTTGCTGTATTTGCATATGCAATCTGGGCAATCCAGATTTTTTGGGCGAATTGATAGGAAAATGTCATGGGCGCTATAACCCCTAAAGAAGATTATTCAAATATTCCAAGCCAAGCTTTCGATGCTGTTATCGTTGGTGGTGGTGGTTCTGGTATGCGTGCTTCGTATCAACTTGCTCAAGCGGGTTTGAATGTTGCAGTGCTAACTAAAGTATTCCCAACACGTTCGCACACTGTTGCGGCGCAAGGTGGTATCGGTGCATCTCTTGGTAACATGCAAGACGATAACTGGCATTATCACTTCTATGACACAGTAAAAGGTTCTGACTGGTTAGGTGACCAAGATGCAATCGAATTTATGTGTCGTGAAGCGCCTAAAGTGGTTTATGAACTTGAACACATGGGTATGCCATTTGACCGTAACGCAGATGGTACAATTTACCAACGTCCGTTCGGTGGTCACTCTGCAAACTATGGTGAAAAGCCAGTTCCACGTGCATGTGCTGCTGCCGACCGTACAGGTCACGCGCTTTTGCATACGCTTTATCAAAGCAACGTGAAAATGGGTACACAGTTCTTCGTTGAATGGATCGCACTTGATCTTATTCGTGATGACGAAGGTACTGTAATTGGTGTAACGGCAATTGACCAAGAAACAGGTAAAATTGCGGTATTCCAAGCCAAAGCAACATTGTTTGCAACGGGTGGTGCGGGTCGTGTTTACCGTGCATCAACCAATGCTTATATCAATACTGGTGACGGTCTTGGTATGGCGGCTCGTGCAGGTATTCCATTACAAGATATGGAATTCTGGCAGTTCCACCCGACGGGTGTTGCGGGCGCAGGCGTATTGTTGACGGAAGGTTGTCGTGGTGAAGGTGCAATCCTTCGTAACAAAGACGGCGAACCGTTCATGGAGCGTTATGCACCAACTTTGAAAGACTTGGCACCACGTGACTTCGTATCACGTTCGATGGACCAAGAAATCAAAGAAGGTCGTGGTTGTGGTCCTAAAGGTGATTATATCCTGCTTGATATGACACACTTGGGTGCTGATACGATTATGAAGCGCTTACCATCAGTATTTGAAATTGGTAAGAAATTCGCAAACGTAGATATCACCAAAGAAGCAATTCCTGTAGTACCAACAATCCATTATCAAATGGGTGGTATTCCAACCAATATTCATGGTCAAGTTGTTGTTCCTGAAACTGCAGAAACTGTCGCTTTAGAAGCGGGTTATGATCAGGCAACGGATACTTACAGCACGAATAATACCGATCGCAATTATGTAAAACCTGTTAAAGGGTTCTATGCAATTGGTGAATGTTCTTGCGTGTCTGTACATGGTGCGAACCGTTTAGGTACAAACTCACTGCTTGACTTGGTGGTATTTGGTAAAGCTGCTGGTGAACATATCATTGATTACGTGACTAAACATCACGGTGAAGACTATACGCCAGTTCCAACGACTGCATTGGTTAACACCATGAAGCGTATTCGTCAATTAGATGATTCAACTTCGGGTGAAAATGCGCAAGACGTTGCAGATGCAATCCGTGACATCGTGCAAGACCATGCGGGTGTATTCCGTACTCAAGCATTGCTTGACGAAGGCGTGAAGCAAATTCTTGCAATTGCACCGCGTGTACGTAACATCCACTTGAAAGACAAATCTAAAGTATTTAACACAGCACGTGTTGAAGCATTAGAAGTTGAAAACTTGTACGAAGTGGCTAAAGCAACATTAATCTCTGCTGCAGCGCGTAAAGAATGTCGTGGTGCACATACAGTGGTTGATTATGAATTGCCTGCGGATCATCCGACATACTCTTATGGTCGTCGTGATGATGAGTGGATGAAACATACTTTGTGGTATTCATCAGACAACCGTCTTGAATACAAACCAGTACGTTACAGACCATTGACTGTAGATGCTATTGAACCTAAACCGCGTACATTCTAATTAGGAGAATAAAGATGAGTAGAGGCACTCGTACTTTCGAAATCTACCGCTATGATCCTGATAAGGATAAAGCACCGTACATGCAAACTTTTAAACTTGAACTGACTGATAAGCACCGTATGTTGCTTGATGCGCTTCTTGCTTTAAAAGTACAGGATGAATCATTAACATTCCGTCGTTCATGCCGTGAAGGTATTTGTGGTTCGGATGGTGTGAATATTAATGGTAAAAATGGTTTGGCTTGTTTGTGGAATTTGAACGATTTACCTGAAAAAATCGTCATTCGTCCATTACCGGGTTTGCCAGTGGTTAAAGATTTGATCGTAGATATGAACCAATTCTATGCTCAATATGACAAAATCCAACCATTCCTAATCAACAACCAGCCATCTCCTCCAAAAGAGCGTTTACAGTCTCCGGAAGAGCGTGAACATTTGAATGGTTTGTATGAATGTATCTTGTGTGCATGTTGTTCAACGGCATGCCCATCATTCTGGTGGAACCCTGATAAATTCTTGGGTCCTTCAGCATTGTTAAATGCATACCGTTTCATCATCGATTCACGTGATACAGCAACTCAAGACCGTTTATCGCGTCTTGATGACCCGTTCTCGTTGTTCCGTTGTAAAGGTATTATGAACTGTGTGTCAGTTTGTCCTAAAGGTTTGAATCCAACGAAAGCAATCGGTCACATCCGTAACATGCTGTTAGATCAAGCGGGCTAATCTGCATCAGTCGTTAAAAAAAGCACATCATCATGGTGTGCTTTTTTTATGTTTTTAATAGTGTTGTGATTGATGCGGTTATGCAAAAAACATAGATGAAAATGTCTGTGGTGAAGCAGGGTTTTTTTGAGTGTTGATTTGAATTGCTTAAAACTAAATCTAAAATGGACCAAAAGCTTGTTTAATTGTTGTGAAGTTGTTCGAATCGGCAATGTAAGGCGTTAATATGGAGTTTGAATCTGCAAAGTTGCTATTAAAATGTTATCCTATAACGTAAGTAAAGAGAGCCAGTTTAAATATTGTGCTCTTTTTTGTTATATATGATTTGGTGGTGTAGAACTTTGGTCTACATGGGGTCTAATTATTAGCTAAAGCACCATATATTAGATGAAAATAATGGTTATGTATTTCGCTAGTTTATGAGAGGTATGTGTCAAAAAAATCAATCGTAACTAGAGAACATGTTAGGATTTAACACCAAGCTATATGTGAAAAAAGTACTGTATTTGCGTACATTTTTTCAACATTTTGGATTGTGTATAAGGTTTATAAATAAAGATAAATCGCTTTAGAAAAATTAAGTCGTGTGCTTATTTTTTCTAAGTCGATTTGCAAAAAATTGCTCGATTTTGGTCGAGTATTTTAATGAGTGATGATGCCGCTGAGGGGCGTTATGATTCATTGTTCACATTGGGTTATTCCTGATGTAGTGATAACGCCCCATGGCTTATGCCTTATGGGGGTTAATGTCATCTTACCAATTTGACATTATTAATCATGGGGTCGCTTAAAAAAAGCATCCTGAAATGTTTTTGCAATAGGAAATGGGTCCACAAATGCAAGAAGTTGCTGACGCAATGCGTCTTGACACTGAACTTTCCGCTGACAGTGCAGCGTATATTGAAGAACTTTATGAACACTATTTGACATCACCAGATTCTGTAGGATCTGACTGGCGCGAATATTTCGATAAATTCCCTAAAGGTGATCAACCACATAGCAATGTACGTGAGCAATTCCTTTTATTAGGTCGCAATTCAAGTCGCGTTCAACCTGTTGTTCAAAGTACTGTAAGTTCTGAACATGAACGTCGTCAAATTGGCGTTTTACAGCTTATTGCTGCTTATCGTAATCGTGGTCATCAAAAAGCAAAATTAGATCCTTTAGGTTTGGCTAAACGTGAAGATGTTCCAGATTTAGATCTTGCTACGCACGGTTTAACCAAATCAGATTTAGATACAGTATTTAATGCAGGTAACCTTGCTTTAGGTAAGTCTGAAGCGACTTTAGGTGAACTGGTTAACGCAATGGAAGCAACATATTGTGCTTCTATTGGTGTTGAATACATGCACATTGTTGATACCAAAGAAAAACGCTGGATTCAACAACGTCTTGAAGGTGCTAAAGGTCAATTTGGCTTTACTGCTGACCAGAAAAAACATGTTTTAGAACGCTTAACAGCTGCTGAAGGTCTAGAAAAATTCCTAGGCAATAAATATGTTGGCGCTAAACGTTTTGGTGTTGAAGGCGGTGAGTCTTTCATTCCAATGGTAAACGAACTGATTCAACGTGCAGGTGCTGTAGGTTGTAAAGAAGTCGTGATTGGTATGCCACACCGTGGACGTTTAAACTTACTTGTAAACATCATGGGTAAAAACCCTGCTGATTTATTTGGTGAGTTTGAAGGTAAATCAATTCATAAGAAAGGTTCTGGTGACGTTAAGTACCACCAAGGTTTTTCTTCAAACGTAATGACTCCAGGTGGCGAAGTTCACTTGGCATTGGCGTTTAACCCATCACATTTAGAAATCGTTGGACCTGTAGTTGAAGGTTCTGTACGTGCTCGCCAAGTACGTCGTAAAGACATTGGTGGTGATGACGTATTACCCGTAATTGTCCATGGTGATGCAGCATTTGCAGGTCAAGGTGTCAACCAAGAAACCTTCCAAATGTCACAAACTCGTGGTTATACCGTAGGTGGTACGGTTCATATTGTGGTAAATAACCAAGTTGGTTTTACCACATCTGACCCACGTGATGCGCGTTCTACAGAATACTGTACCGACATCGCGAAAATGATTCAGGCACCAATTTTCCATGTCAATGGTGATGATCCTGAGTCTGTAATGTTTGTTGCTCAATTGGCACATGATTTCCGTCATACATTCCGTAAGGATGTTGTGATTGACATGTTCTGCTACCGTCGTCGTGGTCATAACGAAGCGGATGAGCCAGCTGCAACTCAACCCATGATGTATCAAGTGATTAACAAAAAAGCGACTACTCGTACGCTTTATGCTGATCAATTGGTTCAAGAAAATGTATTAGACCGTTCTTCAGCAGATGCGATGGTTGAAAAATACCGTGCAGATCTAGAAGCGGGTAAACACGTTGCGAACGCATTGGTACTTGAACCAAACGAAAAAATGTTTGTCGATTGGACACCTTATTTGGGTCACGATTATACAGACGTTTGGGATACCACTTTCCCAATCGAGCGTTTGAAAGAGCTTGGCACGAAAATGCGCGAGCTTCCTGAAGGCTTCGTGATGCAACGTCAGGTATCTAAAGTGATTGATGATCGCTTGAAGATGCAAACGGGTGAAATGCCACTGAACTGGGGCGCTGCAGAAGTTTTAGCTTATGCAACGATTCTTGATGATGGTTATCTTGTTCGTTTAACGGGTGAAGACGTTGGTCGTGGTACTTTCTCGCATCGTCATGCGAAATTACATAACCAAGTCGATGGTTCTGTTTATATTCCGCTTTGCCATATTAAAGAAAATCAACCACGTACTGCAATTTATGACTCATTATTGTCAGAAATGGCGGTTCTTGCGTTTGAATATGGTTATGCAACCACGTTACCGAAAAGCTTGGTGATTTGGGAAGCTCAGTTTGGTGATTTCGCTAACTGTGCACAGGTTGTGATTGACCAATTCATCGCTTCAGGTGAAACCAAATGGGAACGTGTGTGTGGTTTAACCATGCTTCTTCCACATGGTTTTGAAGGTCAGGGGCCAGAGCATTCATCTGCACGTTTAGAACGTTTCTTACAGCTATGTGCTGAAGACAACATGCAAGTGATTACACCGACTACGCCTGCACAGATTTTCCATGCTATGCGTCGTCAAGCGGTTCGTCCAATTCGTAAGCCAATGATCGTGACTTCACCGAAGTCATTGCTTCGTCACAAACTTGCAACGTCTACTTTGGAAGAACTTGCAACGGGTACATTCCAAACTGTGATTGATGAAGTGGATCAAATCAACAAAGCAGACGTAACGCGTGTTGTACTTTGTGGTGGTAAGGTTTACTACGATTTACTTGAAAAACGTCGTGCAGAAGAACTCAAGAACACTGCACTTGTTCGTATTGAACAATTGTATCCGTACCCAGAACAACGTATTGCCGAAGTGCTTGCAACTTATCCAAACATCCAAGAACTGGTTTGGTGTCAGGAAGAGCCGAAAAACCAAGGCGCTTGGTTGTTCATCGCACCACGTTTATATGAAGGTGTGATGGAATCTGGTCAACAGATTCGTATTAGCTATGCAGGTCGTGAAGCTTCTGCTGCACCGGCTTGTGGTTCACCATACTTACATGCAAAACAACAAGCTCAGCTCGTGAATGACGCATTAGCGATCGTAGCTGAACAATCAGGAGATTCTAAATAATGGCAACCGAAATTAAAGCACCGGTATTTCCAGAGTCAGTTGCTGACGGAACAATTGCAACTTGGCACAAACAACCAGGTGAAGCAGTATCACGTGATGAAGTCATCTGTGATATTGAAACTGATAAAGTTGTTTTAGAAGTTGTTGCTCCTGCTGATGGTACGATTGTTACAATCATTAAAGGTGAAGGCGATACCGTTCTTTCTAGCGAAGTGATCGCACAGTTTGAAGAGGGTGCTGTTTCTGGCGCTGCTCAAACTCAAGCAGTTCAAGGAAATGTTGAACAAGCGGCTTCTCAAACTGAAGCAGGTGCATCACCTGTAGTTGAACGTGCTCAACCTGTATCTGATCAAGCGCCTGCGGTACGTAAAGCTTTAACTGAAACTGGCATTGCTGCTGGTGATGTTTCGGGTACTGGTCGTGGTGGTCGCATCACTAAAGAAGATGTTGCAAATCATCAAACTAAACCAGCGATTCCTGCTGCTGCACCGTTAAGTGTAGCGATTGGTGAACGTATCGAAAAACGCGTTCCGATGACGCGTTTGCGTAAACGTGTTGCTGAACGTTTGCTTGCTGCTACGCAACAAACTGCAATGTTGACAACGTTTAACGAAGTGAACATGAAACCAATCATGGAAATGCGTGCACAATTTAAAGATGCGTTCGAAAAACGTCATGGTGCACGTCTTGGCTTCATGTCATTCTTCGTTAAAGCCGCAACTGAAGCGCTTAAACGCTACCCAGCTGTAAACGCATCGATTGATGGTGATGATATTGTTTATCATGGTTATTATGACATCGGTGTAGCTGTATCTTCTGAACGTGGTTTAGTGGTTCCTGTTCTTCGTGATACAGACCGCATGAACTATGCTGAAGTTGAAAACGGTATCCGTGCATACGCAGGTAAAGCGCGTGATGGTAAGCTTGGTATTGAAGATATGACTGGTGGTACGTTCACAATCACGAACGGTGGTACTTTCGGTTCATTATTATCTACTCCGATCTTGAATACGCCACAAACAGCAATTTTGGGTATGCATAAAATCCAAGAGCGCCCGATGGCTGTAAATGGTCAAGTAGAAATCTTGCCAATGATGTACTTAGCGCTTTCTTATGACCATCGTTTAATCGATGGTAAAGAAGCTGTAGGTTTCCTTGTAACAATCAAAGAATTGTTAGAAGAACCAGCTCGACTTATTCTTGATCTTTAATTCATCATTTATAACGAATAAAAGCGGATTTAAAGTGATCCTTTAAATTCGCATTTGGAGATAAAAATGTCTCAACAGTTTGATCTTGTTGTGATCGGCGGTGGACCAGGTGGTTATGAAGCGGCGATTCGTGCGGCTCAACTTGGTTTTAAAGTTGCTTGTATTGAAAAACGCATTCATAAAGGCAAACCATCTTTAGGTGGTACGTGCTTAAACGTGGGTTGTATCCCATCGAAAGCATTGCTTGACTCTTCACATCGTTATGAAGATACAGTGCATCACTTAGATGATCATGGTATTACCACAGGTGACGTGAAGTTTGATCTTGCAAAATTACTTGCACGTAAAGACAAAATTGTTGACCAACTTACCATGGGTATTGATGGCCTTCTAAAAGGTAACGGTATCGAGTGGTTAAAAGGTACAGGTAAATTACTTGCAGGTAAAAAAGTAGAATTTGTATCTCACGAAGGTGAAACTCAAGTTTTAGAGCCTAAGTACGTGATTCTTGCAACGGGTTCTGTGCCAATTAACATCCCATCAGCACCAGTTGATCAAAACATCATTGTTGACTCAACTGGCGCACTAGAATTCCAAGAAGTACCTAAGCGTTTAGGTGTGATTGGTGCAGGCGTGATTGGTCTAGAGCTTGGTTCGGTATGGCGTCGTTTGGGTGCTGAAGTTGTTGTATTTGAAGCAATGGATGCATTCTTACCAATGGCTGATAAAGCTTTGGCAAAAGACTACCAAAAACTGTTGACTAAGCAAGGTATGGATATTCGTGTTGGCGCGAAAGTTGCTGGTACAGAAGTCAATGGTTCAGAAGTTACTGTTCAGTACACCCAAGGCGGTGAAGACAAAACTCAAACTTTCGACAAGTTGATCGTTTGTGTCGGTCGTCGTGCCTATGCTGAAGGTCTATTGGCTGATGATTGCGGTATTAAACTGACTGAACGTGGTTTAGTTGAAGTCAACGATTGGTGTGCAACTTCTGTTGAAGGTGTATATGCGATTGGTGACTTGGTACGTGGTCCAATGCTTGCACATAAAGCAATGGAAGAAGGCGTAATGGCTGTTGAACGTATTCACGGTCATGCAGCTCAAGTCAACTATGACACGATCATTTCTGTGATCTACACACACCCAGAAGCGGCGTGGGTCGGTTTGACAGAACAGCAAGCGATCGAGAAAGGCCATGAAGTGAAAACGGGTCAATTCGGTTTCGCTGCAAATGGCCGTGCAATGGCTGCTGGTGAAAATGCTGGTTTTGTGAAGTTTGTAGCTGATGCGAAAACAGATCGTTTATTGGGTATGCATGTGATTGGACCTGCTGCGTCTGACATCGTACACCAAGGTATGATTGCACTTGAGTTTGTATCTTCTATTGAAGACCTACAATTGATGACTTTCGGTCACCCAACATTCTCTGAAGTGGTTCATGAAGCTGCACTTGCAGTCGATGGACGTGCGATTCACGCGATTCAGCGTAAACGTAAATAAGATGAAAAAAAGAGCGACTTAGGTCGCTCTTTTTACATTTAATGGTTGTTTTTATTGGAATAATCATCTAAAAATAAAGATAAGAAAGATTTTAAAAAATGCCAATACTGCTTTGACGGATGTCTGGGTGTTGGTTTGTTATAACAAAGCAAAGAAGTAATAAAAGGTTATTCAATGAATTTACATGAGTATCAAGCAAAAGCGTTATTAAAAAAATATGGTATGCCAGTTCAAGAAGGTGTACTCGCAACAAATGCAGAAGAAGCGGTAAAAGCCTTTGAGCAACTCGGTGGTAAGTTTGCGGTGATGAAAGCCCAAGTACATGCCGGTGGTCGAGGTAAAGCAGGTGGTGTGAAAGTGGTAAAGTCAGCGCAAGAAGCTGCTGATTATGCCAATCAAATTATTGGTACACGTTTAGTGACTTATCAAACCGATGCCAATGGTCAGCCTGTAAATAGTATCCTTGTTTGTGAAGATGTTTATCCGGTTGAACGTGAACTGTATTTGGGTGCAGTGGTGGATCGTTCATCTCGTCGAGTGACATTTATGGCATCCACAGAAGGTGGTGTCGAAATTGAAAAAGTCGCGGAAGAAACACCTGAAAAAATTATTAAAGTTGAAGTTGATCCTTTGGTTGGATTACAGCCATTTCAAGCCCGTGAAGTCGCTTTTGCACTGAATTTAAAAGGTGGACAAATCAATCAATTTGTTCAAGTGATGACTGCGGCTTATGCGGCATTTATTGAAAATGATTTTGCTTTGTTTGAAATTAACCCATTATCTGTACGTGAAAATGGTGACATTCTGTGTGTCGATGCCAAAGTGGGTATCGACTCAAATGCATTGTATGGTTTACCTAGCATTGCCGCGCTACGTGATAAGTCGCAAGAAAATGAGCGTGAGCTGAAAGCATCTGAGTTTGACCTGAACTATGTAGCACTTGAAGGCAATATTGGTTGTATGGTCAATGGTGCAGGTTTGGCAATGGCGACCATGGACATCATTAAATTGTATGGTGGTCAGCCTGCAAACTTCCTTGATGTCGGTGGTGGTGCAACCAAAGAACGTGTGATTGAAGCCTTTAAAATTATTTTATCAGATAGCTCGGTTCAAGCTGTTCTGATCAATATTTTTGGTGGAATTGTACGTTGTGACATGATTGCTGAAGCAATTATTGCAGCGGTTCAAGAAGTAAATGTCACTGTACCTGTGGTGGTTCGCTTAGAAGGCAACAATGCAGAGTTAGGTGCAAAATTACTGGATGAATCGGGTTTGAAATTGATTTCTGCGAATGGGCTTGCTGATGCCGCAGAAAAAGTTGTTGCTGCAGTGAAAGCGTAAGGAGTATCAATCATGAGCGTATTAGTAAATAAAAACACCAAAGTATTGGTACAAGGCTTTACCGGTAAAAATGGTACTTTTCATTCAGGACAGGCACTCGATTACGGTACAAAAGTCGTGGGTGGTGTAACACCCGGAAAAGGTGGTCAGGTTCATTTAGATCTTCCTGTATTTAACACCATGAAAGAGGCGGTTAATTCGACCGGTGCGGATGCTTCCGTGATTTATGTTCCGGCACCATTCGTATTGGATTCAATTGTGGAAGCAGTGGATTCAGGTGTTGAATTGATTGTGGTGATTACTGAGGGCGTACCGACTTTAGATATGCTCAAAGCAAAACGCTACCTTGAAACATATGGTAATAATGTGCGCCTCATTGGGCCAAACTGTCCGGGGATTATCACACCGGGTGAATGTAAAATCGGCATTATGCCGGGTCATATTCATCAGCCGGGTAAAATCGGGATTATCTCGCGTTCAGGCACATTAACGTATGAAGCGGTGTGCGCAAACCACCAAACTCGGTTTAGGTCAGTCAACCTGTATTGGTATTGGTGGGGATCCAATTCCGGGTATGAATCAAATTGATTGCTTGAAACTGTTCCAAGAAGATCCACAAACAGAAGCCATTATTATGATTGGTGAAATTGGTGGTACTGCTGAAGAAGAAGCTGCGGAATATATTCAATCCAACGTGACGAAGCCAGTTGTGGGTTATATTGCAGGGGTAACTGCGCCTAAAGGCAAGCGAATGGGTCATGCGGGTGCAATTATTTCGGGTGGTAAAGGAACTGCTGAGGAAAAATTTGCGGCCTTTGAAAAAGCAGGTATGGCTTATACACGTAGCCCAGCAGAACTGGGTTCGACTATGTATGCGGTACTAAAAGAAAAAGGTTTGCTTTAATTCAAAAAGGACTAAAAAAAACCCTCAATTGATTGAGGGTTTTTTATTGCGTGATATTTATGGCACTACAAGCAATAGCTGAGGATGAAATTTAAAATGATGAATTTAGCGCATAATGCAAGGCATGGCTGCAATGTTAACAGACCCTAAATAAAACACTTTTTTAGAAAATATAAAATTAGGAAGATATAGATACATTCCAGTGTTAAATTAATGTGACATGTATCATATTGGTTAATAAAAATACAAAATTAAACATGAAAGGTGGTTGAGGTCAGTAGGTTTGAGCGTATTGTTTATTTGGGAATACAACAATTAATAACAATGAATTAAGAGTACTTTAACTATGAATAAGATGAATTCTAAATTAAATATACTTACGCTATCTTGTGGAACTTTACTGTTTTCTACATTGTTGCATGCAGAATTGTTATATAGGGACTCTGACCCGCAACGTGAAGAAACGGTAAATTTGATCAAGCAAGGGCAAGTGGATGCGGGTTTGCAAAAACTCAGACAATTACTCGTGCAGCAACCCGATGATCAGAAATTGATTGCTGACTTTGTTGTAATCGCCTATGAAAATAAAAAATTTGTAGAATCTGATATTAAATATCTGAGTGGTATACAAAATACACAATTTCCAGAATACGGAAAAGTGAATGTCATTAAAGCATTACGGGATTTGAAAAAATTTGAATTAGCAGAACAATGGGCAAAAAAATTCGCTGAGACCGATCAAAATCAAATGTGGGTGGTGTGGATCGGGGTATTACAGGCAGAAGCAGGAAAAACCCTTGAATCGAAAAAAACACTGTCTCAGATTGATATCAATTATGTTGACCCTGATTATTTAGCGCAACTTGCTTATGCCTATCGCATGTTAGATATGCCGATTGAGGCATTGAATGTCGCTAGTCTAGCCGTTGAAAAGAATCCCAATATCAGTACGCAAGAACAGTATGTCTTGGCACTCATGGCAAATGCTGATTATGCGAAGGCTGAAAAATATATTCAAAATAATGAAGCACTGAGAAAACAACCTCAACTTAGAGCCAATGCCAAAATTAGTGAATTCACTCAACGTATTCAGAATGCAGTGCAGTATTACAAGGTTTTAACTTATCGTGATCGTGGAAATATTGCGTATAAACAACTCAATCAAGTTTTAGCTGATATGGCGAAGTTTGAACCACAACTGCCTAATGATATCAATATCAAACGTCAATTTTACTATGAATATATCTATGCTTTAAATGAGCGAAATTTGTCTGGAAAAGTGCTTGAGCAAATTCCAAAAATTGGCTTACCGATCGAGAAAATGCCTCCCTATGTACGCCAAGCGATTGCCGATGCCTATTTTAAAAATCAGCAACCTAAATTGGCTGAAGCACTATATAGAGGTTTATTGAAGGAAAAAAACTATCAAACCTATGAAGTTTATTCTGGCTTGTATTACGCCTTAATTGAACAAGAAAGGTATAAAGAAGCGAATCAATTAATCTTAGATATGGATAAATTATTGCCTACTTTTCAATACAGTAATGCAAAAGGGGTTGATAAAGTGACCCATGATGACCGTATTGAATATATAGGCTTAGTGGGTCTCAATTATGTTTATCGTCATGAGTATGCTAAAGCTGAAGCGTATTTTGAAAAACTCGTTGCAAAAGCGCCAAGTAATATCATTTATCAAAATAACCTTGCACAGGTACAACGCTGGCGTGAACAACCACAGCGTTCCGAAGAGACATTGGCACTGTGGGATGGCGTTGAACCTGTTGATCAAGCCATACGAATCAATAACTTACAGAATATGCAAGCCTTGGGTAACATTCCAGAATGGCGTAGGCTGAATGTTTATCTTATGGAAGCGATGCCCGGAGATTCGGGTGTGATAAAGAGTAAAAAAGAACTTGATGATCGTGATCGTGCATCGATTCAACATTTGAGTACTTTTGCAAAAAATGACTCTAACAATACGGCTTTGCTTAATAGTTTGAAAGGAAGTCGTGAACAGGAAAACTTGACCCGTATTAATAGTCCATGGTTTTACGATACTTTTCGTGCTTATGCCGATCATAGTATACGTTCGGCTGACTATACCGAGGGCAAAATTGATGATCAACGCGTAGGACTGGGTCTTGAATGGGAATCGCATCGTAAAGCTGCAAATATTTTGCTGTCTCAAAGTGTCGATGGCGGTAATGATCGTTTTGGGGTTGAACTCAATTGGTCGCAATGGTTGGGTGACCATTGGCAGTATGTTTTAGGCTTGAATAGTCAGGCTGATATTCCATTACAAGCAATCAAAAAAGGCAACGAAGGTCAATCTTATACGTTGGGGCTGAACTGGCAAGCAAATGAATCTCGAGAAGCGGGGACAACATATCAATTAACCGATATTGATGATGGCAACACCCGTCATGAAATCACTGGCTACGTTAAACAACGGATTTTTGCGGCACCACATAATCTTACCAGTGTCACTTTAGGGGGCTATTACAGTAAAAATGATGATGTACTGGTCGATTATTTTAATCCTAAAGAAAGTTATAGCGCAGAACTGACTTTACAACATGACTGGATTACTTGGCGTAGACATGACCGGAATTTCACACAACATTTTGAAGCGACTATTGGGACTTTTGGACAAACAGCATTTTCCTCAGAAATGATTTATAACGTTTTTTATCAACATGATTGGCAAATTTCTCGAACTTGGAATTTGAATTATGGCATAGGGTGGGGAACACATCCGTATGATGGGGAGGATGAAAAAAGAACTTATGCAACTGTTGGCTTTAAGGGGAATTTTTAATGAAAAAAATTGCAAAAAGTTTATTTTCTTCAATTTTAACAATAGTTTTAGTCGTTCCTACAGTGAGTTTGGCTCAAAATGTGACAAAAACTGCGCCTGAAACATCAGATAATTTATTTGTCACACTGACTTTTCATGATGTGAGAGATGATGTTGAAAGAACAGGGGATCGAGATCTTTATGCAATTAGTACAAAAAATTTAGCACAATATTTTGCATGGATTCAGCAAGAAGGTTGGCAGCCTATTCGTTTAGAAGATGTATGGCAGGCTCGTCAAAAGAAAAAACGGTTGCCAGCTAAATCGGTATTACTCACGTTTGATGATGGGGCATTAAGCAGTTATACCCGAGTTTTCCCTTTATTGAAGCAATATAACTTTCCAGCGGTATTTGCAATTCCAACCAGTTGGATTAATGGCAATACTAAAGATGCCGATCAAGCTTATGGCGAACATAATTTGATGAATTGGGATCAAATGCGTGAAATGCAACAGTCGGGTTTAACTGAATTTGTTTCACATTCAGACAATATGCATAAAGGTATTGTGGCTAATCCACAAAATAGTATGCAGCCTGCTGCAATTACACGTGAATATTCACCAATACAGCCTCATTATGAATCTGATCAAGCCTATTCTGATCGAGTATTTTGCGGACTTAAAACGATCGAAGGAAACTTTAGATTTTGAACTGGGTATCAATAGTTTAGCTATTTTCTGGCCTTATGGTGCTGTGACCCAAGAAAGTGAAGAACTTGCGGAAAAGGCAGGGTTGCCCATGTCCTTTAGCTTGGGCAGTATGTCGACCTTGGCAGACGCGGGGGTAACCTATCAACGTGGCTTGATTATGAACAATCCATCACCTGAAATGATTCATGAGGAAATGATGGATTTTTTGACTTTTGCACGTGCTGACTATAAGCAACGCAAAAGTTTTATTCGTTTCGATTTAGCAGAAATGCTGAGTCCAAATACGCAAGTTTTTGATCAAAAATTGGGTAAGTTTTTAGATCAAGTCAATTCATTAAACAGCAATACTATTTTATTAAAAACAGTGGCTGATCAAAATGGTGATGGAAAAATCGATGTTGCTTATTTTCCAAACCGTCAATTGAAAATGAGTCAAGATTTACTTAATCGTACCGTTTGGCAAGCACGTACACGTATTAATAATCGTGTATACGCAGAGCTACCCGTGAGTTTGGAAACAAAACAAGGTTTAAATCTTGCAGATTTAACCGCCGACTTGGTCAAAAATAATTCTTCAATTGAAGGCTTAATGATCGAAACTGGCGATGAGTTTTTATGTGCTGTTCAAAATAAAACATGGGATGCTGCTTGTATCCAGAAAATTAATCAAGTTTTTAAAATTAAAGAACGAACCAAAGCACAGGCAAAATATTACACAAATATTAGTAATAACTATCAAACTGCATTGAAAATGAGTTTGAAAGATAAGCAGGTCGAGGGGCTGAAACCTTTACTCGAACATAGCTTAAATTATAGTGATTACCTCTATGTTGAATTTGATCCAGTACGTCATCCTGAGATATTTAAAGCCGTACAAAAACAGTTGGAAAAGTTGAGTGATCAACAAAAGCAACGGTTGATTTTCAGTTTTACGGTCGATCCAAATGCATCAAAAAAAGAATGGAAACAGTATCAACGCGATTATCAAATGTTAAAAAAATTAGCGATACAAAAAATTGGTATTGATAATTACCGATTGGCAGAAGGACAGCGTGTTCAGGAAAATCTTTATAGAGAGTTAAGCTCGAATAATAGTCCATTAACTTATCTTAATCCTTATGAACAAGCTAATGTTAAGGAGAGAAAATAATGGAAAATTTAAATCTACTTCAATTCAGCGATTTTTATTTTGGCTTTGCTTTCTTCTACCCACTATTTATGGCTTGGCTATGGATTGCCGGTGGAATTTGGTTCTATTTAAAACACGAACGTAAACAACCTGAACTACCAGAACCCAGTGAGCATGCTTGCAGTATTATTATTCCTTGTTTTAATGAAGAAGCGCAGGTCAGAGATACGATTAAATTTGCGATGCAAACCCAGTATCCAGATTTTGAAGTGATTGCAGTCAATGATGGCAGTAAGGATGCAACTGCTGAAATTTTAGATGAGCTTTTATTGCAATATCCAAAGCTAAGAGTGGTTCATTTGGCTGAAAACCAAGGTAAGGCTTATGCCTTGCGTGCAGGTGCAATGGTCAGTAAAAATGAATATTTGATCTGTATTGATGGTGATGCCTTGTTACATCCATATGCGGTGTTATGGATGATGCACCATTTAACCCGTTATCCTCGCGTTGGCGCTGTGACGGGCAATCCGCGTATTGTCAACCGATCAAGTATTCTAGGTAAAATTCAGGTGGGTGAGTTTTCATCTATCATCGGGCTGATTAAACGTGCACAACGAACCTATGGGCGTATTTTTACCATATCGGGGGCAATCGCAGGTTTTCGTAAAACGGCATTAGACCGCATTGGTTATTGGCGTGACGATATGATCACGGAAGATATTGATGTGTCGTGGCGTTTGCAGTTTGATCATTGGGAACTGCAATATGTACCCAGAGCACTGTGTTATATCTATATGCCAGAAACGTTAAGTGGGCTATGGAAGCAACGTCTACGTTGGGCTCAAGGTGGCGTTGAAGTGTTATTTGCTTATCTTCCACGTTTATTTAAATGGAATTTACGCCGTATGTGGCCGATTGCACTGGAGTCAGTGATTAGTGTAATTTGGGCATATGTGATGTTTGGTATTATTGTTTTATATTTATATGGTCTATTTTTCTCGTTACCAGGCGAGTGGGCAATTCAATCACTCTTTCCTCAATGGTACGGGATCATTCTAGGATTGACCTGTCTGATCCAATTCTTTGTGAGCTTATGTATTGATAAGCCATACGATAAAAACCGAATCTTCAGGAACTATTTTTGGGTTATTTGGTATCCTTTGTTCTTCTGGATTCTGACGATGTTGACCACAGTTGTTGCATTACCTAAAACAATTTTCAAAACTCAAAAACGTGCGCGATGGGTTAGCCCAGACCGTGGATTTAGAGGAGAGCCAGAAAATGACTAGTGTAAAAGAAACTTTCCTTATTAAAGATGAGTCAAAGTTAGAGCTTCCTGAATATATTGACCGACCTGAATATGTACGCAATAAGAGCGTGGGCTATAGTTTGCAAATTGCGGGTTGGTTTATCTTTATGTGGTTATTTATGCCGCTGATTACGGTGTTTTTTTGGTGGTTTGAAGGCAAAACAATTTATGAGCAAATGGTGGTACAAGCAGCACCGAATAGTCAGTTAAGTTTAATGAATATCATCGTGATGATTTTACTCTCTATTTGTGTGCTACTCCTTTGGGCAAGTTACAATTGGGTTCGCTTTGCTGGTGACGAGCGCCGTACTGCGCCAGTAGCAGTAGATGAACAACAGCTTGCGATAAGTTTTAAAGTCAATACAGCAGATATTTTAACGATGCAACAAGCCAAAAACCTGACCCTTTATTATGATAATAAAGGGATGCTTGAATTCTTTGAGGCTAATCATCAGTTAAAAAAGCGGATTTCAGCTTAGATGGTTGAGGGTGTTCACTGACAAAATCATCGGGGTAATAACCAATATGTTTTACCCCGTTTTTTTCTAAAAACTTGATGGTCTCGGTAATTTCTTGAGTTGAAAGTTTTTGATTATTGATCCAATTCACGGCTTGAAGTTCAAAAATAGTACGATCCAATGTTGGGTCGTATTTTTTACTCTGCTGAATTAAGTCTAAATAAAATTGTTGATGATCATCTGCTTCTTCCATATATGGCATCGCCATGATGGCATTGTAGTCATAGTATTGATAGGTGCTGGGCATAGACTGGCTAAACCAATTTTCACTTTCAGGATCTAAGACCACAGGTGCATACATATTTCGTGCAGTGAGCATATTGGGTTGTTGTTGTTTGATAATTTTACTAATGCCGTCAGCAAATTGATCTAAATAGGCTGTTTTGAATTGAGCTAATTGTGATTGTTTTGGACGCTTCGATTGTTTTAATAACTGGTCAGAATTAAAGCCCCAAGACTGGTACATTTTTTTGGCGATGTTAGAAGAATCCTCATAATCACTGAGGGTAACATCATCATGATAGAGTATCCCATCGACTGAATTTGATGCCATAAAATCTAAATAAATTTCAGAGACATATTTAAGGTTTTTTGGATCAAATGGTGAAACCCGAATATAGCCTTGCTTTCCACCGTCACTGTGTGAAACATAGGTAAGCTTGTAGCGTTTAGGAAATTCCCAAGCCATTAAGGGCAGCCATGCGTAAATATGTTTAACCTGCGTTGAGCTACGAATTTGGCTGACAAGCGTGGGAAAAAGATTCTCTCTTAATGGGATGTGTCTGTTTTTAAAATAAACTTGATCTGTAGAGCCATTGGCATCGGGATCAGCAAAAGCTTGCAAAAAAATGGTATTGGGTTGAATCACGTTTATGCGTTTCAATAACGCTTGAATATTTTGTTGTTGTTGTTGTTTGTCGTTATCATAAACATAGTCAATATCGATATGCATAATCCGCATTTGATCAATTTTGCTTGTTGTCTTTGGCGCTACCGTAGTTTTAGAGGATTGATATTGTTGAACAATATCATTGATGGGGTGGTTTTTGATTTCAACCAAACCCGCTGCTGTCGATAAAGGAAAATAACCTAAACTCAAATAAAGACAGTGAACAAAACGGTTTTTGTATAAATTTTTAAAATTAATCATTTTGAATTGTACTCTTTTTTAGTGAATGAAGGATTGCACTGCCTATTGAGTTATCGAAAATGAAAATCCCAAAGTGGCGATTTGGTGGTCAAATTATTGTTAATAAAAAGTTAGGTCGTTTGAAGTAAATCTTGAATGATCAGTTTTTTCATTTTAAATAATGCGGTGAGTGCATCTGGGTTGTTCGTTAAAATTTCCCATAAATTTTGTGGGACAATTTGCCAACTGACACCAAACTGATCTTTACACCAACTGCAATGGTCTTCAGTGCCATGCAAGGTGATGGCATTCCAGTAAGCGTCAATTTCAGCTTGATCTTTGCATTCAATGACTAAGGAGACAGCTTCACTAAATTCGAAATTTTGTTGAATGCCACTGTCCATTGCCATTAAGGTCAGGTCATTGGCTATAAATTGTGCATGCTTCACTTGTCCCACATATTCTCCTTCGCTATATTTTAAAATGCCTTGAGACTGAAAGTTTTTAAATAGACTTTGATAGAAATTCAATGCGGCTTGGCACTGTCCTTGATATGAACCGCAATACATCAGCGTCGGGATAATTTTTTGCTGATTGACAGCCGATAATTTGCCTAAATAGAGTTGCCAGTTAAAACCATGTTGGTCTTGCAGCCAGCCGTAATAATCACTCCAAGGATATTGATCCAATTTCATTCGTGCGAAGCCACCATCAATTAATCGCTGCCAATATTCATCAATTTCAGCTCGACTTTCGCAAATCACCATAAAAGAAATAGAGGGATTGGTTGTGAAAGGAGGACCACCATTAATTCCTAGAAATGGAACACCTGAAAATTGGGCTTTTATCGCCGTGTCATGTTCTTGTGTAATTTGGCTATTTGGAAAAATGGAGCAGTACCATTCAAATGCCGCTTTTGCATTTTTTTTAAATCTTAAGGCTGGGTAAATAGAGTGAGTCATTATTATGCTCTAGATATGCAGTATCAGCAGATAATGGAGCTTTCCATAGGTATAAATCAAGTAAGTTTATGCAGATGAATTGTATGAAATTTATTCGATTTTAAATAAAAAATGCCGTTTAGACGCAGCATTTTTTAGACTTTAAAGACTTACTTTGCTGAAGTCATTTGAGGTCTTAAACTTTGAGTTAAGCCATTAATATCACCACCTGATCAGACAAGGTGGTTTGTCCATGTTCAGATGTTCCTTCACCTTGTACACTGTTGACTTTTCCTCGCCAAAACCTGTACGGACAAAAGAAATTTCTTTACTTGAGCATTGATAAAGTCTGGCAATTTTATTGAAAGTAAGAAATTAAAGGGTCATGGCTTGAAAACCGATTTTAGTTTTTTGGGTTAATACCACAGATTGACCTTGATGAAAAATTTCATTTTGTTCAGGTTCAACCATGACATAGTGCATTTGCCCAAATTGATCTTTGACTTTGGCTTGCGCGGGTGAATTTACTTTGGCTTCACCCAAAATAATCACCGCCGTGCGTCCAATGAATTCTTCGTTATAAAGAGCCGTGGTTTCATCTTGCGGAAAAATTTTATTCATAATCATGATGTTATAACGCACAAAAGGTATGCTGATGAATAAACAGGCGGGTGCAATAATCCAAGCACTAAAAAAATGCGTGGTAAAATGATAGAAAATACTTTGTAAGATAAAACCTGTTAAAGCATAAATGGTTAAGAAAATAATCAGCCAAACAAATAACGGAACACGCCCTAAATATAGCCAATCTAAAACATAGCTAAACAGACTCTGATTCGCATCTATCCCAATTTCGGCATGTTGTGCAGACGTGAAATCATCGGGTAAGAGTTGTTCTAAAAAGCGTTGGGAACCACCACCCAATAACAGCAAAATTAGCTCTAAAATGCCAAATAACAACATGAGGCAAATTGAAACACTAAAAATGAGATTGGAAGGATGAGTAAAAAGTTCCCACATTATTTTTTTCTCTATGTTTATATTGATAAATTATTAAATATTATTGATTTTTGTTTATAAATAAACCCAACTAAAGATAGCATTGAAGAATGCTTCTGTCTAAATAAAAAGACGAAATAATGCTGTAAAGATGAGCTTAGTGACCTGTTAAGGCATATGATTTTTAATCAATGCAACAGGCGTAAGGTCGGGAAGTGTTGATCTACGGTATAAATTTTCAAACTGCATAAAAGACATGTTTTAGCCGTATGATCATCAGCGTATATTTTGGATATTTTAATGCGGAGTTGTTGTATCGGTGGTGTTTGAGTAAAATAATCGCGCATATCAAACTGATCATTAACAAAAACTTATACTCATTATTAGATAAGCTTTATATGACAATTTTGCATATCAATATAATAAAACAAGCAATAGTTGGGATAACTAAATCTTTATAATGAATATATATATTTTAAAAGTGTAATAAGTACACGTTGATCTGAGTTGGTGTTGTCAATGTCCATAAATAAGGAAAGACTTACTCATCTTAAACAGCTTGAAGCTGAGAGTATTCACATTATCCGTGAAGTGGCTGCCGAATTTGAAAATCCGGTCATGTTGTATTCTATTGGTAAAGATTCGGCAGTCATGCTGCATCTTGCGTTAAAAGCATTTTATCCTGCAAAACTTCCATTCCCACTATTGCATGTCGATACAGGCTGGAAGTTTAACGAAATGATCACATTCCGCGACAACATGGCAAAAACCCATGGTTTCGATTTGATCGTGCATCAAAATAAAGAAGGTAAAGACGCTGGGATCAATCCATTTGATCATGGCAGTTCTAAATATACTGACATCATGAAAACTCAGGGCTTAAAACAAGCTTTGGATAAATACGGTTTTGATGCTGCCTTTGGTGGCGCACGTCGTGATGAAGAAAAATCACGTGCTAAAGAACGTGTTTATTCGTTTCGTGACAGCAAGCATCGTTGGGATCCTAAAAACCAACGTCCTGAACTTTGGAATCTTTACAACGGTAAAGTGAACAAAGGCGAAAGTATTCGTGTGTTCCCATTGTCAAACTGGACTGAGCTTGATATTTGGCAATACATCTATTTGGAAAGTATTCCATTAGTGCCTTTATATTTGGCTGCAGAACGTCCTGTGGTTGAACGTAGCGGTACACTTATCATGGTTGATGATGAGCGTATGCCTTTAAAAGAAGGTGAAGTTCCACAAATGAAATCGGTACGTTTCCGTACTTTAGGGTGTTACCCCCTCACGGGTGCGGTTGAATCAACTGCCAATACCTTACCGGAAATTATTCAAGAAATGCTGCTTGCCACAAGCTCTGAACGTCAAGGTCGTATGATTGACCATGATGAAGCAGGCTCGATGGAAAAGAAAAAGCAAGAAGGCTATTTCTAATTTCCTTGAGAGCAGTCCCTCTTTTAAAAGAGGGATTTAGGGAGATTAAAACCGATTTCTAACGAATTTGTGGAGTTTGAGCAATGTCTCATCAATCTGAACTGATTAGCCAAGATATCTTGGGCTATTTAAAACAACACGAAAATAAAGACTTATTGCGCTTTTTGACTTGCGGTAATGTCGATGATGGTAAATCTACCTTAATTGGTCGTTTACTTTATGATTCAAAATTGATTTATGAAGATCAATTGCAAGCCGTAACTCGCGACTCTAAAAAAGTGGGTACAACGGGCGATGCACCAGATTTGGCGCTCCTTGTAGATGGTTTACAAGCTGAGCGTGAGCAGGGCATTACCATTGATGTCGCGTATCGTTATTTCTCGACTGAAAAGCGTAAGTTCATCATTGCCGATACTCCAGGGCATGAGCAATATACCCGTAACATGGCAACAGGTGCGTCGACTTGTGACCTTGCGATCATTCTGATTGATGCGCGTTATGGCGTACAAACGCAAACACGTCGTCACACGTATATTGCAAGCTTGTTGGGTATTAAGAACATTGTTGTTGCGATTAACAAAATGGACTTGGTTGAGTTCTCTGAAGCACGCTTCAATGAAATTCAAACTGAATACGCAGGCTTTCATTGCACAATTGGGTGACCGTAAGCCAAGCAACATCATCTTTACGCCTATTTCTGCATTGAATGGCGATAACGTGGTGAATGTTTCGGAACACACACCGTGGTACAAAGGCGAAACCTTAATGGGTACGCTTGAGTCTGTGCAAATTAACCGCGATACAGCGCAACGTGATTTCCGTTTCCCTGTGCAATATGTCAACCGTCCAAACCTCGACTTCCGTGGTTTTGCGGGCACCATTGCACTGGGTGAAATCAACGTGGGCGATAAAGTTGTTGCTTTACCATCGGGTAAGTCTTCAACGGTGAAAGAAATCGTGACTTTTGATGGCAACCTTGAACATGCATTTGCAGGTCAAGCGGTGACATTAACGCTAAACGATGAAATTGACGTATCACGCGGTAATATGTTGGTACGTGCGGATCAGGGTGTTCCTGCAATTTCACGTGCTGTAAAAGCGACTGTGGTATGGATGGCGGATCAACCGCTGGTACTTGGTAAGCTATATAACATTAAAATTGGTACGCAAACTGTTCCTGCCAAAGTGACAGGCATTAACTTCCGTACCAATGTGAACACGCTTGAGCAAATGCAAGTGGATCATCTAGATCTAAATGCCATTGCCAATGTGACGGTTGAATTTGATGCGCCAGTGGTGTTTGACCGTTATCAAGACAGCCGTTATACAGGTTCGTTTATTTTCATTGATCGTTTGAATAACGTAACGATTGGTGCGGGTATGGTGGAAGAATCTGTTGAGTGGTCTGCGCATAGCAACCCTGTAACAGCAGAAGACCGTGCAGCACGTTTGGGTCAAAAACCTGCGTCTATTACGGTGTCGAACAAAGCTTTGGAAAATGCACAAGCACTTGAGAGCTTATTGCTTCAACAAGGTATTGTTGCGATTGCTAAAGCGGATTTAGATGTTGCGCAAGTCGCATTGCTTCGTGAAACAGGTATTGCGGTGATTACGACTGTGACTGAAGGTACAGATGTCGCGTTTACGCAAGATGCTGTTGAAGAGCTTGCTGAAAAAATTGTGGAATTGGTTCGTCTATAAGACTGAGCTGATTTAAAAGGAACCCACCGTTAGGTGGGTTTTTTAGTAGAAGTTGCATTAATTATTTAAATTCTAAGATTGTGCTATATTAAGCATGAAAGATTTTAATAAATGATCCGTTTCATCAATATTTTTATTATTAAAATCAATATCTAAGCATGAAAAATTAACATCATGATTTGTGTATTCTGCTTCTATTCCACTTTCTTCAAAATAATGCCTAAGTTCCTCATGTTCTGTCTCAAGTTTCTCTATCTGTAATATATTTTCGCTACTTAATTGTTGTTTTTGCTTGATTTCAGCTTGGATAAATCCTATTTTTTTCTGTAGTTTTGCAGTTTTGGTATCGTATTCATCTTTGTTAATGGTGTCTTTTTCTAAGCTAATAGCATATTTTTTAAGTTTCGATTCAGTGTCATTAATTTTGTTTTGCAATTCATGAATATTTTTATGTGAGCTACTAAGTCTTTTAATCTCTACAGAAATTTCAACTAAACGTTTTTTAGTTTGCTGATTTAAATTTGTATTTAGTGTATTAATTTTCTTTAAATTCGAAGAAAACTCTGATTTCTTGATAGATGCTTTATATGCATTTTCATAAAACTGAAGAGTTTTTTCCAGCATATCTATTATTTTTTTACAAAATGATTTAAATTTTAAAATGTCATCACTGGCATAAACTTTGAAGATATTTTGATTAAATTCATTACTGAGTTTTTCTATATTGAAACACTGCGATAATTTTAATTTAATCAGATAATCCTCTTGAAAGCGGAATAAAACATGAAATAAATAACGATGTTCAGGTAAGTATTCTTTTACATTAGAGATTTGGCAACGGTAATAGCAGTTTTGTATGTTTTGTAAGGCATCTTTTAAAACTTGGATTTTTCCATCATAAAAAAATTGATCATTTTCGATTTTAAAAAATCGCTGTTTTTTAGATTTATTTTCAATACTTTGCTGTAATAGATTCTGCATCTTAGGGCTTCTAAATACATTGAGTTGTTGTAATTGTTGTAACTCTTCGGTTGTTTTTGCAGAGTCGTAGAGAAAATTTGCAAAAGCGTTTAAAGCAGAACCATGATAGGCAGACAAAACACCAAATAAATTTGTAAAACTTAAGGGGATTTGATGTTTTTCAAAATAAGCTAAAATATGATTCAGCCCTAATTGTTGAAACTGAGTTGTATGGATGAGTTGTAGAATCTTGGGTTGATCTGTGCCTTGAATATAAGGGAAGTCAATGCTAAAAGCACCGTTAAAATTAAACAACTCTTGTAAATGTAAAAAGGGCTGTTCTTTTAAATCAAAAAATGCAAATACAGTAATTTTAGAACGAATGAGTTGGTTTACTTGTTTGATGAGTTTGAAATTATGAAACAGTAAACTTTGAGATTTATCTGAGGTATAGAAAACTTTACTCTCAACCAAATTAATATCATCAATAAACTGTTTTTTAAGCTGATCATAAATGACAAAGCCAATAAAAACAGGGCAAAATTCTAAATTTTTTCTTGCAAAGCTACTAATAATATTTTGATCATTGAATGTAAAATTTTGTTGAGTGTTATTATCTTTTAGAACAATGTGCATGAATTTATCCCTTTAATATCTTGGATATTTTATCATTATAAAATATATAATAAAAATAGAAAAACCTGATAAGATATATCTTAATTAAATTAAGCTATATCTTTTTTATGTCTAAAACTCCCAATTCAGAACTGCTTTCAAATCTCGAAAGTACCCAAACACCACGCAAAAACCGCTTGTTTGAAGCAGGGCATATGAAGCTTGTGGTGTTGCATCTTATCTCGCTCGCACCTAAGCACGGCTATGAAATTATTAAAGAAATAGGTGAGATCGTTGGTGGCGGTTACACCCCCAGTGCAGGCACGATTTATCCAACACTGAATTATCTAGAAGATATGCAGTTCATCTCCGCAGAAAAAATCGAAGGTGACCGTAAGCAATACAGCATCAGCCAAACAGGCGTAGAGCATTTAAATGCTCAGCAAGCACAAGTCGAAAAAATTCTAGGTCGAATCGAAACCCGACGCGAAATTCAAAATAATCAGCAATACATCGACATTCATCGTGCGATGGAAAATCTAAAAACCTCTTTACGCCTAAAGCTGAAAAATCAGAAATCAGTGTAGAAGAAGTCCGTCTAATTGCAAAACAAATCGATCAAGCAGCGGTAAATATTGGCCGCTTGTAGGAGAGAAATATGAAACAACATGAATATGAAGTAACTGTAAAACATATTGCAGATGCACAAGGCAATCCATCTATGTATACAGAAGCATTGCAGTTTAAAGCCATAACCATGATGATATTTTTAAATTATTGGCGCATGTGCAGAAAACAGAACTGGTTGATGATGAATCTGCAAAGGCTTTCGCAGTTGGACTAAAACTGTTGGGTGAAGTGTTACTGGAAAATAAAGATGTACCTTTGTTTAAAGAGTTTATGCCTCAGTTTGTGCAATTTATTCAGGCACTGAAAAAATCTGCCCCAAAAGAAAGCTAAGTGCTTATTTAATCCATATCCCTCAGGTATTTTATGTCAAATTCTCTTCCAAAATTTCATCCTAAACACATGGTTTGGCTCATGCCTCTAATCCTGTCATGTGTTATGAGTGGTGCACTGTCGTGCTTTAACCTATTGATGAATAAAGGCTTGGTCGATGGATTTATTTCGATTTGGTTGCATACGTGGGCATTGTCTTGGTTAGTGGCTTTTCCATTAATTCTGGTCTTTATTCCTTTGGTTCGTAAATTACTGATGCCTTTTGTTGCTTCAGCTAATCATTCAGCAAAATAATGCAGATAAAGTTAGATAAAGCACAGATATTTTTATCTTGATGAAGTCGGCTTAAGACATAAGTCCGACCTGACTTCATTCCTTTCTCTATCTATGTTCAAATAAGCTAATAAAATATGAAAAGTAACGAATAGGGAAAGCACATGTCACAAGCAACCATGCAACACATCATCATTACCGAAGCTGGTGGCCCAGAAAAATTAGCCTATGAAACGGTTGCTATTCCCACTGCACAAGCAGATGAAGTTTTAGTTAAAGTGCATGCCTTTGGTATTAACCGTCCAGACATCTTACAGCGTCAAGGCTTATACCCAATGCCTAAAGGCGTAACACCTGTACCGGGCTTGGAAGTGGCTGGGGAAATTGTTGCAGTCGGTGAAAATGTTACTCAGTTTAAAGTGGGTGATAAAGTTTGTGGTCTTACTAATGGCGGTGGCTATGCAGAATATTGCGTTGTGCCTGAAAGCCAAACTTTGAACATTCCTGAAAATGTCAGTTTTAGCCAAGCGGCGGCTATTCCTGAAACCTTCTTTACCGTATGGGCGAATGTATTCCAAATGGCGTAAAGCCAAAGCAGGTGAAACCATTTTGGTTCATGGTGGAACCAGTGGGATTGGTACGACTGCATTGATGCTGTGTAAAGCACTTGGTCTTAAAACTTTTGCAACGGTCGGTTCGGATGACAAGGTTGCTGCTATTTCACAGCTTACAACTGCCATTAACTATAAAACTCAAGACTTCGAACAAGTGATTAATGAGAAAACGGATAATGGTGGTGTAGATATGATTTTAGATATGGTCGGTGCACCTTATTTAGAACGTAATTTAAATCTTTTACGTCGTGATGGTCGTTTGGTCTATATCGCATTTTTGGGTGGGGCAAAAGCCAAAGATGTAAAACTCGGTCAAATTATGATGAAACGCTTGACCATTACCGGTTCAACTATGCGAGCGCGTACCACGGCTGAAAAAGCTGAAATTGCCCAAGGCTTAAAAGACACTGTTGCACCACTTTGGGCAAAAGGTGAATGCTTACCCATGATCTACAAGACCTTTAAGTTTGATCAAATTGTCGATGCGCATATTGCGATGGATATAGGGGATCATGTTGGTAAGATTGTGGTGGAAGTGATTTAAAAATTTAAGTCTTCTTAAATCCCTCTGTAATTAAAGAGGGATTTTTTTCTGTTTTAAAAGGTGGGCAGTGTTGCTGCGTAAGAGGGGATTAAATAAGAAATAAGATGGAAATAAATCGCTGAATTTTTTATTATATAAATACTGTTAAACTCAAATTTCAGACATAAAAAAACCAGCATAAGCTGGGATTTTTATTGCACCATTTTAAGAAGTATTAAAATGGTGCCCGAGGCCAGACTCGAACTGGCACGCTTTGTGGGCGGGGGATTTTAAATCCCCTGTGTCTACCGATTTCACCACTCGGGCATTTTAACAAGATGGAGGCGGAGGTCGGAATCGAACCGGCGTACACGGAGTTGCAGTCCGCTGCATGACCACTCTGCCACCCCGCCATGTCTTGTTGATGCGTATATTAGCAACCTTTGAAAAAAAAACAATACTATAAATAGTGTATATGCACATAAAATCGGCATATAGAATAAAATTACCGAAATAATGATGTATTATTTGCGAAATTGATTCATATCTACTCTGGAGATGTGCCGTGGCATTAGTTTTAGATGGTCGTGCATTGGCAAAACAAATTGAAGCTGACTTGTTAACACGTGTAGACGCGTTAAAAGCAAAAACAGGTCGTACCCCAATTCTTGCGACGATTTTGGTCGGTGATGATGGTGCATCTGCAACGTATGTGCGCATGAAAGGCAATGCTTGCCGCCGTGTCGGTATGGATTCATTAAAAGTTGAATTAGGTAAAGAAACCACCACTGAACAGCTTTTGGCAGAAATTGAGAAACTCAATGCCAATCCAGATGTTCACGGTATTTTGTTGCAACATCCAGTACCAGAGCAAATTGATGAGCGTGCATGTTTCGATGCAATCTCACTTGCAAAAGACGTCGATGGCGTAACTTGCCTTGGTTTTGGTCGTATGGCAATGGGTGAAGCAGCGTATGGTTCTGCAACGCCTGCCGGCATCATGACCATTCTAAAAGAAAATAACATTGAAATTGCAGGTCAACATGCGGTTGTTGTTGGTCGTTCTGCAATTTTGGGTAAACCAATGGCAGATGATGTTGTTGCAAGCCAATGCAACAGTCACGATTTGCCATTCACGTACCAAAAATCTTCCAGAACTTGTAAAACAAGCGGATATTATTGTCGGTGCGGTGGGTAAAGCTGAATTGATCCAAAAAGACTGGATTAAACAAGGCGCTGTGGTGGTCGATGCTGGTTTCCATCCACGTGATGGCGGCGGTGTGGGTGATATTCAATTGGTGGGTATTGAAGATGTGGCATCTGCGTATACACCTGTTCCGGGTGGTGTAGGGCCAATGACCATTACCACGTTGATTCGTCAAACGGTTGAAGCTGCTGAAAAAGCTTTAGGTTAATTTTTTAATCTAAGTCATAAAAGCTGCATGGGTAATTGACCTATGCAGCTTTTATTTTAAATTTTATCTGAAATATGAATGAAAAGTGGAATGGCGGAGTCTTTTCTTTAGGCTTTGAATGTTAGGACTAACCTTCGGTTCGACCTACTTTTGTTTTGGCAAAATGAGATGCGAGCATCGCAAGAAAACCATTGTCATCCACAAAACTCGTCAAATGTTTTCGAGTATTTGATTAATCGCAGAAACTTTACGCTTTATATGAAAGTCTGCCTCGGACAGTTGTGGATGACATTTACGTGTATCTGAATACTGTGAATTAATTCTTAAATAATGAATTAGGTTTTATTTGAATGAGCTGTACTTTCCAATTTCCTCAAGCACCTGAACATTTGCTAAAAGCCTTGCATGAGGTGATTCCAAATTGTGAGCTTTTAGCTCAGCAACTTCCTGAGACACCCATTTCACTGTGGCTCATTCCACCTGTATTTCCAACCGATCGCTTGGATGATGAAGTGATTCGTCGTATTTGGAACGATACGCCGTATTGGATCTTCTGTTGGGCTTCAGGGTTGGCAATGGCACAGTGGTTGCTTGCAGAGCCGCATCATGTCAAAGATAAAGTTGTTCTGGACTTTGGTGCAGGATCGGGTGTCGTGGCGATTGCAGCGAAAATGGCAGGGGCAAAACGCGTTATCTGTTGTGATATAGATCCAATCAGTTTGGATTCCTGTCGTGCCAATGCTGAATTAAATGATGTGGAACTTGAATATTTAGATGATCTGTATCAAAGCCGAACAAGTCGATGTGCTCTTGGCTGCGGATGTACTTTATGATCAATGTAATCGTTTTTTCTTAGATGAATTTTTAAAATTTGCGCCAGAAGTTTGGGTGGCAGACAGTCGAGTGAAAAACTTTAGTCATCCGAAGTATCAAAAATTGGATGAACGTAGTGCCACCACTTGGCCTGATTTGGATGAGTCGAAAGAATTTCGTAATGTCAGTTTTTATAAGACGCTGTAATCAGCGTCTTATAAAGATTATTTTTATTTAAGAACACGTATAACGAACCACACGTAATGTACTCGGACGAGCATCTAAGGCTTGGCGAGTTGCATAATCTTCGCTGTTGTATAGGTCGGGCGTATTCGATAGCCCAATGCTGGTACGGCTGTTGCCAATTTGACGACCAAATTTCTCGGGTTGAGTGGCAGGATTTACAATTTCATTGATACTTAAAATACTTAAGGTGTATTGTTTATTTGCGCCTAGAACTTTTTGACATGCACGCTGTAATTTATTTTCATCCTTTTGTTGGTTTTGGCGACCCGCCAAAGTATAAGCCAATGTCGCGGTATTCTTCGACTGGCTTTCAATTTGATAGCCTGTATAGCCATTGTCTTGAAGGGGAGTGCTTTGACACGCAGCAAGCCCAAGCGCAATAAAACCTAAGCCAAGCAATTTATATCTATTGTTCATCTTCAAAAGTTCCAAGCGTTATTATTCTATTGAGTATGCCATAAGCTCGTTTTTTTAACGATCTTAGGTCAGTCGATATTGCATAAAAAAGCTTTCCAATGCTGAGTATTTAGAAAGCTTTTTCGATGATTTTTTAACGAAGTAAAATTAATGTTCTTTAATTTCTGAATGGTGTTTTGTATCTTTCATAAAGATATAAACAATCAAAGAGATAGAAATTAAAATGGTGACATAAATGAAGTACCAAGACTCATGTCCCGCTTCTTTAAAACTGAGTGCGAAAAACTCTGCTGTTCCTCCAAATAGGGTGTTGGCAAGGGCATAGGGAAGGGCGACTCCTAATGCACGAATATGGGCAGGAAACATCTCAGCTTTAACCACAGCATTAATGGATGTGTAACCTGTAACAATCACTAAACCTGCTAAGCAAATCCAAAATGCTGACCAGTAATCTTGAGTTTGTCCTAATTTATCAAAGAGGAAATAGGTAAATAAAACACCAAGCACACCAAAGCTAATCATGAGTGGTTTTCGACCAATTCTATCGGATAAAGCACCTGCGAAAGGTTGTAAACACATGAAAATAAACAGGGCTAAGGTGGTGATTTGCGTAGCTTCTGGTTTGCTAAATCCAGAAGTATTGACCAAATATTTTTGCAAATAAGTCGTGTAAGTGTAAAAAGCAACCGTACCCCCAGCAGTTAAAAATAAAACCGTAAATGCTTGTTTAGGATAATATTTGAACAAGGAAAACATGCTGGATTCAGGTTGGTTTTTATCTTGTTGTACATTTTTAAATGATTGAGTTTCTAACAGTCCGCGACGAATATAAAAGACCACAATGGCAAGGCAAGCACCGATAAAGAAGGGAATTCGCCATCCCCAAGCATGGAGTTGTTCTTCGGTGAGCACAACTTGCAAAATAAGTAGAACGCAGAGGGCGGTGAGCTGTCCTGCAATGAGGGTGACATATTGAAAACTGGAAAAAAAGCCGCGTCGATTTTTTTCTGCCATTTCGCTGAGATAGGTTGCACTGGCACCATATTCTCCACCGACACTTAAGCCTTGAATGAGTCGGGCAACCACTAAAATAATCGGTGAAAATATCCCAATTTGATCATGTGTGGGCGCAATCGCGATCATTAGGGAGCCAATACACATCAGTGTTACAGAAAGGGTTAGACCTGATTTACGTCCTTTTTTATCTGAGTAAATACCCATAATCCAAGCCCCAATCGGGCGCATTAAAAAGCCGACCGCGAAAATAGCAGCAGCTTGGAGTAATTGTGCAGTTTGACTACCTTTGGGGAAGAATGCATGGGCAAAATATAATGTAAATGCAGCATAGACATACCAGTCATACCATTCAACAAGGTTACCTGCTGATCCGCCTAGAATGGATTTAACCCGTGTTTTAGTGTCTAAATTTGCTTGTGGGACATTTTGTTCAATCATCTGTACAAGTCCATTTTGTTATTCTTTTAAAATGGTAAACCAATTGTTTTAACGGCATAAGCATATGGATTTTTAGTTTTGTATAAAAAGTGTGCAATATTGGGTTTTTAAAGCAATAGATTGAAAAGAAAGCGTTGGGTAAATTGTTGCTGTAAATGCTTTAAGTCCGCATGTGAAATGGTTATTTTATTTTCATTAAACGGATCGCTGATTTCTCGGTGTCATTTCAGTTTAAATAATGTTAAGTTTCCTAAAATAAGAACAAATTTAAACCCAATTTTTTAATAATATAAGGGAGGTGATCATGCAAGTTAGTCATCCAGTTTATGATGTTGTTGTTGTTGGTGGTGGGATTAATGGCGTTGGTGTTGCTGTTGATGCTGTAGGACGTGGATTGTCTGTATTTTTGTGTGAAAAGGATGATTTAGCCAGCCATACTTCCTCAGCAAGCAGTAAGCTGATTCATGGTGGTCTGCGTTATTTAGAGCATAAAGAGTTTCGTTTGGTGCGTGAAGCATTAGCAGAACGAGAGATTTTATTGGCCAAAGCACCTCATATTATTCGTCCTTTGCGTTTTATTATGCCTCATCAGCCCCATTTGCGTCCTGCATGGCTAATTCGAACAGGCTTATTTTTTTATGATCATTTGGGTAAAAGAGAAAAATTAGCAGGCTCAAATCATATTACTTTTGATGCGGCAACAAGCCCTTTAAAAGCAGAAATCACACAGGGTTTTGAATATTCGGATTGTGCTGTAGATGATGCTCGGTTGGTGGTATTAAATGCGATACAAGCACGGGAACGAGGGGCTCATATAGTGACCCAAACCCGATGTGTATCGGCGTACCGTGAGGATGGCTTGTGGGTGATTCAGTTAGAAAATACGCAAGGCAGTTATACCGTTCAGGCTAAGGCGTTGGTGAATGCTGCTGGGCCGTGGGTGGCGCAATTTATTCAACAGAATTTAAGCCAAAAATCCCCTTATGGTCTTCGGTTGATTCAAGGCAGTCATATTGTTGTACCGAAAATTTATGCAGGCGATAAGGCTTTTATTCTGCAAAATGATGATCACCGAATTGTATTTGCGATTCCTTATTTGGATCAATACACCCTAATTGGGACAACGGATCATGAATATCAAGGTGATTTAAATAAAGTCGCGATTACTCAACCCGAAATGGACTATTTATTGGATGTTTATAATGATCACTTTAAGCATCAGTTAACTCCTCAGGATATTTTATATACTTATTCGGGGGTCAGGTCTTTATGTGATGATGAGTCTGATAATCCATCGGCAATCACCCGTGATTATACTTTGGCGCTCTCGCAAGAGCAGGATGCACCTTTGCTTTCGGTATTTGGTGGTAAGCTCACCACCTATAGAAAGTTAGCGGAATCTGCCATGGCACACTTACAGCCTTTCTTTCCGACCATGAAAAAGCCTTGGACAGAAAAAGCGTTATTACCCGGTGCAGAGAGCTTGGTTTCAGTTGAGTTTTTAATTCAGCAGATTGTGCAAGCTGTTCAAGATGTATCTTTGCAATTGGCTTCAAGGTGGGCACATGCCTATGGTTCAAGGGTATGGGTATTTTTAAAAAATATTTCAATGTTGCATGAGCTTGGGCAGGATTTTGGGCATGGTTTGTATGCGCAGGAAGTGGACTATCTGGTGAATCAAGAATGGGCGATCAAGAGTTCTGATATTTTGTGGCGTAGAAGTAAATTAGGTCTAGACTTCACTGAAACTGAGATTCAAGTTTTGGATGAATATTTACTTGAACTACATAAACGCCGTGCCATGTCTGCTGTCGCTTAATTTTTTGATTGTCTATTTTGAGTTATAGGTTGTTTATACAAAAAAGGTCACCGCAGTGACCTTTTTATCTGTTTTAAATTATTAGATTTCTGTGCCGCCCAACGCTTTGCAGTCAACGGCGGTATTCCATTTTACCGCTGTTCCCCACATGACTGGTCGTACAACTCGCCAAGGCCAAAAGCCAAATCTTTGGCTGGCATTGTAGTTGATCACTACGTTACCACCGACTTGATGCGCCTGCTCTGCAAAGCGCGGATACAGCTCGACTACGCTGCCGTACGTGCCTTTGGCAACTTTAATGCGCTTTTTGACCTGAAATTGGCTAGAATCTGGTGTGCCTTTGATTGCGCAGACATGAAGATTAGGCTGTTCGGTGGTCTCTACTTTCGCCATGGTTAGGCTAGATACGCCGAGTAAACAGGCTGTAATTGTGAGTGTTTTTAGCATGAGTTGCCCCTTGTTGTAATAAAACTTTTTAGATTTTTTTTGTAATGTGTAATTCTAAAAAAAGGTCGCCGAAGCGACCTTTTGTTCAATCTAGCTTAAGCAGATTTTTTAACCGCTTCTAAAAGTTCATTTTGACGTACTTTTAGCGCAGCAGGTAAACGTTCACCAAGCTGAGAGAACAATTCGGTATGGCTTTCAAGTTCTTTGATCCATTGGTCTTTGTCTTGCGCTGTCACAGTGTTGAATTGCTCTTTAGAGAAATCAATACCTGTCCAGTTCAATTGTTCATAAGTTGGAACAAGACCAATTGGCGTTTCAGTTGCTTCAGCACGACCTTCACAACGATCAATCATCCACTCAAGAACACGCATGTTCTGACCGAAACCAGGCCATACGAAGTTGCCTTCAGCATCACGACGGAACCAGTTTACGTTAAAGATTTTAGGAAGTTTGTTGCCTGCAACTTCAGCTTTAGCTGCAACTTGCTCACCCAATTCTAACCAATGAGAGAAGTAGTCAGCCATGTTGTAGCCAGCAAATGGAAGCATCGCAAACGGATCGCGACGTACAATACCTTGTTGACCAACAGCAGCAGCAGTGGTTTCAGAACCCATCGTTGCCGCTTTATACACGCCATCAACCCAGTCAAATGCTTCAGAAACTAAAGGCACTGTATCTGCGCGACGACCACCGAAGATGAACGCTGAAATTGGAACACCCGCTGGATTTTCCCAGTCAGCATCAATAGAAGGGCATTGACCAGCAGCAACAGTAAAGCGTGCATTTGGATGTGCTGCTTTTTCTGCGCCAGTATGCGGTTGACCTTTCCAGTTGGTTAAGTTCGCAGGCGCTTCTTTGGTTAGACCTTCCCACCAAACTTCACCGTTGTCAGTTACAGCAACGTTGGTATAGATCACGTCTTTATGAAGTGTCGCCATGCAGTTCGGGTTAGTCTTGGTATTTGTACCCGGTGCTACACCGAAGAAACCAGCTTCAGGGTTAATTGCATATAAGCGACCGTCTTCACCTGGTTTGATCCAAGCAATATCGTCACCTACAGTTTCAATTTTCCAACCTTCATAGCCTGCTGGTGGAATCAACATTGCAAAGTTGGTTTTACCACAAGCAGAAGGGAATGCCGCTGCGATGTAATGTTTTTCACCTTGTGGATTGGTCACGCCAAGGATCAACATATGTTCAGCTAACCAGCCTTGTTGACGACCCATAGCCGATGCAATACGCAAAGCTAAGCATTTTTTACCAAGTAATGCATTACCGCCGTAACCAGAACCGTAAGACCAAATTTCACGTGTTTCTGGATAATGAACGATGTATTTTTCAGGGTTACAAGGCCATGCGACGTCTTTTTGACCCGCTTCAAGCGGAGCACCAACAGTGTGCACGCAAGGAATAAAGTCGCCATCTGTACCCAGTACGTCATAAACAGCTTTGCCCATACGAGCCATTTTAGACATGCTGACTGCTACATAAGGAGAGTCAGTCAGTTCGATACCGATATGTGCAATGTGGCTACCTAAAGGACCCATAGAGAAAGGAACAACGTACAAAGTACGACCTTTCATAGAGCCATCAAACAAACCGTTTAAGCGGGCACGCATTTCAGCAGGCTCTTCCCAGTTGTTTGTCGCGCCGGCATCTTCTTGTTTTTCAGAACAAATATAAGTACGACCTTCAACACGAGCAACGTCAGAAGGATCAGAATTAGCTAAATACGAACCAGGGTGCTTTTCTTGGTCAAGCGCTTGCATAGTGCCGTTAGCGATCATCAAGTCGATATAACGTTGATATTCTTCTGCGCTACCGTCACACCATTCAATTTTCGCTGGTTTCGTTAATTTTGCAATTTCTTCAACCCATGCAATAAGCTTAGGGTGACGAACGAATTCTGGTGCGTTCACTTGGGTCATGGTGAGGCCTATCTCGAATGTGTACAATTTAACTGTACAAAGTACAATCTGAGTAATGGAATACATCACTCAGATAAAATATGAAAAAAAAGTGGCTGTATTAAAGCATAAAATCATAAAAAAAATAAGACCAAAGACATGCTGGATTTCTTTTGGTGGTTTATGTTAGCTCTGATTAAAGATTATAAAATACAATTGGTTAGCGGTAAATATTGCGCTTTATATCTTTATTTAATGTATTTATGAGTATCATTTATTTAAATTATGTTTTTATTAATCAGTTACTTGTGTGTTATTTATTTGTAGGAATGGTTATTGATTAAATAAATGGGGGTAATTCGATTTTTACATAAAGGTACTTTAAATAATAGCCCAACTGGTTGAAATTAGAACAAAAGCTTTAATTGTGTATAAAAAATGTTGAAACGACATAAACCATTATCCATTATCTATAATGAAAAATCAGGATTTCACGTCTCAAGCCAAGGGGCGTTTTATGCGCAGATCGTCAGTCGATTATCTGCGCATGGCTTTGAAGTTCAGTCTTTTGAAATCAGTTCATACCGTAGTTTTGATGCCTTGATGCAAGCGGTCTTGGCACGGCATCAGCATTTAGAAGATAAAGGAATGATTGTTGCTGCTGGCGGTGATGGCACTTTAAATGCAGTCGCTGCAAGCTTAATGGGTCTGGATATTCCAATGGGGATCTTACCCTTAGGTACTTTTAATTATGTCGCTCGGGTGCTGAATATCCCACTGGATTTACTTGAAGCCGCAGAAGTCATTGCCACAGGAACCACCAGAAATATTCACGTGGCACAGATCAATGATCATATTTACTTAAACAATGCCAGCTTGGGCTTGTATCCGTTATTTATTCAGAGGCGCGAACTTTATAATCAGCGTTTTGGTCGATTTCCTTTACATGCCTATACCTCAGGTTTGGATGTATTAATTCGTGACCGCAAGGAATTGAAGCTTGAAGTTGAAGTGGATGGTAAAAAGTATCCAGTGAAAACACCGCTGATTTTTTTCGGCAATAATCAACTGCAATTGGCGGAAATGAATTTGAAGATTGCCAAATGTGCAGAACTTGGACAGGTGGCAGGGGTGGTGGTCGCGAAAAGTGACAAACTGACCTTGTTTAAAATGTTGTGGCAATTGATTCAAGGGAATTTGGAAAAAGCCCCAGATGTCTACAGTTTTGCCGCAGATGAAGTCAAGGTTCATTCGAAGCGCAATAAGTTGACCGTTGCCATCGATGGAGAAATTGTGGAAATGCAGCCGCCATTAAAGATTACAGTGCGGAAAAATGCGTTAAAAGTCATGGTGCCTTATGATTCTGCACCTGTCTGATTTACATTTTGGTACTGAAAAATCTGCCTGTATGGCGGCAATCCGTCTGTTTTGTCTAGAACATGAAATTGAAGCTGTTGTGGTCAGTGGTGATTTAACCCAACGTGCGCGCTATATGCAGTTTTATGATTGTAAACAGTTTTTGGACAGTTTAAATCTGCCTTATTTGGTCGTGCCGGGGAATCATGATATTCCACTGTATCATTTATGGAATCGGGTCTTTAGTCCATTTACCCGTTATCAGTTATTTTTTGGCAATATGGAAACCACGCTTGAAACGGATCACTTTTTTATTGTGGGTGTGAACAGTATTCGGCGACGTTATCATACCAAAGGGCATATTTCACTGGAGCAAATTCAGCAGATTGATCAGTCTTTGCAGCAGGCGCCACCAAATAAAATAAAGTTAATTGTGGCACATCAGCCTTTTTATACCCCTCCAGATGCTGAACATGGGGTGAAAGACTGTCCGATATTGGGGCGAATAGCGCTGGAAGTGTGGAGTAAAAGTGGTCTGAATGGTTTGTTACATGGGCATTTACATCATACGGCTGTTTATGATCTCAATCAGCTGTACCGCTTAAATGTGAGTCATCCTGTTTTGGAAATTCATGCAGGAACGGCAACCTCTTATCGTTTACATGGCGGTTTGCCAAACAGTTTTAATGTGATCCATTCCAATTGTGCTATCGCACATTATTATTTTGATAATGCCTTAGCTGATTTTGTTCTGAATGAAAGAAATGCGGATTAAATGAAAAAACACTGAAAGTTGGCTAAAAAAGAGACAAAATCATAAATATTTTTTCATTTTACCCTTGAAGCGTTTTTTTCCATCCCCACAAAAGTGTCATCGAAATTATTTTCTGATAATGACCCATGGAATAATTAAGTCATTATCAATTCACTATAAAAGACTAAGTCTGATGGAGTTTCAAATGAGCAACATTCGTCCTTTACATGATAACGTTGTTATTCGCCGTGTTGAGAAGGAAACCAAAACAGCGGGTGGTCTAATCTTAAGTACTTCAGCAGCTGAACAGCCTGCTCAAGGTGAAATCATTGCCGTAGGTAATGGTAAAATCACTGACACGGGTGTGCGTGCTTTAGACGTTAAAGTAGGCGATAACGTATTGTTTGGCGCATATGCTGGAACAAAAGTAAAAGTTGATGGTGAAGAACTTCTTGTAATGAAAGAGTCTGATATTTTAGCCGTTTTAGAAGGCTAATTTAGACCCGTTTTATTGAATCAGATTCTTGAAAATTAAAAATATTTGGAGTAAGTCATGTCAGCTAAAGACGTAAAATTTGGTGATTCAGCTCGCAGCAAAATGATTGCAGGCGTAAACATACTTGCAGATGCGGTAAAAGTGACTTTAGGCCCTAAAGGTCGTAACGTTGTTATTGATCGTTCTTTTGGTGCACCGCACATCACTAAAGATGGTGTAACTGTTGCTAAAGAAATTGTTTTAAAAGACAAATTTGAAAACATGGGTGCTCAACTGGTTCGCGAAGTATCTTCAAAAACCAATGACATCGCAGGTGACGGTACAACGACTGCAACTGTATTGGCGCAAGCTATTTTAAATGAAGGCATCAAGTCAGTAACTGCGGGTATGAACCCAATGGACTTGAAACGCGGTATTGACCTTGCTGTTCGTGCAGTGGTTGAAAATATTAAAGCAACAGCTAAACCAGCTTCAGACACTAAAGCCATTGAACAAGTGGGTTCAATCTCTGCGAACTCTGACACCACTGTGGGTAAACTCATTGCACAAGCAATGGAACGCGTGGGTAAAGAAGGCGTGATCACGGTTGAAGAAGGTTCAGGCTTTGAAGATTCGCTTGACGTTGTTGAAGGTATGCAGTTTGACCGTGGTTATATCAGCCCGTACTTTGCAAACAAACAAGAAACGCTAACTGCTGAACTTGAAAATCCGTTCATTCTTGCTTGTTGATAAAAAAATCGGCAACATCCGTGAATTGATTGCTGTGTTAGAAGCTGTTGCTAAAACCGGTAAACCACTGCTTATTATTGCTGAAGATGTTGAAGGCGAAGCGTTAGCGACGCTTGTTGTCAATAACATGCGCGGCATTATTAAAGTATGTGCAGTTAAAGCGCCTGGTTTTGGTGACCGTCGTAAAGCAATGCTGCAAGATATCGCGATCTTAACGGGCGCAACTGTTATTTCTGAAGAAGTTGGCATGTCTTTAGAAACTGCATCATTACAAGATTTAGGTACAGCGCATAAAGTGACTGTTTCTAAAGAAAATACAGTACTTGTTGATGGCGCTGGTAATGCGACTCAAATTTCTGAACGCGTAACTCAAATTCGTGCGCAAATTGAAGAATCAACGTCAGAATACGACAAAGAAAAACTTCAAGAACGTGTTGCGAAATTAGCAGGCGGTGTTGCAGTCATCAAAATTGGTGCAGCAACAGAAGTTGAAATGAAAGAGAAAAAAGACCGCGTAGACGACGCACTTCATGCAACTCGCGCTGCAGTTGAAGAAGGTGTGGTTGCTGGTGGTGGTGTTGCGCTAGTACGTGCTGCATCTGCACTTGATGGTTTGGTTGGTATCAATGATGACCAAAATGTTGGTATTAACATTTTACGTCGTGCAATCGAAGCGCCTTTACGTCAAATCGTTGCCAATGCGGGTGATGAACCATCTGTCGTGATCAATGCTGTTAAAAATGGTGAAGGTAACTTTGGTTATAACGCTGCAACGGGTGAATATGGCGATATGCTTGAAATGGGTATTCTTGACCCAGCTAAAGTAACGCGTTCTGCACTTGAGCATGCTGCATCTGTTGCTGCTTTAATGTTAACAACTGAATGCATGATCACTGATATCCCAGAAGACAAAGCTGCAATGCCTGATATGGGCGGCATGGGTGGTATGGGCGGTATGATGTAATTCATACAGGTCATTCGATCTTAAAAAATCCCCGCATTATGCGGGGATTTTTTTATGACGATTTAAATTATTTAATCTTGATATACGCGGGTGGGTAGGGACTGGGATAAATAAAGCAGATGAGTTCATATTGTGTTTTATTGGCTTGAATAGGAGCAATTTGGCTATTTTCCATGATTGAAATGTGTTCATTATTTTTTTCATCGACTAAAACAATATCGTTGTCGCGTAATTTAAGTGCACGATCTGAGTGATTATTAATTTCAAAAAGATAAGTCAGTTTGCTATTTTCGACGCTATTGAGTTTTATTTTTTCAATTTTCAATAAATCTGCCTGTATGCTCACATGTTTGAGAGCATTATTGACTTCAATATGATGTACTTTGGGAATTTGATATTGTTCGAAATTTTCAAAGCGGTTTTTATTTTGATCAAGCAGTTCAATGAGCTGATTATGCAAAGCAATATAACGGATTTTATCGGTTTTATCTTCGGTTAATTGCAGCAGATTCGAATTTTGAGCATTGAAGTTGAATGTACCTGAAGATTCTTTTTGTTGTCGTTTGTGCTTTAAAAACTGAACTTCTTTTAGGGTGTAGGTTTTATTTTGATTCAGTTGCAGTGAGATCAGTTTCTTTTCACAAGAGTCACAAGGAACGAAGGCTTTATAATGCCCAAGCCAGTCTGGAACTTGAGCCTGCATCGGTTTTGAGGCGTGTTGATTGGGATTCACATCCTGTTTAATGGATGATGTACTCGATGATTTATCACAACTACTTATTAAAAAGAGTATGGGAAAGAAACTGAGTATGGTTATCGTTTTTTTCATAATGAGCATCAAATTATAAAAAATATTTTTCTAAACATAATCATAATTGAATAGTTGGACTAGTATCGAGTCGTAAAATAAGTCATTTATTTGTAGCAAATCATGATTAATGTAGAAGAGAAGTCAGCTAAAAAAGCCATCATTCAGGCTTTTTTAGCTAAGAAAGAGCGATACTAATCAGTTGAGTTTTTTCTGTAATTTATAATTAAGCTTGGAATCAATCGCTTTGCCTGTATCCATATCACGTGCTTCAACAAAATTTTCACCGACAAAAAATTTACGCTTTTCCCCAGCGGCATCTAAACTAATTATAGATGGCTGGTTCTGATCAAAGCTAAATGTTCCTTTCACTTTAAATTCATTGCCTTTTCCTTTACCTAGATACTCTTCTGTAAGTTCATAGGTTTTATCTGCTTTTAATTCAAGTTCAGTTTCAATGCCTTCGCAATCTGCACATGGAAAAATGCCTGTATATTCGCCCGCCCAATCCAGTGAAGTTTCGGCTGTGTCACCCATCGGCATTGCAGGTTGGGGTACTGTGGTTTCAGTCGTTTGCGCTGCCGTAGTTTCAGGTGCTTCGTTGGTCTGATGCGTATCGGTATTTGGTTTTGTGCATGCGCTTAAAGCCAATGTGGTCAGAGATAAAATGAATATTATTTTTTTCATGAGCTGATTCCTGATATGTTTCAATGCAACTGCTAAAACTACGAAAAAAATCAAGTTTGTTAAATATAGATCTTGTTATGCTTTGTTATTTTATACATGGGTTTTTATTGTTTCTGCTTTTTAAATTAAAGCCATGATTTTCTTCATGAAGAGAAATTTTGAAAAATAATGAAGCATTTAATTTATACATTTATATATTAATTGATCGTTTTTTGATCGTATTGCGCTTTCATATTTCAGTGGCGTTGTTAGAATCTGCACACTTTCTTAAGTGTGGTGTTTTAGGTGTTCGAAAAATTAGCTGAACAAAGTTTAAAAATGATGGGATGGGAAATTGATAATCAATGGCCGCATGATTTAGATCAATGTGTCATGATTGCAGCACCACACACCAGTAATTGGGATGCCTTATACGCACGTTTAGCCCTTAAAGCTTTAGGGGTTCATAATGTCCGTTTAACCATTAAAGATAGTTACATGAAACTGCCATTTGGCCCATTTGTCAGAGCGATGGGTGGAATAGGCATAGACCGGACGCCAAAAAATGCAGGTGAACCTCGTCTCAGTATGGTTCAGGTCATGACGGATTTATTTAAACATCATCCAAAGTTAGTGATGTTGGTGACACCTGAAGCGACACGTGCCAAACAAGAACAGTGGAAAACAGGGTTTTATCACGTTGCCCTTGGTGCGGGTGTACCTATTGCTTTGGCTTATATGGATTATGTTAAGAAGATAACTGGCGTAGGGAAAATTGTATATCCTACAGGGGATTATGAGAAAGACATGGCTGAAATTATGGATTTCTATGCGAAAATTAATCCTAAATTTCCAGAAAACTTTAGCGTTGATACTTACTATAACAATAAATCATAGTGTTTAAAAAGACAGGGTATTGTCCCTGTCTGACTTTAACGTGAGGCTAAGATTGACCCATCACAAAAATCTTAGCTTAATGTTTTACAATTAGATCATTTTTAATAAAAAACAAAATTTTATATTATTAATAAGTTGGCTTTGATCAATTTTTTATTCAGCAAATGTCGGTTCAATACCACCTAAATTTTGGCAAGCTGCTTTATAAATGACATATTGTTGCTCAATGACATCGGTTAAAGGCAAGTCAAATAATGGTTCACCATCTTGATAACTTTGCACATACAATGCGGCTTTTTGGCGGCTAGAGGCTAAAGATTGTTCGTGATAAGTGGTCATAGAACTATGTGCCATTTGTGCACTTTCAATTTTATTACATTGAAAATGTGAGAGCATTTTTTCAGCAAGTTTGACTTCGCGTGATGCACCGAAGGAACAGGCAGTAAGAAGCATAATCCCTGCTAATAAAATCAAGGTTTTCATTGTTAACAAGACTGGTGAAAGGGAAAGCCATTGTATAAAGTTTTTTCGAGCATAAATGCTCGATCGCATATTGATTGGCTGTTTTTTGATTAAATGAAATTTAATCTTATCTACTGCAATGCCAAAATAATTAAACCGCTACAAGAGTTCAACATGCGCTTCTTTTTCTTTCCATAAAAGCATTCGATACTCACCTTATGCAGTAAGAGGTGGTGAACATGATGAAAAAAATGATATTACTTTCTGTGTTGGCTGTATCTCTGACAGGTTGTATCGTTTCACCTTATGACGACTACGACCATCATCGCCATTCAGACCGAAATGCTCATCATGATCGACAATATGCTGATCGTGATTGGAATAAACAACATCGACACTGGGATGATCGAAAATCGGATCGTTACGACAAGCGTTAAAAGTATCAATCTCGGTGTAGAGCCTAAAAACACGGACTATATTTGACAAAAAAGGATTCCATAATGGAATCCTTTTTATTGAGTTGAATTAAACGGTTGTTTTTTGATATAGCCCTGAGCGTACTGTTCCAGCTTTGGTTTGTTTGATTTGTTGCCAAGACGGAGGCAGTTTTAACTGGCTTAAGTCACGATCCGCTTCGACATAAATAAAACCCTTATCTTTAATTAAAGGGTCTGCAAGTTGAGCAAGTTCTTGCCATAAATCCAAGCTATATGGTGGATCTAAAAAGACCAAATCAAATTGTTCTTTGAGGGTCGGCAAGGTTTGTTGCGCCGTTGCAATTTTTAATTTGGCACGTTGACTGGTGACTTTAAGCAACTGTAAATTGTCAGTTAAAAATGCGGCTTGACTACGATTTGGTTCAATCATGATGACCTGTGCTGCACCACGTGACAACGCTTCAAAACTTAATGCGCCAGAGCCAGCACAAAGATCTAAGACCTGAGTATTTTGAATATCCCACATCAACCAGTTAAATAAAGTTTCACGTACACGATCCGGTGTAGGACGTAAACCATCCACACTGGCAAAAGGAAGTTGGCGACGTTTCCATTCACCGCCAATAATGCGGAGTTGATTTTTCATAGATCATTCACCTTCTACTTGTTGTGGACTGGTTACTACTGGCGTTGTTTGAGTTGTGGCTTGAGGTTTATTTGGATGAGCAGGAGCTTCACCGGTTACAGGTGTTGTGCCACTCGGTAATTCACCGGGTTTAATGCCTGCGGTCATTAAGCCACCATTAATTTGATGCGCTGCTGGACGGATTGGATTTTTCTTACGTTGCAGTAGCCAATAATCAAAAATTGGGCGTGCTAATTGCGCTGCTGAACCGCCATGGCGACCATTTTCCCAAACCACGGCAATGGCAATTTCAGGATTTTCAGCCGGTGCAAAACCGACAAATAAACCATGATCCAGTTGGCGCTCGGTCAATAATGATTCGTTATATTTCTTACCTTGAGCAATACTTTTAACTTGAGCTGTCCCTGTTTTACCTGCAATTTTATACATTGGAGTACGGATACCACGACCCGTACCCGTTTCAACAACATCGACCATTGCATCGCGCATTTTAATCCAGTCTTCAGGTTTACCATTAAACTGAATTTCCCCATCGGGTGCATTGTGGGGGATATGTGGTTTTGCACCATGACTTTCGCGCAGCACATGCGGGGTAATGTGCGAGCCTTGATTGGCTGTAATTGCGGTTGCCATTGCCAACTGTAACGGTGTAGCCGTAAATGCACCCTGTCCAATACTGACGGAAATGGTTTCACCTTTTAGCCATTTGCTTTTACGAGTCCGCATTTTCCAATCGGGGCTTGGATATAAACCTGTACTTTCACTCGGTAAATCGACACCCGTTTTTTCACCAAAACCAAACTGGCGCATCCATGCGTTCATTTTTTCAATGCCCATACGGTAAGACAGGATATAGAAATAAGTATCGCAAGACACCACTTGGGCTTTATGCATATTGACCGCGCCATGACCGCTTTTTTTATGGTCACGGAAACGGTGGCTGTCACCCGGTAAGGTGAAATAACCGGGGTCAGAAATCGCCGTCGCCCAATCGACATATCCATAATGAATCCCGCCTAAACCAAACATCGGTTTAATGGTTGAACCGGGAGGATAGGCACCCTGAACAGCACGGTTATAAAGCGGTTGATCAAGGTTGTCTCGTAATGCGCTGTAATTGGTACTGCTAATGCCTGTGACAAATAAATTGGGATTAAAGCTTGGACTCGACACCAGTGCCAGAATTTCCCCCGTTTTGGGGTTCAGTGCCACAATTGCACCTCGTCGCCCCACAAGCTGTTCTGTCGCGACCACTTGTAAGCCATAATCAATCGACATATATAAGTCATTGCCACGAACAGGATCTTTACGTCCTAAATTACGCAGCACATTGCCGTGGGCATCCGCTTCGACAGATTCGTTGCCGGGTACACCGTGTAAAAGTTCTTCATAAGATTTTTCAGCGCCAATTTTGCCAATTAAGTTGGTACCTGCGTATAAATCTTTATCAATGGATTTTAATTCTTTGTCATTGATACGCCCCACATAACCAATCACATGCGCAAATAATTCACCATGTGGATAGTAGCGCGTCATTTGGGTTTCTATATTGACCCCAGGGAACTGGAATTTGACTTCACTAAATTGGGCAATATCGGTTTCAGTTAAATTGAGTTTAAGCGAAACACGTTCTGTTTTTTTTGAGGTTTTAATTCGACTGCTAAACCGGTCTATATCTTCTTGAGTCAGTCCCAAAATTGGAATTAAGCGTTGCACGGTGCCATCAATATCTTCAACATCTGCACGAGACATGGTTGCTGAAAATACAGGGTAGTTGTCGGCAAGCAAAATACCATTACGGTCATAAATGTAGCCACGCGCGGGTGCTAACGGTTGCAAGCGAATTCGGTTTTGGTCCGATGCGGTTGAAAATTCATCATAATGTGAAATTTGCAAATAAGCATAACGAACAATCAGTAATAACAAAAAGAAGACAACAATCCCGACCGAAATAAAGATTCGATTGCGATAAATGCGCTTTTCTTGTTGAGCATTTTTTAAAGGAAAGTGCTGCTTCATACGTGATCGACTTACATACAGGAGAGGGGAAAAACCAGAGGCATATTCTAACGCATGTCATCATTTTTTGATATTTGTTCAGGTGAACAGTTGGGCTTGTTTAGCTTAAACTTTGACTTTACAGACATTAAAATTGTAAAGTGCAGTATATAAGAGTTCTTATAATTCTGCTAAAGTCAAAATTGAAAAAAGGACTGTATTAAAAATAAAATTAGGGACCACGATGAAAAAAATGACAAAAATGTATCCTTTATTGGCATTTTTTGCGCTAACCAATGTAGCGTATGCACAAGATAATCCATATTTGCCAGAAGCTAAATTGACAGCAGCAAGTGCAACAGCATGGAATTTAGGGGCAGGATTTACACAAGAACTACTTCATATGAATGTAGAGTGGGTAAATCCTTACGGGATTGCCTATGCTAAAGCAGGTGTGTTCATCGATGATGATTATACTGCGGGTGGTCAGGTTGGATTTCGCTATCCTTATCATCTTACGGGTAAAGATAAGAATGGCTATTATATTGGTGCCTATGCTGGACATATTGAAAGTAAAGGCGTAGACAATGAATATAAAGCACGCTTGGGTGCAGGGATTGATTTAGCCTATGTGCTATTGAGTCCCGAACGGATTAGTACTTTTAGTGTCGGTATTGGTGCGGGTGAAGAGTTAAAGGATAAGTCGGGTTATGTCGTTGCTGAGACAGAGCCAAGATTGCAATTTTCCTATACTTTAAGTATCGGTTTATAGTAAGAATAGTTAACTTTTATATAATTTAATATTTTGTAATTACAAATTTAATATGGATTTTATGCATGCTTGAGTACGTCAACGAATTGTGGCAAACCTTCTTGAATCGCCCTGATTTTTGGGCAGTACTTAGCATTATTCCTGTCACGGCTTTTGTTACTTGGGCGCATGTGTGGATGGCGCTTAAAATGGTATTTTATCCGCTTACTTTTTGGGGATTCCATTTAGGTCCATTACCTGTGGGTTGGCAAGGCATTGTGCCGCGTAAAGCGGGTCGTATTTCAGGAATTATTACCGATAACACCTTATCCAAACTTGGTTCATTGCGCGAATTTTTAGATGCAATGGACCCTACAGATATGGCTCGCATTATTGGTGAACAAATTGGTTTAGAACTTGAACACCTCATTGATGAAATGATGCTTGAGCGCAATGCGGTACTCTGGGAAAACTTACCTTATTCGATTAAACGTCGAATTTATGCCCAAGCACATAAACAATTGCCGGGTATTTTAAGAGAACTTGTGACTGAGCTGACCATGAACGTCGAGTCACTTGTTGATATGCGTGAAATGGTGGTTCGCCAAATGGAAGGTGATCGCCGCTTAATGGTCAATATGTTTCTGAAAGTCGGTCAGAAAGAGATCAACTTTATTTGGCATATTAGTGCACTCATTGGCATGTTCTTTGGTGTATTCCAAATGATCGTTTGGTTTGTTGTACCATGGCATTGGACTGTACCATTTTGGGCATCGATTTGGGGCTTCTTGACCAACTGGATTGCGATTTGGATGGTGTTTAATCCACTCGAACCACACTATATACGTTATCCGCAATTCTTTGAATTAACTAAAGATCGTAAGTTTCCTTGGGTAAAACCTGTGATTCCGCGTATTGGTACATACAATGTTCAAGGCGCGTTTATGAAACGTCAGGATGAAGTATCCGATGTCTTTGCCCGAGTAGTCACGGAAGACCTAATTACGTTAAAATCCATTATGACGGAAATGATGTATGGCGGGAAGAAAGATAAAACTCGCCGTCTTGTTAAACGCCATATTAACCAAATTATGGAAACACCGCTGGTCAGAACCTCTTTGCAACTCTCTTTAGGGCCAAAAGAGTATGCAAAACTCAAGACGGACTTGATCGATCGCTCAATTGAAATTACGATGGTGCCTGTATGCGACCCTGCGTTTAATGCGAGCCGTGCACAGAAAATCTATCAAATGTTTAGAGAGCGTATTCTAGAGTTGACGCCAAGAGAGTTTCAAAATTTATTACGTCCTGCTTTTCAGGAAGATGAGTGGATTTTGATTGTTCTGGGTGGCGTAACTGGATTTATAGCGGGTACAATACATTTGTTTGTGGCTTTCTTATAATTAGATTAATTGGATGCTGGACTGCATGGTGAATCAATAGATTTGGCATGAACAAAGCGTCATATACATGTTAAATGAGGATGTTTTTTTATGCGCATTATATTACTCGGACCACCTGGAGCAGGTAAAGGTACACAAGCTCAGTTGATCTGTAAGCGCTACAATGTCCCACAAATTTCAACCGGTGATATGCTCCGTGCTGCAATTCGTGAAGGTACTGAATTAGGTCTTAAGGCTCAAAGCGTGATGGAGAGCGGTGGTCTTGTCTCTGACGAGCTAATCATTGGTCTTGTGAAAGAACGCATTGCTCAACCTGATTGTGTAAACGGTTGCATTTTTGATGGTTTCCCACGCACGATTCCTCAAGCAGAAGCTTTGGAAGGTGAAGGCATTAATATCGATCATGTGATCGAAATTGATGTTCCTGATGAAGAAATTGTACAACGTCTTTCAGGTCGTCGTCAGCACCCAGCGTCTGGTCGTATTTATCATCTTGTTTACAATCCACCGAAAGTGGCAGGTAAAGATGATGAAACTGGCGAAGATTTAGTTCAGCGTGCAGATGACCAAGAAGCAACCATTCGTAAACGTCTTGGTTCATATCATACTGAAACTGAACAATTGGTCGGCTTTTACCAAGGTCGTGCAGCGTCTGGTGAAAATGCACCGACGTATGACAAACTTAATGGTCTTCGTCCAATTGATGAAGTTCAGGCAGATTTGTTCGCAATTTTAGATCAAGCAAAATAATTTATATGCCCTAGCGCTGTGAATGTTTTGACATTAAAAGAGTCCTAAGTCATATTAGGGCTCTTTTAATTTGTGTAAAATTTTGAGGATATTCTCTTGCTGAAAATAGGCTTAATTGTACTGGTCATTGTATTTGGTCTGATTGTATTGGCTTTAATGGTTCAGAGTTTTAAAGCTTTACGTCATGTGCAAAAGCAAGAAGCGACAGAAAAGAAAAACAGCCAATCAGCGCGTCAACTGCATCCGAAATTGCAACAGAAAAATAAAGATCAAAACTAAATTTAGTTTTGATCTTGCAGCATTTTTACTGGAATATTCTTAGCTGCGCCAAATTCAAAGCGCTCTGGCCACTGACAGACATCAGACACCACACATTCATTGCACTTGGGCTTACGGGCAATACAACAATAACGACCGTGTAAAATCAGCCAATGGTGCGCATCGAGCATAAATTCTTTAGGAATCACTTTAAGCAGTCGCTGTTCAACTTCGAGCACATTTTTTCCAATGGCGAGCCCAGTACGATTGCCTAAGCGAAAAATATGGGTATCGACTGCCATGGTCGCTTGTCCAAAGGCGGTATTGAGTACCACATTTGCCGTTTTACGTCCCACACCGGGTAATGCTTCTAAGTCGGCACGGTTATTGGGCACGATGCTATTATGCTTCTCGATCAATATTTTACATGCTTTAATCACGTTTTCAGCTTTAGCATTATATAAGCCAATGGTTTTAATATATTGCTTTAAACCATCAACGCCTAAGGCATAGATGGCTTCAGGTGTATTGGCGATTGGAAATAATTTGTCAGTGGCTTTGTTTACGCTGACATCGGTGGCTTGTGCAGAAAGCGTAACTGCGACTAATAGCTCAAAAGGACTGGAATAATTCAGTTCAGTTTTGGGATTGGGTCTTTGCTCACGTAGTCGCTCAAAAAATACCTGAATTTGTTTTTTAGTCATATTCTTTACAGGCATTTTACATTCCTTGACAAGCATTGAGCTGTTGATTGAGTTCATCTAAGAGTAGACGCTTTTTTGCATCGTCACGAACACTGAGTTGTTTTTCTAACTTTTTGATTTGTGTGCGAAGTTTTGCCAGTTCAATGGTGGATTTTGCATCTAACTGAACCGTGGGTTTGTCTTCAATTTGTGTAATAAATATGTTGGGAACGCTGTCATTTTGAGCTGAGAATTGAGCAAATAATGCAGTGTCAATATTGGCACGTACCACAGGGCCTTTACGGTTGATATGTCGTTGTTCTTCGCGTTGAATATGTGAGTAATAGCGATTGCGTAAGTCATTTTGTTCGACAATGCGTAAAATTTCGTTGGGTATCACATGATCATCTTCAATTAAATCAATGCAGTCGACAGGACACGGTGGAATGCAAAGTTCACAACCTGTACAGAGATCGGTCAAAATACTGTGCATGAGTTTACCTGAGCCGATAATGGCATCTACAGGGCAGGCACTGATACATTTGGTACAACCAATACATTCATCTTCACGAATAATCGCTTTCATGCGTTGCGGACGGCCATCGCTTTGAATAGGCCAAACACTTTCTTCGGCTGGTAAGTGTGGGCGTTTAAGCAGTGCTGCAAGTGCATCAGCGACAGGTTGACCCCCGGGGACACATTTATTGGCTTCTTCACCTTCTGCAATGGATTTGGCATAAGGTAAGCATCCATCCCGATGACCACATAAACCACATTGGGTTTGAGGGAGTAAGGCATCAATATTTTGGATGAGAGCAATTTGAGAATTCATGTGTAAACCACAACTGCTAAAGAAATAGCAGCATACAAAAAAGAGGATTAAAGCGAGATATGTGATTTTAGCATGATTTTATTGTTTAATCTCTTGCCCGAAAATAGAGCTATGAATGCATTATTTTTGAGCAAAAAAGTCAATGAAAACAGCGCTGAAGTATGCTTGGGGTTAAGTGCTTTAAGTTGGTTATAGTTAATATAAATATATGTTATTAAATCTTTTTTTTGATTTATTTGAAAAAACTATTGTGGATTTGTTGTAAAAGATATTTAATATTTTGCGCCAAAAGTTATCATTTTTAGAAAATTTGACCAATTTTGATCCATCTTTCTGCTGAGGATTAAGTGTTGAAATATAACAGCCTTAACGACTTCCTAGACTACGTTAAATCACGTGATGCACATCAACCCGAGTTTCTACAAGCTGTAGAAGAAGTCATGACTAGCCTGTGGCCGTTCATTGAAAAGAACCCACAATATGCTGACCACGCTTTACTTGAACGCTTGGTTGAGCCAGAACGTGCGATTCAATTCCGTGTTTCTTGGGTGGATGACAAAGGTCAGACCCATGTGAACCGTGCTTTCCGTGTACAGTACAATTCAGCAATCGGCCCATTCAAAGGTGGCATGCGTTTTCATCCATCGGTGAACCTTTCAATTTTGAAGTTCTTAGGCTTTGAACAAACGTTTAAAAATGCCTTAACGACATTGCCTATGGGCGGTGGTAAAGGCGGTTCGGACTTTGACCCTAAAGGTAAGTCTGAAGGCGAAATTATGCGTTTCTGCCAAGCATTAATGATTGAGTTGTACCGTCACCTTGGTTCAAATACGGATATTCCTGCGGGCGATATCGGTGTAGGTGGTCGTGAAGTCGGCTACATGGCTGGGATGATGAAAAAATTAAGTAATGACACTTCATCTGTATTTACAGGTAAAGGTTTGTCATTCGGTGGTTCATTGGCTCGTCCAGAAGCAACGGGTTATGGCACAGTGTATTTTGCTGAAGAAATGCTGAAAACGAAGGGCAATTGCTTCCAAGATAAAGTGGTGACTATTTCAGGTTCAGGCAATGTTGCACAATTTGCTGCTGAAAAAGCCATGTTCTTAGGGGCTAAAGTGGTTTCACTTTCAGACTCTGCGGGTACTGTTTATGTGAAAAATGGTTTTACCGATGAATTATTGGCTGAAGTCATGGAGCTTAAAAACGTTAAACGTGGTCGTATTTCTGAATTTGCGTCTAAACATGGCTTTGAGTATCTTGAAGGCAAACGTCCTTGGTCAATCAAATGTGATATCGCGCTGCCATGTGCAACTCAAAATGAATTGACGGGTGAAGATGCGCTTGCATTGATTGCAAATGGTGTGATTTGTGTTGCTGAAGGTGCAAACATGCCATCTACGTTAGATGCTGTGGAAAAATTCATTGAAGCTAAAATTCTGTATGCGCCGGGTAAAGCATCAAATGCGGGTGGTGTTGCAACTTCTGGTCTTGAAATGTCGCAAAACTCGATTCGTTTAGGCTGGACTTTTGAAGAAGTAGATGAACGTCTACACGCGATTATGAAAGAAATTCACCGTAACTGTGTTAAATACGGGACTAAAGAAAATGGTACTGTGAACTATGTTGATGGTGCAAACATTGCAGGCTTTGTAAAAGTTGCTGATGCAATGTTGGCTCAAGGCGTATTCTAAGATTTTATTTTCTTAAATACTAAAAAACCGATGCTTTGGCATCGGTTTTTTTATCACTGAAATGAGCAGATTATTTTACAGTTGCGCGTTCAATCGTCATGTCATGTACATAGGCATATTTAGACTGATCTGCGGCAGGGTTCTTAATTTCATAACGTTTTACACGAATGATTTGGCGCTCAGCAGGGTTATGTTCAAAACCTTCAATATGGTCGTAAAATAAACTCCAGTTTTTATCTGCCTGAGTTTTAACACCGTTTTCTGCGTATTTAATTTCACGCACTTGCAAACAGGTTTGTGGTGCTACGCCTGTACATTTTTTTGTTTCTGGAGCAATTTCAAGAAAAATAGTTTCAGCTTGCGTTTGATATTGTGTTTCAGGCGTCATTTTACCTTCGAATACAATTTTTTGACCTGTTGCATCAATCAGCGTTAATGTTGGTTTATTTACATCTTGTGTATTTAAAACAAAGGGAATAGTACGTTTAGCAAAAAGTGAGCTGGAGAACTGTTCTTGTTTCATTAATTCTGGTGAACAAGCCATCATGGTTGACATCAAATCAGCAGTGATAATTTGACCTTTTTCAATTTTCCACGATGTACCTTGAGTATTACAACCCGTTGCAATACTTAAACGTTGTTGATCATTGAAATTCAACACCAGTGGTTTATCTGTGCCTTGTGGTTGATAAGACCATTGGTAGGCAGCGAGTGTTTTATCCGCATTTTGTTGTTGAACCATAGACACGGCTAAATCTCCAGCTTTTTGCATATCGCTAGATTGGCAGGCTGCAAGCATTAAGGGAAAAAGGGCAATCGCTAAAAATTTGAGTTTCATTTTAAAAGTACTTGGTTTTGAAAGATTTTTAGAAGCATAGCGTATTCATGGTCAAAAAAAATGGATACATTTTGAGGAATTAGGTATCAAAATGTATCCATAACTATTATTTTATTGATTATTAATCAAAAGTTATCAATCAAAACGATAAATATCCATCCCGAGTGAACCCATACTAAAACTACTATGTACAATGCTGAAGCGATGACCTGTTCCCATGGCAAAGAACAGTGGAGCGAAGTGCTCTAAAGTCGGATGATTGCGTTGCACATAGGGAATCGTTTGCCAATCTAGCACGGCATCATAATCTTGATGAGCAAGTTTGCTCACGACATAATTACGGAAACTGGATGCCCATACAGGGACTTCAGTCGGTTCACCACGCCAAGCTAACTCAGCTAAGTTATGGGTGATACTGCCCGAACCAATAATTAACACTTGTTTTTCACGCAGTGGGGCAAGTGTCTGACCAATTTTATAAAGATCTTCGGCAGGCCAGTTCATCGGTAGTGAAATTTCCACCACAGGAATATCTGCATCAGGATACATATGCAGCAGAGGCATCCACACGCCATGATCACGCGGACGGGTACTATTGGCATGAGCGGCTAAACCTGCATTTGCTAAAAGATGCAAAATTTCTTCAGCAAGTTCAGGATGACCCGGTGCAGGGTAGCGGATGTCATAGAGTTCAGCGGGAAAACCACGGAAATCATGCCAAGTTTCAGCGCGTACACTGGTACTTACTTCAAGTGAGCTACTTTCCCAGTGTGCAGACATGACAATAATGGCTTGCGGTTTAGGCAGATTCAGGCTGAGTCGATGTAATGCAGGACCCACTTGTTCTGGATTAAGCGCAAGCATGGGAGAGCCATGTGAAATAAATAAACCGGGTAAAGTTTGTAAATTCATGATGATGCGCCTAATTCAAATCATATTGACTGAAACAATGATGCCAAAATTACCCTATAGAATGAAATAGAGTTTATTTCAACAGGTCGTTGCATAAACAGAACAGTGAAAAATAGTTTTACTCAGTTTTTATCAAACTTTTCGATGATATTTACCATAATTTCAGGTTGATAAAAACTCAAGGAAGGACTCAACAGACTCAATTTAACCTGCCCGATGATAAGGATGATTATGATTGATGGTCATTGCGCGGTATAACTGCTCGATCAGCATCACTCGAACCATCGGGTGAGGCAAAGTGAGCTTAGACAACGACCAGTGCCATGCAGCTGCTTTACGCACCGCTTCCGAGTGACCATCTGGCCCGCCAATGGCTAACACCACATCATTGCCTTCAAGCATCCATTCTTTCATGGTTGCAGCCAGTTTTTCAGTGCTAAATTCTTTGCCACCCACTTCAAGTGCAATCAGGATTTCATTCTGCTTCACTGCATTTAAAATGCTGTCACCTTCAATTTGACGATATTTTAAGATATCGGCTTCAGAATCATTTTTCCCGCGTTTTGCCATGGGTAATTCAATAATTTGAGTTTGCACGAAAGGTTGAATGCGCTTGAAGTAATCTTCAAAACCAGTGAGTACCCAAGCAGGCATTTTTTGACCGATGGTAATAATACGGATTTTCATAAGATTCGATGGTTTAAGAGTCTGCACTATTATAAGCACTAAAATGGTTTTTACTTATTTTGAGCAACAAATTGAAATTGAAAATTAGCATGTGATGCTGTTTTAATCATGAATAATGGAGTAAATATAAATAAGAACCATGGACGAAGAATAAATGAGAGCAAAAAAAAATCAAAATATAGGCTTATGCTTGAGCACATTTCTTTTCTCTATTTTTTTGAGTGCTTCAACATGGGCAGCACCTAGCGTGACGACAGCGAGCACGAATAATTTAAAAGTCTATTTGGAACAAATTATTGGCAATGACAGCTACCGTAATTATAAAAATATAGAAGAATTACAGCGTGTTTCTGCATGGATTAAAGAACAAATGCGCTTGTTTGGTATTCCATGTCAATATCAAAACTATTCGGTCAATGGTTTAGGTTATCGAAATGTGGTGTGTACTTTAAATGCGGGGCATGCGGATAAAGTGATTGTCGGTGCACATTACGATGTCTTTGGCGAACAGCAGGGTGCTGATGATAATGCTTCTGGTGTAGCGGGAGTGATTGAGACCGCACGTATTCTTGCGCAACAGAAATCTCAACTCAGGCAAAATATAGAATTTGTATTTTATACCTTACAAGAACCGCCATTTTTCAAAACCGAGCAGATGGGCAGTTATATTCATGCCAAATCGGTGCAAACACAAAAGGATCAAATTCAAGGTGTGTATATTTTAGATATGATTGGTTACTTTGATGAAAAATTGGTGCAAGAGTATCCAGTCGGTTTGAAATGGGTGTATCCGAATCATGCGAATTATATTGCTGCGGTGAGTAATGTACAGTCTTATGATTTGGGCGCGAAATACTGTGAAGAAATGCGCACACTGAACCGTTTAGAGTGCCAAAGATTGGTTGCGCCATCTTTTGTGTCAGGAATGGAGTTCTCAGATCATCTTAATTATTGGAAGTTTGATATTCCGGCAGTGATGATTACTGATACGGCTTTTTTTCGAAATAAGAATTATCATACTGAAAAAGATACTTTAAAAACGCTGAATATTGGAAAAATGGCCAATGTAATTGATGGTCTGGTGGCTAGTTTAATGATGCCATTTGGGCAATAAAAAACGCAGTCCACTAAGAAAAATGGGACTGCGATCAAAAGATCATCTACCTGGAGATGTAGATGACCATTCACATAACAGCTAAAATAGAAGCTTACAGCGCATCTGTGTTTCTATAATGAATAGATGAGGTCAAAAACTAGACTTTTCAAGTTCTCTATATATCAAATATAACAAAATAAGCACATAAAAAAAGAGAGCCGAAGCTCTCTTTTTTGTATCAAATTACCATTAATGACGTGCAGCTTTACCTTCAGCAGCCGGTTTTACAATCGGATTTTTAGGCAAAGGTTTTGGCATTTCTGTTAAAGCCAATGGCAAGATATCATCGATACTTTTCACCGCTTTAATTTCTAAACCAGCTTTGACATTGTCTGGAATTTCTACCAGATCACGTACATTTTCTTGTGGGATAAAGACTAACTTAATGCCGCCACGGTGTGCTGCAAGCAGTTTCTCTTTTAAGCCACCAATACGCATGGCACGACCACCTAAATTGGTTTCACCTGTCATTGCAATATCAGCACGAACAGGAATTCCTGTGAAGGCAGAAACCAAAGCTGTGGTTAATGCCAAACCAGCAGATGGACCATCTTTCGGTGTTGCACCTTCAGGTAAATGCACGTGAATATCGGTTTCTTCAAATCGTGTAGCTTCAATACCCAGTGCATCTGCACGAGTACGTACCACCGTCATTGCAGCGGTAATCGATTCTTTCATGACATCGCCGAGTGAACCCGTTGTGATGAATTTACCTTTACCTTTTACAGCTGCCACTTCAATCGATAGTAATTCACCACCGACAGAAGTCCAAGCTAAACCATTGACACGACCGACTTCAGCTTCTTCTTCTGCCATACCATAGTCGAACTTATGTACGCCTAGGTAGTCGGATAAATTTTCCGCAGTGATGTCGATATGCAAGTTTTTGGCTTTTTTGCTGACCGCTTCTTTTACAACTTTACGGGCAATTTTTGAGACTTCACGTTCAAGGCTACGTACACCAGCTTCTCGTGTATAACGACGCACGATGTCACGAATCGCTTCTTCATGAATGGTCAATTCTTTGCCGCGTAAACCATTGTCCTTAATTGCTTTAGGTACAAGATAACGGTCTGCAATATTAACTTTTTCTTCTTCGGTATAACCCGGAAGGCGAATCACTTCCATACGGTCAAGCAAAGCTTCTGGAATATTCATGCTGTTTGCAGTACAGATAAACATCACTTCAGACAGGTCAAGATCAAGATCTAAATAGTGATCGTTAAACTTGCTGTTTTGTGATGGATCAAGCACTTCAAGTAATGCAGAAGCAGGGTCGCCGCGATAATCTTGTGCCATCTTGTCAATTTCATCGAGCAAGAACAATGGATTCTTCACACCGACTTTCGTTAAAGATTGCACAATTTTGCCCGGCATCGCACCAATATAAGTACGACGGTGACCACGGATTTCGGCTTCATCACGCACGCCGCCTAAAGCCATGCGGACAAATTCACGACCTGTGGCTTTGGCAACGGATTCACCGAGTGAAGTTTTACCCACCCCTGGAGGTCCAACTAAGCACAGGATAGGCCCTTTGAGTTTTTTCACACGTGATTGAACTGCTAAGTATTCAACAATGCGTTCTTTAACTTCATCTAGACCATAATGGTCTGCATCTAGAATTTCCTGTGCTTTTGCCAAGTTAATACTAACTTTGCTGGCTTTGTTCCACGGGGTATCTAAAATGGCTTCGATATAGTTGCGAACAACAGCAGCTTCACTTGAAGCAGGTTGCATTGCTTTTAGCTTACGGAATTCTGACTTTCAGCTTTTTTACGCACATGTTCAGGTAAATCTGCTTCTTCAAGACGACGTTCAATTTCTGCAACATCATCTTCAGCACCGCCATTCATGTCGGAAAGTTCGCGCTGAATGACCTTCATCTTTTCATTGAGGAAGTATTCGCGTTGGTTTTTTTCCATCTGACGTTTTACCGAGTCATGCAAGGTTTGTTCAATCTGTTGTTCTTCAGATTGTTGCAACAGATAAGTCATTAACTCTTGTAAGTGAGCTTCAAAATCATCATGTTCTAAGAACTTTTGTTTGACATCAATGTTCAAAGGAACACGGGTTGCGACAAAGAACACCAGTTGCAATAAATCATCAATTTTATTGGCAGCAGTAATCAATTCACGTGCATTACGTAATTTTGCTTCTGCATATTGTGCAAATAAAGTGCGCAGTTCTTGTACACGTGTTTCTTGAGATTCAGCTTTAATGTTGACTGTCATTGGGCTAATTGCATGTTCAGCCGATAAATATTCATCATTGTCGATGATTTTTACCAGTTTAGAACGATGTAATCCCTCAATTAATACTTTGATACAGTTTTCATCATTTTCATGATTCACAACTTGCACAATCTTTGCGACAGTACCGTATTGATATAGGTTGTCGCGATCAATTTCTTCTGTAAGCGAATCTTGTTGCGCAACAACAAATACGAGATTGTCACTGTTACGAGCCACGTCAACTGCTTTGATCGATTTTTCACGACCTACAAATAACGCAATTTGCATGTGTGGATAAACCACAACATCTCGTAGCGCTAAAAGTGGTAATACGCTTGGAACCTGTGGTTCTAAGGTTTCTTGATTCATAATAATTTCAGACATGGGCACTCCTAATGAGTAACAATGGTGTTGCCATATTTTTATAGTGATGTGTATTTCAAAAATTACAAGGGGAGCTGCACATAAATTGTATGATAAATGCTTAAATAATTGATTTAATGCTTATAACAACAGTCAAAAATGCCAAATTAACGTTTAAACAACCGCATGTGTAAGGGCGTGATAAGTACATCAAGTGGCTGATCCCAAACCTGACGTGGAAGTCGCTCTTGTACCAGTTGAAAGTCATGTGCAATGCCTAAGCGCAAAGGCTTGTTTGGCGCACTGGCAAGGGTTTTATCATAAAAACCACCACCCATTCCAATCCGTGTCCCGTAAACATCACATGCCAGTAAAGGCATGATCAGTACATCCAGTTTTGAGACATGCATTGCGCGGCTTGCCATCGGTTCTTGCATGCCCAGAGGATGATGTGAAAAGCGTTTGTTGCGATATTGTTGTTTTGAAATTTTGACCCAGTGCAATTGCTGATTCATGCTGCAAATCATGGGTAAATAGACCTGTTTATGCTGTGCGAAGCAATATTCAATCATTTGCTGGGTTTGAATTTCGCCAAAAGCATGTAAATAAATACCGACACGTTTTGCCTGTTGTAGCTGTGGAAAATGACGTAAGCGATGCAAGATTTGGCTGGAGGAAGATTGTTGTTGGAATTTATCGACTTGTTTGCGCTTGGTTTTAAGTTGTTGTCGTAGTGATTTTAAGTCGATAGACATAAGCCGTTGGTCCTAAACGCAAAGATCAAGTGTAAAGTAGAGTGTAAGTTTAACTGTTTTTAAGTTCTTTCAAAATTGGACAACTGCTTTCATTCGTGGTTTTACATTCATCCACCCAAGTTGCAAGGCGTTGTTTTAAGCTATTGAGTTCTTGAATCCGTTGGTCAATTTTGTCCAGACGTTGTTGTATAACATGGCGGACTTGCTCGCGGTCTTCAAGTTGTAGCTGTAATAACTCCTGAATTTCACTGAGCTGTAAACCCGCATCTTTAGCCTTTTGAATAAAGCTTAAAGTTTCAATATCTTGGCTATTATAATAACGATAACTTTGAGTGGTTTCCGGAATACGCATTAAGCCAATGCGTTGATAATAACGAATGGTTTCGACATTGACCTGACATTGTTTGGCAAGTTTTCCAATGGTGAGCATAAAAGTATCCTCAATATGACTTGACTCTGTACCTAGGTACAGACTTTATGCTAGCACAATTGAATAATTAAATGGGTAAGTCTGATGAGTGAACAAGCTAAATCTTCTTGCTGTACAAAACAACAATCGAGTCTGGAATGGGTCAAAGTAGATCCTGTTTGCGGGATGAAAGTCACCGATTTGTCTAAACCCAATATTGACTATAAAGGGCAGCGTTATTATTTTTGCTGTAATGGTTGTTTAAATAAATTTGAGCTAGATCCTGAACAATATTTGCTGTCAGCTGAGGTCAATGAACCGAAAAAAACCGGTTGTGGTTGTGCTTCAAAAGCTAAAACTGAAGAAAAAACGACTTCATGCTGTGCGCCTCAAGATCAACAAGCTGTGGCGCAATCATCGGGCTGTTGTGCTGGAAATAAACCGAAAACAGCAGTTCAATCCATTGAAACGGTGGTTGATCCCGTTTGTGGTATGCAGGTTAAAACTGATGCTCAATATCACAGTACCTATCAAGACCAAGACTATTATTTTTGTTCTGAACGCTGTTTAAGCAAGTTTAATATCGCACCTGAACAATATGTGGTTTCAAAGGCTCAAAGCGCTTCATGCTGTGGCACGGGAAAACCACCAGAACCGAAAAAACAGTCATCGTGTTGTGCGGGTGGTCATGCGGCAAATTCTTCAGGGCAAACAGAAATAGATCCTGTCTGTGGCATGTCGGTGGACACATCAACCGATTTAAAAACTGATTATCAAGACAAAACCTATTATTTCTGTAATCCATCTTGTTTGGATAAATTTAAACAGGATCCTGAATTTTATTTAATTCCAATAGATGAGCGTCCTGTACCAGAAGGTGCGGCAGATATGGATTATACCTGTCCAATGGACCCTGAAATTGTACAAAAAGGCCCGGGAACTTGCCCGATTTGTGGTATGGCTTTAGAGCCAATGCAACCCACCTTGGATGATGCACCGAACCCTGAACTGGTGGATTTTAGCCATCGTTTTTGGATCACTTTGCCTTTGACCTTAATTGTTTTTGTCTTGGCCATGGGTTCGCATATTCACGCCTTTATTCCACAGCATATTCAACCGTGGATTGAATTGGTGCTTTCTATTCCTGTGGTGCTTTGGGCGGGTAAACCCATTATTGAGCGTTGCTGGACATCTTATAAAACACGTAACTTAAACATGTGGAGTCTGATTGGTGTTGGGGTATTAGCGGCCTTTATTTATAGTGTGGTTGCAACTGTTTTTCCATCCCTTATTCCGATGGAAGCCAAAACAGGTCATGGCGTAGCGGTGTATTTTGAAGCGGCCTGTATGATTGTTTCTTTAAGTTTGCTTGGGCAAATGATGGAACTTAAAGCCCGTGCCAAAACAGCTGATTCATTAAAGTCATTGCTGCGATTGCAATCCAATACTGCAAAACTGGTGCAGAATGATCAAGTGGTCGAAGTCGATATTGGCATGGTGAAACAAGGCGATATTCTGCAAATTTCATCGGGTGAGCAAATTCCACTGGATGGTATTGTGGTTGAAGGCAAAACCTATGTCGATGAAGCGATGATGACGGGTGAACCAGTCCCAGTAAAAAAAGAGTTAGATGATCCAGTGATTGGCGGAACGGTGAATCAGCAGGGCAGTATCCGTATTCAAACCACAGCGGTGGGTGCAAATACCACACTTGCTAAAATGATTCAAACTGTAGCAGAAGCCCAGCGTTCTAAAGCGCCATTACAACGACTTGCCGATGTCTTTGCTAAATATTTTGTTGTTACAGTGCTGGTCATTAGTGTGCTGACGTTTATCGCTTGGATGGTTTTTGGCAATGCGCAATTTGATTTGGCGCTGATGTGTGCCGTGGCTGTACTGATTATTGCCTGTCCTTGTGCTTTAGGTTTGGCAACACCCATGTCGGTGATGGCAACCACGGGGCGAGCTGCACAAAAAGGCGTACTGTTTAAAGATGCAGAAGCGATTGAAGCTTTAAGTAAAGTCAATACATTGGTGATTGATAAAACAGGAACATTGACTGAAGGCAAGCCAAGCCTAAAAGAAATTCAATTATTGTCCGATCAGGTGACACAAGCTCAGGCTGAACAATGGATTGCCTCGATTGAACAGTATTCGACGCATCCTATTGCACAGACTTTGACGAAATTGGTTGCGGCAACAGAACTGCTTAAAGTTAATGATTTTGAAGATGTTACGGGTTTTGGTGTAAGAGGTCAGATCAATGATCAAATGCTGTATGTCGGCAGTCAAAAGCTACTCGATCAATTGGGTTTAAACTTAAAAGAGTCTGTTCAGGCTCAGTTGCAACAACAACGTGCCAAAGGCAATGTGATTAGTTTCTTGGCCAATGAGCAGGATGTTTTGGCTTATATTTCGATTCATGATGCAGTTAAACCCAATGCTCAGCAAGTGATTGCGCAATTGATTGCCGATGGTGTGGATGTTGTCATGGCAACGGGTGATCATGAACAAAATGCAAAATTAGTGGCAGCAGAGCTGGGTATTCAGCATGTCTATGGCAACTGTACACCGACTGAAAAATTAGACATTGTGAAAAAATATCAAGCACAGGGCAAAATTGTCGCCATGGCAGGTGATGGTATAAATGATGCCCCTGCACTTGCTCAAGCCAATATTGGTATTGCAATGGGCAATGGAACCGATATTGCCAAACAGACGGCACAAATTACCTTGGTAAAAGGTGATATTCGTGGGGTGGCGGATGCCATTCACATGGCAAAACTGGGTGTCAAAAACATGAAACAGAATTTGGCATTTTCATTTGTTTATAACGGCTTAGGTGTGCCTGTGGCAGCGGGTATTTTCTATCCATTGACAGGTTTATTATTGACTCCAATGTTGGCTGCTGTTGCGATGTCACTGAGTTCATTATCTGTGGTGATTAATGCTTTAAGGCTGCAAAGATCTAAATAGTTCTAAATCATTTTAAACAGCTCAAACACGCTGCTATACCCAAGATGCATATCTTGGGTATTTTTTTAGCGCAAAAAGCAGGAACTAAAATGAAGTAAAGCAATTTATGAAATAGGTCATCATCATGAAAAAAACGCTGATAAACACAGCGTATGCTGAATAAGAAAAATGGCTGAAATATCGTTCAATATGGTTTTACCGTTTTTATCATTCAATCAATTTTTAAGCATTGAAACTTAATGCACCATAATAGTGCAATTGTTATAAATTTTGGAAATGTGCGTAAGTAAATTTATCACGGCTTTAAATAACGATTAAAAATTAAAAACTCAAAAGTTGATTCGAAAGCATCAGTTTTTTTATTCATCGAGCTATATTGAGTTGAAAAAGCAGATTTTTTTATCTTTATTAGATTAAAAAATTGTTTGTGTATTGGTATCAAATTTAAAAATATACCATCACGGTAAAATCGGGCTAAGCTAGTCACTTGTGAAGATATGATATACATTTTTCTGTATACCATCTTCATGACTTTTGAAATGAGATAGGAAATGACGACAGATAGCTTAGTGATTAAACAACCTTTATATATTCCTTATGCAGGGAATACGCTTTTAGAACTTCCGCTGTTAAATAAAGGCTCTGCGTTTACCGAACAAGAGCGCAGTAAATTTAATTTGCATGGTTTAATTCCGCATGTCATTGAAACCATCGAAGAACAGAGTCATCGCTCATATCAGCAATATTGCTCATTTAACGATGCCATCAATAAACATATTTACTTGCGTAATATTCAAGATACCAACGAAACCCTGTTTTATCATCTGCTTGAAAATCATTTAAGTGAAATGATGCCGATTATTTACACCCCAACAGTGGGTGAGGCATGTCAGCAATTTTCGGATATTTACCGCCGTCATCGCGGGATCTTTATCTCTTATCCTGACCGTGAGCATATTGAAGATATTTTGCATAACGTCAATCGTAAAAACGTCAAAGTGATTGTGATTACAGATGGCGAGCGTATTTTAGGTTTAGGCGATCAGGGCATCGGCGGCATGGGCATTCCGATTGGTAAACTTTCCCTGTATACCGCTTGTGGCGGCATTAGCCCTGCGTATACCTTACCCATCACCTTGGATGTCGGCACCAATAACCAGCAGTTACTCAATGATCCAATTTATTTAGGTTGGAATCAGCCACGTATTAGTGGTGATGAATATTATGATTTTGTTGACGATGTGATTGCCGCGATTCAGCGTCGTTGGCCAGATGCATTGATTCAATTTGAAGATTTTGCGCAAAAAAATGCCATGCCGTTGTTGAATAAGTATCGCGATAAAATTTGCTGTTTTAATGATGATATTCAAGGGACAGCAGCTGTTTCAGTGGGTAGCTTAATTGCAGCCTCACATGCCGCAGGCAAACAACTGAAAGATCAGACCGTTGCCTTTTTAGGGGCGGGTTCGGCAGGTTGTGGTATTGCTGAACAAATTGTGGCTCAAATGGTCGCAGAAGGTTTAACGGAGTTCGAAGCACGTGCTCGTGTCTATATGGTCGATCGTTTTGGTTTAATTACTGAAAATCAGCCAAACTTACTAGATTTCCAAAGAAAATTAGCACAAAAGCCTGAAGTGATTGCCGAGTGGGGCAATGCAGAAGAAGCTTATTTCTTTACTGGATGTGGTGAAAAATGCCAAACCAACGGTGTTGATTGGGGTTTCGGGTCAGCCGGGTTTATTTACAGAAGAAGTGATTCGCACACTGGCTGCCAATTGTGAACGTCCGATTGTTTTGCCATTATCCAACCCAACTTCACGTGTTGAAGCTGTGCCTGCGGATATTATTCAATGGACGGATGGTAAGGCGTTAATTGCGACGGGTAGTCCTTTTGCTCCAGTCAATTATAAGGGCAAGATTTATAACATTTCGCAGTGTAATAACTCGTATATTTTCCCAGGCATTGGTTTAGGTGTAATTGCTTCGGGTGCTACACGCGTGACCGACTGTATGCTAATGGCTGCCAGTAATGCCCTTGCAGATTGTTCACCGAAACTGATTAATCCTGATGCAGATTTATTGCCAGAGATTGATTCAATTCAGCAAGTTTCAAAAATCATTGCGTTAAAAGTGGCGCAAGCGGCAATGCAGGTGGGTGTAGCACCAATTGTGAGTAATGAAACTTTAGCGAAAGCCATTGAAGATCATTACTGGAAACCTGAGTATCGTAGTTATAAACGGATCACTTTTTAATATGTGAATAATCATATATTGCCCCAAAAATCTTTTGATGTTGATCAATGAGGTTTTTGGGGTAAGTTTTATCCACGGATAGAGTTTGCATTTAATTCATATTTAAATTTTTTTATAGTGATGAGGATTGATAAATCTAGAGTATTTTTGGTTTGGAAGTAAGGTTAAATTAAATAAAAAGTACAGTTGAAATGAAATTATAAAAAACTTTATAAGTATTGTATTTTACTTAAAATATTCATCTAAATTATGTATATTGAATGATCTATCTAAAAATATAAAACAGATAAAAATGGAACAACTTAACCCATCAGACTTAAAAGCCATTCTTCATTCCAAACGCGCAAATGTGTATTACCTCGAATATTGCACGAGTGATGCAGAAAGACGGTCGTGTTTTATATTTGACTGAAGCTAAAAATGAAAATCAATACTGGAATATTCCGATTGCCAATACCACAGTGATTTTACTCGGCACAGGTACGTCGATCACTCAGGCAGCGATGCGAATGTTAGCCAGTGCAGGGGTATTGGTTGGTTTTTGTGGTGGCGGTGGAACGCCACTTTTTATGGGCAGTGAAATTGAGTGGATGACCCCGCAAAGTGAATATCGCCCAACAGAATATATGCAGGGTTGGATGCAATTTTGGTTCGAAGATGACAAGCGTCTAGCTGTGGCAAAACAATTTCAACATGCTCGTATCGAGTTTATACGGAAAGTTTGGGATAAAGACCGTGATTTAAAAGAACAGGGTTTTTATTTAGATGATCGGGATATTCAAACTGCACTGGATGGTTTTGAAAAGAAAATTCCTAACACCACAAAAGTCGGTGATTTGCTTTTGCATGAAGCGGCAATGACCAAACAACTTTATAAAATTGCTGCAACACGCAACAAAATGAGTTTTGAGCGCAATCGTGAACAGGGTGATTTAGCCAATGATTTTCTCAATCACGGTAATTATTTAGCCTATGGATTGGCAGCGACCACACTTTGGGTTTTAGGCATTCCACATGGTTTTGCGGTGATGCATGGTAAAACCCGCCGTGGTGCTTTGGTCTTTGATGTGGCGGATTTAATTAAGGATGCTGTGGTTCTTCCGTATGCATTTATTTGTGCAAAAGAAAAAATGACTGAGCAAGAATTTAGTCAACAAATACTTCAGAAGTTTACAGAACATAAGTGTTTAGATTGGATGTTTGATCAGGTGAAGGAAGCGGCTTTGTCTTCTAAAAGTGGAGATGAAGCATGATTGTGACCTTTGTCAGTCAATGTGAAAAGAAAGCTTTAGCTCGGACGCGCCGTGTATTGGATGCTTTTGCTGACCGTATTGGAGACAACACATGGCAAACCGTCATTACCGAAGATGGCTTAATTGCGGTTAAAAAGTTATTGCGTAAAACTGTCACTAAAAGCACTGCGGTAAGCTGTCACTGGGTTCGGGGTAGACGTAGAAGTGAATTGCTCTGGATTGTGGGAAATCGGAATAAGTTTAATATGCAGGGCATTGTGCCTGTAAATAGAACAAAAAAATCTTTAAAAATAGATTACAGTGATTTGAATTGGCAATCCGCACCTTTAATTTCAATCGTAAGTCGAATAGCTGCTTTATTTCATGACTTTGGGAAAATTAATCCATTTTTTGCACAAAAATTAGCAAAAGCTAAAAACAATAAAAAACCAATTGCAGATCCATTTCGGCATGAATGGATTTCTTTACGTCTATTTGAGGCCTTTGTTAAATCTTGTGGTCATCAAGATGATGTGTGGATTAATAAGTTATGCGAAATATCATGTGAAGAAGGTGATTATCCTTGGTTGAATGATGTTATTAAGGATGATGGAATTCAGCAATATACATCACCACCATTAAAAGATTTACCGAAAATTGCTCAATTAACAGCATGGCTCATTGTTTCACATCATCGTTTACCTATTCCAAATAGTATGCTGAACAAAGATTTTAGTCAGGATTTAGGTTATGAAAGCCGTAAATTTAAGGCTGTTTTAAGTGATCTTAATTTTAAATGGTGTTATCCAAGAAACTATTTATTGGATGATAAAAATAAAGCGAAGGAAATTAAACAGTGCTGGAATATACAAGCAGAACATATCCCTTTTAGTAGCCAAACATGGTGTAAAGAAGCCAATGCTTGTGCTGTTAAGTTAAAGCAATTTCTAAGTTTGCCAAACTTACCTAGTTTGCAAGACCCGTATATTAGCCATATTTCACGTTTAGCACTCATGCTTTCAGATCATTATTATTCGAGTTGTGATCCAACACCAAAATGGCATGATCCTCAATATTTACGTTATGCAAATACAGATAAATTTGGTGAGTTAAAACAGCCGTTGGATGATCATTTAATTGGTGTGAGCCAATCTGTACGGCAATTGATGGGAGCATTAACACGATTAAATGAATTGTTTGATCGATTACCACAACAAAAAAGTTTAGAAGGTAAAAATAATAATCCGTATTACCAATGGCAAGATAAGTCTTATCAAGAAGCGCAGTTTATACAAAAAAATTATCCAAATCATGGGTTTTTTGGTGTCAATTTAGCATCAACAGGCCGAGGAAAAACTTTAGCAAATACCCGTATTATGTATGGTCTGGCTGATCCTGAAAAAGGGGCACGATTTAATATTGCATTAGGTTTAAGAACGCTGACTTTACAAACAGGAAAAGCATTACGCCAAAAATTAGATTTAGATGAAACTGATTTGGCCATTATGGTTGGTGGTGGTGCTGTTAAAGAGATTTTTGAACAATATAGTCAAAAAGATTCTTTAGAGATTTTAGAAGAACAACACGATGATTTAGATCCGAGTCAAAATCAAATTTTAGCGGAAAATATGGGTTCAGAGTCTTTGATAGGTTTGTCAGATGAAGAAACGTATATTGACTATGAAGATTATGAAATTGATTTTGAAGGTATCTTAGATAATAAACATATGTTTGCTCAGTGGCTAAAGAGCAATCATCAAGTAAAAAAAATGCTGATGAGCCCAATTTTGTGTTGCACCATTGACCATTTAATTCCTGCAACAGAAAGTACCCGAGGTGGTAAGCAGATTGCGCCAATGTTGCGCTTAATGTCATCTGATTTGGTGTTTGATGAGCCTGATGATTTTTCACCAGATGATTATTATGCTTTAACCCGCCTTGTTTATTGGGCTGGGTTACTTGGCAGTCGTGTTTTATTATCTTCAGCAACATTGATGCCTGCAGAAATCAATGGTTTGTATTTAGCATATAGTTCAGGGCGAAAATTTTATAATGCTAATCGTACAAAAGCAGATCAGCCGATTATTGCAGCATGGTTTGATGAAAATGCAAAAAGCATTTGCCATGAAGTTATTCCATGTGATCAAGCGATCAGTGCGACGGAAGTTCAACCTGCTTTTCAAAAAGCCCATCTTAATTTTACTAAAAAACGTGTTGAATATTTAGATGAACAGGCATCATTAACCAAAAGACGTACTTTAGAGTGGGTTGGCTTACCTAAAGCAATAAATCCTATGGATAAATGGCAAGATATGTTTACACAACATATTTTAGATACGACCTTAAAAGCCCATCAACAAAATGCAATTACAGATCCAATTTCAGCCAAGAAATACAGTGTAGGTTTGGTACGTTTTGCCAATATTGACCCGCTAGCGACGATTGCACAGCAATTATTAAAGCAAAAAATTGATTCGAATATTCGGATTCATTTATGTGTTTATCATTCACGTTTTCCCTTGTTAATGCGCGCCAATATTGAAAAATATTTAGATGAAATTTTAGATCGGAATCAAGGGAGGCAACCGCATGATCATGCCATGATTCAAGGGTGGTTGAAGAGATATCCTGAACAGCAGCATATTATTTTAGTTTTAGCATCGCCCGTGTGTGAAGTTGGGCGTGACCATGATTATGACTGGATGATTTTAGAACCTTCTTCGATGCGTTCTATTATTCAAGCATCAGGGCGTGCGAGACGGCATCGATCAGAAGCTTATGATCGGCCTAATGTTTTTCTGATGGAAAGTAATATTCGTCATTATAAAAATCCTGTACAGGCTTGTTTTTCTAAGCCAGGATTTGAAAGTTCAATTTTTAAAGTCTCGCAGCATTGTTTGCAAAGTTCATCTGAACAAAATGATGATGGTTTAATTGCAAGTCAACATTTTGAAAATTTAGATGCAACAGCAAGGTTACGTCCAAATCTTCCTGATGTGATTCAAAAGCATTATCAAGGAGGCTATTATCGTTTAGCCGATTTAGAGCATGATCGAATGATGCATGTGCTTTTAAATCGAGGGATTAGTAAAAAATTGGATGCAGAAATTTCACCTGAAATATCACGAGTAAAATTTCCTGCCTTTGATTTTTGGAGTACACCCATTCACTACACGGGCATTTTACAAAAATTAAGCCAATTTAGACAGTCACAAGCTGAAAAGTTTACGGCTTTTCGGGCTGATGAAGAACAGCCTTTAGAACTATATGAATTTAATAATAAAACAGGGAATTGGCTGTATAAGCAAAGTTTAGTACGAAACATTGAGTTAATTGAAAATACTCAAATTCATTGTTGGCCGAATCAAAATCCTGAAAAAGCACTGATAAAATATTTGGATACAATTTCATCAGAACGAAGCTGGATTGAAAATTGCAGCCGATATTTGAGTTTAACTTTGCCTGAATTAAAGGAGCACCAAAAGTGGCTTTACCACGATTGGTTAGGTTTTATCAGGGAGTAAACCCTGATAGACCGTAACTTCTAAGCTGCCTACATGGCAGTGAACACAAATCATTCATATTTCTAAGCTACTTATATAGTAGTGAATAACGTTAGAAAATTTATTTCTAACTAGAATGATCTTTTGAACTAAAACAAAAAGAGATTAAAAAACGCTCTTGCTAAGAAAAATTACTTAGGGCATAGTTTTTTAAACATCCTATGAGTAATTCGTAAATATTAGGGTGCTTTAACAGAATAACTATCGATCTGGCAGGATCAACATCACCCAAGAGGGTAAGGAGGTAATGATGTTTAGCACACATTTGCTTAGAAGAGTCTAGCCAATTAGAATTACATATCATCGACGATAGTTAAACTATCCTCGATGATAGCAAAAAAATGTTGAATAAAAAAAGCCTATTTAAAAATGGGATAATGAGTAAATAAGATGAATGAAAAAGTAGAGGGAGTTCAAAACTCCGAACCTGCCAGCATTCGCGAGTTAATTGAGCAGTACATTCAAGGACGTTTGAATGAAAAGCTAGATAAACTCAAAGCGGATGATCTGGCGGAACAAGAAAAGTTGTTAGAAAAATACCAAACTGAAACGTGGCTGGAAGATGCAAGTTTACGCATTAGCCAACTCCGCTTAGCCACACATACGCCTAAACAGCATCACCCAGATTCGAAAGCATCTGCCATGTTTTATCGTGATGCCCAAAATAAGCATGACTATGTTGGCTCGTATGGTATGAAGCTGGATGCTGATGTCATTGGTAATGCTGCTGTTTTAGATGTGTTTAAATTGTTGCGTCTTAAATTTAATGATGTTTCATTATTAGATCGCTTATTAAGTGCTGATGCAGATTTTATTTCTGCATTATCTAACAAGAATGAATTGGCTGAGATCCGCTATCAACGGTTTTTAGCTTTTAGTCAGTTACCTACGGAGTTAAATGCAGGGCGACTCTCTAAGCAAGTACTGTTTCCAGTTCAGCAAGATAACTATCACACTTTAGTATTGCTCTATCCAAGTGCATTGGTACATCAAGCGTATCAGCAAATCTCCAATGATCGTTTTGGTGAAGAAAATAAAGTACTGCGTGAAGCGCGCTTTAAAAAAATTCATAAAGTGCAAGAAAGCCGAGAATATCCAAATTTGCTTGTGCAAAATTTTGGCGGGTCGAAGCCTCAAAATATTTCACAGTTAAATAGTGACCGTCGCGGTTCGATGTGGTTGTTACCATCAATTCCACCGACGTGGCAGGGGCAAATTGTTGAATTGCCAAAAGGAAAATCTATTTTTACGGGTTACTTGACCAATCGTAAAGATGTGAAACCTTTATTAAGTTCAATTATCCAATTATATCGAAATGAAAATCGTCGTAATACGGTTGAATTTCGTGAAGAGCGGGATAGTTTAGTCGCACAATTGGCAGACTGTGTGATTGATATGAGTTTTGAGCTGCAGCAAAGTGCAGCTTCTGGATGGACTCAAAAGAAATCATTTAACTTAGCAGAAAGCTTTTGGTTGGATCGTGGTTATCGTGAAGAATTGTTTGATAAAGAAGATGCGGATGATTTAACTGAGGAAGAAGAAGCATGGCTACGAGTTTATCGGGAACGTGATTGGCATGTAGATGTTGGTTCTAACTTTGGTAATTGGCTCAATCAGCTATTAACGGCTAAAGGAAAATTAACCGATCTTGATGATCATGAATCTCGAGTTTGGTCGATTATTTTGCGAGAAAAATTACAGTTGCTGAAAGAGGAATTTGCCTAAATGTCTTATTCATATCCTAAAGCGCTCTATCTTGTACGTTTAAACGTTGAAAATGTATCTATTATCAGCAGCCATTTAACCTGGGGTTTTCCAGCTCCAAGCGCCTTTACTGGCTTTATGCATAATTTACAGCGCAAGTTGAATGAAATTGATGGCTATCAACAGGTTGAATGTTGTGGTGTAGGAATCGTATCGCATCAATTTACAGCACAAGTTACCAAAAGCAGCAGTTATCGATATTCACCTTATCAGCTCAACTTAGCACGGCATCCTTTAAATCCGAATGGCTCAACTCCTGCAATTGTGGAAGAGGGTAAGGGGCATATGGAAGTCAGCTTGGTGATTGGTTTATCGGGTGAAGGCTTAGATCAATATCTTTCTGCAAATGATGAAGATTTAACGCTTGAGACTCAAAACCTGTTGAAGAAGCTGAATCAATTGGTTTATGGCATGCGTTTAGCTGGCGGTGTTATTTTTCCGCATCAGCGCATTAAACCTAAATTGGTGAATTGGTCACAACATGATGCAACAAATAAAACCGTTAAATTACGACGTTATTTATTGCCAGGTTTTGCATTAATGCATCGGCATGAAGTTTTGACAGCTCATCAAGCTTGGTTAAAGCTGTATCCAAATTATTTGGCGACACAGCAGAGTGAGCCCAATATGCTCGATACATTGTTTGATATTCAGCGCTTAAATTTTGTCAGCACTGCAAAAAGTGAGGTTGTTCCAGCGGGGGATGTAGACGGCGAGTGGAAAATTCGACCGCGTCCCGAGCATCTAGAAGGGTGGTTGGTTCCTATTCCTATAGGTTATGCCGCATTAACTGCTGTACAAGAGCAGGGTGTAATTAAAGGATTGAGAAATGACCAATATCCCGCAACGTTTGTAGAAACACTATTAAGTCTTGGTGAATGGCAGAGTCCACATCGAATGGGGAATATTGTCGAGACTTTATGGAATTACAACACTGTACCTAAAAATGGTGTTTATGAATTGGTGCAGCCATTTGCGCCAAAACAAAAAATTGATCTTGCATCAGTAGATGAAACAGAAAACCAATCATTTGACTTTAATACCGACATAGAAGAAGAGGAATATTAATCATGGCTAAGAACGATACAAAATTAAAAACAGCATCAGTACTTTCATTTAACCGCCATTTAGATCCATCGGATGGACGGATGTACGCAGTGAATTGGGCTGATATTTCACAGGGTTCAGGAACTGCTGCCATCGTTATTCAAGAAAAATCGGTACGTGGTACGATTTCAAATCGCCCTAAAAACAGCAAAGAAACCAGTCCAGCAGATATAGATGCGGCAGTAAATAAAGCGAATCTACAAACAGTGGATGTTGCAGCTTTACCACAAGGTAAAGATACCGTTGCAGTCACCTTTACTTTACGTGTTTTGCCAAATGTAGGACGTCCATCAGCTTGTAATGATGTCAGTTTTGCTGGGCGTTTAAATGCTGTAGTGACGTCTTATCATGCAGAAAATAAATTTGCTGAATTGGCAAAACGCTACGCATCAAATTTGGCCAATGGGCGTTTTTTATGGCGTAATCGTATAGGTGCTGAAAATGTAACTGTATCAGTGGCACGTATTATTGATGGTAAAGCAGCTGATACTGTGAGTTTTGATGCTTTGGCTAATCGTTTAAATGAAATTAAAGTACATCAAGATCAGCAAAAACAGTTAGAACAACTATCAAGTTGGATGCAAGCTGGCTTGAATGGCGATGAACATGTGTTATTGAAAGTAACAGGCTTTGCACGTTTAGGTGAGGGGCAAGAAGTTTATCCATCTCAGGAGTTGATTCTAGATGCTGGTAATTCTAAAGGTGCAAAAAGTAAAACACTTTATGCAATAAAAGATAAGGATGCAGGCTTACACTCGCAAAAAATTGGTAATGCGCTACGTACAATTGATACTTGGTATCCGAATGCTGAAAAGCCGATTGCCGTAGAGCCATATGGTTCTGTGACATCAGAAGGTAAAGCCTATCGCCAGCCAGCAGAGAAAAAAGATTTCTATAATATTTTTGATGCTTGGGTCAATACTGGAAAAGTACCAGATGCCGAGCAACAGCATTATGTGATGGCTGTATTAATCCGTGGTGGTGTATTTGGTGAGAGTGATAAGTAATGAAATATTATCTGGAATTGAAATTGCTTCCCGATGATGATATTTCAGCCCACTTTTTACTAGCGAAAGTATATACACAGTTGCATATCGCTTTTGCAGAAATTAAAAATGCTGAACACAAAATTAATATTGGAGTTTCATTTCCCCAATATCGATTTAATCAGGAAAAAGGTGTTGGGTTTTTGGGTGAAAAGCTTCGGCTTTTTGCTCAAAATGAAGCTGATTTGAAAAAACTTGATCTTAAAAAATGGTTAGATCGATTAACTGATTATGTTCATATTACTTCTATTCGAGAAGTCCCGGAGAATATAAAAGGTTATGCCATTTATAAACGTAAGCAAGTGAAAACCAATGCTGCACGTTTGGCACGCCATCGCGTAAAACGCGGTGATATTGGTTTTGATGAAGCTTTAGCTCGTTATAGCAATGTTGTTACAACAACGGATTTACCATATATCCAAATGAAAAGTTTAACTTCAGATCAAATGTTTAAACTGTTTATAGAAAAGCGAAGTATTGAACAATCTGAAAGTCAGGTTTTTAGTACTTATGGTTTAAGTTCGGAATCTAGTGTTCCTGAATTTTAACCCAATATTTTTTCATTCTTTAACAGCTTAATAAAATCAATGAGTTATAAAGGTGAGTTAAAACTTGGGTCTTTTATAGATTTTTAGTATTAACTCACTGTTATAACTTTATTTTTTGCTATAAAATTACTGTTCACTGCCATGTAGGCAGCTTAGAAATTAGTAGCGTTCATCTGGACAAGGTAATGTTAAAGTTCACTGCCATGTAGGCAGCTTAGAAAATTGTTGCAGAAACTAGCAGCAGCTACTTGTAAGTTCACTGCCATGTAGGCAGCTTAGAAAAACATTGCTAACAAGTGGTGACTGAAGGAATAGCGTTCACTGCCATGTAGGCAGCTTAGAAATCTACAAGTGATGGCAGATAATGCTGAATCCTGGTTCACTGCCATGTAGGCAGCTTAGAAAGATGTTATTATGCTGCGGCGAGCCATTGCAATGTTCACTGCCATGTAGGCAGCTTAGAAATGATTTAATGACGGTGAGTAATTCAGTGTTGGTTCACTGCCATGTAGGCAGCTTAGAAATAACGCTTGCTGGCATTGGAGCTGAGATTTCCAGTTCACTGCCATGTAGGCAGCTTAGAAAAATGAAAGTATCACTAGGTAGAAGGCTCAGGTTAGTTCACTGCCATGTAGGCAGCTTAGAAAACTGATACATAAACGTCATGTATAGTTGATATTGTTCACTGCCATGTAGGCAGCTTAGAAATATAGGATTTCACAAGGGTTTCCGATTTTCTCAGTTCACTGCCATGTAGGCAGCTTAGAAAATCTTGAGATGTGGGCAAACAATATTTGATCGTTCACTGCCATGTAGGCAGCTTAGAAATCACTCAAGTCATAGATACGACCATGACCAAGTGTTCACTGCCATGTAGGCAGCTTAGAAACTTTTGCGTCAAGCTCTGCTTGTAATTGCTCAGTTCACTGCCATGTAGGCAGCTTAGAAATTGGTGCGATTCAGTTTGCACTGATTAAAATGTGTTCACTGCCATGTAGGCAGCTTAGAAAATTAAGCGGCTGTTATTTGTAATTAGTTACCGAGTTCACTGCCATGTAGGCAGCTTAGAAAAGATATATCGAATTGATCTAGCGTAAATATGCGTTCACTGCCATGTAGGCAGCTTAGAAATGAGCAATTGAAGCGCTGACGCATACCATCAAGTTCACTGCCATGTAGGCAGCTTAGAAATTGTAATACGTTCGTTACATTAATTGTTTTAGGTTCACTGCCATGTAGGCAGCTTAGAAATTGCCATCATCCAACACGCATCAATACCAAACTGTTCACTGCCATGTAGGCAGCTTAGAAAACAAGGTCAGATTCTTGCCAATTTAGGTCTTGGTTCACTGCCATGTAGGCAGCTTAGAAATATTTCTGCAGAAGACTTGCTTGAAGCTAAAAGTTCACTGCCATGTAGGCAGCTTAGAAACTGAAGCACTAAAACTTATAACCATTGAAGACATAGTTCACTGCCATGTAGGCAGCTTAGAAATCTGACGCACTGAGATTTCAGTCATGCAGATAAAGTTCACTGCCATGTAGGCAGCTTAGAAACTCACCAAATTGCAAAGCACAACTAATCGCAGGTTCACTGCCATGTAGGCAGCTTAGAAAAGTAGTATTGTGAAGCTGCACAAGTAGCTATCTGTTCACTGCCATGTAGGCAGCTTAGAAAAATTGTTGTCAGTATAGATGCATTGCATGCACGTTCACTGCCATGTAGGCAGCTTAGAAACTGATAACGGCAGATCACATCGTAAAATAAATGTTCACTGCCATGTAGGCAGCTTAGAAAAGTAGAGCATCACTTTGCATTCGGTAGTTTATAGTTCACTGCCATGTAGGCAGCTTAGAAAATTCACAATGGTGAGTTTGTCGATTTATGACGTTCACTGCCATGTAGGCAGCTTAGAAAATGATCACCATACAAACTTTATTTCGACCAAAAGTTCACTGCCATGTAGGCAGCTTAGAAATGCAACATCTTTACCATAGAAGTTTTGCAACATGTTCACTGCCATGTAGGCAGCTTAGAAAACCTGATGATCCGCATGGCAATGCAGGGATAAAGTTCACTGCCATGTAGGCAGCTTAGAAAATGATAACAATATAGAGCGCATGCAATGCACTCAGTTCACTGCCATGTAGGCAGCTTAGAAAGTTCTGCAAAAGTTGGAATTGTGGCTTCAATAGTTCACTGCCATGTAGGCAGCTTAGAAAGAATGGATGTGCGCGTAAAACGTGGCGATAAATGTTCACTGCCATGTAGGCAGCTTAGAAAAATATACAAATTAATCATTTGCTTTATTTTCAAGTTCACTGCCATGTAGGCAGCTTAGAAACAGTCGACAGAACTCAACAATTGTTCTACAGCGTTCACTGCCATGTAGGCAGCTTAGAAATATACCTGATGAGACTCAGCCGAATTTATGAGTGTTCACTGCCATGTAGGCAGCTTAGAAACTATGGTTCTTGATTGCTCCTGGTGATTGGCAGCAGTTCACTGCCATGTAGGCAGCTTAGAAATACAGCAACACCTGCCCATAACATACGTTTAAGTTCACTGCCATGTAGGCAGCTTAGAAAAACCTTCTGTAGCAAATGAACAGCCTTTACCTAGTTCACTGCCATGTAGGCAGCTTAGAAAAACATCCTCGACTAATGCAGAATACAGCACCTAGTTCACTGCCATGTAGGCAGCTTAGAAATGAATGGCTGATGTTGTATCAGTTGTTCACATGTAGTTCACTGCCATGTAGGCAGCTTAGAAAATTGGCATTGAAACGCTAGGTTCATGCGTTCATGTTCACTGCCATGTAGGCAGCTTAGAAAATATCTTCGAGCATAGCTTTTGAGTATGTAGCGTTCACTGCCATGTAGGCAGCTTAGAAAACGTTGCACGAATAGCAATTCATTGCCAGACACGTTCACTGCCATGTAGGCAGCTTAGAAAAAAACTTAGTCATGGTGTACGTGAACTTCTGAGTTCACTGCCATGTAGGCAGCTTAGAAAATTCTAGATGCAGTACGGTAACAAATAAATGATTGTTCACTGCCATGTAGGCAGCTTAGAAACAAGCGTTTTGGATATGCGAATTAATCCGAGTGTTCACTGCCATGTAGGCAGCTTAGAAAACTCCAGTTTAGCTTGTCCAAAGTTGTATGTGAGTTCACTGCCATGTAGGCAGCTTAGAAAAGTACAAGCTCACTCATAAGTGCTGAAAATTCGTTCACTGCCATGTAGGCAGCTTAGAAAATCATCTTTGACAACTAAACCATGGTTAATTAGTTCACTGCCATGTAGGCAGCTTAGAAAACTTACAACATCAACGGTCATGTTCTGATAGCGTTCACTGCCATGTAGGCAGCTTAGAAACTGAAGCGTTCTCAATGTTCGTGATGAGCTTAGTTCACTGCCATGTAGGCAGCTTAGAAAACTAGTGTCTAATGTCATATCCCATGTAATCAGGTTCACTGCCATGTAGGCAGCTTAGAAATACAATTGCGCTATCATTCATTATCTATGCATTGTTCACTGCCATGTAGGCAGCTTAGAAATGCTACAACAAATGGCATAAAGTTTAAACTCAGTTCACTGCCATGTAGGCAGCTTAGAAAATAGATTGTTAACCGCATCGCAGCTGTCACGTTTGGTTCACTGCCATGTAGGCAGCTTAGAAATGACGAGGCTTACACAGTAGCATGACAACCCATGTTCACTGCCATGTAGGCAGCTTAGAAATATGTTGACAAGTCAACTTTAGTTACAGTCACGTGTTCACTGCCATGTAGGCAGCTTAGAAATTAGGATACCAAGTGCAACTGTGCAAGACTCCCTGTTCACTGCCATGTAGGCAGCTTAGAAATGACGATGCACAATTCAAATCGCTAATGAATCAAGTTCACTGCCATGTAGGCAGCTTAGAAACTTACGTTACCATTAGCATGAATTAGCAAACGTAGTTCACTGCCATGTAGGCAGCTTAGAAAATCCCATATATGCAGATACAGGTCATAGTCACGGTTCACTGCCATGTAGGCAGCTTAGAAAGCATGGCTGCAACTAGCATCTTTACAGTATAATAGTTCACTGCCATGTAGGCAGCTTAGAAAACTCTTGACTGCGCTTAATATCAAGAATCACCATGTTCACTGCCATGTAGGCAGCTTAGAAATAGATTCTATCAACAAGTAGCACATCGATGCAGGTTCACTGCCATGTAGGCAGCTTAGAAAATACCCATAGTATTGCCATTTTGATCTGCTACTAGTTCACTGCCATGTAGGCAGCTTAGAAACAACTGTAACAGGTACAGTTCTTTTGTGCAATGGTTCACTGCCATGTAGGCAGCTTAGAAAACTAATCACCAAGTTTATCACCTGATTGGCTTGGTTCACTGCCATGTAGGCAGCTTAGAAATGCTATTACGTCATGGACTACAGCTATGCACAAGTTCACTGCCATGTAGGCAGCTTAGAAAATATTGCCAACTCTATTAAACTCTAACTCAATGTTCACTGCCATGTAGGCAGCTTAGAAATTAAAGCAACTTAAGATGTGTAACGCTAAATCAAGTTCACTGCCATGTAGGCAGCTTAGAAAAGCATCTAAATACAACTGCTGAATAAATCAAAAGGTTCACTGCCATGTAGGCAGCTTAGAAATCAAACATGAGGATTTTTCATAGCTTCTTGATAGTTCACTGCCATGTAGGCAGCTTAGAAATAAGTTTTGGAATGATCTAGTACGAATACATTGGTTCACTGCCATGTAGGCAGCTTAGAAAATCACACTGGATATCCAAAGTATACGTTTGATTGTTCACTGCCATGTAGGCAGCTTAGAAAATGCCAACACGAACATCTGACAGCAATTGGGTAGTTCACTGCCATGTAGGCAGCTTAGAAAATTTAGTAGATTCGCTAATGAATCGATCAATTAGGTTCACTGCCATGTAGGCAGCTTAGAAATGACCATGTTTAGATGATCATCACAGTCGATACTGTTCACTGCCATGTAGGCAGCTTAGAAATGCGATATCGATCTTTGATCGATTCCATAACATCGTTCACTGCCATGTAGGCAGCTTAGAAAATGATTGACAAGCAACTTTAGTTACAGCCATCGTGTTCACTGCCATGTAGGCAGCTTAGAAATTAGCGATACCAAGGTCAACTGAGCAGACTCCATGTTCACTGCCATGTAGGCAGCTTAGAAAAATGCCGCTTACTGATAATCTAGCATTAGCAGTGTTCACTGCCATGTAGGCAGCTTAGAAAATCATAGCATTATGGAATATTGCTTCTAGTTGTGTTCACTGCCATGTAGGCAGCTTAGAAAGTCAGAGCTACAATGCTGATGATATTACTCAATAGTTCACTGCCATGTAGGCAGCTTAGAAAAGTACAGTAACGATGCTGTTAACATGCAGTATTGTTCACTGCCATGTAGGCAGCTTAGAAAAATGACCATAGTGTAGCATTGTCCACCATGTTGAGTTCACTGCCATGTAGGCAGCTTAGAAATAAATCAGAATACACTATCTACAAAATCAGTAGTTCACTGCCATGTAGGCAGCTTAGAAAAGTCATATCAACATTCGGATCAAAAATATTATGTTCACTGCCATGTAGGCAGCTTAGAAAGATAAGTCTAAATTAGCAGCAGCTTTAGATGAAGTTCACTGCCATGTAGGCAGCTTAGAAAACGATTGAAACACCATGGTACTAACTGTCATGTAGTTCACTGCCATGTAGGCAGCTTAGAAAATGCAACAGAAAATCAGGTAATCACTTTGTACACGTTCACTGCCATGTAGGCAGCTTAGAAATATATAGCAAACTCAATACGCTCACGAATATAAGTTCACTGCCATGTAGGCAGCTTAGAAATAATTGAACAGTATATTCTTGTACCACTTGATGTTCACTGCCATGTAGGCAGCTTAGAAAATCGCTATTAACATGGTCAATTAAGGACGTAGTTCACTGCCATGTAGGCAGCTTAGAAATGATAGCGTGCAGATCTATCATTACAAGTATATAGTTCACTGCCATGTAGGCAGCTTAGAAATATCATACTGTAATCGAAGTACATCATGAGCGATGGTTCACTGCCATGTAGGCAGCTTAGAAAAGTTGCATATTTCTGTGCCGATTACACTTGGCGGTTCACTGCCATGTAGATAGTTTTCGTATTGCCAAAGAAGCTTTCTTAGAATTTGAAAGTGAAGCAGGCACCGAATAAACCATAAGAACGATCTATAAAAAGCAGTATTTAATACTGCTTTTTTTTTGTAAAAAAGGGCTGACGATAACGCATGATTTAGATGAATAATCAGCTTAAATTTGCTGAAATTTTACGGTGGAATTTTATCGTGTAGGAAGATCAAACTACATTGTTTGACTCGCTTCTAGGTTTCTATTTGGTGAGTATTGGTAAGGTTTGGCTGTATTGTTTGTTCAGAATTTTTCATTGCATGTATTTGAGTTAAAAGACGATTTTTTAAATAATTTTTAGTCTATTTATTTGTATAAATTATTGTTTTTAGAGTAAATAAAACACTCCGATGATGCCGCTGCATGTCATTACCCTTGAACCCTAAAGTTCAAGGTGGACGCGACGCATACTTGCTGGGTTTCCTACTCGAAGGCAGGCATACACTCTAAATATACAGAACACATCCAATGGTGTAGATATCGGCTCAGGGGAATCTGACCCGCTGGCGAACACCTCAGAGATGTACTTAGTATAACGAATAATGCGGTATTGGCAAATCTTCAATGTGCAGTAACTGTAAACTTACATTTTAAATGTCGATACTTTGTTCGGTTTGAATAAAAACTAAACTAAATCATCCACATCTTCTAAAATGGTCGCGAGTAAACGTTCGCAATGTGAATACTCTTGCAGCGATTTATTCATGGCAAGGACTTCCTGCATCAGCTCTAGTGCCACCATAATAATCAGTTTGCTGGGTTCCAGACGTGGTGCTTTACGCCGAAAATCATCATACTTTTCATTTAATAATTCAGCGGCACGCTCTAAATCACCTTTTTCACTTTCAGTCGTCGCTAAACGAAAAGTGTGTCCCAATACACGCAACTCAACAGCAATTTGTTCAGTCATGATTAAATGTCCTCATTTGCATCTATTGGGTGGGCAAGTTGTTGAATTTCTTGCGCGTGTTGATCCTGAGCAGTGCCTAAAATAGACAAGCGCTGAATAATGGTTTCGACTTTTGCTTTGGCGTGTTCATTTTTTTGTAACAATTTTTCACGTTCTTGCTGCAAACCCTGAATTTCCTGTTGAGCAAGACGTTGTTCGTTTTGCATTTTTTCTTTAATGACACGTAATTCATTACGTTCAGCAAGAATTTCCTGAAAACGATTTTTAAGATCGGTACAACTTTTTTCCAAACGACTATAACGATCAGCCAATGAGGTGGCATCTGTATTCAATTGCTTGAATTGAGACTGCGCATCGCTTAATTGCTCGCTAAGGTTGTCTATTTCTTCTTGTTTCTGGGTGATTATGCCGTTTTTTTGCACAATTTGGGTGTGATGATGATCGGCAGAATTTTCTTTTGCCGCGTTGATTGCATTATTTTCACTTTCATAATGCGTAAGTCGCGTTTTTAAAACGCCAATATGCGCCTGTAGACGCTGTAATTCTTCTAACATATCGTAGTCGCACAGTATTGCAAACAAAGGTAATATATACGAAGTATAGAGATTGGATAAACGAATGCAAGACGATATTTCAGGTTGGTCGGAATGGCACCACAATTTTTCAAAAATTGAAGAGATTTCAAGCCCAAGTGAGTTACACGGATTACTGACAGGTATTGTTTGTGTTACTCAAGCACCCAAAAGTGATGAATGGCAACAAATTTTAGCAACACTGGAAATTCCAGCATTGGAAGAGCATGTTCTAGATTTGTTAACAAGCGAAGCAGAAGATATTGCGCATGCATTATCAGATGATGAACTTGATTATTTACCACTGCTTCCAGACGATGAACACGTGCTGGTTGATCGTGTACAAGCCTTGGCAGATTGGTGTGCAGGCGTAGTTTTAGGTTTTGGTTTGGCTTCAGGTCATATTCGTAAAGATGAAATCGAATGGATTGAACATCTACAAGATGTGGCAGCAGTCGAATTTGAAGAATCGGATGACGATGAAGAGGGTGAAGCAAGCTATCAGGAACTTTATGAATTTGTACGTTTAATTCCTGTTAGTCTGTCCTTGGGGCGCACAAAAGTGGATATTGCAGAAACACCGTTGCTGAAAAAGCTTCAGTCGCAATTGAAACAAAGTACGGCTGCACCAGAAACAAACAATGTTGTAGAAATGTTTACACCGCATCGTCCGAGCTAATTCAGACGACGGTGATGTAACAACAAGCGATGTAAAAGTTATCAACTCCACTCATAAAAGATAAAAGAACCTCTCAATGATGAAACTGACTCAAGCAGATTTTCAGGAACGTCGCGACCGCCTAGCAGAAGAAATGGGTCCGCACAGTATTGCGATTATTGCCACCAGTCCGGTGGCTATGCGTAACCGTGATGCAGATTATAAATTTCGTGCGGACAGTAGCTTTTTCTACCTGACGGGATTTGCCGAACCTGAAGCAGTGGCAATCATTGAGACCTTTGAGTCTATAGATGAAGGTTATACCTATAGCTTGTTCTGCCGCGAACGTGACCGTGAAATGGAAATTTGGCACGGTTACCGAGCGGGAGTTGATGGTGCTGTGGAGGATTATGATGCCGATGAAGCTTATGCCATTGATCTGCTGGATGAGGAAATTATTGAGAAATTGCTCAATAAGCAAAAATTATTTTATCGCATGGGGCAACAAGCTGATTTTGATGCACGTGTAGCCAAATGGATTGCTGAAGCCAATGGTGAATCGCGTAAAGGCACATCTGCACCTGCGCAGGTGATTCAACTCGATCGTATTTTAGATGAAATGCGTTTGCATAAATCGACACAAGAAATTGAATTGATGCAAATCGCATCGACTATTTCAGCTCAAGCACATACCCGTGCTATGCAAACGGTTAAGCCGGGCATGATGGAATATGCGCTTGAAGCCGAACTGAATTATATTTTTGGTCAAAATGGTTGTGTGCCTTCGTATAACAGTATTGTGGGCGGTGGTGAAAATGGCTGTATTCTGCATTATGTTGAAAATGACAAAGTGCTGAAAGATGGTGATTTAGTCTTGATTGATGCGGCTTGTGAATATCAACTGTATGCCTCGGACATTACCCGTACTTTTCCAGTCAACGGCAAATTTAGCCCTGAACAAAAAGCGTTATATGACGTTGTTTTAAAAGCGCAACTTGCAGCCATTGACGCTGTGCGTATCGGTAATTCGTATAAAGAACCGCATCGTATTGCAGTACGTATTTTGGTGCAGGGTTTACTTGATTTGGGTCTGATGCAAGGTGATATTGAACAGATTATTGAATCTGAAAGTTTCCATCAATTCTATATGCATGGTACAGGTCACTGGTTGGGTATGGACGTGCATGATGTTGGTTCATATAAAATTGAAGGTGAATGGCGTGCTTATGAAGAAGGCATGGCGGTAACTGTTGAACCGGGGCTTTATATTGCACCAGATGATGAAACGGTCGATGCGAAATGGCGTGGTATCGGCATTCGTATTGAAGATGATGTGGTTGTGACCAAAGATGGACCACGTGTTTTAACTGCTGCGGTCGTAAAAACGGTTGAAGAAATTGAAGCGTTGATGGCTCAATAATTAAAATGAGCGTTTAAAGCCGATCTGAAGTAAAAGATCGGCTTTTGATGTTTTGAGGTTGGTTATTTTTATGTAAATATATGAAAAATAATAATATTTAAAGTGTGTTTCGTATAAGTACCATTATATTAAATGAATGATTCAAAAATCTTTCTAAGAATTAGTATAGTGGTAATAATTATTGCATATGTAAAAGACTTAGATGATGAATATTCAAAGATAACATCTAAAAGGCCCTCATACTTTCTCCGTTACCAATACTCTTATCTCAATTTCTTCTTTAAAATCATTTGCATCATGAAGACAAACTTATCTTAAATCAGATTTCTTTTTCGCTATTTTTCTTGGTTTTCTAGGATAAGTCTTGTTTATTTCAACTTATTAAGCATATTTAATCGTACCTGTCAATTTCAATTTCTCAAATTTTCAAATCATTATAGTTCTAACTCTATTAAATCATCTGTAATTAGCTCTATAATTATTCCATATTAACTTTTTTGAAATGATGTGAAAGTAGAATTCTAAAACGAATACTAGCACTAGATCCGATAGTGATTAAATATTAAACGATGGTCAAGATCATACCGATATATCTTTTTTAATTTTTACATTATCCACTGGCCTATTTTATTGGTTATGTTTGATTATTCTAAAAGAGAAGCAATTAAACATTGTAATCACCGCTTTATGTAATATTTCTAAAATTAACATAATACACCTTATACAAAATTCTATTTTATTTTATATAAATCATTGCATTAAGTGTTTTCGATCAGCCCAATCTCAACCGATTGGGCTTTTTAATATCTAATTACGTAAAATCATCGTTGTTCCACGATTTTAATTAGTTGGATTAAACAACTATTTGAGCAATATCAGCGAGAAGTCTATAGCGTTGTTACTTCAATCATCACCACGACAGAGCTTTACGGTGAAAGTACGTAAAAACATCCACTTTATTATAAAAATTAAGATCTTTGATGTAATATAAAATCCATTAAAAGTTATAGGTATTTGAAGGTTGTGACTTCGGATACATCATAAAAAGGATATACGCATGCAGCAAGAAGTGATCATTGTCGGCGGTGGTATGGTCGGGCTAAGTCTGGCGTTAATGTTGGCCAAGGCAAACATTGCGGTCAAGCTGTTAGAGGCGATTAAGTACCCGAATTATGATGATGCCAATCTTGCGCCATATCACTCCAGTTTTGATGCGCGAAATAGTGCATTGTCGCGTCGTAGTGTACAAATTTATCAAGAACTCGGTTTATGGCATGCATTGCAAGCGCATGCAACCCCAATTCTTGAGGTGCATATTACTGAACAAGGCAGTTTTGGTAAGGCACGCTTAAAAGCCGAACAAGAAAAAGTCGAAAGTTTTGGTCAGGTGATTGAAAATGCTTGGCTGGGGCGTGTGCTTCTTACCGAAGTTCGCAAACAGCCGCTGATTGAACTGATTGATGGTGTACAAGTTACTTCACTGACGCAAGACACCGATCAAGCATTGATTGAGGCAATACGTGGCGAAGAACATTTGTCATTACAGGCAAAATTAGTGATTGCTGCCGATGGTCGTGATTCATTTTGCCGTAAAGCCCTCGGTATTGGCGCAAGCGAACATGATTACGATCAAGTCGCGATTGTCACCACAGTACAAACGTCGAAACCGCATAACCATGTTGGCTTTGAACGCTTTAGCCATTTAGGGCCTTTGGCATTATTACCTTTACCGGGTGAATATCGTCGCTCTGTGGTCTGGCCAGTGAAAAAAGGCACAGAAGGCGAATGGTTGGGCGATGAAAATGACCAACATTTCCTTGATGCTTTACAAGAAACCTATGGCGACCGTGCAGGTAAATTCCAAAAAACAGGTAAACGCTTTAGCTTCCCATTGTCACAAGTGCTTGCAGAAAAACAAGCGGTCGGTCGCGTGGTACTGATGGGCAATGCAGCACACACCATTCATCCTGTGGCGGGGCAAGGTTTCAACCTGTGTATGCGTGATGCTTATGTCTTGGTTCGTTATCTGACAGAGCAACTCGCACAATCGGATGATATTGGTCAGCCAAGTATGTTGCTTGCTTATGAGCAAGCGCGTTTAACCGATCAACAACGTGTGATTAAGTTCTGCGATTCTGTGGTACGTGGCTTTAGTAATCAAAATCCGATACTCAAATTTATTCGAAACACCGGTTTGCTTGCTTTTGATACTATTCCGGGCATTAAACCGCTTGTTGCCAATTACGCGATGGGACTAAAAGCATGAGTGATGTTCTAGATGCCCTAGAGGTTGTCATTATTGGCGGTGGTTTAGTCGGTGGTTTAACTGCCTTGCTGCTTGCTCAAGGTGGCGTACAAGCAACGGTTTTAGATGCTGCTCCCATTCTGGATGAAGCCAAAACTTTAGCTGTTGCCAATCCGCGTGTATTGGCATTAAGCCAAGCGACCATTCATTTGCTAAAAACAGTGCATGTATGGGACAAACTTGCGCGTCACATGCCTTATAGCGGTATGCAAGTGTGGAATAAAAATGGTTATGGTGAAATCAATTTTGGACAGCCTAGCCAAAACATGCCCAGTGCTGAACAGACTTTAGGTTCGATGGTGGAACCGAGTGTTTTGAATTTAGCCATTCAGCAAAAAATGCTGGAACAGGTTAAAGATTACCGTACTCAAGTCAAAGTCACCCGTGTGGAACAAGGCGTTGGGGTTTGGCATATTCACCTTGCTGATGGTTCACAGCTAAAAACCAAATTGGTGATCGGTGCAGATGGTGCAAATTCATTTGTACGAGAGCAAGCTTTTATCGATATTGATGTCTTGGATTATAAGCAAGCAGGTTTGACCTGTGCAATTCGAACGGCACAGCCACATTTGCATGTCGCGCGTCAAATTTTCCTTGAAACGGGGCCGTTGGCCTTTTTACCGATGGCGAGTTTAAAGCCTGAACAAGAAGGTCATTGGCAATCCATCGTTTGGACATTACCAGACGATTATGCCGAAGAATATGCAGCTCTGGATGATGCAGATTTTTGTGCACTTCTCACCCGTGAAAGTCATCATATGTTGGGTCAAGTTCTAGAGGCAACGCCACGCGCACAATTTCCACTGAAAGCACGCGCAGCACAACAATATGTCAAAGCGGGCTTAGCGTTAATTGGCGATGCTGCACATGTGATTCATCCATTAGCAGGGCAAGGGGTGAATATTGGTTGCTTGGATGCCGCTATTTTATGTGATGTGTTGCTGCATGATCAAAAGCGTGGTGTATGGGCACATCGAACAAACCTTACAGCGCTATGAGCACCGCCGTAAAGGACAAAATGATGCCATGATGCACAGTATGTCTGCACTGGGTTGGTTGGAGACGACACCGCTTTTTCCAGTGGTATGGGCACGAAATTTCGGCTTAAAACAAGTGGAACAGCATGCGATTTTAAAAGATGCCTTTTTGTCTCAAGCCAATGGATTGCAGGTTTTAAAACAGACCATATATGCAGTTTAATTTTGAAAATGCTGCTTTTTGTACAAATATACATACAAGTTTACTTTTTTGATTAAAAAAGATACGAATTTTTAATATTTAACTCTATGCGAAATGCTCAGAGATTGCTAAATTTCTCCCTAATTCGCAACCAATTTAAATTGGATCAATAGAAGTCATTTGTGGGGAGAAATAAAGATGACGGATATGAATGACTACGACGACGTAGAAGAAACAGCAGTAGATGATGATGAAGCCAAAGCGGCTGAAAAAGGTGCATCTGACAGCAGTGAAAATAGTGCAACTGATGGTGACATGGCAGAAGCTGAAACATTGACTGTGACAGCAAAGTTGAAACAACGTCAGGCATTGGAAGATGAAGTTGCAGCCTTTTTGGCACGCGGTGGACGCATTACTGAAGTTCCTGCGGACGAATCTGCAAAAGACTAATCCTTTTGCGCCATTTTGTCAGAGAGATAAAAAAGCATCACTTCGGTGATGCTTTTTTAGTTTGGCTTCTCTGATTTTTTAATCTTTATTGGTGAGTTCCAATGCGCGTTGATACGCCACTTTCTTTTTAATGCCAGTCAAATCCGCTGCCAGTTGAGAGGCTGCTTTGACCGATAAATCTTGTAATAAACGCGTCAATAACTGATCTAATTTTTCTTGTTCTAAATCCTTTTCTTGCGTTGCACCACCAATGACTAAAACAATTTCACCTTTTTGCTGGTTACGATCCGATTCAATCAATTGAATTAAATCGGCTAAAGTCATTTTTTTAATGGTTTCAAAGGTCTTGGTGATTTCACGGGCAAAACCCACAGGGCGGTCTGCGCCAAAAACATCTGCCATATCTTTAACTGACTCTAAAATACGGTGCGGTGCTTCATAAAAAATTAAAGTTTGTGTTTCATCTTTGAGTTTTTCTAATTGAATTAGGCGTTGAGATTGACGCGAAGGCAAGAAGCCTTGAAAACTAAAACGGTCGCTGGGTAAACCCACAGAACTAAGTGCGGCAATTGCAGCGCAGGCACCCGGTACAGGAACAACACGGATATTATTGTCTTGTGCAGCACGAACCAATTTAAAACCCGGATCACTAATCAGCGGTGTACCGGCATCACTAATCAATGCCATATTTTCGCCGTTCAGCAATCTTTGAATCAAGATATCAATTTTGTTACTTTCATTATGCTCATGGCAAGCCGTGAGTGGAGTTGATATATTATGGTGCTTTAATAATTGAGCAGAAGTACGCGTATCTTCTGCCGCGATAATACTGACTGACTTTAAAACATCAATAGCACGATAAGTAATGTCATCTAAGTGCCCAATTGGGGTCGCTACAACAAATAACTGAGCACTCATAAGGTTTTTCCAATGTTGAATAATAATAAAAAATTGATGGGTTTCATCTTGTACGGCATTTTTAACGCTGCACAAGCTGAAGTATTGGTCATTTTACCTGAATCGGGGCCTATGGCGCGAGCTGGATTGAGTATCAAACAGGGCTTTATGAGTGCTTATCAAGCATCAGGCATGAAAACTCCGATTAAATTTGTAAACTCGGATCAAAAGTCCATGGCGCAACTGCTAAAACGTCATGTGAGCAAAAGCACGCAAATGATCGTTGGGCCTTTAGCGCGTAATGACGTGGATGCTTTAATGCAGGCGAAACTGAAACTTCGTATTTTGGCTTTAAACGATGTCAGCAACCAAGCGGAAAATGTGTGGCAATTTAGTTTGTCGAAAAAACAAGATGCGGATGCACTGAATCAAGTGCTTGAGCAAGATAAAATTAAACAGCTGTATGTTGTTCGTCAACAAGGGATCGGAAGTTGAAAATGAACTTTTTTTGATGTCGTTAATGGGGCAAGCGCAGCATGCTATTCGCATTGTGGAAGAAGTCCCGCAAAAGCTAACCAAACAGCAGGGTTTATTGCTGCTTGGCAACTATGAATGGATCAAGAGCCTGATTAAACTGCCCACGCAGCACATCTATGTATTAGCCAGTGCCATTGAACAAGATCAAACCCTACCTCGGGGCGTGAAATTTTGTGATACACCCGCTTTGTATAGTAGCGTTTGGTCAGATGTCATATACGCTTATCAACAGAACCCTGTTGCGATGTCCTATCAGCGATTATTAGCCTTTGGTGGCGATGCTTGGCAGATTAGCCAGCAGTATTTACAAGCGCCGAATTTGAGCAGTCTTGAATTTCAGGGGCGTACAGGACTGATTCAAATCAGTGGTCATCAAATTCAGCGTCTGCCACATTGCTATGAAAATACGAAAAAAGGCTTGAAGGTGCTGTAATGTTAGAGAGCATATCAAGCCCATTAAATTTGGGCCAGTGGGCAGAGCAGCAAGCTTTAAAGCAATTACAAGCACAGGGTTTTACCTTGATTGTTGCGAATTATCATTGCCGCTATGGGGAAATTGATCTGATTGTACAAAAGGATCAAGAATTGATTTTTGTCGAGGTCAAGGCACGCTCAGTGACTCAATATGCACAATCATGTGAAACGATTTCATCTTCAAAGCAAAAGAAGATTATGAAATCGGCACTGTGCTTTTTAAATGCCCAGCCACAATTCCAAGAATTTTATTGCCGTTTTGATGTGATTTGTTTTGATTTTTTCCAACAATTTGCAAAAAAGATACAGCAAGATTTTTCTAAATACCCTTATGATCAGCAATGGATAGAAAATGCTTTTACTTTTGATCAAGAGTTTATTAATCTTTGAATGAAATTAGAGTATAAATACTGCAATAAAATAGAATTTAATGGATGATGAGGAGTCTTGCTGAGTGTTTAATCGTATTGCAATGACGTTACTGTGTGTAGCAAGTTTATCGGGTTGTGCGAGCTTTATATCAAGTGGTACAGGGTCAGCACCAGTTGGGACAGAAAGTGGTGCTCGTTCACTTGGACAAGTATTTATTGATTCTTCTATCGAACGTACGGCTAAAATTAATTTATATAAATTAGATTCACGCTTTAAACAATCTCGTGTAAATATTGAAAGTTTTCATGGCAATGTCTTGCTTACGGGGCAAGTGCCTGATGCGCATTTAAAGCAATTGGCGGAAGATAATGTGCGTGCGATGACGGATGTTAAAACGGTACATAATTACATTACCGTTGGCAACCAAATTGGTTATAGCAGCATTATGCAAGATGCCACAGTGACGGCAAATACACGTGGCTTGGTGATGAAAGCTATGGTGGTCTCTGATAGTAAAGTTCGTGTCCATACCGAAGATGGAATTTTATATGTGATGGGGCGTTTAAATCAGGCAGAGATTAATGATCTTAATCAAGTGCTTCAGCAAGTGGGTAATGTCACTAAAATTATTACCTTGATTGATAATGTGGAACAATCACGCGCAGTGACGTCAAGCTTTAGCAGTCCAGTTGTCAATGCGCAACCTGTTGAACAAACACCTGTAGCAATTGATCCAGATCAAGCAGAGCCTGCGAATGCTCAATAATGTAACTCGAGTTGTTAGAAAAACGTTGGATCAAAAAGTAAAACTGGTGAGTACGCTGTACAAAGAGTTCCGCCTGTACGATTTTGGTAGTTATGTATTGAATCGTTTAACCCCTCGCAAGGGTTATACGCTGAATAAAAATATCGCTTATGGTTTAAAAGCACGACAGCGTTTAGATATTTTTTCTGCCGAAGTACCACGTGAGCAACGCCCTTTAATTGTATTTGTACATGGTGGGGCGTGGTTGCATGGGGACAAAAAAGACTATCGTTTTGTCGGTGAAGCCTTTGCTAAAGAAGGTTATGATGTTGTCGTCATTAATTATCATCTGGCACCGAAATATGTTTTTCCGAGTTATATTGATGACTTGAATTTGGCATTAAATTATCTGACGCAGTATCAGACGAAATTAAATATTCGGACTGAAAAAATAGTCTTGATGGGGCATTCAGCAGGTGCCTTTAATGTCATGTCAGCCATTTATCATCCGAAGCCTTATGCTTTGCAATGTCGTTCTCAAATTCGGGCGATTATTGGTTTATCAGGGCCTTATCATTTTGATTATAAAGATGATCCCTTATGCGCGGATGCGTTTGATCAGAGCGTGCCCTATCAAAATGTCATGCCGTATTATTTTGTTGAAAGCAATGCAGTTAAGCATTACTTGTTTTTAGCATCGAATGATCAGGTGGTCGGTCATAGTAATTCAATAGATTTGCATCGTATTTTGCAGGAAAAGGGCAATCATAGCCAAATAATTACCATCTCTGGCACGGGGCATGTTTCCATTATGGGATCAGTTTCGAGTTTGTTTAGTCGCTATTTCGAAACCAAGAAACAAATTTTGGCGGTTTTAGAAGAATCGTTAAAACCTTAATTTATAACCATTCGCGAGTGTCATCTGCCACAGGGTGACCTTCAACAACATGTTTGATCATGGCATATGCAATGCTGCCTTTAACTGGAATTTCAGGCAATTGATCAAATTTAAAGAATTGCGCATCGCTAATTTCTTCTTCCTGAAGTTTGATTTCTCCAGAAGCATATTCAGCACGAAAAGCGACCATCAGATTGCTTGGGAAAGGCCAAGGTTGGCTGGCAAGATATTGGACATTTTTTACTTTTAATCCAACTTCTTCGAATGTTTCGCGGCGTACTGCTTCTTCTAAAGTCTCTCCAACTTCGACAAAACCTGCGATCAGTCCGTACATATTGGTTTTATTTTTTGCATTTTTTGCCAGCAGAATTTCATTATCGCCGCGTGTAATGACGGTGATGACGCAAGGTTGTACACGAGGATATTGATGATAGCGGCATGCAGGACAAATCATGGCATGTTCAGTGGGATGTGCTTCAGTCGGATGCCCACAATGACTGCAAAATTTATGGTTTCTACGCCATTCTAAGAGTTGAATTGCACGGCTGGCATATTCAAACTGTTGGGTATCCCAAATCGTCAATAATTGACGGATGGGAACCCATTGTAAACCTTGAGGAATGGCTTCATCTTCACGAAGATCACGAGCAATGACTTGATCGCCTGCGTGAAAGTAAAGATCACTTGCTAAACTTTCAACTTGAGGAAGTTGAAAGTTTTCATCCACTAAAAGTTGATGTTGATGAAAAATATAAGCAAGTGATAATTCAGACATTAATTAGGCAACAATTTTTAGTTTTTCGCTACTTTGCAATGCTACATGAAACATCGACTGTAATACAGGCTGTTTGTCTTTTAAATTGTCAACCATCATATCGGCACTGGCTAAAGCATCGAGCGTATGATTGATGTGTTCAGGATTGATCAATCCTGACGTTTCAATTTGCTGTTGGATAAAATCAGCAGCAGTCCTTAATGCGATTTGACCTGCTTCAGCATTTAAGAACAACAGTGCACCACCAATTTCGCGTAATTGGGTAGGAACGTTTTCTACCGTTGCAAGATTGTTGTCTTGTGCATATTGCATTAAGCTTTGACTAGAAAGTTCAATCAGTATCTTCGCTTCATTAAGTAAGGCTTCATGTGCTTCGTCTAAACGATCTAACGAAATATTCATGTTGTTGACACGAAGCTGCAAACGGCTTGAAGTGTGATGACGCTCTAATACCCCAATTGAATTCATTGCAGATAAAATACAATTCATCAATTGTTGTGCAAAACCATCATCTTTTAGCACCTCGGCATCGTTCAGTAAACTGGCTTGGCGCGATAAATCATTGAAGGCTTCATTTAGATTTAACACTTTGAAAATATTAGCCAGATTGTTTAATTTCTGCTGTAATTCCAGTGTTTTTTCTGCGGTCATGTTTTGATAGTTATATTCGATGTCGTTACGAATTTGTGCCATTTCACTGGTCACAAGTTCACTAATCGTATGCATGGTATCAAAATCAGGGCCATACAAATGGCGGCTGAAAACTTGCAATTGCGTATCTGTCAGATGGTCATCACCAATATTCAATTGGTTACGAATATGCTGTGCAGCATCATCTTCTTGGCTAATACACAAACTTAAAATATTGGCTAAATCGGGCAAACTTGGCTTTGAAACGATCAGGGGCATTGAAATATTGAGCCATATTTCGTTCAATACTGACTAAGGTACGTAAACGTGGGTCATTGAGCAGCAAATCATCCATTTGATTAAATGCGACATGCACCAAATTCCAATATTGTTTACTTGCTGTATTTTCAGCCAGACCTGCTAAATATGCACCGACTAATTTAATCGCTTGAAGATCAAATTCAGTTTCATCTTGTTTAATCATCTTGTTTAAAGACAGTTTATACAAGCGATGCACATAGTTAGATTTTTCTAATGTAGGTGCTTGAGGCAGTTGAAAATCTGGGGTGATGCAGTCCAGTAGCGACTCAATATGCTGACCTTCATGGGTAATGGGCTTACCCAAGACAATTTCCAAGCGATTGAGGGTATCGAGTAAAAATTGTGGAATTTTAACTTCACGTAAGCAAATAAATTCGATATAGCGCTTCAACATGGTGGTGCCTTCACTTAAAGCAATCACCTCTTGCGTGTTAATTTGCGCAGGATTCCCCATGATTTTACGCATTAACTCAGCAGAGTATTGAGCGATTTTAGCCAAGCTTTGCATATCAATGAGCGCCAAAACTTGAGCACATTGCTCAAATTGATTGAGCGCATCATCAATCCCAAAAGGTAAGCTTTGGTCTTCTGCTAAAGTACTCACCGCTGATTCAACTAATTTAATTGAGTTATCAACCTCATTTTTTATTATCAGCAATGCAGTTGGGTCAAAATGAATAGAGGTTTGGTAAGACATGTATCTGCACCTTTCCTAGGGTTTTATCTGTTTATGAGCAGCCCGTTAAGGCGAAACTTCTTAACGTTTAACTATAACTGAACTGCTAAACGTTTAAATACAAAAAAACACTAGAAATGTAGATTTTATTTTGCAAAAAGACAAGCTGTTCCATGTTTTTCTTCAAATTGTTTGACCCAAGTCTCATGTTCGTCAAGTTCTTGTGCGGAAGGGTGAATGATGGGCAGATCAACTTGCACACTTTGTTCACGTGCTGTCTGAGCCTCTTGTTGTTCGCTTGCGGTTAAGGTATCCATATCAAAGGAGACTTGACCACCCGTCATGGCAAGATAGACATCGGATAAAATTTCAGCATCGAGTAACGCACCATGGAAAGTACGGTCTCGTTGTGGAACTTCATAACGGCGCACTAAAGCATCGAGGGAGTTTTTTTGCCCCGGATGCTTATTTTTCGCCATAGCCAATGTATCGGTGACAGAACAGACTTCAGAGAGCGCAACAAAGCCTGCGCGTTTAAACTCCATGTTCAGGAAGTTCATATCGAAGTTGGCGTTATGCGCAATAATTTCCGCACCTTTTAAATAATTAAAAAGGACTTCTGCAATGTCTGCATACACAGGTTTATCTTGTAAGAAGGCATCTGAAATACCATGAATATTTTCAGAGTCGCCCACAAGTTTTTTCGGGTTGATATAAATATGAATGGAGCTTCCCGTAAGTTTACGGTTCACCATTTCAATGGCGCCCACCTCAATAATACGATCGGTATCTTGGAAATAAAAACCAGTTGTTTCGGTATCTAAAATCAGTTGGCGTGGGCCAAACACTTCTTTGCTTCGAGGTGTAATGACAATGTGTGGATGCTCAGATGTTAAAGGTGTAGCAGTACTCGATAAAATATCTTGCTCAGATGTAACGTCTTCTTCTATGGTTTCAGTCTGTGTGATTTCAGCTTCGAAATGCTCTAAAGCTTGATCATCATTTTCTAAAATTTCATCGTCATCTTGTGCATCGGAATCCATTAAGTCGAAACCAAACGGGTCATCGAGCAACCAATCTTTTTCATCTTTTTTTTTATCTAAAATCACGGTGTCTTCTGATGGGTTTTTCATTGACTCTAGCATTTTGTCCGCACCTATGTTTGCGAGTTGATCTGCCATTTCATTACCTGCATGTCCTGCATGACCTTTAATCCAGTTCCACTCAATTTCACGACCTTGGCAGGTTGCATCCAGTAATTTCCAAAGATCTGGATTTTTAACATCTTTCCAGTTTTTCTTTTTCCAGCCGTGAATCCACTCGGTAATGCCTTGTTTGACGTAGTTGGAATCGGTCCAAATAATCAATTTGGCATCGGTCGGGCAAAATTTAACGCCTTCAATGGCCGCCATTAATTCCATACGGTTGTTGGTGGTGTGTGGTTCACCGCCATAGAGTTTGTGTTCTTCAGATTCAGTAATGACATATGCACCCCAACCGCCTAAACCAGGATTGCCGCGACAAGCGCCATCGACATAGAGTGTAATTGTTTGAGTCATATAACCAAATCCGAACTAATGAGAGTCAAATTGAACAAAGTGAGTGGTATATTGTATAACGCAATTGCAGTTTAGAACCGTGTAACATGGTTATTTTTTAATTTCTTGTAACATTTATACTGAAATAGCGCTAAATTACTGCCTTGTGTCTGCGACATGCTTCACTACAATGGCATATCTAAAAAATAAATTTTATACGAGTTGTTTGGATTTCTTTATGTATAAACCAACCGCGATTTTGTGTCAGCCTTCATTACCCAACTTGTTAAAAATGACTGTATTGGGTTCAGCCTTCGCTGCTTTAGGTTTGACGGGCTGTTCCTCAAGCCCAAATGCAACGCAAGGATCAAAATCGAAATTGGTAGGTTCTGGATATCTAGATGCCAATAGCTTGGACTCTTTAGAAGATTTACTTTCTGCCACCGATATGCGCGCAGTAGAAGGTGATCGACTGTTAATTTTAAAACACGGTGACGTTTGGAAGCGTATGACTGTCGGTTTTAAAATGGATCAAACCCATTGGGACTCTCGTATTGAAGCGCAACGGGGTTGGTTTATTTCACGTCAACCGTATTTAGACCGTTTGAGCGCACGTGCTTCGCGTTATCTTTATCACACGGTGAAAGAAGCGGAACGTCGCGGTTTGCCGACAGAACTGGCTTTATTACCCATTATTGAAAGCTCGTATGATCCCGCTGCAACCAGTAGTGCAGCCGCCGCAGGGATGTGGCAGTTTATTCCAAGTACGGGACGTATTTATGGTTTAAAACAAACCAGTTTATATGATGGTCGTCGAGATGTGGTTGAATCGACCCGTGCGGCGTATGAGTTTTTAGGTGGGCTATATAATCAGTTTGGTTCATGGGAACTGGCTTTAGCGGCATATAATGCAGGTCCCGGTCGTATCCAACAAGCGATTAACCGTAATAAAGCCGCAGGTTTACCAACGGATTATTGGTCACTTAAATTGCCGCAAGAAACCATGAACTATGTACCGCGTTTCTTGGCCGTGGCGCAAATTATTAAAAATCCAAATGCGTATGGTGTGTCATTGCCACCGATTGCCAATCGTCCGCATTTTAGAGAGGTTGCGATTGGTACAGCAAGTTTAAATGATGTTGCTGCGATTACCGGTTTAAGCCGTGCAGAGTTGTATCAGCTGAACCCGGGGCATCGTGGTGATCGTATTGATAGTGAAAGCCCAATGCGTATTATTATTCCTGCCGATTTAAGTCCATCGATTGATACGAAACTCAAAAAATTACAATCGAGTTCGGGCAGTTTATGGGCCAGTGCAGCACAACCCTTTACCCCAGAAAGAAGCAATCCACCTGAACTGAATACAAAAGTAATTAATCCAGTAAAAACAGCACCCCCGATATTGGTGAGCAATACAACCAAAGCCTCTCAGCCTGTGGCAACGACTACGGTTAAACCGAGCAATCCTGTAGTAGCAACACAAAGCTCAAATAAACATGTATCTACCCCTCAAGGTTCGGCTGCGTTGGCATCTTTTGCTGCAAATAGTGATATTCCAAGCGCACCACGTATTCCTGTTGCGGTCACTCAAGTTGCCAATGTTAAACCTGTAACCGTTGAGCCACCGTTATCTGCGCGTGAACGTGAACAGATTTTGGCGGCAGTCAAAGCTGACGGTGAAAATAAAACCGTAGAGCAAGTGCTTCAGCCCGTAGCCAGTAAAGCTGAACAAGAGAAAGTGGTCGAAGAAATTAAAGCAATCGCACCGCAAGGCACAGAAATTACGGATCCTTTTGACGGTAAAATTAAATTAACTGCAATTCAGACCAGTCAGTCTGTTGCGGAGCAACAAGGGAAGGAATTAACCAAAGGCTTCTCTTATCCAAAAGGCGTAGCGGAAAATACCAAAGCGGATTCTGAAGAAGCCAAACGGAATCAAGGTAAAAATTACGTTAAGACGGATTCAGAAATTGTCGTTGTCCCGCCTAAAGGCAAGCGTAGTACCTATACCGTGCTTCCGGGGGATACGCTGGCGGTGATTGCCATGAAAAATGCTTTGAATTGGCGTGATGTGGCGAAGTGGAATCAGATTGATCCAAGTTCACCGCTCTATGTGGGAACCAGTATTTATTTATACGATGCTAAACCGCAAAATACAGAAGCATCTGCACCGCCTAAAGCTAAAGTACAGCCTGAAACCTATGTAGTGCAAGCCAATGATAGCTTAATCGGTATTGCGAGCCAATTTGGTCTGTCGGTCAAACAACTGGCGGATTACAATGATTTATCTGCAAATAGTGGCGTGCGTGTTGGGCAAAAACTATCCTTAAAAGAAACCACTTCAGCCAATTCGAATACTGCGGATAACAAGGCAAGCAGTACAGCGCAAGTCTCTAAAGTGAAGACCAAACCCTATGTGGTTAAACGCGGTGAATACTTAAAGCTGATTGCAGACCGTTATGCATTGTCGAATCAAGAGTTGGCGGATTTAACCACAGGTTTAACTGCGGGCAGTCGTTTGGCGGTGGGACAAAAAATTAATGTTCCATTACGTGAAGTTGACGCGAAGGTAGAAAGCAAACAGGAAGAGAAATCCAATCCTGTTAAAGTGGAAGCCGCTGCCGTAGAACCAGCGTATAAAATTGAAAGTTATCAAATACAACGTGGCGATACTTTGTATAGTATTGCAGCACAATCAAAAATTTCTTTAACTGAATTGCACAGCTCAATAAGCTTTCTAGTGGCAGAGACTTACAAATCGGTCAAACGCATTAAAATTCCTGCTGGTTCAAGGGTTCCCGAGAGTTACACGGTGCAGTCGGGTGATAGTTTATCGGTCATTTCTGCGAAATATAATTTAGGCATGGACTATATTGCCAATATTAATGGCATGAATCGTAATACGGGATTACGTGTGGGACAGCGTTTAAAATTGAGCGGTGAAGAACCTGTAGTAAGCAAAGTCGAAGCAAAAATTGAAAAGGTCAGTGCAGAAAAGCAGAGTACTGAAAAACAGAGACTGATACACATCTGGTGAAATCGGGTGAAACACTCAGCAGTATTGCCAAGAAATATCACTTACAGTTAGATTATTTGGCGAGCTTAAATGGTTTGTCGCGGACTTCAACTGTACGGGTGGGGCAACGCTTAAAAATTGAAGGCGATCTGCCAAAGCCTGAAACAAAAGTTGAAGCAGCAATGCCTAAAGCCGCGAAACCATCGCGCAATACTGAAGCCTATACGGTAAAACCCGGTGAGTCTTTAAATGCCATTGCCAACCGGTCTGGCGTGACAGTGGCTGAATTGGCTGCGCTCAATGATTTAAATGCGCGTGCAAGTTTACGGGTAGGTCAACAGATTGTGGTTCCTAAAACAGTGGCTGACTATAAAATTAAACGCGGTGATACCTTGATTGGTTTGGCAAACCGTTATGGCGTGGATACTGGAAAACTCGCTGAAATGAATGATATTCAAACGAATACTCAATTGCGTATTGGTGAAGTGATTAAAGTTCCAAACTTATAAAACATGCAAAGACAGGGAGTGCTTTTACATGTTATTGGCTAGCGCAAAACGCTTTGGTTTTGCCTGTGGACTGGGTCTTCTGACTCAAGGGGTGTGGGCTGCGGTGCAGACTACACCCTATATTGCCGTACATAGTCAGCCGAAATATGCAGGCTTGTCTGTCATGCCTTATGCCAATGCTCATGCGCCGAAAGGGGGCTATTTAAGTACCGCCAGTAATGGCACGTTTGATAACTTAAATAGTATGAATGGTAAAGGCAGTTCCACAGATGGGGTTGAACATCTGTTTGATTCGTTGATGTCAAGTTCACTGGATGAGCCGGGGGTCATGTATCCTTTGCTAGCCGAAAAAGTCACTTTTGATCCTAAAAAAACCCAATATGTCATTTTTCATTTAAACCCCAAAGCACGTTTTAGCGATGGCAGTGCCGTGACAGCACAAGATGTAAAGTTTAGTTTTGATGCTTATCAGACCAAGTCCAATCCGGGCTTGCAAATGTATCTGGCCGATTTGGATAAAACTGAAGTCTTATCCAAATATGCGGTCAAGATGAGTTTTAAATCGGACAAAAATTCAGAAATGCCGCTGATTTTGTCGCAAATGCCGATTTATTCAAAAAAGGATTGGCAGCATAAAGATTTTACCCGTGTCACTTTGCAACCGATTCTAGGTTCAGGGCCTTATTTAATTGATCGCATTGATGCGGGTCGCAGTATTACCTATAAGCTAAATCCCAATTATTGGGGCAAAGACTTAGCGGTGAATAAAGGGCGTTATAACTTTGCGCGTTTGAAGTATGTGTATTACCGCAGCTTAGACATCGCTTTTGAAGGCTTTAAGTCGGGTCAATATACCTTGCATGAAGAAATGACTGCGCGCAAATGGGTTACGGAATACAATTTTCCTGCTGTGAAATCGGGGATGGTGGTGAAATATAAATTTCAGCATCACAACCCGATTGCGACACAAAGTTTTGTGTTTAATACGCGCCGTGCCCCTTTTAATGACATTCAATTTCGTCAAGCCATCACTAACGCTTATGATTTTGAATGGCAAAATAAAGCTTTGTTTTATGGGCAATATCAACGCTTACAGAGCTATTTTTCCAATAGTGAACTTGAAGCGAAAGGTGTTCCCAGTCAGGCAGAAATGGCTATTTTAAAGCCGTATTTGGCACGATTAAATCCGATTCAACGTCAGGGCGTGCTTAAAGCTTGGAAATACCCAATTTCTGATGCCAGTGGTTTTAATCGTCATAATTTGCTCATTGCAAGGCAGCAGTTATTAAAAGCAGGTTATAGCTTCCAAAATGGACGATTACTGGATTGCTAAGGCCAAGCCGATTCAGATTGAATTTCTCATTCATCAAGAGGGTTTACAGCGTACCCTGATGCCATTTATACGCAATATGAAGCGTTTGGGTATTGATGTTGCTATTCGGCAAGTCGATGTGCCGCAGTACATTGAACGGATGCGGAGTAAAGATTTTGACATGACCACCAGCGTGATGCCACAGTCACTCAATCCGGGCAATGAACAGGCGCAGTTTTGGGGCAGTGCATCGGCAGATCAGCCGGGGAATTATAATTATTCAGGCATTAAAAATGCGGTGATTGATGCTGTCGTTCAGCAGGTCATTCAGGCACCAGATCGTGAACAATTGGTGCTGAGAACCAAGGTGCTCGATCGATTATTACGTGCCGGTTATTATCAAATTCCGACCTATGGTAAAGGTGAAAACTGGTTTGCCTATTGGAATATGTATCATCAACCCAAAGTCAAACCAAAGCTATCATCGGGGATTGACTATTGGTGGAGTGATGCCGAGCAAGCCAAAAAAGTCACGCATTATTTACGTCAACAATAAGCAATCACCAAGGCACAAGGAACGTTGTTTCGATGGGCATATATATATTAAAAAGACTGCTGCTGATTATTCCGACCCTGTTTTTCATTTTACTGATTAACTTTGTGGTGATTCAAATTGCACCCGGAGGGCCAGTCGAGCAAGCAATTCAACAAGCGGAAGCTTTTCAAGGCATGGGTGCAACGGGTGGTGAAACTGCGCATAGCAAAAGTAATTATCAGGGTGCAAAAGGTTTAAGTGAGGAAATGGTGGAGAAGATTAAAGCCCAATATGGTTTTGATCGACCTGCACATGAACGTTTTTGGAGCATGCTGAAAAGTTATGCCAGCTTTGATTTTGGCACCAGTTTTTTTAAAGATAAACCTGTTACCCAATTACTCTGGGAAAAAATGCCAGTGTCCTTGTCTTTGGGCTTATGGAGCACGTTGCTGATTTATCTGATTTCGATTCCTTTGGGGATTAAAAAAGCGCGCCAACATGGCATGCTGTTTGATAAATCGACCTCCATGTTATTGGCGATTGGCTATGCCATTCCATCTTTTGTTTTTGCCGTGTTATTGATTGTCTTTTTTGCCGGTGGCTCGTATTTTCAATGGTTTCCCTTGCAGGGCTTGGTGTCTGAAAATTTTCACAGCTTAAGTTGGCTGGGCAAAATTAAAGACTATTTTTGGCATATGACCTTGCCCTTATTGGCGATGGTGATTGGTGGTTTTGCGGGACTGACCTATTTAACCAAATATTCCTTTATGGAAGAGTTAAACAAACAATATGTCTTGGCTGCGCGTTCCAAAGGTTTAAGCGAATCACGCGTGCTATATGGTCATGTGTTTCGTAATGCCATGTTGATTGTGATTGCGGGTTTACCCGAAGCATTGATTGGTATTTTCTTTGTCGGCAACTTGTTTATTGAAATCATCTTTAATTTAGATGGTTTAGGTTTGCTGGGGTTTGAAGCGATTCAACAGCGTGATTATCCTGTCATTTTTGGTACATTATTTTTATTTACCTTGCTCGGTTTGCTGTTGCGTTTAATCAGTGACGTACTGTATCAGGTGATTGATCCGCGTATTAATTTTGATTCGCGAGGTGCCGAGTGATGTCACCTTTAATGCAGATGCGCTTAAAACGCTTTAAGGAAAATAAACTCGGCTTTGCTTGTCTGATTTTATTTGCGCTGATTTTTATTTTGTCACTGGCTTCGGAATTGATAGCCAACGATAAACCGCTGTTAGTGAAATATGATGATTCATTGTATGTGCCTGTTTTTAAATCCTACCCCGAAACCACCTTTGGCGGTGTATTTGAAACAGAAGCCGATTATAAAGACCCCGTGGTACAACAGCTGATTGATCATCAAGGGTGGGCGCTTTGGCCACTGATTGAATATTCCTACCAAACGCCAAATTTAGAACTGGCGGTGCCTGTACCTTCTGCACCAACTTCGCAAAACTGGTTAGGAACCGATGACCAAGGGCGTGATGTATTGGCACGTATTCTCTATGGTTTACGCGTGTCGCTGCTTTTTGGCTTTGCCTTAACCTTTGCTTCAGCCATTCTGGGAATCATGGTGGGCGCAATTCAGGGCTATTATGGTGGATGGGTCGATTTACTGGGGCAGCGTATCCTTGAAGTTTGGGGTGGCTTGCCGACATTATTTATGGTGATGATTCTGGTCAGCATGTTTACCCCAAATGTGTATTGGCTGTTTTTGATTATGCTCTGTTTTGGTTGGACGACACTGGTGGGGTTGGTACGTGCAGAATTTTTAAAAGCCCGTAATTTGGACTATGTACGTGCAGCACGTGGTCTGGGAGTCAGTGATCGAACCATTATGTTTCGGCATATTTTACCGAATGCCATGAGTTCAAGCTTGTCACAACTGCCCTTTATGTTGACGGCCAATATTACCGCACTGACGGCTTTGGACTTCTTAGGATATGGTTTACCGCCAGATGCGGCATCTTTAGGTGAATTGTTATTACAAGGCAAGTCGAACTTAAATGCACCATGGTTGGCACTGTCAGGCTTCTTTACCTTAGCCATTGTTTTATCTTTATTGATTTATATTGGGGAGGCGACACGTGATGCATTCGATCCAAGACGCCAATAATCCACAGGTGGTATTGGCTGTAGAACATTTAAATATTCAGCATGAGCAACAGCTGTTGGTTGATGATTTAAATTTTCAGCTGCATGCCGGTGAAACCATTGCCATTGTCGGTGAAAGTGGTTCAGGGAAGTCCATCAGTAGTTTGGCTTTACTGGGGCTGTTACCCAGTACTTTAAGCATAAAAGGTCAGGTCTGGTTAGGGCAACAAGATGTGTTGACCCTCAAGTCTGAACAACTGCGACAAATTCGTGGTCAGAAAATGGCGATGATTTTCCAAGAACCGATGACGGCTTTAAACCCATTACATCGGGTGGAAAAGATTATTGGTGAAACATTGTTGCTGCAAGGCTGGTCAAAAGCAAAGACCCAAGCGCGCATTATCGAATTACTCAACGATGTGGGTATGACCGATCCAGAAGATAAATTGCGCCGTTATCCGCATGAACTGTCGGGTGGTCAGCGTCAACGTGTGATGATTGCCATGGCTTTGGCCTTAGATCCCGATATTTTAATTGCAGATGAGCCAACGACGGCTTTGGATGTGACCTTACAGGCGCAAATTTTAGCGCTGCTTAAATCATTACAACAAAGCCGAAAGATGGCCATGATCTTGATCAGCCATGATTTAAATTTGGTTCATCGCTATGCCGATCAGGTGATTGTGATGAATAAAGGTGTGGTTGCAGAACAGGGCAGTGTTGAGGAAATATTTAAACATCCGAAGCAGGCATATACCCAAGATTTATTAAATCATGATTTTGGTCAAGCCATCGAGATTGTAGATCGTCCTCATATATTGACTTTACACAATGTTGCGGTGAAATTTCCGATTAAGCAAGGTTGGTTAAACCGAGTCAAAGATTATTTTGTCGCTGTTGAACCCTTAGATTTACAGTTGGCACAGGGTGAGTCGATTGGCATTGTTGGGGAAAGTGGTTCAGGTAAAAGTTCACTGGCTTTAGCGATTACCCGACTTATTAAAAGTGAGGGTGAAATTGTTCTGCTTGGAACAGATTTAAACCAATGCAATGAAACACAATTACGTCCTTTGCGTGCTGAATTTCAGATCGTTTTTCAAGATCCATTTAGCAGTTTAAATCCACGTTTAAATGTGGAGCAGACCATTGGCGAAGGTTTGGGTTTAAAAAAACTCTCCAATCCTGAAATATCACAGCGCATTGATGAAGCTTTAGAAAAAGTAGAATTACCCATCAGCTTTAGAACGCGTTATCCACATGAGCTTTCGGGTGGGCAACGTCAGCGTGTAGCCTTGGCACGAGCGTTGGTGCTTAGACCTAAATTACTGGTACTGGATGAACCGACTTCGGCACTGGATCGCACTACGCAACGGGCGATTGTGAAGCTGTTAAGACGTTTACAGCAAGAACATCAAATTAGTTATTTATTTATCAGCCATGATTTACAGGTTGTGAAAGCGTTGTGCCAAAAAGTTTTGGTCTTACGTCGTGCCAAAGTGATGGAATTTCAGACCACGGAGCAATTATTTTTAAATCCGCAAACCGAATATACCCAACAATTGATTGCCGCAAGTCAGTATGTATAAATTTACTGACAAGTCATATTGTCAGAATAGTCATTGACGAATAATATAAAAAGTTTAGAGTTTTAGCTCTACATAAATACAAATAAATTAGGGTATGAATATGAGTCATCTTGCTGAAGCAGCCAGTATTCGCAATATCAGCTTTAAAAATCGCATTATTAAAGGTGCGATGAGTGAAGCCTTAGCCAATTATCAAGGTCAGCCGAGCCAATTACATTGGGGTTTATATGAAGCATGGGCAAAAGGCGGCTTAGGTTGTGCGATTACTGGTAACGTGATGGTGGACTTTCGTGCCAAAAATGAACCGGGTGTTGTGGTGATTGAATCAGAGCGTGATCTTGCTCAATTGCAACGCTGGGCAGCGATTGGTAAGCAATATGGCATGGTGCAATTGATTCAATTGTCGCATCCGGGGCGTCAGTGTCCAAAAGGACTCAATAAAGAAACCGTTTCAGCTTCGGCTGTGCCGTTTAGTCCAATGCTTGCGACAACTTTTGGTACACCGCGTGAATTACGTGAAGATGAAATTCTGGACATTATTCAGCGCTTTGCCACATCGGCAAAAATTTGTGAAAAAGCGGGCTTTGAAGGCGTACAGTTACATGGCGCACATGGTTATCTGATCAGTCAATTTTTATCGCCCTTGACCAATAAACGTCAAGACCAATGGGGCGGTTCAATTGAAAATCGTATGCGCTTCTTATTGGAAATTTATCAAGCTGTACGCGCAGCGACTTCAGAGCAATTTATTATTTCAGTGAAACTGAATTCAGCAGATTTCCAGCGTGGCGGTATTACTGAAGAAGAAGTGATTACGGTCTTTAAAGCGATTGATGAGGCGGGTATTGATTTAATTGAAATTTCAGGCGGAACTTATGAAGCACCGGCAATGGCTGGGGCGAAAGCAGATAAACGTAAAGTCAGCACCATTGCCCGCGAAGCATATTTCCTCGATTTTGCAGAAAACATTCGCAAAGAAGTAAAATGCCATTTGATGGTGACGGGTGGTTTTCGTACTGTAGAAGGGATGAATGCAGCCTTAGACAGTGGTGCTTGTGAATTTATTGGTATTGCACGTCCTTTGGCAGTCGAAACCGATTTAACTGATCGTCTGATTGCGGGGCATGATGTGCGTTATGCAGTCAATAACATTAAAACAGGTATTCCGATGGTCGATAAAATGGCGATTATGGAAATTATTTGGTATGCCGCACAGTTTAAAGATATTGCGCAGGGCAAACGTCCAAATCCTAAATTGTCACCCCTCAAAGTGTTCTTGAAATATGCCAAAGGCAATATTACCGCCATGATTAAAGGTCGGGTCAATTCACGTCGTAGTGCATAGCGATTGATTACCACGCTTTAGACCAATACGATTGAAATGTCGAAGCAGACCATTGTCCTTTCTCTAATGCACGTTGAAAGGCAGGTCTGCTTTGGATTTGTAATAAATAACGCTGGATATGCGCTAAGGATTCAAATACTGGATTGGATTGCGTGCAAGCCAACAAGGGAAACCATAATAAAAGATCAGCAATGCTGAACTGATGACCTGCGACATAGCTGTGGGTTTTTAGATGTTGATCAATCATTTGCATATGTTGATTCAAGGTGTGATTTAAATAACCTCGATCAAATCCAAACTTTAGACATTGACTGACAAAACGTACGGCCAAAGGTGTTCTTGCCACAATTGCAGCAAAAATTTGTTTGAGTGCTAAATCAGGCATCAACGTCGCTTCAGCAAAATTTTTCCAATAATAATAGTGCTGTATTTCTTGATGACTAAGCTGAGCTATGCCTAATTCATTAAATAAATAGCTTAGATAGTCTGCAATTGCGGCTGTTTCAGCAAGGGTAATCACATCTGAGCCATCATTTTCATAAATTTGCACAGTTGGACATTTGGCCAGTCGGTGAGGGTGTTTAATGTGCGCTAAGTTTTGATCCGATAGATTGTTATCACAAAAAACCAATTCATAATCGAGTTTTAATTCTTCTAATAACCATAGGATACGTTGAGAGCGCGAATTGGTTTTATGAAATAGACGAATGTGCATGAAGTAATAATTTATTGTTTTGTTGGATTTTGAGTATAAAACAGAATGCGATTTTGAAGATGATGTGCTGAAAATAAAAAAGCCTGATTAATAATAATCAGGCTTTTTTATGAGATTTTTCAATCTCGAATGTGGCGACCCTACGGGGATTCGAACCCCGGTTACCGCCGTGAAAGGGCGATGTCCTAGGCCTCTAGACGATAGGGTCAATAGGTGAGGCATACTTCTGAAAACTAAACCATAAATTAAATGGCGACCCTACGGGGATTCGAACCCCGGTTACCGCCGTGAAAGGGCGATGTCCTAGGCCTCTAGACGATAGGGTCGTTTCAGAGGTGGGCGTATAATAGGGTGGATATTAAAAGCTGTCAAACCTTTTTCGAGGATAATCTTTAAAAATAGAATCAAGTGAATAAAAATAAAACAAATATGTGAAATATACTTCGATTTGGTTTATTTTTTAAGCAGCAAGGCATCCACGATGCTTTTGATGACAGCTGGGTGTTGTAAATAACCAGCAATTTGATGTGGATTATTCACGAGTGTGGTAATGGCTTGATTAATGATCGGTGGTTCGAAATTAAAAGGTGCTTCGCATAAAGGGAAAGTTGTTAAAAAATCATCGGGCGAATAAAAATTAAACCAATCACCATGCAGCTGAGGCTGGGCGAGAAATAGGTAAGTTGAGTTTTTCTTGAACCACTTTAAATGCAAGTGGTGAACCTAGCGTAATAAAACGATGAACTCTAAAATGGGTAAATTGATGCAGTAAGTTGTAGGCAATGACTGTACCTAATGAATGAGCCACAATAATATGATCTTTGGTCGGATGGATATGGGACATGATCCTTTGGTGCACTTCATGCATAAAGTCTGGATTGGATAAGTACAAATAGGTTTCAATTAAAAATTTATGAATCAGTGTTTCATGTAGTTTGGGATAGTGATTGAGGAACATGCTTAATTCTCTAAAAGCATGGTCTTTGGTTAGCGCTGAAATGACAGCTAAACGCTGGGTAAGCGACTCAGATTGCTCTGGATTGAAACAGGGTAATGGGGTGACACAGGGTTGATGTTCTTGGACGATAGATGTGTGATGGCTTAGGTGAAAGGGGAGATGCATATTTAACAGTGATTTAGGGAGCAGTGTGGCTAAATCTAAAATATTATAAAGCTGATGTTTAGTGAGTAAATCGCCATAAAAGGGTAGTTTGATATCAAGTGATTTGAGATCAATATTTTGCTCTGCATGATTCAAGCCAGTTCTAAACACATTTAACCAGTGTTGTTTTAAAGAGTTTTCATCGTAATTTTGTTGATTCATACCGTGAATAAAAATGATTTTCATACAGGGTCAGATTTTTTATAGAGGACATTGTCTGTATTTAGCTTAAAAAAAAGAGCGGCACTTGACCACTCTTTTTATGTGTTAGTTTTGCTTTCGGTAGAAAATATAATAACTGAGATAACAGCCTGCAATAAAGATCAGGCAGCCAATAAAGCCCGGCAACATTTCTGGGTCGGTCGCCATACTAATACCGGTAATAAAACAGAATACAAAACCAAGAATGGGTACGATTGGGAAGAGTGGTGCAGCAAAGCCCAATTCTTTCGCGGTATGACCATCTTTATACCACTGACGACGGAAATTGAATTGGCTTAAGCAAATGCTCATCCATACAATCACCATGGTAAATGCAGCGATACCGAGTAAATTTTTGAAGATTGTTTCAGGTGCAAATTGTTCTGATAATAAGCCCGGAAGTGCACCAAACATGGTAACAATAATGGCAATAAATGGAATGCCACGATGATTGACTTTAGAAAACACAGCAGGTAATTGTTTTTTATCAGATAAAGACCACATCATGCGTGAAGCAGCATATAAGCCTGAATTCGCCGCAGATAACAGCGCGGTGATAATCACAAAGCGAATAATATCTTCTGAATATGGAATACCAATATAGGTAAACACGGTCACGAATGGGCTACTACTGACGCCTTCAGCATTTAAGCCTGCCATTTGATGTGGCAAGAGTGCGCTAATAACCACAATTGTCCCGACAAAGAAGATTAAAAGTCGCCAAATTGCGGCATTAATGGCTTTTGGCACATTCTTCGCTGGGTCTTCTGTTTCACCTGCTGCAACACCAATCAATTCTGTACCTGAAAAGGCAAAATTCACAATCAGCATGGTGGCAAAAATAGGGAATAAACCTTGAGGGAACCAACCTTGAGCCGTGAGATTGCTAAATAAAGGTGCAGATGAATAGCCTTGGAAAGAAAGTATGCCAAAGACTGCCAAAAGACCTAAAATAATGAAGACAATCACAGTGATAACTTTGACTAAAGACAGCCAAAATTCAGATTCAGCAAACAGTTTGGTTGAGGTCATGTTTAGCCCAAAAACAATTCCGGCAAAAACAATTGTCCAAATCCAGACTGAAATTTGAGGAAACCATTCCTGCATCAGCAATGCCGCAGCAGTAAATTCAGTTCCGAGGGTGGCAGTCCATGTGAGCCAGTATAGCCAAGTAATCGTATAGCCCGTACCTGGGCCAATGAATTTTTGTGCATAGCTACCAAAAGAGCCGGATTCAGGCATATGTACAGCAAGCTCGCCTAAGCAGAGCATTACAGCGTAGGCAATTAAACCGCCTAAAATATAAGAAAAAATGGCACCCACAGGCCCCGTTTGTGCAATGACTTCACCCGAACCTAAAAATAACCCTGTCCCGATTGCGCCGCCAAGCGAAATCATGACCAAGTGTCGAGTACTCATAGCGCGTTTTAATGGCGCAGAATTGCCCTGATGCGAAGCATCATTCGGAGTATGAGATGGCTGCATAAGAGAAAAGGAAAATATAGATGGAGCGGCTATTGTAGTGAAAAATTACAAATCTGCAATGTAATAATAATGAATAATGCAGCTTGAATGATCGTGTGGAACGATATATGGCGACCCTACGGGGATTCGAACCCCGGTTACCGCCGTGAAAGGGCGATGTCCTAGGCCTCTAGACGATAGGGTCGTTATGAGGTGTTGCATATAATATGGAATTTTGATAAGGCTGTCAAACGTGTAATGGTATTATTTTTAGAAAAATGAATTGATTGCATAAAAAATAACAAATTCAAAATAAAAAAAGCGCGGTTTTAAATAGTGCTTTATACATGGATTAATCAAAGGCTTATTTTATGGTGATATACGCAGTTGAACTTAAAATAAAGGGGGCTACAAAACTAAGTGGGGGTAGGTAAGCCTTAGGGTAAAGCTAAGGCAAATAAAAACAAAAAATGATTATTACGTGTAGTGAATTAAAAAACAGAAATAAGAATTATTTTTAATGACATTAATAAATAACAGTAAGGGAATTGAAAATAGAGTCGCATCTAAAAATATAGAGCAACTTTTAAAATTTGAATTTAAGCAGAAATAATAGATGGCGTCCCTACGGGGATTCGAACCCCGGTTACCGCCGTGAAAGGGCGATGTCCTAGGCCTCTAGACGATAGGGACGTTTAGAAGATGGCGGTATCTTATTGATCCGCCACCAGAGTGTCAAGTAGGTAAGGTGCGAGTTTGTTCAAAATATGACAAAACAGTTCAGCAGTCTTTTGAGTATCGTATAAAGCAGAGTGTGCTTCTTTACCATCGAACTCAATTCCAGCTTGAATACAAGATTTTGCCAGTACCGTTTGACCAAACATCACAGCACTTAAAGTCACAGTATCGAACACAGAAAAACTGTGAAATGGATTTTGATTTTTAGTGCCAGTACGCGCAATCGCTGCTTGTACAAAACCTAAATCAAAATGTGCATTATGTCCGACCAGTACGGCATGAGTACAGTTTTGCTGACGACGAACCTCATTCACGGCTTTAAAAATGCGCTTTAATGCAGACTTTTCATCTTCAGCCATGGCCATACGCATTGGATTGGACGGATCAATACCAATAAAATCTAAGGAACGACGGTCTAAATTCGCCCCTTGGAAAGGGTTAATATGTGCATGATAGGCTTCGCCTGGCACAAACTGACCTGCTTCATTATAAATGATCGGGATCGCTGCAATTTCCAATAAGGCATCGGTCTGTGAGTTAAAACCTGCTGTTTCGACATCCACAACAACAGGTAAAAATCCACGGAAACGCTGACCAATTATTGGTAGGGTTTCATCTGTCACACTTTTCTCCATTGAATGGTTTTACCCGCATACAGAGGGATAATTTTTTCACCATCCAAGTAGTCTAAACTTGTCGGAATAATTTGATCTTCTTTGACCAGCGTAATGGTGTTGGTATTACGCGGAAGACCATAGAAGTCAGCACCAAAATGGCTGGCAAAACCTTCTAGACGGTCAATTTTACCGACTTGGTCAAAAGCTTGAGCATATAATTCAATTGCGGTCGGTGCACTATAACAACCTGCGCAACCACATGCATTTTCTTTGGCATTTTTTGAATGAGGTGCACTGTCTGTGCCTAAGAAAAACTTAGGATTCGAGCTGGTTGCGACTTCAAGTAAAGTTTGCTGATGGCTTTGACGTTTTAAAATAGGCAAACAATAGAAATGCGGTTTTATACCACCGACCAACATATCATTGCGATTAAACAATAAATGCTGTGGTGTGATGGTCGCAGCGACATTGTGACCTTGATCAAGTACAAAATGTGCAGCTTCAGTGGTGGTGATATGTTCCAGCACCAATTTTAGCTTCGGAAATTGTTTGAGCAATGGCGCTAAAATTTCATCGACAAAGCGTTTTTCACGATCAAAAATATCGACATGGTTGTGGGTGACTTCGCCATGAAGTAATAGAGGCACTTGATGTTCTTCAAGTTGCTCAATCACCGCATAGACTTTACGAATATCGCTGACGCCATTGTCTGAGTTTGTGGTTGCACCCGCAGGATAGAGCTTGATGGCATTTACATGCTCAGATTCTTTAATTTTTTTGACTTCACTGGGTGCAGTGTGGTCGGTAAAGTAAAGCACCATACGTGGGTCAAAGGCGATGCCTTCTGGTACATGCGCCATAATGCGTTCACGATAGGCAATCGCTTCCTCAACTGTTTTTACAGGAGGAACAGTATTTGGCATACAGATTGCGCGCGCAAACTGCCGAGCTAAATCAGGAACCGTGCGTTGTAATGAGAGACCATCGCGAAGATGCGCATGCCAATCATCTGGCTGGAGAAGAGTGATCGTATTCAAGGTCATTTCAATCAAAGAAATAAAACAAATGATAATCCATAAAGTGTGAAAATGGTAACGAGAATTAAAGACAAATGGTGAGATATATATAATTATGCGCAATAAAATTATGTTATTTTAAGTAACTAAAAGAATTACATAATGCCTAGCAATGGAATATAAGTATAATCTGGCTAAATTACAGTACGATAAAGAAAAAATAGAAGAACTGATTGCGCGGCAAAGTCGTCGTGTCGGTCATGTTTTCCCCAAAAAAATGGAACAAGAGTTTTGGTCAAAAAACTTAGAACGTGCCCGAAAACATGTGGAAAAATATGTTTGGGGTGGTGTTTTAGCCTATTTTATTTTTAGTGTCGTCATGGTACCCAGTGATTATTGGATTATCGATAAGCAATATTTTGCGCATGATTTTTTGCAAAGCATGCTTGGGTTACTAAATGGCGCTTTATGTTTGTTGGCGCTATTCTTTTTTGCCTCTTCTCCTAAAGCACGTCCATATTTTTCTCATGCCTCCATGGTGATCATGTTTTGGGCCATTATTTCAATTTCATGGCTCACCATTACCGTTGAAACTGTTGAGTTACGGCATCAAGCCATGGCGATCGTCTGTATTATTTATATACTGGCTTATATTTTGACTGGGGTGAAGCCATTTTATATGCTGATGACGGGTTTATCCGCAGCAACCGTCACTGTTTTTGTCTTTGTAGGGCTGAATGTTGATTTTGATGCGATGGTCTTGGCGCGTATTTTATTTGGCAGTTGTATGCTCGGCTATGTGATTAGCCATATGATTTTTGCCCGTGAACGGATGATTTATTTATATTCAATGCGTGCCAAAGTAAGTGAACAAATTCACCGTATTTATAATTCAGAATTACTGCATTTAAGTCAGCATGATGAGTTGACTAAAATTTCAAATCGTCGAACGTTTGATGAGATGATGGATGTCTTTTATGAGCAATCCCGTAGTAATCAAACACCTTTGTCGGTTTTATTTATTGATGTCGATTTTTTTAAAAAATATAACGATTTTTATGGTCACCAAAGAGGTGATGATGTTATTTCTTCCATTGCAAAATCAGTTAAAAATGCCATACGACATATGGACTTTGTAGCGCGATATGGTGGGGAAGAGTTTGTGGTGTTGTTGCCCGAAACAGATGCGCATGGCGCTTATTCAGTTGCATCGAATATATATAAAGCCATTGATCGTTTAGAAATCCCACATGCCAAATCTTTAGTTTCAAATCATATTACGATTAGTTTAGGGGTTACGGTGTATCGGGGTGAAACAGAATTGGGTAAAGAGGAATTACTCACCATCGCGGATCAGGCTTTATATCGAGCGAAAGAGCTTGGACGCAATCAAATTTATTATCAATCTATTCGTACCACACAAGTCGCTTAAAATTTTAAATCAGATTCTAAAACGAGATATAAAAAAACCGCCCAATGAGGCGGTTTTTTGACTTTAAACAAACTTATTTGTTTTTGTCTTTTAATTGCGGAACAGCTGAACCTGTACCGACTGCAAGTAAGCCAGTTTGGGTATAAATGTTTAATTTAGCACGCGTATCGGTAATATCTAAATTACGCATGGTGAGTTGACCAATACGATCCATAGGAGAGAACATTGAATCGCCTTTCTCCATGGTTAAACGCTCAGCTTCATAAGTGAGGTTTTCAGATTCAGTATTCATAATGGTGTAGTCATTACCACGACGAAGTTCTAAAGTCACAGTACCCGTAATGGCTTTTGCAACCCAACGCTGTGCAGTTTCACGAAGCATAAGCGCTTGAGAATCGAACCAACGACCTTGGTACAATAAACGACCTAAGCGTAAACCGTTAATACGGTATTGCTCAATGGTGTCTTCATTATGAATACCAGTTACCAGACGTTCATAAGCGATATGAAGCAGAGCCATTCCCGGAGCTTCATAAATACCACGAGATTTTGCTTCAATGATACGGTTTTCGATTTGATCCGACATGCCTAGACCATGACGACCACCGATACGGTTCGCTTCAAGAATGAATTCAACTGGATCTTCAATACGTTGACCATTTAAAGCAACCGGCATACCTTCTTCGAAAGTAATCGAAACTTCTTCAGCTTTAACTTCTACGTCATCTTTCCAGAACGCAACGCCCATGATTGGATCAACAATTTTGATACCAGCATTGAGGTATTCAAGATCTTTTGCTTCGTGAGTTGCACCCAACATGTTTGAATCTGTTGAGTAGGCTTTTTCTTTTGACATTTTGTAGTCAAAACCGTTGTCGATGAGGAACTGTGACATTTCTGCACGGCCACCAAGTTCATCAATAAAGGTTTGGTCTAACCAAGGTTTGTAAATTTTAAGTGCTGGGTTGGTTAATAAACCATAGCGATAGAAACGTTCAATGTCGTTTCCTTTATAAGTAGAACCGTCACCCCAAATGTTGACGTCATCTGCTTTCATTGCGGTAACAAGCATTGTACCTGTTACTGCACGACCTAAAGGTGTCGTGTTGAAGTAAGGTACACCACCAGTACTGATATGGAATGCACCACATTGAATTGCAGCAATACCTTCAAGAGCAAGTTGTAAACGGCAGTCGATTAAACGTGCTTTTACAGCGCCATAAGCTTCAGCTTTCTTTGGGATGGCATTATAGTCGTCTTCATCTGGCTGACCTAAGTTTGCTGTATAAGCATAAGGTTCTGCGCCTTTTTGTTTCATCCACAATAAAGCAGCTGAAGTATCTAGACCACCAGAGAAGGCAATCCCAACTTTTTTGCCTACGGGTACATGCTGCAAGATGGTTGCATTATCAGTCATTGCTCGTCCTAACTATTTCAAATAGGCACCACATAGTTATTGGTGGCCAAGGAGAATTTATAAACGCGATATTATAACACTTTTGATTCAGCTTGTTTTCGTAAAAAAGGACAATCCATAAAAATATTCATCAAAGTAGAACTTTATTCTAAAATTGCAAATGAACGGTTATTGGCTGTTGAAAATCAAACATACGACTAAAGTTGTATAAAAAATTGCTAAAGCTGTTTTTTTAGGCATAAATCATAAAAATAAAAATGAATTCATGTTGTTAGCTTTATTTTGTCTAAATTTTAAGCTGAAATTATGGGTTAATTATCTTTAATATTGGTCATACCAATAACAAATAAAGTCAGACCGATATTGATCTTTAAAACATCAGAACCTAATATAAAGCTGTATTTTGTAGTTTATTCTTTAATTTTAGTACAATTGGTATTACCAATTTTGTTTTTAGATCAATAATAGTCAGATGACTTTCAATATCCTCGCAAGCATTTCAAGGAGATGACAATGCTTCATAATTGGCAACAGATTTACGATCCTATGGGGAATATCTGGATTTCCAGTAGTATTGCTCTTATACCTATTATCTTTTTCTTTCTTGCACTTGCCGTATTTCGTATGAAGGGTAGTGTCGCAGGAACAATCACTGTTGTTTTAGCACTGCTTGTCTCTCTTTTTGCTTATAAAATGCCTGTTGCTATGGCATTTGCTTCAATGGCTTATGGCTTTTTATATGGTTTATGGCCGATTGCTTGGATTATTCTTGGCGCATTGTTCCTCTATAAAATTTCAGTAAAAACGGGTCAATTTGACATTATTCGTGCATCCATTTTATCCATTACTGAAGATCAGCGTTTGCAAATGCTGTTGGTGGGTTTTGCCTTTGGTACTTTCTTAGAAGGTGCGGCAGGCTTTGGTGCGCCAGTGGCCATTACCGCAGCTTTATTGGTTGGACTGGGTTTCAAACCGCTTTATGCAGCAGGGCTTTGCCTTATTGTGAATACAGCACCCGTTGCTTTTGGCGCAATGGGTATTCCTATTATTGTGGCAGGTCAGGTTTCTGGTGTAGACACCATGGAAATCAGTCAGATGGTGGGTCGTCAATTACCCTTTATGGTGCCGATTGTATTGATCTGGATCATGGCAATTATGGATGGTTGGCGCGGGGTGAAAGAAACATGGCCAGCAATTTTTGTGGCAAGTCTTTCATTCTCTTTAGCACAATATTTAACCTCAAATTTTGTGGGCCCAGAACTACCCGATGTTACCGCAGCAATTGCTTCGTTAATCAGCTTAACCTTGTTGTTAAAATACTGGCAACCCAAGCACATTTTCCGCTTCCAAGATGAAGATATTAAAGTGGATGAAAGTGTGGTTGCTGAAACACGTAAGCAATACAGTTTGGGGCAAATTGCCAAAGCATGGTCTCCATTTGCAGTGTTAACCGTTATGGTGACGATTTGGAGTATCAAGCCATTTAAAGATTTGTTTGCGAAAGGTGGTGCGCTTAACGATTTAGTATTCTCAATTAAAATACCTTACTTGCATCAAATGATTCAGAAAATGCCACCAGTCGTTCCTGAAATTAAGGACTACGATGCCATTTATAAATTTGATTGGTTATCTGCAACAGGTACAGCAATTATGATTGCTGCCATCATCACCATCATTTACTTGAAAATGAAACCACGTGATGCATTAAAGACATTTGCTGAAACGTTTAATGATCTTAAAACACCCATTTATTCAATTGGTATGGTGTTGTCTTTTGCATTTATTGCGAACTATTCAGGGATGTCTGCAACACTTGCTTTGGCACTGGCGCATACGGGTCAAGCATTTACTTTCTTCTCACCATTCTTAGGTTGGATTGGTGTATTCCTGACAGGTTCAGATACATCAGCCAATGCATTGTTTTCTGCACTACAGGCGACGACTGCGCAACAAATTGGTGTGCCGGAAGTCTTATTGGTTGCTGCAAATACCAGTGGTGGTGTGACGGGGAAAATGATTTCTCCTCAGTCGATTGCCATTGCATGTGCGGCGGTAGGTTTAGTCGGTAAAGAGTCTGATCTGTTTCGTTTTACCGTTAAACACAGTATAACTTTTACAGTGATGATTGGTATTATTGTGACCTTACAAGCCTATGTGTTCCCATGGATGATTCCATAACACGCAATTGAGTACAGCCAGAATGAAAGTCTCCGATAAAGTGGTACAAAACCTTCGTATGTTGATTGAACAAACCAATATGCAAGTTGGAGATCGATTACCGGCTGAACGGAAATTATGTGAACAACTTGGCGTGTCCCGTTCTTCTTTACGTGAAGCGATTCAGCAATTGACCAGTACGGGTATGTTGGTCAGTAAAGTTGGAGCGGGGACTTTTTTACAACAACTACCAACCAATTGGTCGCAATATCAAATTGTGCAACCTTTAAGTATGTTGATTGATGAAGATCCTGCCTATCGTTTTGATGTGCAGGAAGCGCGCATCATTTTAGAAGGTGGCACGGCTTGGTATGCGGCACAGCGTGCGACCAAAGAAGATTTGGTCAAAATTCGCCATTTTTATGAAGAAATCACCCATTTCCAGTCACTGGCTGATGATGAGCAAGCGTCTATTGCCGATGCTAAATTTCATTTGGCCATTGCTGAAGCTTCCCACAATCTGGTGTTGATACAGATGATGCGGGGCTTATTTGATTTGTTGAAATTTAATGTGGTTTTGGGGCGACGAAAAGTCTACTCAGAATCACATCGTTTTGATCAATTGCATGATCAACATTATCAAGTGATGGATGCAATTGAACGTAAAGATCCAGAAGCTGCTCGAAAAGCAGTGTGTGGACATATTGAGTTTGTAGTTCAACAAGTACGTATGATTGATGAGGAAGATGCCCGTCGTCAGCGTGCAAGCCGATTAAACAGGATATAACTATGATTATTTCTTCTGCTAATGATTATCGTGAAGCCGCGAGACGTCGTTTACCGCCATTTTTATTCCATTACATTGATGGTGGCGCGTATGCGGAACATACACTGAAGCGTAATGTAGAAGATTTATCACAAATTGCACTCAGACAACGTGTTTTAAATGACATGTCACAGTTGAGTTTGGAAACGAAACTCTTTGATGAAACTTTATCGATGCCTGTTGCATTATCACCTGTGGGTTTAACAGGAATGTATGCGCGCCGTGGAGAAGTTCAAGCCGCTGTCGCTGCGGATAAAAAAGGGATTCCATTTACTTTATCAACCGTTTCAGTGTGTCCAATTGAAGAAGTCGCACCTGCAATTAAACGTCCAATGTGGTTCCAGCTTTACGTGTTACGTGACCGTGGCTTTATGCGCAATGCCTTGGAGCGTGCCAAGGCAGCAGGCTGTTCAACTTTGGTTTTTACTGTTGATATGCCTGTGCCAGGTGCACGTTATCGTGATGCACATTCAGGCATGAGTGGCCCAAATGCAGCAATGCGTCGTTATATGCAATCGTGTATGCATCCACAATGGGCTTGGGATGTTGGTTTGCTGGGTCGTCCACATGATTTGGGTAATATCTCAAAATATTTAGGTAAACCGACAGGGCTTGAAGATTACATTGGTTGGTTAGGCAATAACTTTGATCCGTCTATTTCATGGAAAGACCTTGAATGGATTCGTGAGTTTTGGGATGGCCCGATGGTGATTAAAGGAATTCTTGATCCTGAAGATGCCAAAGATGCTGTGCGTTTTGGTGCAGATGGGATTGTGGTTTCAAACCATGGTGGTCGTCAGTTAGATGGTGTTTTATCTTCTGCGCGTGCGTTACCTCCAATTGCAGATGCGGTGAAAGGTGAGATTAAAATTTTGGCGGACTCGGGTATTCGTAATGGATTAGACGTAGTTCGTATGTTGGCGATGGGTGCGGATACCTGCATGCTTGGTCGTGCATTTGTCTATGCATTAGGTGCTGCGGGTGGTGCAGGTGTTTCTAATTTATTAGATTTAATTGATAAAGAAATGCGTGTTGCAATGACGTTGACAGGTGCAAAAACCATTGCAGATATTAACTCTGATTGTTTGGTGCGATTGGATCGAGAGTTGGTTAGGTGAGGAGCTTTAACGAGTGTAATGGTTCAGTCATAAGTTTATGCGTTGAAAATATTTAAATTTTTTAATGTCATCTCCCAATGCATTTTACTTTAATCGCTCCCAACCTCCCTTTTAGAAAGGGAGGACTACATCTTTCAAGATTAAAGTAATGAAAAAGTCCCTCCTTTTTCAAAGGGGGATTTATGCCGACTCTTCCAATACAGAATTAAAATTAAGGTTTTTATTTTTAATTAAAAAGCTTAAATAAAAAATTAGATCAATAAATATTATTCCTGATTAATATTTGGAATAGGTAAAATATCATATGCAAACTCAATCAGATTCACAGCAAACCATTCATAAACTCATCAATATCGTGGGGAAAGCACACGTTTTAACCGATGATAATGACACACGCTTATACCGTCAGGGTCGTCGCTATGGTTCAGGACAGGTTTTGGCTGTCGTTGCTCCGGGGTCTTTAATTGAGCAATGGCATGTTTTACAAACCGCAGTAGACGCAGATTGTGTTGTGATTATGCAAGCTGCCAATACAGGATTGACGGGTGGTTCTACGCCCTTTGGTGATGATTATGATCGTCCCGTCGTTTTAATCAGTACCCGCCGTTTAGCGGGGATTCAAGTGATTAATGAAGGTAAGCAGGTGATTTGTTTACCGGGTGCAACATTGGATCGACTGGAAAAAGAATTGGCACCATTTAACCGTGAACCCCATTCAGTGATTGGTTCATCCTGTATTGGTGCATCAGTTTTAGGCGGTGTTTGTAATAATTCGGGTGGGGCATTGGTACGTCGTGGACCTGCTTATACTGAACTGGCACTTTATGCGCGAGTCAATGAACAGGGTCAGTTAGAACTGGTCAATCATTTGGGGGTAAATCTAGGTTCATCTCCTGACGAAATTTTATCTAAATTAGAAAATCAGCAATATCAAATAAATGATATTCAACATGACTCAAACTGTTGTGCATCGGATCAGCGTTATGCACATGATGTCAAACAGGTCGATGAAAATACCCCAGCACGTTTTAATGCAGATCCCTCTCGGTTATTTGAAGCATCGGGTTCCGCAGGGAAAGTGTGTGTTTTTGCAGTACGCCTCGATACTTTTGAGAAAATTCCAAGTCAAGTGTTCTATGTCGGTACAAATTCACAGGATGATTTAACCGAAATTCGTCGTTTTTTACTCAAAGATTTAGCACGCTTGCCAATCGCGGGCGAATATATTCACCGTGTGGCTTATGACATTGGTGCAGAATACGGTAAAGATACTTTCATGTTTATCGAAAAGTTCGGTACAGCCAAAGTGCCAGCAGCTTTTGCCATGAAAGATAAGGTTGATGGTTATCTTGAAAAAATGGGTATGAAAGGACTATCAGATAAGGTTCTACAACTCATCACCAAGTTTATGCCCAACCATTTGCCGAAGCGCATGAATGAATTCCGTGATTTATATGAACATCATTTAGTCATTCGGATTGAAAATCAGGATGTTGATCAGGTTGAGCAATTTTTAAAACATTATTTTGCTGCACAATCTTCAGGTCATTATTTTCTCTGTACTGAGGATGAAGGTCGGAAAGCATTTTTGCATCGTTTTGCGGTTGCGGGTGCTGCCATTCGCTATCGGGATACGCATCGCAGTGAAGTTGAAGATATTGTGGCATTGGATATTGCTTTACGCCGTAATGACCGTGAATGGTTGGAAACTTTACCCAAAGACATCGATGATTTGATTATCCATAAACTTTACTATGGTCATTTTCTGTGTCATGTCTTTCATCAAGATTATATTGTCAAAAAAGGCGTTGATCCCTTAGCGATAGAACATCAAATGTGGCATTTGTTGGATGGTCGTGGTGCAGAATATCCTGCCGAACATAATGTGGGGCATTTATATGTGGCGAAGCCTGCACTGAAAAAACATTATCAAAAACTAGATCCAACCAATCGTTTTAATGTCGGGATTGGACATACGTCTAAATTAAAGAATTGGAAGTCATAATTTTTTAAAATTTTAAGTATTTGAATAAAAAGGTGTAATTTAAAAAATTACGCCTTTTTTGTTTGTATTGACTGTTTAGTTAAAGAATGTTTTTAAAATGTCATAAACAAAATAAAAAAAGTCGGTAAAGTATTATGCAACAAGTTGCAAAGCCAACCTTAAAGGATTCATGATGACAACTCGCTATGCAAATATATTAAAACCACTTCATTTAGGCTTTACGACCATTAAAAACCGTGTCGTGATGGGTTCAATGCACACCGGTTTAGAAGATCGCTTTTACAACTACCCTAAACTGGCTGCATATTTTGGGGAACGTGCAAAAGGTGGTGTGGGTTTAATTATTACTGGGGGAATTTCACCCAACCGTTCAGGTTGGTTACTTCCAGCGGGCGGGACTATGAATACCTTGGGCGATGTTGCACCACATCGTTTAGTCACACATGCTGTGCATAAACATGGCGCAAAAATTTTAATGCAGATTTTGCATGCAGGACGTTATGGTTATCAACCTTTTGTCATGTCTGCGAGTCCAATTAAATCGCCCATTTCACCCTTTAAACCGCGTCAAATGAGTGAAAAGCAAATTTTAGATACCATTGATGATTATGCGCATACCGCCAATATTGCTAAAAAGGCAGGTTATGATGGTGTAGAAATCATGGGTTCTGAGGGCTATTTACTGAACCAATTTCTCAGTCGCCATGTCAATCAGCGTGATGATCGTTGGGGTGGCGATATTGAGAATCGAATGCGTTTTGCAGTTGATATTGTCAAAGCAATTCGTGAAAAAGTCGGTGAAAAATTTATTATCTGTTTCCGTTTGTCGATGCTTGATCTGGTGCATGATGGTAACACCATGCAGGAAGTGATTATCGTTGCTCAAGCTTTGGAAAAAGCAGGGGTAACATTGCTAAATACAGGTATTGGCTGGCATGAGGCACGTGTTCCTACCATTGTCACGTCTGTACCGCGTGCAGCATTTGCTGATTACACGGCTGAAGTGAAAAAGCATGTCGCAATTCCAGTGATTGCTTCAAACCGTATTAACATGCCTGAAACAGCAGAAGCTATTTTAGCTGCTGGAAAAGCCGATATGATTCAGATGGCACGTCCGTTTTTAGCGGATGCATTCTGGGTGAGTAAAACCGCAACCAATCGTGTTGATGAAATTAATACCTGTATTGCCTGTAACCAAGCGTGTTTGGATCATACCTTTAAAAATCAACGTGCCAGCTGCTTAGTCAACCCACGTGCAGCGTATGAAACTGAATTGGTTTATTTAAAAACGAAAGCACCGAAAAAAATTGCAGTTGTCGGTGGTGGTGTAGCGGGTATGTCTGCTGCAACAGTGGCTGCGAGTCGTGGTCATCAGGTGACTTTATTTGAAGCTGCACAAGAGATTGGTGGTCAGTTTAATTTAGCCAAAGTGGTTCCGGGTAAAGAAGAGTTCCACGAAACCATTCGTTATTTTAAAGTTCAAATTGAAAAAACAGGGGTAGAACTGCGTTTAAATACCAAAGTAAACCGTGAGCAATTAGAACGTGAAGGTTTTGATGAGGTTATTGTCGCAACAGGTGTTGTGCCGCGTGGTTTGAAAATTGAAGGCAGTCATGCGCCACAAGTGTTGTCGTATGCAGAAGTATTACGTGGTGCTGCCGTTGGCAATCGTGTTGCGGTGATTGGTGCAGGCGGTATTGGATTTGATGTTTCCGAGTTTTTATTGAAACCAGAACATCAACCTCAGCCACAACCGTTGGCAGACTGGCAACGTGAGTGGGGGATTGATCCAAATCCGAACTATATTTCCGAAGGTGGTTTGCAACCTGCGCAAGTCGATCATCCTGTGCGTGAAATCTATTTGTTGCAACGTAAAACGACGTCTTTAGGTGCTGGTTTAGGAAAAACATCGGGTTGGGTGCATCGCGCACAACTGAAAAAACATGCGGTTAAAATGTTGCGTGGCGTGCAGTATAAATCCATTACCGATGAAGGTTTATGGATTGAAACCAATGGCTATGACCAACTTTTACGTGTAGATACGGTCGTGGTTTGTGCGGGGCAAGAGTCAGTAAAAGACATTATGCCAAATGAAGGTGAACATACTTTGGCAAATTACCATATTATTGGTGGTGCAAAACTGGCAGCAGAGCTTGATGCGAAGCGTGCAATTCGTGAAGGTGCTGAATTAGCAGCCAAATTATGATTTTTTAAGTTGATTTGGTGAAACAATATTCATTTGAATGCTTTACTTGTAATTTTTACTTGTCAGTTTTTAAAAAGATCCGTATTATGGCGCACATGGAAGCGTGGCAGAGCGGTTTAATGCACCGGTCTTGAAAACCGACGAGGGTTTACCCCCTCCGTGAGTTCGAATCTCACCGCTTCCGCCAAATATTGAATAAAGCCCTTGTTATTGCAAGGGCTTTTTTCTTGTCTATGGTTTTACCCCACAACCTACCCCACATAAAATTTTGGATAGAGTTGGTTGAAATAAGACTAATTCAGATAGCTTTAGATTGGCTAACAGAATCGCTCCCATAATTTCAGCCGAAGTAGCAAGCGTGGCCAACAGCATCGGGAATGGTAAACCTAAGCCCCAATCTGTATTACCAAACCATTCAACTGTTTCTTGAAAATGTGCAAGCTTATTTGTACCAGCCATCCAGAATATGGGGACTAAATAAAGTCTTAGTACAAGTGCTGCGATACCATCACCATGTTTTATGACACTACAAACTATTTGGTATTTTTTTGATAAAAAATAAATAAAATTGTTCACGATAATTTCACACCGAATGCGATTGAATATTAATTAGTCGGGCGATAACTGTGTTTCTTACATATTTTTTATTTGGACTGTAATAAATGGCAGTGTAGGACGTCTAACTATATGTACTTAAGTACAAACCGAGAAATTATCTTAAAGGAATAGAAAAATGAATAAACTAAACTCAATTACATCAGTCGCAGCACTATTAGCTTTATCTGTAGTTGGTGCAACACAAGTATATGCAGCACCAACAACCCATGCGACAGAAACCCATGCAAGTAAAGCGGCTGATGGCAAGTGTGGTGAAGCTAAGTGTGGTGCAAATAAAATGCATAAACACCAAAAGGCTACTGAAGCAAAATGTGGTGCTGATAAAAAAGCAGCAGATGGTAAATGTGGTGCGACCAAGAAAGCAGCAGATGCAAAATGTGGTGCTGATAAAAAAGTTGCTGATGGCAAGTGCGGCGCTAAATAGTCAATCAGTTAAAGAATGATGTCGCTATGAATTACATAGACGGCATCATTTCCAAAATTGGAGTATCACCATGGTTGATTTAGCTGGTGTAGGGCTTGGGCTAAGAAGAGATTTTATTGATGAATTTCTAAGTGCTGAAAAGGCTCCTGACTTTATAGAGATTGCGCCTGAAAATTGGATGGGTTTTGGAGGTCGGCATGCAAAATTATTAGCTCAATGTGTGGAAAAAGCACCTTTAATATGTCATGGACTGTCTTTATCGATTGGAGGACCTCATCCACTCAATATTGAATTTATTCAACAGATTAAAAGTTTTTTAGCACATTATCATGTCCCAATTTATTCTGAACATTTAAGCTATACCCATGATAGTGGTTATTTATACGACTTGATGCCAATTCCAATGACGGAGGCCGCAGTTAAATATGTGGCTGAACGTATTTTACGTGTTCAAGATATTTTAGGAAAAAGGCTAGTGATCGAAAATGTCTCAACCTATTTAATGCCAAATGCTGAGATGAGTGAAGCCGACTTTGTATCTGAAGTGCTTCAGCAAGCAGACTGCGAATTATTACTCGATGTGAATAATGTCTATGTAAACAGTATAAACCACGGCAGTGATGGGTATGCCTTTATTCGAGCAATGCCAAAAGAGCGGATTCGTTATATACATATTGCTGGGCATGAACAAGTTGAACAAGATCTATTGATTGATACGCATGGTGCTGAAGTATGCGATTCTGTCTGGCAATTATTACAACATACTTATCAAGTGTGTGGCGTAAAGCCAACATTACTTGAGCGTGATTTTAATATTCCATCATGGCAAGCGTTACAAGATGAAATGACTAGAATTACAATAATGCAGCAGGAGGGTCGTCATGAAAACAGAGCAAATATCTTTCCAAGCGACGCAGCAGCAGTTTTGTAATTGGATTCGTTTTCCTCAATCTGAATTGCCAAAAGCATTCATTGCGGAACGAATGCAGATTTATCGAGATTTGCTTTTTAATAATGTTTGTTCTTTTATTGACTTGGTCTATCCAGTTACTCGCGCAATGTTGCCTGAGTTACAGTGGCAAATGCTCTTAACTGAATTCTTTCAAAAAGCGAAATGTGATTCACCATTTTATAATGATATTTCCCTACAATTTAGAGAGTATCTGACAGATTGCCAGCATCCCAGTTTACAAGAATACCCATGGTTAGCTGAGCTATTACAGTTTGAATGGCTTGAACTCTATTTAGATACCGTTGAAATTGAAAAAACAACTGCTATTCGGCAGAGTGAATGGCAGTTAAATACCCAAGTCTGGGTGCTCGTTTATCAATATCCAGTCTATCAATGGTCGTCAAGCATGACCATTTCTGAAGTTGAGCTTATGCCTAGTGTCATCATGGTTTGGCGAAATGATCAAGATCATATCTGCGTAGAAAGCTTATCCGCTTTATTCGCTGTGGTGATTGAACAACTCAATCAACAAGAGTTAGTTGAACAAGACATTAAAAATTTAATAAAAGCGACGTTCCCTGATTTTTCTAATACACAGATCCAAAGACAGATTGATGAGTTAAAAGTATTATTAACTCGATTGAAATTGTTAGATGTCCCCAATAAAAACAATGAGGAAAAGGGATGAGCGCAGAGCCTGCTAATAGGAATGAAGAAATATTACAACAACTACAAAACCCAGCCTTTTTAATCGAACTAAGACAATAAATGCTGAAGTTTGCAATTTTACAATTGTCTTCAATTCAACAGACCGAAGATGCTGTTCAAGAAGCATTAACGAGTGCATTCCAATACCAGTCAAATATGCACAAGTTTTTATGCTCAGAGAGATGATTGAACTGAGTTCAGATGAAATTTGTGAAAAGCTAGGACGTACTGTTTCGAACTTAAATGTACTTATATATAGAAGTCGAACAAGATTACGTGAATGTTTAGAAAATAAATGGTTATTGAAAGATGATTACTCATGCTAACGTGTCGCCAAGCCACCCAGTTATTATCTGAAAGATTAGACAGACCACTTCTATTTCTAGAACAGACTAATTTACAAATTCATTTGTTGGCATGCCGTTCATGTCGCCGTTATGGAAAACAAGTCAAAACACTCAGTCAGCTTTCTAAAGAGTTTAAAAAGTTTGATGATGGTAAGTAGGTAGTGCAGACTCTTTCAATATAAAGCTACCTTCGGTCAAGTTGATGTGAGTAATGTAAACAAGCCGTTAGTTCGAGTTTGAGTTATTGCATAGTGTCATAATTTTAGCTATTTTTTTTAATGACCAGCATTAGCCTAAAGATCTGTTTTCTTTTGAATATAAAACCAATTTAATAATATCAAGTTGATTGCTTGTTGTTTTTCACATTTTGTTCACAGACTTATAGGTTATCTTATTAAAGTGAATGTAAACGGTCTAAAAATGAAATCTTTATTTAAATCTTTGTCTCTTACTAGCGTATTGGGTTTTAGTCTATTGAGTGTATCTTTTGGCATGCATGCTAAAACAGTTGGAACCACAAGCTGTAGAAAAAATTGATGTGAAACAGTATGTCGGGCAATGGTACGAGATTGCGCATTTGCCAATGTATTTTCAGCGCAAATGTGTGAGTGATACCACTGCGAAGTATAGCATTAATTCAGATCAGACCATTGCTGTGCTGAACAGCTGTCGTACAGAAAAAAAACAAATGATCAGTTCTGAAGGTGTCGCGTATTCGCAGAATGAGGGCAACAGTAAACTAAAAGTGAGTTTTTTACCATCAGGCTTAAGATGGTTACCTTTCACAAAAGGCGATTACTGGGTATTAAGAGTGGATCCTCATTATCAGGTGGCATTGGTTGGCGGACCAAGCCATAAATATTTATGGATTCTGTCACGTGATTCAAAATTAGATGAAGCGACGTATCAATCCTATCTACAGACTGCCCGTGAGTATGGCTATGATGTGTCCAAACTAATCAAGACACCACATCAACAATAATATGAAAATGAGTGGAGCTGTTGATTGACGTTGCCAGCTCCATTAACTTGCCAGTGCCATTAAAAAAATTATTTACTTCACATAAATTTCATTTCGAATTGATTAAACTCTTTCATACAAAATCCGATGATTAGAAAATTAGGATCAGTCTATGTTGAATCGTGTTATGCAGTGGATAGACAGTTGGTCCAGACCGGTTCAGGCAAAGACCATTTCACCTGAAAATAAGCAAATTCAATGGGTGCGTATTATTCCTTTTATCATTCTGCATATTGCTTGTCTTGGCGTGTTTTGGGTTGGGGTGTCATGGTTTGCAGTTGCCTTCATGCTGATGTTTTATCTGATTCGGATGTTTTCGATTACTGCATTTTTCCATCGATATTTATCCCATAAGACTTTTCAAACTTCTCGAGTCGTTCAATTTATTTTTGTATTGATTGGAACGATGAGTGCCCAGCGTGGACCTTTGTGGTGGGCAGCGCACCATCGTTATCATCATCGATTTACCGATACAGCACAAGATCCACATTCGTCTACGCATGGTTTTTGGTACAGTCATGTGGGATGGTTTTTAAATGACTATAATTTTGCCACGCGTAAAGAGGTGATTAAAGATTGGCTTAAATATCCTGAACTGGTTTGGTTGGATCGTTTTAGTTTGATCATTGTGCTTCTTACCGCAGTGGCAATTTATGCTTTAGGCGAATGGCTTGCGTTAGTGTACCCATCACTTGCTACATCAGGTTTACAGCTGTTGGTATGGGGGTTCGTCGTTTCAACCGTTTTATTAATTCACGCCACTTTATGTATTAACTCACTGGCGCATCTATATGGAAGTCGAGATTTTGACACAGAAGATCAAAGTCGAAACAACTTATTTTTATCCATCATTACTTTGGGTGAAGGATGGCATAACAACCATCATTATTATGCGGGAAGCGCACGGCAAGGTTTTTATTGGTGGCAAATTGACATCACCTACTATCTTTTAAAAATGATGTCTTGGGTCGGTTTAGTTTGGGGACTGAAACCCATTCCCGCACGAGTGTATGAGGTCAGTAAAATCGCTCAATCAGCAAGCAAAGTAAACATATTCATTAAAACAAAGACCAAGAACAGTTCAACTGGGGAATCTTCATGAAAATTGCGATTATTGGTTCAGGAATTTCTGGATTGTATGCCGCATGGAAACTTTCAAAACATCATCAAGTCACTGTGTTTGAAAAAAATAATTATTTTGGCGGTCATACAGATACGCCATGATTTGATGATTGATGAGCAAAAACTGGCTATCGATAGCGGTTTTATCGTATTTAACGACTATAACTATCCACTTTTTAGTCAAATGCTTGCTGAACTGGGGGTCAAAGCTCAAAGCAGTGATATGGGCTTTTCTGTGAATAATCAGGTCACAGGGCTACAATATAATCCGTCGAAAAAGATTTCTTTGCTGAGCAGGCCACAAAATTTTTTAAAATCTAATTTTAGAGCCATGCTCTCTGATCTTTTTAAATTTTATTCCGCAAATAAAGACGTTATTGTGGATGATCACGATACGACATTGAGCATTGAAGATTATTTAAATCAAAACGGTTATTCCGAGGCTTTTCGCCAAGAGCATTTATATCCGATGTGCGGTGCACTCTGGTCATGTCCAATTGATCAAGTGGGACAAATTCCTTATAAATTCGTGGTGAGCTTTTTTCAACATCATCGCATGTTACAGCTTAAAGACCGTCCACAATGGCAAACCGTGAAAGGCGGTTCTGCACGCTATGTTCAAGCCATCCAGCAGCAGTCACCCAACATTGAGTTTAAGAAACTTGCTGTCATCAGCGTATCCCGTTTAGCTGATCAAGTGATTGTGCAAACAGAACGCGATACGCAGCAATTTGACTGGGTGGTTTTTGCCAGTCATGCTGATGACAGTTTAAAGCTATTAAATGATCCGACAGCACTTGAGCAAGATGTACTGGCAAACTTTTCTTATCAAGATAACCGAATGGTGGTACATAGCGACCTCAGTATCATGCCGAAACATAAGTCTCAATGGGCGAGTTGGCATGTGCATGTTACTGCAGATAAATCTAAATTTAATACGCAAAATCAGAAGCCTAGGCTTCATTATGCGTTTAGCTACTGGATGAACAAACTGCAAAATTTATCCTGTCAAACACAAATTTTTGCCACGTTGAACCCTAATTTTAAAATTGATCCGAAGCAGATTTTAGTCGAACGAGATTATCGCCATCCTGTATTTAATGCACAAGCCATAGCGGCGCAAAGACGCTGGTCAGACATTAATGGACAAAATCGAACCTCATTTTGCGGCGCTTATTGGGGCTGGGGTTTCCATGAAGATGGTGCGCGCAGTGCGGCGAAAGTGGTGGATCAATTAGAAAAGCACATGGCTGATGTGATCTAGGAGTAGGCGATGTGGATGACTAAACTCGCTGTAGCACCTGTCCTGATACGGCATCGGCGCTACTTGCCCAAATCACATAATTTTGAAGCTCAGCTGAATTATTTATGGTTCGATCCAGATCAGATGCTATCCATTACCCAGCAATCCTACTTATGGTCATCTAGTCGATGGAATCTGCTCAAACTTGATCCGAATGATTTTTTAACCGAGGAACACGGCTCAATTCGGCAAAAAATTCAAAAAATAATATTAAAACAAGCCAGTAGCTTACTGGCTTTAGATACGCAGATTCGAGTTTTAGCGTTGCCACGGACTTTAGGTTTTCGTTTTAATTCGGTGGTGTTCTATTTTATTTTTGATGCCAATGAACAGCCACTGTTTATTCTCAGTGAAATAACCAATACGCCTTGGGATGAACGTAAAGTGTATGTGCATGATTGCCGTCAAAAAGCAGTACAGCATTCGCAGTTTAAGCGCTATCAGTTCGAGTTTAAAAAAGCATTTCATGTCTCGCCTTTTATGCCGATGGACATGAATTACCAGTGGAATTTTAATTTTTCTGCCCAGCAAAATGTCATTCATATGCAGCTGTTTCAACAGGATGTACTGCAATTTGACGCGACTATGCGATTTTCATTGCTACCCATCACAGTTTCTTCACAGCAGCATCGATATGCTATTTACAGTGTCTTTGAACCTTTCAAAATGATGGCAGGAATTTATCTGAATGCTTTTCGTTTATGGAAGAAAAAAGTGCCATTTTATCGACATCCGAAAAAAGACAAAGGAAAAACAATGCCATGAAAGCACTCATTTCCAGTGAACAAGATTCACTACCTTTGGTTTTACATCGTTTATTAAAGCTCCGTCATGGTCAAATTATATTTCAAGGGGCGTGGAATGGTTTTGTCGGCGACAGTATTGAGTTAAGCGCTGTTGTTCAAGTTCATGATAAAAAACTAATGGACTTGATTTTTAAAAATGGTGTATTGGGTGCAGCCGAAGGCTATATTCGGGGCTATTGGAGCACGAATCATTTGGTGGAACTGATCCAAATTTTGGCACGTAATCGAGATGTTTTAGATAAACTTAATCAAAATATTATTGCTCGGGCAAGTCAAGTTTTTTTACAAGCTTGGTATAAAACACGCAAGAACTCCATTGATGGGAGTCGTAAAAATATTGCTGATCATTATGACCTGAGTAATGATTTCTTTAAGTTGTTTCTTGATCCATCACTGATGTATTCCAGTGCGGTGTTTAAAGAGCTGAAATGACTTTGGAACAAGCTTCTGAATTATAAAAAAGAACTGATTTGTCAAAAATTACAGCTTAAACCGATGGATCATTTGGTGGAAATTGGCAGTGGATGGGGCGGGTTTGCAATTTATGCAGCACAAAATTATGGCTGCAAAGTCACCACGATTACCATTTCACAAGCGCAATATGATGAAGCCGTGGCGCGTGTAGACGCGGCTGGTTTGGCGCATCGTGTCGATGTACAGTTGAAAGATTACCGCTTGCTGGAAGGGAAATTCGACAAACTGGTTTCGATTGAAATGATTGAAGCCGTGGGTGAACCCTACTTATCAACCTATTTTCAGCAATGTCGCAATTTATTAAAACCGAATGGTTTGGCTTTGATTCAGGCGATTACCATTGAAGATGCGCGTTATAAAAAAGCGTTAAATACTGTGGATTATATTAAGCGTTATATTTTCCCCGGCAGTTTCATTCCGTGTATCAGTGTGTTAACTCAAACGGCATCAGAACAAAAATTACGTTTAAAACATCTGGAAGATATTGGGCAAAGTTATGCGCAAACATTACATTGTTGGCGAAAAAACTTTTTAGCTGCACGTGAACAAGTCCTTGCACTGGGTTTTGACGAAAATTTTATCCGTATGTGGGATTTTTACTTGTGCTATTGCGAAGGTGGTTTTAAGGAAGGCGTGATTAGTGATGTGCATATGTTGTTTGAGGTCAGTGCATATTAAATTTGAATCTTCTACATGAATTTGCCAAGGAGAACGCTAAATGCTGCTGGATTTATTGTTGCTTGACGTCTTCATTATGCTGTGTTGCTGGGTCATTGTGACCTATAACCATCGTGCAGGTTTAGTCGATGTTGCATGGAGTTTCAGTATTGCCTTCAATGTCATATGGGCCGCACTTTTTCTGAATACCGCACCAATGGCCGTGCGTGTCTTTATTGGTCTTGCAAGCAGTATTTGGTTTTTACGTCTGACATGGCATTTATTGCGTCGTTATTGGCATGAAACCGAAGAAGATCGTCGTTATGCCAATATGCGCCGTGCTATGGGGGCATTTCAGCATCTTGGTTTTTTAGCTTTTTTCATGTTTCAAGCGGGTCTTGCGATTCTATTTTCATATCCGATGCTGGCGCTACTGAGTACCACACAGATGCAGTGGAATGACTGGAGCAGTTGGGTACTGATCGCTGCCGCACTGATTATGCTGGTGGCATTTATGGGGGAAAGTCTGGCCGATCATCAACTGTATCGGTTTAAACAAAATCCTGCCCATCAGGGTAAAACTATGGATCAAGGCTTATGGAAATATTCACGGCATCCAAATTATTTCTTTGAATGGCTGCATTGGTTTGCCTATCCCATTTTAGGTCTTGCGGCTGGGCTGTATGTGTTATGGATTTATCCTGTATTGATGTGGTTGTTTTTGTACTACATCACCGGTATTCCGTTTAGTGAACAACAAGCATTACGTCATCGCGGTCAAAACTACCGAGATTATCAACAACGCACGTCAATGTTTATTCCCTGGCAACCTAAAGAGTAGGACAACCTATGGATTTTATTATTCAACAGTCGCTAAGAATTGTCGAAAGTGGATTGCTTCCAGATCAGGCGATTCGTGCTGCAATACGGGGCTTAAGTAAAAAACGCTTAATACAAGAAGGACGTTATGATCCTGAACAGGGCGCCCAGCGTTATATGGACGTACTGAACATGCTCAAACACAGTGAAATTGCCATCGAAACCGATAAGGCCAATGAACAGCATTATGAGTTACCAACTGAATTTTTTCAGGCTGTGCTGGGGAAACGTTTAAAGTACAGTGCAAGTTTATTTGCCGATGCTCAAACCACTTTAGATGAAGCTGAGGAACTGGCTTTAGCGAGCTATTGTCAACGTGCGCAATTAAAAGATGGTCAACATATTCTAGAGATCGGTTGTGGTTGGGGATCTTTAAGTCTATGGATGGCGGAGCAGTATCCGAAGGCAAGCATCACCGTGGTATCGAATTCTGCAACGCAACGTAAATATATTCAACAACAAGCCAAATTACGACAGTTCAACAATTTGAGTGTAATCACTTGTGATGTAAATGTGTTGGAACTTGAAAGTGGTACATTTGATCGAGTCGTATCGGTGGAAATGTTTGAACATGTGCGTAATTATCAAAAACTATTTGAAAAAATAAACACTTGGCTGAAGCCTGAAGGATTACTCTGGTGTCATATTTTTTGCCATCGTTTTTTACATTATCCATTTGAAATTAAGAATGAATATGATTGGATGTCAAAATATTTCTTTAGCGGTGGACTCATGCCATCGGCTTCAACTTTCTTACATTTTCAAGATCATTTACAGTTAGAGCAGCATTGGCAGTGGTCAGGGACACAGTATGAACGGACTGCCAATGCTTGGCTGGAAAATATGGATCGGCATGAGCAACGCTTAAAACCCTTATTTGAAAAAACCTATGGCAAGGCTGCCGCAGCGTGGTGGCAACGCTGGAGGATTTTCTTTATGGCCTGTGCTGAATTATTTGGTTTTGAGCAGGGGCAAGAGTGGGTGATCGGTCACTTTTTGTTTAAAAAGAAAGTCCTATAATCTAAATTGAATTTGACCCTTCGTTGGTCAGGTAAGGGATTGAGTCTATGTTGAAGCTATTTAAGGGCAACCGTGCTCATCCCTTGGGTGAAGTCTTTAATCGTTACTATTGGTTGCAAATTGGACTGATCGCGTTATCGATTGTGATTGGTATTTCATGTAGTGCATGGGTGATTAAAGGCACATTGCTGAAAACGGCGCTTGAACAGGAAATGGAGCATTATTGGATGCGTGTTGAGCGTAATCCAAAGGCAGATTTACCCGATACGAAAAATTTGTATGGCTACCGATGGAACGGGGTTAGACCAAGCAAGTTTCAAAATATGCAGTTAAAAGCAGGCATTGATCGTCATTTTATTGATGGCAAAGAGCGCATGACCGTTTATGGAGAACGCAATGGACAGCATGTACTTTTAGTTTTTGGCGAGAGTAACGTCAATAAGCTGGTTTGGCTGTTTGGTTTGGCACCGTTAATGTTTAGTCTATTTATCCTTTATAGTGTGCTGTGGTGGTGGAATCGTCGTGCGCGCCGATACTTTTCTCCAATTACCCGACTGGCCAATGCTTTAGAAAATATCGACTGGGAACATCAGAATAAAGAAGCGTCACCGTTTCAGGACATCAGCACGGATGCCAACATGGAAGCGGAATATTTAAAACAAGCGCTAGAGAAATATCATCAGGTGTTAAGTGAGTTTATTCGTCGTGAACGTGAGTTTAGCGGCGATGTCAGTCATGAGCTTCGCACACCGTTGACGATTTTAAAAGGCAATGTGCAACTTTGCCAAGCACGTTATGGTGATAACAAAGCTTTTACGCGTTTGGGCAATACCATTGAAGATATGCAGTTATTGGTCGATACCTTGTTGGCAATTGCACGTAATACCACCAATACACTGACCCCAGAACATAGATCACTATTCAATATTTTACAGGAATTACAACTCGATTTAGACAGTGTGGGGCAGGCCAAAGGGATACAGATTCATCTTCAACAGCATGGGGATGAACAGACACGTCAACTTTATCCCTCTATGACCAAAATGGTCTTTGGTAATATTTTGCGTAATGCCTTAAATTATTCGCAAGGTTCAGAAATTGATATTATTTTGCAAAAAAATAAAGTGTTAATTGCTGATAATGGCATTGGCATCAATTTACCCAATGATGTGAAAGTACAGGAATTGTCGAGTCGGCAACTTAAACTAGAAACCAAAGGGCATGGTATTGGGCTGCAATTGGTACAAAAACTGTGTCTGCAATTGGGCTGGCGTGTGGAATTGTTTGATCGTCAATATTATTTAACGATCCAGAGCGATATTGATTTAAAGCCTTCAACGGGATTGATTGTGGTGGTGTATCTTGCTTAGTTTAGCTGAGCTGGATCGGTTTCAATTGAAATTTTTAAGCCAACCCCAGACACGGTATGAATCAGTTTCTGATTAAAAGGCTTGTCGACCATTTTGCGTAGATTATAAATATGACTACGTAGCGCATCACTTTCAGGCTCGGCATCACCCCATAAGGCCATGATAATTTCTTGTTTAGTCATCACTTTGGGTGAGTTGCGCATTAATAGCTTTAACAGTTTAAACTGAATTGGCGGGAGTTCGATGCTTTGACCCGCACGGCTTAAACTTTGACGAGCGCTATCTAAAATGAGGTCATGAATTTGCAATTGGCTCTTTGAAACTTCACCCAGTGATCTTTTAATTAAAGCCCGAACACGCACCACCAACTCATTAAAGTCGAAAGGTTTGACTAGGTAATCATCGGTGCCTGAAGCAAAACCTTTGAGTTTATCATCTAAGGTATCGCGTGCAGTCAGCATCAGTACAGGCAGGTCTAAGCTTTGTTCTGTCCTTAACCATTCACAGAGATCATAACCTGAGCCGTCTGGCAAATTAATATCCAATAACAGAATATGATAGGGATGCTGTCTTAATAAATTGCGTGCGGCATCTAAATTACGTGCATGATCTATGACAAAACCATGCTCTTCTAAAAACTCACACAGGGTAGAGGCAAGCTCGTAATGGTCTTCGACGATGAGGATAAAATGTTTGGTCATAACAATAAATTCAGAGATTTAGTTTAAGAGTTGTTGTTTTAATTTAGCATTAAAAGGCTGTGGCCCTAGCCAAATTTTAAAATACTGATTGGCTTGATCATTTTGAATATAACCTAATTTTTTTTGATTCAGGGACAGTGTCAATGTTTTCGATGGATGTGTATATAGCAAAGCGTATAAATCGCCATTTTTGACTGGTTTATAGAGCTGTGTAATATGATTCAGGGCAGAGTTTTCTTGAAAATTGGTAATATTTTTCTTTAAAAAATGCGTGGCTGCGCGTTTAAATGCCCATTCTGGAATATCTTGAGTATAAGCAAAATTCAGCTGAATACTTTGACTATCCCAAGTCTTTTTACAAGACTGGGCAAAATAGCTTGCTTGACCGACCTGTTTTTTGCCAATTAAAAGCGGTGCTGTTGCACATGGTTGTAGCGCTGTGTCGAGCGTTAAGGCACTGACCGATAAACTGCTTAGGCAAACAAGGCTTAAGGCGATTTTTTGAATGGTAATAACCATGAGTAAACACCTCCAACATAGGGTAGTGAACGATATAAACCATTTGCTGGATCCCAAAAATCTTGCTGAAAAATAATTTGCTGGGCAGCATTCACTTTAATTTCACTTATTCCGTGTGAAGCCATCTTTTTATGCGTCCCTAAAAATTTGAAATCGTAAGCCATATACCAATGCACATACGCTGAGTCTTGATGATGGCTTGTGCTTAATAATTTGACCGTGACATTACTGACACGTTCATTCATGCCTTTAAAATGCTCAACCAAATTTTGTCGCGATGAAAACTGAGACAGTGTGTCATTAATAAAAAGTTGCTCTGCATATAGCGCACTTGCTTGCTGGACAAATTCGGGTGTGCCCAAGGTATTAAAGGTCGAAGTAAAACGTGTACCAATTGCTAAGGCTTGTGCGTCATTTAGCATGATGCCAGTCATATTATTCTTGGCGGTATGATAATCAGCGGAATAACTGGGGATACTTTTACATCCGGATAAACACAGTAATGCCAGCAAAGAACTTGCTATTGTTTTACGGTATTT
>CAWETQ010000002.1:0-349593 GCA_963812025.1 uncultured Gammaproteobacteria bacterium
TGCGTCAGGATTTTTTTCACCTATAATGCGTATCCATCGGCGGTGATGTTAATTAAAACCTCTGATAAATCAATAAGTTGATTGAGTTGTTAAGATTTCGAATGAAATTTTAGAATAAGATTTAAACTTGGGTTTGTCGGAAAAAAGATTAACAAAACCAGTTGACTTTCTCTGGAAAGAGAGTAGTATAGCCGACCTAGCTTGTTGATGACGAATCAGCAAGAAGATCATTAAGAGATTATGAAGAACAACTTGTGTGGATTTTTACTGGTTGATCGATCGAAATTATTTTCATTGATTGATGGTAGAAATTACTCGAAGTTTATTTGAGAAATATTTGTCAGAAAATTGATGAGCCAAGATTGGTGCCCTTTAAGGCACTAAGCAATATTAAACTGAAGAGTTTGATCATGGCTCAGATTGAACGCTGGCGGCAGGCTTAACACATGCAAGTCGAGCGGGGAAAAGTAGCTTGCTACTTAACTTAGCGGCGGACGGGTGAGTAATACTTAGGAATCTGCCTATTAGTGGGGGACAACATTTCGAAAGGAATGCTAATACCGCATACGCCCTACGGGGGAAAGCAGGGGATCAGCAATGACCTTGCGCTAATAGATGAGCCTAAGTCAGATTAGCTAGTTGGTGGGGTAAAGGCCTACCAAGGCGACGATCTGTAACGGGTCTGAGAGGATGATCCGTCACACTGGGACTGAGACACGGCCCAGACTCCTACGGGAGGCAGCAGTGGGGAATATTGGACAATGGGGGGAACCCTGATCCAGCCATGCCGCGTGTGTGAAGAAGGCCTTTTGGTTGTAAAGCACTTTAAGCGAGGAGGAGGCTCCCTAGATTAATACTCTAGGAGAGTGGACGTTACTCGCAGAATAAGCACCGGCTAACTCTGTGCCAGCAGCCGCGGTAATACAGAGGGTGCAAGCGTTAATCGGATTTACTGGGCGTAAAGCGTGCGTAGGTGGTCTTTTAAGTCGGATGTGAAATCCCTGAGCTTAACTTAGGAATTGCATTCGATACTGGGAGACTAGAGTATGGGAGAGGATGGTAGAATTCCAGGTGTAGCGGTGAAATGCGTAGAGATCTGGAGGAATACCGATGGCGAAGGCAGCCATCTGGCCTAATACTGACACTGAGGTACGAAAGCATGGGGAGCAAACAGGATTAGATACCCTGGTAGTCCATGCCGTAAACGATGTCTACTAGCCGTTGGGGTCTTTGAGACTTTAGTGGCGCAGCTAACGCGATAAGTAGACCGCCTGGGGAGTACGGTCGCAAGACTAAAACTCAAATGAATTGACGGGGGCCCGCACAAGCGGTGGAGCATGTGGTTTAATTCGATGCAACGCGAAGAACCTTACCTGGTCTTGACATAGTAAGAACTTTCCAGAGATGGATTGGTGCCTTCGGGAGCTTACATACAGGTGCTGCATGGCTGTCGTCAGCTCGTGTCGTGAGATGTTGGGTTAAGTCCCGCAACGAGCGCAACCCTTTTCCTTATTTGCCAGCGGGTTAAGCCGGGAACTTTAAGGATACTGCCAGTGACAAACTGGAGGAAGGCGGGGACGACGTCAAGTCATCATGGCCCTTACGACCAGGGCTACACACGTGCTACAATGGTCGGTACAAAGGGTTGCTACCTAGCGATAGGATGCTAATCTCAAAAAGCCGATCGTAGTCCGGATTGGAGTCTGCAACTCGACTCCATGAAGTCGGAATCGCTAGTAATCGCGGATCAGAATGCCGCGGTGAATACGTTCCCGGGCCTTGTACACACCGCCCGTCACACCATGGGAGTTTGTTGCACCAGAAGTAGGTAGTCTAACCGCAAGGAGGACGCTTACCACGGTGTGGCCGACGACTGGGGTGAAGTCGTAACAAGGTAGCCGTAGGGGAACCTGCGGCTGGATCACCTCCTTAACGAAAGATTGACGATCGGTAAGAATCCACAACAAGTTGTTCTTCATGAAGATGTATCTGAGGGTCTGTAGCTCAGTTGGTTAGAGCACACGCTTGATAAGCGTGGGGTCACAAGTTCAAATCTTGTCAGACCCACCAATCTAACGAACGAAGATGAAGAGATTCATTTAGAGAGACAGAGAAACAGATATATCGAATCTAATGATAAGCTGGGGACTTAGCTTAGTTGGTAGAGCGCCTGCTTTGCACGCAGGAGGTCAACGGTTCGACTCCGTTAGTCTCCACCATATATTAAGCTGAGAAATTACAGAATTTAGTGAATACAATAAGTGCTTCGGTATTTATTTGATGTTTATTAAGTTCTGTGATTTATCACAGTTACCTACGATCTGACGAAGACGTAGTTAATCATTAACAGATTATAAATTTGAGTTGAAATAAATTGTTTAAACTCAGAACTGAATTGAAGTTCAAGTGTAGTGCGCAAGTGTTGCAGTTGGATGAAAATAAAGAACTGAGCACTAGCGATTAACTGAATCAAGCGTTTTGGAAAACGAACTAGATTGAAGCTGTACTGTGGTTAAATCCACGGACAACAAACTGTATGAGAAGCGAAAGGCTGATCAGTAGACACGTACTTGTAGGGTGTTAACGACTGTTTGGGGTTGTATAGTCAAGTAATTAAGTGCATGTGGTGGATGCCTTGGCAGTCAGAGGCGATGAAAGACGTAATAGCCTGCGAAAAGCTCCGGGGAGGCGGCAAATATCCTGTGATCCGGAGATTTCTGAATGGGGAAACCCACTTACCATAAGGTAGGTATCGCATGATGAATACATAGTCATGCGAAGCGAACGAGGGGAAGTGAAACATCTCAGTACCCTTAGGAAAAGAAATCAATTGAGATTCCCTTAGTAGCGGCGAGCGAACGGGGAAAAGCCCATTAAGTTATCTAAGTTCTAGTGGAATGCTCTGGGAAGTGCAACCGTAGTGGGTGATAGTCCTGTACACGAAAGGGCTTAGATAATGATGTCGAGTAGGGCGGGGCACGTGAAACCTTGTCTGAATATGGGGGGACCATCCTCCAAGGCTAAATACTCCTGACTGACCGATAGTGAACCAGTACCGTGAGGGAAAGGCGAAAAGAACCCCTGTGAGGGGAGTGAAATAGATCCTGAAACCGCATGCATACAAGCAGTGGGAGCGGACTTGTTCCGTGACTGCGTACCTTTTGTATAATGGGTCAGCGACTTATGTTCAGTAGCAAGGTTAACCGAATAGGGGAGCCGTAGAGAAATCGAGTCTTAATAGGGCGTTTAGTTGCTGGGCATAGACCCGAAACCGGGTGATCTATCCATGAGCAGGTTGAAGGTTGGGTAACACTAACTGGAGGACCGAACCCACCGTCGTTGAAAAGCCGGGGGATGACTTGTGGATAGGGGTGAAAGGCTAATCAAACTCGGTGATAGCTGGTTCTCCCCGAAAGCTATTTAGGTAGCGCCTCGGACGAATACCATTGGGGGTAGAGCACTGTTTCGGCTAGGGGGTCATCCCGACTTACCAAACCGATGCAAACTCCGAATACCAATGAGTACTATCCGGGAGACAGACTGCGGGTGCTAACGTCCGTAGTCAAGAGGAAAACAATCCAGACCGCCAGCTAAGGCCCCAAAATTATAGTTAAGTGGGAAACGATGTGGGAAGGCATAGACAGCTAGGAGGTTGGCTTAGAAGCAGCCATCCTTTAAAGAAAGCGTAATAGCTCACTAGTCGAGTCGGCCTGCGCGGAAGATGTAACGGGGCTAAAACTATATGCCGAAGCTGCGGATTTGCAATTTATTGCAAGTGGTAGGGGAGCGTTCTGTAAGCCGATGAAGGTGGATTGAGAAGTCTGCTGGAGGTATCAGAAGTGCGAATGCTGACGTGAGTAACGACAATGCGAGTGAAAAACTCGCACGCTGAAAGACCAAGGGTTCCAGTCCAACGTTAATCGGGGCTGGGTGAGTCGACCCCTAAGGCGAGGCCGAGAGGCGTAGTCGATGGGAAATTGGTTAATATTCCAATACTTCTGTGTAATGCGATGAGAGGACGGAGAAGGTTAAGTCAGCCTGGCGTTGGTTGTCCAGGTGAAAGGTTGTAGGCATGTATCTTAGGCAAATCCGGGGTACTCTATGCTGAGAACTGATAGCAAGCTGTACTTGTACAGTGAAGTGGCTGATACCATGCTTCCAGGAAAAGTCTCTAAGCTTCAGTTACACAGGAATCGTACCCGAAACCGACACAGGTGGTCAGGTCGAGTAGACCAAAGCGCTTGAGAGAACTCTGCTGAAGGAACTAGGCAAAATGGTACCGTAACTTCGGGAGAAGGTACGCTGTCGACGGTGATGGGATTTACTCCCTGAGCGGTTGACAGCCACAGAAACCAGGCCCCTGCAACTGTTTATTAAAAACATAGCACTCTGCAAACACGAAAGTGGACGTATAGGGTGTGATGCCTGCCCGGTGCTGGAAGGTTAATTGATGGGGTTAGCGTAAGCGAAGCTCTTGATCGAAGCCCCAGTAAACGGCGGCCGTAACTATAACGGTCCTAAGGTAGCGAAATTCCTTGTCGGGTAAGTTCCGACCTGCACGAATGGCATAATGATGGGGGCGCTGTCTCCAGCAGAGACTCAGTGAAATCGAATTCGCCGTGAAGATGCGGTGTACCCGCGGCTAGACGGAAAGACCCCGTGAACCTTTACTGCAGCTTGACATTGAACTTTGATCTTACTTGTGTAGGATAGGTGGGAGGCTTTGAAACTCGGACGCTAGTTCGAGTGGAGCCAATCTTGAAATACCACCCTGGTAATATTGAGGTTCTAACTCTGCTCCATTATCTGGAGCGAGGACCATGTCTGGTGGGTAGTTTGACTGGGGCGGTCTCCTCCTAAAGAGTAACGGAGGAGTACGAAGGTGCGCTCAGCGTGGTCGGAAATCACGCGTAGAGTATAAAGGCAAAAGCGCGCTTAACTGCGAGACCCACAAGTCGAGCAGGTACGAAAGTAGGTCTTAGTGATCCGGTGGTTCTGTATGGAAGGGCCATCGCTCAACGGATAAAAGGTACTCTGGGGATAACAGGCTGATACCGCCCAAGAGTTCATATCGACGGCGGTGTTTGGCACCTCGATGTCGGCTCATCTCATCCTGGGGCTGAAGCAGGTCCCAAGGGTATGGCTGTTCGCCATTTAAAGAGGTACGCGAGCTGGGTTTAGAACGTCGTGAGACAGTTCGGTCCCTATCTACCGTGGGCGTTGGAAATTTGAGAGGATCTGCTCCTAGTACGAGAGGACCAGAGTGGACGAACCTCTGGTGTACCGGTTGTAACGCCAGTTGCATCGCCGGGTAGCTATGTTCGGAAGGGATAACCGCTGAAAGCATCTAAGCGGGAAGCCTACCTCAAGATAAGATTTCCCAAGGACTTTATGTCCTCTAAAGAGCCGTTGAAGACTACGACGTTGATAGGTTGGATGTGGAAGTGCAGTGATGCATGAAGCTGACCAATACTAATTGCTCGTGAGGCTTGACTATACAACACCCAAACAGTTGTATTGCTCATCTATTTCGATACAAAATACTTGATTTAGTCTAAAAGCTAGTTACAATATCAACTCAAATTTAGCATAATCTGTTAATAAATTATTTGACGAAAGCTTGGCATACAATAAGACCTAAGCGAGTAAGCATAAACAGTTGTGCTGGCGACAATAGCAAGAGTGAACCACCTGATCCCTTCCCGAACTCAGAAGTGAAACCTCTTCGCGCTGATGGTAGTGTGGGGTTACCCATGTGAGAGTAAGTCATCGCCAGCTCATTATTCCTGAAAACACCCCAACCTAACCGTTGGGGTGTTTTTTTATGCGCGTGAAAATAAGTCAAAATAAAAGGCTCTAAAATGAGCCTTTGGATCATTCACGTCTTAAGACGTGTAGTTAGTGTCCGCTTCTAAAATCTTCTCAGAACATCTTTTAATTGCAAAAAGCATTTGGCCGAGTAAAACATCCTGAGAGGTTAATGCAACGATCAGCATAGGATAATTTTTATTAGGCACAGCACTCAGGAAGGCTTTACCATTTTGAGCATCTAAGGTAATGCTTTGACAGCCATGTAAATTAATTTCACTCAGGAAGGCTTGAACCATAGCAAGAATTGAGCTGCTGACTGCCGCTAATTTTCCTGTATTTTCTACATTTTTTTTATAAGCAGAAGTGAGTTCAAAACCATCGGATGAACAAACCATGACATATTCAACACCAGTGACATTGGTCAAAATATCTTTAATTTGTTGGTGTGCGATGTGAATCAGTGAGTCGGGTGCGGAGCGTTGTTGGAGCATAGAATAAGTCTTAAGTTAATATGTTATTTGGATTTCGGCATTTGCAATGAGAGATTCAAGCAGTAAAAGTACATCATCTTTTACGCGGGCATCAATAAAGAACAGCGGATAAGTCGTAGATTGTTGTGCAGCCCACTCTCGATAGATCGCGGTGGTATTTTCTGTTTTTATATCAAGATGAGTGATACCAATCACAATATTATTACTCATCTGCTTAAAACTTTCTAAATATTCATTGAGTTGCTGAATTGGATTATGGACACTATGATCAATCAGAATAATTGTACCCAATGCACCTTTACAGATCATAGACCAAATGAAATTAAAACGTTCCTGACCTGGTGTACCATAAAGCCCCACTTTAAGGTCATCTTCTAAGGTAATTTCACCATAATCGATGCCGACCGTGGTCAAGGCTTTATGATGAGACGCTGTATCGGTGTTTAAGGCTTCTGTGCTCAGGACGTTAATATCTGATATTGTTTGAATTGCAGCACTTTTACCTGCGCCCATTGTTCCTGCAAATACTATTTTATAGTGTTGTAAAATCATTAAATCAAATGTCCTTAAATGCTGAGTTTTTTGCGTAATCTGCTGAAAAAGTTCCGTACACTTGAGGTGTTTTCTGCATTTTTACTTTCGATATTTTGATTTAAATATTGCTGTGTTTTATGTGCTGAAATTTCTTCAATCAAATTTAAAATATTTGAAATAAAGAGATAGCGTTGAATAAAATCAGAGCTAATCTCGAGCTGTTGCTGGATATACTCAATGGAATTGCCTTGCTGAAAATAAGCAGAAAGTTTGAGAATATCTTTACGTTCGGCATTTGCAGCAGGTTGAGGCCAATGCTTGAGACGATAACAACCATGATAAATCGGTGTTTCAGCACTTAAATGATCCCACATCCACTGCCATAAACCAGATTGAAGATCTTGTGCGCTATGTTTATGACGAAAATGAACGATTGAGTTTAAATCAGCATGTACCAGTTGGAATATTTCATGAGTATTTTTCTTAAAATTGGGATCGATCCAGATGCTATTCGCTAAGGGATCAATCAATGCAATTTGAATTTTGTCATCTAATAATAACAACTTACTCTTGCTATCATTTTGCTTTAATTGAAGCAAGATATCTTGAAAATGGGTATAGTGAATTTTGTTCGTATGCTCATCTTTAGGTATATATGTTGCCGTACTAGTTGGAAATAAAGGTGGAATAACGGTATTAAATAACCAATTTTTGAGTGGTAATTGATCGATTAATGGTAGGTATAAATTTTGTTCTTGAATTTGACCTGCTAAATCTAGGTTATTTGATACTTTTAAAACAAATAGATTATCTTTTTTTATTTTTTTAATATTGGGTAAATCAAAAAAATCATGATTGATAATTAATACTTGTAAATTGGTATCTGCAATATTGGTCCAGTAGATTGAGTAGTCAGGTCCTAAAATACTATCAATAATTGCTTTAAGTTCATTAATGGTGCTTAGATTTAAACCAAATATTGATATATTAATATTTTTTTTCACAATAGGCCTTTCATCATCGATTTATTTATAGAGACTATTTTGAAAGTTAAAATAGTCTCTAAGGTCATTAAGAGAAATCTAATTCTTTTTCAAAACCTTTAAGCTCATGACGAGCCATCGCTAAATTTGCTTTATTACGGTCTAAAACCAAATATAAAAATAATGATTCATTCGACTCTAATGGACGAATAAGGTGATATTGTTTACCCAATGTAATGAGAACATCTTCAATAGAATCAGATAAATTAAGCGCCTTGGCAACTTTACGTTTTGCACGAATGACTTCCGTATTGCCTGCTGCTGCTAATTCTAAATCAATGCCGCTGTTGCCTTGAGTTGCAAGTGCTAAACCACTGTCGCTGTCTACAAGTGCAGAGGCAATAAAACCGTCAATCTCTGTTAGACTTTCTAAGGATACTTTAGCCATGATTTTCCCCATTTAAAAATAATAAAATAGAATAGGTTTTATTAGTAACGTTAACCTATTCTTTATAATCAGGTATTCTATTGAGTATAGCAATTGCTAAATATTACCATATTTTTTGATGGTTGTTTTTTTATACAGTATATTTAAGCTTTTAATTAATCTGAAAAAAACATTATTTTTGTTGTTTTTTTAATCATTATTTTTGACTCTTATTTTATATATGAATGATATCGATTATGTTTTAAAGTTTAATAAATATCATTCATTTTTCTGATTGATTTTTATTTCTAACTTTGTGTGATTAAACTTGCACTCTGATTAATGAATCATGAATTGCTAGAGGATTTAATCCTCATATATATGAGGATTGCTCATCGTAGAGAGGAGATTCATAAAAAATTTCTGTTTTAAAAAAGTGAAATTTGGTTTTCCCATAAATAAAATAATCAAGCGTATACTCATCTGGCATAAGGAGTTTTTATGTCTGATTCAAGTTCAATACCCACCTATATTGAGTATGGTTCAAAACCTTTTTTAGCAATCTTATACTCATTATTCTTAGCAGGTTTTGCCTCATTTTCATCACTGTATTGTGTACAGCCGATGATGCCGATTTTTGCTCAATTTTTTGCAGTTTCGCCCACACAGAGCAGTTTTCCTTTATCGTTTTCGACCGTTGCTTTGGCTATAGGACTCCTTTTTACTGGCTTCATTTCGGATCGTTTTGGTCGTAAACGGATTATGGTTTGGGCCTTGTTTTTGGCAGCCAGCTTATTAATTCTTAGTTCAATACTTCCTGTTTGGGAAATATTTTTAGCGACTCGAATATTGATTGGAATAGCCGTCAGTGGTGTTGCTGCTGTTGCGATGACCTATATTGGTGAAGAAATTGCAGAAAAAGATGTGGGTTTTGCCATGGGATTATATATTTCGGGTACAGCGATTGGGGGAATGGGCGGGCGTGTCATTGCCGGTGTACTGGTTGACTTCATTTCTTGGCAAATGGCAACGCTGATTATTGGTGTACTTAATTTAGTCATTGCGGTGACTTTTTATATGATATTGCCTGCCTCTAAACATTTTAAAGCTTATCCTTTTCAATTTTCCCGTTTTAAAGAATCGTTTAAGAAAAATTTAGCCGATCCTAAACTTCGTCTTCTGTTTGCCGAAGGTTTTATTTTAATGGGCTGCTTTGTGACGGTATTTAATTACATGAGCTACCATTTATTAGAACAACCTTTTGGGCTGTCGCAGACATGGATTGGTTTAATTTCGATTGCCTATCTGGCTGGAATTTATAGTTCACCGCGGGCTGCCAGTTGGGGGCAACGGTTTGGGCGTGACCGAGTTCTCCCTGTGATGCTGATCATGATGCTACTTGGGCTGTGGATTATGCTCATTCCTTCGATTTGGCTGGTGCTATTTGGTCTGGTTATCTTTACATTTGCATTTTTTGCAGCACATTCTACGTCTAGTAGTTGGGTTTCAGTGCAATCCTTGCAATATCGTGCGGTAGGCTCATCTTTATATTTGTTTAGCTATTATATGGGATCCAGTTTGTTAGGCAGTAGCAGCGGGCTCATTTGGGAAAATTTTGGTTGGAATGGCTTAAGCTTGTTTATGAGTGCTGTGTTGATGTTGGGACTATTTTTTGCCTTAAAATTACGTTATCGATCATCTTCATATCCAACGAAAAATTAAAAATTTAAGTCACTGTTTGTGTATGTTTTTTAATCAAGCAAGATGAGTGGAATTCATGGTAAAATGATCGGCTTTCATCTTAGATCTCTCCCGATCGCCATCTGCCAATCGAGATAAATAACCATGTCTACTGCTTATACTGCTCAAACTGCGCCTACTGCGTTGTTTGATTACGACAAATATTGGGCGTCGTGTTTTGAACCCGCACCATTTTTGCCGATGTCGCGCGAGGAGATGGATCAACTCGGTTGGGACAGTTGTGACTTTATTTTGGTCTGTGGCGATGCTTATATCGACCATCCATCCTTTTGTTCGGGCATTATTGGTCGTGCTTTGGAAGCGCAAGGTTTCCGTGTCGGGATTATTGCGCAACCGGACTGGACCAATGCTGAAGCCTTTCGCGTTTTGGGTAAGCCAAATATCGCTTGGGGTGTGACCGCAGGCAACATGGATTCGATGATCAACCGTTATACGGCTGACCGTAAAATCCGTTCTGATGATGCGTATTCACCCGATAATCAACCGAATAAACGTCCAGACCGCGCAGCAACAGTGTATTGCCAACGTGTGCGTGAAGCTTACCCTGATGTGCCTGTATTGTTAGGGGGAATTGAAGCCTCTTTACGTCGTATTGCGCACTATGACTATTGGTCAGATAAAGTCCGTCGCTCAGTATTGATGGACTCAAAAGCAGATTTATTGATGTACGGTAACGGTGAGCGTTCAATCACTGAAGTGATGCATCGTTTAGCACGCGGCGAAAAAATTCACGAAATTACTGATGTTCGTGGCACTGCATTTATTGTCAATAAATTAAACCGTCCATCTAAAGCCAAATTTGTGGAAATTGCATCGAATGATGTCGATGCCATTGGTCGTGTCGATCCGATCATCAATCCTTATGTGATGACTGAAGATTTAGATGGTTGTGAAATTGAAAAAGATAAGGGTAATTCTTTAACCCAATACCAAAATTTCCAAAAAGAACCGGTTGCCAATCCTGTTATCCGCGAAGGCGATAATCTGGATGCAGATACACAAATTGTTCAGCTACAACTTGCACCATCGAAAGCGATTAAACATAAATTACCGCCACGTGAGTTGGCTGTGATTCGTTTACCTGCCTTTGAAGAAGTGTCGGAAGATCCAGTGCTGTATGCACATGCCAATCGTATTTTGCATTTGGAAACCAATCCGGGCAATGCACGTGCCATGGTACAAAAGCATGGTGAACGTGATGTTTGGCTCAATGCACCACCAATTCCGTTAACCACGGAAGAAATGGATTACGTGTTTGACTTGCCTTATGCACGTTTGCCACATCCAGCCTATGCTGAAGCACGTTTCCCAGCCTTTGACATGATTAAATTCTCTGTGAATATCATGCGTGGTTGTTTTGGTGGTTGTACGTTCTGTTCGATTACCGAACATGAAGGTCGTATTATTCAGAACCGTTCTGAAGAATCGATTCTACGTGAAGTAGAAAAAATTCGTGATACCGCACCGGGCTTTACTGGCATCATTTCGGACTTGGGTGGGCCAACGGCAAACATGTATCGTTTGCAGTGTAAAGATCCTGAAATTGAAAAGAACTGTCGTAAACCATCCTGTGTATTCCCGGGCGTGTGTCAGAACTTACATACCGACCATGCACCGTTGACCCAGTTGTATCGTAAAGCACGTGCCTTAAAAGGCATTAAAAAGATTCTGATTGGTTCAGGTTTGCGTTATGACTTGGCTGTGTTAAACCCTGAATATGTTAAAGAACTGGTACAGCATCATGTCGGTGGTTATTTAAAAATTGCGCCTGAACATACCGAAAAAGGGCCATTGTCGAAGATGATGAAACCCGGTATTGGTGCTTATGACCGCTTTAAACAGATGTTTGATCGTTTCAGTAAAGAAGCGGGTAAAGAACAATATCTTATCCCTTACTTTATCGCGGCACATCCGGGTACAACCGAATATGACATGATGAATCTGGCGATTTGGTTGAAGAAGAATGGTTTCCGTGCTGACCAAGTACAGACTTTCTATCCATCACCTATGGCAACAGCAACCACCATGTATCACACCGGTAAAAACCCACTGGCAAAAGTGGCGCGTTATACCGAAAATGTCGATATTGTGAAAGGGGATAAACGTCGTCGTATTCATAAAGCATTCTTACGTTACCATGATTCAAATAACTGGCCATTACTCCGTGAAGCATTGAAGGAAATGGGTCGTGCGGATTTAATTGGTAACTCGAAACAGCATTTGATTCCGACTTATCAACCTGTGGGAACGGAAGGGCAGTATCAATCGGCACGTAAGAAGAACTCGACGGTTGCCGGTGATTCACAAAAACGCAGTACTGATAATGCGACTGGAAGCAATCAGACAACGAATCAATCGCGTCCGTCAAATACCAAAAAACGTCCAGAAAGAGGGCAGATTTTGACCCAGCATACCGGTTTACCGCCACGTGAAACAGGTGATGCGAAAAAACCATTTGGCGGCACCAAGCCAAAGGGCAAGTCTAAGCCGAAATCAAAAGCTTAATTTTGATCAGTGAATAAAGAAGGATGCTCAGGCATCCTTTTTTTACCGATAAGAAAAATAAAGCACAATAAAACAGTTCGTCGGAATTGTAGGACAATAGCCAATCGTCTTATTGAATCAGCGCTGGAGCTTGATATACACTATTTCTGAGTGTTTATTAACAGATTGAGAACATCAATAATGAATATTAAATAAGTGCAATTTTTTGTTCGTTTTTATAATGATTTTGTCATTATTAAATGTAGTTTGTTTACTTGAAATCTTTAATAAAAATAATGGTTGTATACTAAATTTCATAACAATCGGTGTGACACCGGCAAGATTATAAAAATTAAAGGACTAAGAGCATGATGATGTACATTTTTATCGGGAGTTTAATCCTACTTTGTGTATTGTTTATGGCATGGAAAAGTTTGGAAGATAGTACCCGACAGCAAGATAGTGCCTTAAAACAAAGGGCTATTTTTAATATTAATCAACAACTCACATATACACGGCTGAAAGAAATACTGCCACAGAGCACGATTTTAGCGCATGTCTCATTTGATGCTTTATTGACGACTAAATACTCTCGTACGCGCTATAAATATCGCAATATGGTGGCGGATTTTGTGGTACTGGATGAACATTATCAAGTGACGGCGATTATTGCACTGGATGATCCCATGGTATTGAAGCGTCGACGGAATGCCGAGTATCAAGATGCACTTTTAGCCATGGCAGACTATCGTGTGATCCGCTATGCAGATGTGCCTGAATATTATCAGTTGAGACAAGATTTTTTGGTTGAAAATGTTGCTTCTCATCCGTTAGACACTTCGTTAGAAGGTCATACAAAAAAGTATAGTTTTTATCCAATTTTACAGCGAAAGAAAATTCGAATTTTAGGCTAATGAAAATAAGCATGAATAAAGAGACTTATCATGCTTATTTTTTATCGATTCAATTTGAAATACGCACAGCCGTAACCGTCATTTCAACTAAAACTTTAGGTGTATAGAGTTTAGATTCAACGCATGTTCGTGCAGGGGCGTGACCTTCAGCGACCCAAGCATCCCATATTTCATTCATTGCTGCATAGTCTTGTTCAATATCTTTTAAGAAAATGATCACAGATAAAATATGTGTTTTATCTGAACCTGCATCTGCCAATAAGCGGTCGATATTATCCAGTGTTTCTTGCGTTTGTGCCTTGATATCCAGTGACGTGTCATTGGCCAATTGACCGGCTAAATGTACGAAATTTCCTGAAATCGCCACTTCGCAATAACGCTTTTCTACATGTAGACGTTGAACGCTCATAAAATTTTAATCCTGTGTTTTCGGCATCATTGCCGCTGTACTGTTATATCGGTATTTTAGTACCAAGCAGTAAAGTGAAAATGGATTGATGCACACTCACCACCTATCATGTGCAATATGGGTCAGTAAAACAGCACCAAGGGTAATCATGCACGTGTTTTTTACATCCCATGCCATCAAGCAGGGAAGGCAAAAAATGCACCCATTCAACCACCGATGATACACATTTTTTGCTGATCAAAGCGATCTGCAATCCATGCAAAAGAGCAATATTGCAACAACTGATTACACTTAGCATTAAGGTGATATTGAGGAAAAATTGTTTATTCAAACCTGGTTATGGGTTAGATCATTCAGTCGAAAATGAGTCATTCAATAGATGGTCAGTCATTCGGTTAGAGATCAATATATTGATATCAAAATAGCTTTCAGATGTATGGGGTGATGATAGGCATGATCGAAAGTGCATCAGCGATTGATAACAGCAGCAACAAAATTAATGGCATATGGTTTTATACAACGGATGTTGTTGGCAATTTAAAAGAGCTATTTAGCAGAAGATAGGCAAGAAAGGATTCCATGACAGAGTTGCCCTGTAATATTCGGATTTGATCGTCACGCCAATCACAGGACAGTATGCTAAAAGTAAAGGTGATTTTTAGCATCTCAGCGGCTACATGGATAAATGCATCGCGTCGATAGAGTACCGTAAAAATAAGCCTTGTGTGTAATCAATTGCTTTATTTTTGTTCTTTTGCTTAAAAAGTATTCAAAATATTGACCAAAGTGAAAGCTGAGGTTGCTCTTGCTGTTCAGAAAGTTGGTAGACCCCAACGCCAATTAAGCGAAATTGCGCATGTTTAGAAATCCGCATTTCAATCAGCAGTTGTTGTAGCACATCTTCTAATTGCTGTTTGTTTTCTAAGGGCTGTTTAAAACTTTTACTGTGCTGTAAAACTTGGAAATTTTTCAGTTTCAGTTTGGCTGAAACGCCACGCGCAGAAAGCTTTTTTTTCTCTAAGCTGGCCCAAACTTGATCAATCAGTTTAGCCCAATAGCTGTGGCATTCGGTCAAAATAAGATCGTCATCAAAAGTGGTTTCTTTTGAAATTTGTCGGCGTTCACGTTCAGTCTGTACTGGGCGTTCATCAATGCCTTGAGCATATAAATATAGCTGTTGACCATATTTGCCAAAATGTTGAATCAGGATGGCTTCATCCATGTGTTGCAAATCACCCAAGGTTTCCAGTTGCAGCGTTTTTAATTTTTCTTGCGTGACTTTACCGACACCGGGGATTTTTTTCAGCGCTAAATGTTGAATGAAATTTTGCACTTGTGAGGGTTTAATCACACAGATGCCATTCGGTTTATGCCAATCCGATGCAATTTTGGCTAAGAATTTATTGGGTGCTACGCCGGCAGATGCAGTTAAACCGGTCACTTGAAAAATATCGTTCCGAATTTGCATGGCAACTTCTGTGGCACTGGGAATATTTTTTAAATTTTCAGTCACATCTAAATAAGCTTCATCTAAAGACAAGGGTTCGATGATGTGAGTGTAACGCTGAAAAATCTGATGAATTTGGGTTGATACAGCACGATATTTTTCAAAATTGGGTTCAATCACCAGCACTTGTGGACAGAGTTTTTTGGCCTGTGACATGGACATGGCAGAACGTAAACCGAACTTGCGCGCAGGGTAGGATGCTGCTGCAATCACCGCCCTTGGATGGTGTGAGGAAATCACCACAGGTAAGTCCTTTAACTCAGGACGATCTTTGAGTTCGACAGATGCATAAAAGGCATCCATATCGATGTGAATGATTTTTCTCATGCAGCTGCACATTTTGCTTTAAATACAAGGTTAAGTTGAGTATCTCATTTTCATGCTTTGCATTGTAGCGCCTGAGTCAGCGGATACGACACAGCTTGACTGAGTAAAACTGCGGTTGTGTTTTGCTGTTCAGCAGTCTGAATGAAAAGATTCAATTTTTTTAGGATTGATCTGGTTATTTTATGGGTCAATTTTCAATCGTTGTTTGCGTATCAATGTTATTTTTTTCTAAAAAATGGATCCAGTCGGACTGATCGCCATGAAAGACATTTAAATCGACTACTGTAGCAATGCCTTTAATATTTCCTTGATTGGTATGTTGCCAAAACAGCCATTTCGGCTTGCCTTTTAAATCGGGTTTGCCTTGGTATTCGCGTACCCAGAGCGGTGTTTTAGAAAATTGTCCCGCTAAAATAATATTATAAAATGACTTGGAAATATAGAAAATCGGCTGTTTGCCATAGTGTTGATACAGTCGATCATGCATGACCTGAATTTCTTCTAGCAGTTGTTCTTTGGTATAGGTATTGATGCAGTTCGTGTCATATTCCAGATCAATCACCGGCGGCAGCGCATCGGGTTTATTGGGCACGGTTGCAATAAAGTTTTGTGCTTGAATTTCACCATCACGGCATAAACGATAAAAATGATATGCGCCCACCAGAAAACCCTGTTCACGGGCTTGCAGCCAGTTCTCCTGAAATTTTCGATCTTTAAAATCACCGCCTTCGGTGGCTTTTAAATAGATAAATTGAAATTCTTTGGGCGATATTTTTTTCCACTGAATATCACCCTGATGATGTGAAACATCAAAGCCTTTGACCGGATATTCCTGTGCTGAGGCAGGATTATGATGCAGGACAAAAACATAGACCACGATTGCAATACAAATCAGTCCCAAGCCTACGCAAGAGGCGTAAAGCTTTTGCAGGCTGCTTTTGGCGAATCGTTTTTTAGGCATAACAGTCTTTGCAATGATGAACCTTGAATATGATACGCGATCTAAAGCTTCAGAGTACGTTGTTTCTGAAATCTGTTTTAAACGGCTGTATCGCGTGGAATACGCCAGAAAATACAGGCGGTAATGATGTTAATACAGCCTAAACAAATCAGCGTGCTATGAAATGCAAGGCTGATCTGTGCTGTGCCGTAATGTGCGGTAAAAACGTTGACCAGCGTACCCGCCAAAGCCACGCCAATACTCATCGACAGCATCATGGTCATGGATAAAAAACTGTTACCACTACTGGCATCGGCTTGAGCTAAATCTTTCAGCGTTAAGGTATTCATGGAGACAAATTGCATGGAATTTAACATACCAAAAATAAAGAAATGTAACGTTCGCAACCACAGCGGTGTATCTGCCGTGGTTAAAGCCAGACTGGCAATACAAGCACCGACTAAAACCGTGTTGACCAACAGCACACGTCGATAGCCAAAGCGTTGAATAATGGGGCGAATCATTGGTTTTGATGCCAATGATCCGAGTACCGCAGGAATCATCATTAATCCCGTGATCAATGGACTAAAACCAAATGCCACTTGCAACATCAGTGGTAATAGAAAAGGCAGGGCATTGCCACCCAAACGCGCAAAAAAATTGCCTAAAACCCCAATGGCATAAATTTTATTTTCAAATAATTTACTCCGAAATAAGGCATTTTCATGGTTGTGAGCGTGGTAGGCATAGATGGCTGCTGCAATGAGTCCTCCCACGATCAGCACAATGCTGAACCAGATGCTATGTGCACTGGAAAAATTTTCAATGCCTAAGGACATGCCGATCATGGCAATGAGCAAGAGCAGAAAACCGCTAAAATCAAACTTTTGTACCGTGGGTTCGGTGACATTGGGCATGGCTTTAAAGGTGACAAGTACACCTAGTAGCCCCATCGGAATATTGATCAGGAAAATCCAATGCCATGTGGCAACTTCAACCAACCAGCCGCCTAAAGTGGGGCCAATCAGTGGGCCAATTAAACCTGCCAGACTCATAAGGCTCATGGCAGATAAAAATTGTGTGCGTGGAATGACTTTCAGCATCGCCAAGCGACCGACAGGTAGCAATAAAGCACCGCCAATGCCTTGAATAACACGGAAAAATAACAGTTGCTCTAAACTTTGTGAAAATGCGCAGCCCAAAGAGGCCAAGGTAAAAATAATAATGGATGAAAAATAAGTATTTCGTACACCAAAACGGTCTGCAAGCCAGCCACTTAAGGGAATACAGGCCGCGACAGAAAGCACATAAGCCACCACGACACTGTGCATGCGTAAGGGATCTTCCCCTAAGCTGACGGCCATGGCAGGAATGGCTGTATTGACAATGGTGGTATCCAGCGCCTGCATAAAAAAGCCAATCGACACTAAAAAGACCAACAGTCTAAATTCAGGTTGTAAGGCTTGATGCGATGGCGTGGCGTTCATAACAGTATAAAAGTGAAATTTTTAAACAGTTTAAAGCAATCATTTAAAGATGTTGTAAGAAATAGTTGCGCTATCGACCGTCAACAAAGCGCAATAAAATTCACATGAAATCGTTACGGCGCTAAGCTGCTTTTTTATCGGCTGTAACAAAACCGTGTCACTGTGATGTGATTAACGTGACACAAAACTGTCATAATCTTGCGTAACTCATCCATCGTATTGGGTGAGGCTTTTCATTGGTGAAAAAGGTTTTGTTGTTATGACAATCGAAATTTTGATGATTGTTGGTTTCTGTTTAGCCGCTTATTCAATTGTCGGAAATGATGTGCCACAGACCTTAGGTACTTTTATTTCATCGAATGCCCATCGTCCGTGGTGGTTACTTTGGCTGTATACCAGCAGTATTTTAAGCGTGGTTTTATTTTACGGCTGGTGGGTTTCAGGAGTAGGGGACGCATCTTATGGTCGTCTTGAAACCATTCCTTTTCCTGATTCAGGCATCACTTGGCTGTATATCGTTCCGCCTATATTGCTGATTTTGCTGACCAAGTATGGAATTCCTGTCAGTACGACATTTTTAGTTCTGACCATTTTCTCGCCAAGCAGTTTGGGAGCCATGCTGACCAAGTCGATGATGGGATATGCCGTTGCATTTGTGGTGGCAATTATTATCTATCGTTTTGTGATTAAAGGCATTTCGGTTTATTTTAGTAAAACACGCGATCATAAACCGTCTCATATTTGGATTGGTTTGCAGTGGGTCTCTACGGCTTTTTTGTGGAGCCAATGGCTGATTCAAGATTTGGCTAATATTTTTGTTTATGTACCACGTCAAGTCCCGCTCGCATTTTTGATTTTTGCAATTTTGGTTTTTGTCATTTTATTGGGGATGATTTTTTACCAACGTGGCGGCGCCATCCAAAAAATTATCGACACCAAAACGGGTGTAGCCGATATTCGTTCAGCCACCATTATTGATTTTATTTACGCCCTGATTTTATTGGTGTTTAAAGAGTGGAGTAATATTCCAATGAGTACCACGTGGGTATTCTTGGGCTTACTCGCAGGTCGTGAATTTGCCCTGTCCATGCATCTGGCTGAAGTAAATAAATACCGAACTTCGCGCAACGTCAGTAAGGATGCGATGAAGCTGATGGTGGGCTTAATCATGAGTATTGTTTTAGCCACGACTTTACCGTGGTTTTATAAAGTTATCTCAGGTTAATGGATTATTGATACCTCAGAAAAAGCGAGCTATGGGCTTAATGCTGATCGGTTAAGGGGTTTTACAATTAACTCCTTAGCTTTTTAGTTATTCATGACAGAGTCTTATCATTTTAAATTAAATACTTGGAGCTCATCTGTTACTTTGGATAAGCCCAAATGAGAAGTCTCAAAATATATTTTGAGTTCGCAAGAAAGGCATCTTGCGGCGCAGTGCGCCTCACCACAAAACTCGTCGAATCCCTTTTATTGATTAATTAATCGCAGAAACCTTACGTTGTCAAAGTAGTCTTGCCTCGAACAGTTGCGGATGACGTTTCCGTGTATCGAATAACATCATGAATTTAAAATAAAAAAAGCCAGTCAATTTCTTAACTGACTCGCATTAGAGCCATGAGCTCGCTTTTTTATTGTTACTGCACGCATTTAAATGGCAAAGTGTTTTGGAGCACTCAGATTTTTAATCGCATTGACAATTTGATCCGCATGATTACAAACAATCAATTTCGCCCGATGCTGCGGCGGTAAAAAACCTTCCTCAACGGCATGATCAAGCTGAGCAATTAAAGCATCATAAAAGCCATTCACGTTATACAGCATCATCGGTTTTTGGTGCTGATTCAACTGCCCCCAAGTCGCCACTTCTAAAATTTCTTCAAACGTGCCTAAGCCACCCGGAAGTGCGACAAAAGCACTGGCACGCTCTGCCATCATCGCCTTACGTTCATGCATGTTTTTGACGATGTGTAACTCAGTCAGTTGATGGTGTGCAATTTCATAATCGAGCATAAATTCAGGAATCACCCCAACAGTTTGACCACCATGTTGGATGACGGCATTGGCGACTTGCCCCATGAGACCAATACTTGCCCCACCATAGACCAGTCCAAAACCTAAAGTAGCGAGACCTTGAGCTAGAGCAATGGCCTTTTCTTGATAAATGGGGTTATTGCCTGAACGGGAACCGCAATAGAGTGCAATTAAGGGTTGAGTTGTTTTAGCTGTCGGATTCTTATGTTTTGGAGTCATTTTTAATACACTTTTCATCATTATAGTTTTTACCATAGCATTTTATTTTTTCATGCTCTAGCTTAAGCAGAAAATATGACAAAGCATGGACTGAAATAAACTCACTTTGCAAAAAATTGTGAACAGGTGCCAAGAGAAAAGCGCGGCAGACTGAAAAAAGGATGAATTTCTGCCTAATCTTGCCTATACTCAAAATCTGTTTTCCAATAAATGAATCAACATGGGTAGTGGTTGTCATCGCTCCGAACACATCAATTCGTACGAAAAAATTACACAGAATAATGTTCAGAGAATATTCACCGATTTGAATCGCAACATTCTAAAATCAGTCCTCAATCGTGTGCAGGAGAACATCCAATGATCTTTGAATGGATGTCAGATCCATCGGCATGGATTGGTCTTGCAACTTTAGTGGTTCTAGAAATTGTTCTCGGTATCGACAATCTGGTTTTTATTGCCATTTTGGCGGAAAAGCTTCCCCCACATCAGCGTAATGCGGGGCGTATTATCGGCTTAATTTTAGCTTTGGTGATGCGCTTAATTTTACTCGCTTCAATTGCTTGGGTGGTGACTTTAACTCAACCGCTGTTCCATATTTTTGAGCATGCATTCTCTGGTCGCGACCTGATTCTACTGTTCGGTGGTGTGTTCCTGTTATTTAAAGGCACCATGGAACTGCATGAACGCATTGAAGGCACGCAATCGCAAAAAGAAGAAAATCCTGTGCATGCGGCTTTTTGGATGGTGATTGTTCAAATTGTGGTGCTGGATGCGGTGTTCTCACTCGATAGCGTGATTACCGCTGTCGGGATGGTGAAAGATCTTTCAGTGATGATGATTGCGGTGATTATCGCCGTTGGCATTATGCTGTGGGCATCAAAACCGCTGATGAACTTCGTCAATAAGCATCCAACCGTGGTGATTTTATGTCTCGGTTTCCTGATGATGATTGGTTTCTCACTGATTGTTGAAGGTTTTGGTTTCCACATTCCAAAAGGCTATTTATATGCCGCCATTGGTTTCTCCGTGCTGGTTGAATTTGTCAATCAAACCATGCGCCGTAATCAGGAAAAATTGGTCACGACAACGGACTTACGTTATCGCACGGCTTCTGCCGTAATGCGTATGTTGGGCGGAAAAAATGAATCACAAAATAATGAATCTGAAGATGTGCTCGCCACACGTGCCTTTGCTGATGAAGTGTTTGATGAAGAAAATGGCGCTTATCATAGTGTGATGGTGCAAGGGGTACTTGGACTGTCTGAACGACCGGTGAAATCGGTGATGACGCCACGTCCAGAACTGGAGTGGCTTGACTTAGATGAAGATGAAGCTTCAATTAAAGAACAACTGTTGAGCATGACCCATTCGCGCTTAATTATTGCACGCGGTGAGTTAGATAATATTTCAGGAGTCGTGCTCACGCATAAAGTGATGAATGAATACATCGAAACTGGTGTGCTTAATTTTGAACGACACTTACGAGACCCAGTCATTGTGCATGAAAATGCCCAAGTGTTGATGGTGATGGAGCAACTCCGTCAAGCACCGCTACAAATGGCGATTGTGTTAAATGAATATGGTTCTATTGAAGGGATTGCCACACCGATTGATGTCCTTGAAGCCATTGCCGGTGAATTTCCCGATGAAGATGAGTTGGAAACGGCTGCGGAAAGTTTAGAAGATGGCACGCTTATTCTGGAAGGTTCTACCGATATCCGCCACGTATCCTTACTTTTAGGGCGAGATTTGGTCGATGAGTCTGAACAATATTCAACATTATCTGGTTATATTTTATTTCACTTAGGGCGTTTACCTGAAAGTGGTGCAAAATTAACTGTAGATGGTTATATTTTTGAAGTGGTCACGATGGACGGTCATAAAATTGATAAAGTCCGCATCATGCCGCAAATCAAAGCCAATGCTAAAGATGCGTGAAATGACAGATATTATCGCTTAAGTTTGGGAAAATTGATTAAAATAGCTCGCACAGTCGGGCTATTTTTATGGGAAATTTTCATGTCAGAAAGCAGTTGTCCGTGTGGGCAAGGAAATTATACAGCGTGTTGCCAACCACTACATTTGGGGCAAGCCAAAGCACAAACAGCAGCGCAATTGATGCGTTCACGCTATAGTGCATTTGCCAAGTATGAGATTGATTACATTGTCAAAACTACAGCTATGGGGCAGCAACAATTCTTGGATCAAGTGGCGATTGCCGATTGGAGTCAATCCAATCAATGGCTCAAACTAGAAGTCATTCAAGCCAAAGAAAAAATAGATAAAAATCATGCACAGGTAGAATTTAAAGCGCATTACCATGATGGCAAACAAGCACAGGTGCATCATGAAATCTCTCATTTTGTACAACATGAGGGGACGTGGTATTTCCTTGATCCGACCACGGAGATGCAAATCACCATGAAGCAAGCTTGCATTTGTGGTTCAGGCAAAAAATTTAAACAATGTTGTGCACAATATCTGTAATTTTAGCTTGAATTTACCTTAGAATAGCGCGCATTGATTACCCTCAGTGGAAGATGGGCAATGTTACTATTCGTCATTTATATTGTTGCGATTACGGCAGAAGCCATGACAGGGGCACTGTCGGCGGGTCGACGTAGTATGGATTGGTTTGGTGTAACGCTGATTGCCTGCGTCACCGCACTGGGTGGTGGTTCAGTTCGAGACGTACTGCTTGGACACTATCCGCTGACTTGGGTTAAACATCCTGAATATTTAGTTTTGACCTGTGCTGCTGCCTTTGTCACGATTTTAATTGCCAAATGGATGCGCCATTTACGCTCGATCTTCCTGATTTTAGATGCGATGGGGTTGATTGGCTTTACCGTGATTGGTTGCCAAGTCGCACTGCAAATGGGTCATGGTTTTGTTGTTTCAGCGGTTGCTGGCGTGTTGACTGGGGTGTCGGGTGGTATCTTGCGAGACATCCTGTGTAACGATGTACCCTTGGTGTTCCGCCGTGAACTGTATGCCAGTATTTCCTTTGTTTCCGTGATTTGCTATTGGGTCTGTCAAGAGATCGGCTTCTCTCTAGAAGTCACCGTCATTTCTACCCTGATCTTCGGTTTTTCTTTACGTTGTATCGCCATCTATTTTGGTTTGGAAATGCCGAAATTTATTTATAAAGATGATGATGATCAATCTGCATCCTCTAAAGATGCGTCATAAAGATTTGCATAAAAATGATAGATGACTGATGAAATAAAGCAGTCATCCTGCTTTAAATGAGCGTATAAAAATAACGACAACGATAAATCCTGTTGGGAAAGCAGTATGTATTCTTTCACCAAATCAGAGCGCTTATTATGGATTTAGTCTCACGTGTACAACGCTTACCAATCGGTAAATTTCACTATACCTTACTCTGGGTCATCGGACTGGGTTGGATGTTCGATGCGATGGACACGGGGCTCATTTCTTTTATTTTGACCACCATGGCTGAAGAATGGAACATGACAGCGACGGAAAAAGGCTGGGTGGTGTCCATTGGTTTTGTCGGGATGGCAATTGGGGCTGTTTTATCCGGTGGTTTAGCAGACCGCATTGGACGGCGTACCGTGTTTGCCATGACTCTAGTGATTTATAGTATTGCGACGGCTTTATGTGCTTTTGCACCGAATTTAACCTGGTTATTGGTGTTTCGTTTTATTGTCGGTTTAGGCTTGGGCGGACAACTTCCCGTTGCGGTGACCTTGATCAGTGAATATATTCCTGCTCAAGTGCGTGGACGCTTTATTGTCATGTTGGAAAGTTTTTGGGGCTTGGGCTGGTTGGTTGCTGCATTGGTGTCCTATTTTGTGATTCCAAGTTATGGCTGGCATATCGCTTTTTTAATTGGCGGCTTACCCGCTATTTATGTGTTTATGATTTTGAAAAAAGTGCCAGAGTCGGTGCCGTATTTGATTAACCGTGGACGTATTGAAGAAGCACATGCATTGGTGCAGCAGCTTGAACGCCAGTGCGGTGTTGAAGTAATTGATTATATTGAAGTACAGCCTGTTGCAGCAAAACAAAATATTTCCTTTCGTCAGCTTTGGTCAGGTCCATTTGCGCGCCGTACCTTAATGCTCTGGTTAATTTGGTTCGGTATCGTGTATTCCTATTATGGTATTTTTACTTGGTTACCTAGTTTATTGGTCAAGCAGGGCTATAGCATTGTGCAGTCTTTTGAATATGTACTGATCATGATTTTGGCACAGCTTCCGGGTTATGTCGCAGCCGCATGGTTGGTGGAAAAGTTGGGGCGTAAAGCAACCTTGGCAGGCTTTATTGCGATGTGTGCCGTCTCTGCTTATTTCTTTGGTCAAGCCGATAGCGTAAACATGATTATGTTCTGGGGCTGTTTGATGTCGTTCTTTAATTTGGGTGCATGGGGCGTACTGTATACCTATACGCCAGAACAATATCCGACCAATATTCGTGCCTTTGGTTCAGGTTGGGCTTCTGCGATTGGCCGCATGGGTGGAATTGTTGCACCGATGGTGGTCACGCATATGATGATCATGGAGAATGGTTTTAGTCAGGTCTTTATGATGTTTACTGTCGTATTATTGGCTGTGGCTTTGGTGATTTTAATTTTAGGCGAAGAAACCAAAGGTAAAACGCTAGAATCGATGGGTTTATAAAATTGCTGCATTTTTAGTTGATTGCAGATTATAAAATGAATATTTTTACGCCATAAGACACAATTTGTCGCAGAGTGTTCAGTACTGCTCTTGTGTAGACTACAGCTGCGACTTAGCATAACAACGTAGATACAAAAACGAATTAATTAGGATTTCACGCTTTTATGACCAGCCTTGTGCATCAAGCCACAGAAAATCGTTCCGTAGCAGAATTTACCGAACAAGCTTATCTCAATTATGCCATGTACGTGATTATGGATCGTGCATTACCGCATATTAGCGATGGTTTAAAACCCGTGCAGCGTCGTATTGTGTATGCAATGAGCGAGCTCGGTTTAAAGAATAGTGGTAAGCCAAAAAAATCTGCCCGTACGGTCGGTGATGTACTGGGTAAATATCATCCACATGGTGATTCTGCCTGTTATGAAGCGATGGTGCTGATGGCGCAGCCCTTTAGTTATCGTTATCCTTTTATTGAAGGTCAGGGCAACTGGGGCTCACCAGATGATCCGAAATCTTTTGCAGCAATGCGTTATACCGAAGCCAAACTTTCACTTTATAGTGAAGTGCTGTTGTCGGAACTGGGTCAAGGGACGTGTGATTGGCAGGATAACTTTGATGGTTCAATGAAAGAGCCAGTCAATTTACCTGCGCGTGTCCCGAATATTTTGCTCAATGGTACAACAGGGATTGCTGTGGGCATGGCAACGGACATTCCACCACATAATTTGCGTGAAGTGATTAAAGGCACCATCGCTTTAATTCGTAACCCAAACTTAACCGATGAAAAAGTTGCAGAATATATTCCAGCGCCCGATTTACCGACCAAAGCTGAAATTATTACCCCCGCGGAAGATTTATTAAAAATTCAAACGACGGGTCGTGGTAGTTATCGCATGCGTGCGATTTATACCATTGAAAAAAATGAAATCGTGATTACGGAATTGCCATATCAGGTTTCAGGTTCAAAAATTATCACTCAAATTGCCGACCAAATGCAGGCCAAAAAACTGCCTTTAGTCAGCGATGTTCGAGATGAATCCGATCATAAAAATCCAACGCGTTTGGTCATTGTGTTGCGTTCAAATCGTATTGATGCAGAAGGGGTGATGAGCCACTTATTTGCAACCACGGATTTAGAATCCAGCTATCGTGTCAATATGAACATGATTGGGGCGGATGCGCGTCCACAAGTCAAATCGATTCGTCGAATTTTATTGGAATGGATTGAAATTCGTAAAAGTACCGTAACCCGTCGTTTGCAATATCATCTGAATAAGATTGAAAAGCGCCTGCATATTTTGGCGGGTTTGCTGATTGCTTATTTAGATTTAGATACCGTGATTCGGATTATTCGCGAAGAGGATCATCCGAAAGCAGAACTGATCGCCCATTTTGGTCTTGATGATATTCAAGCTGAAGCCATTTTAGAACTTAAGTTACGTCATTTGGCGAAACTTGAAGAAATGGAAATTCGCCGTGAACAGGAAGAGTTAGAAGCACGCGCTGCCATTATTCGTGAACAATTGGCCAATCCAGAATCACTTAAAAACCTGATCATCACTGAACTCAAAGAGGATGCGAAAAAATTTGGCGATGATCGTCGTTCGCCAATCGTACAGCGTACAGAAGCCCAAGCCATCAATGAACAAGACATGTTGCCTGCTGATCCAGTGACGGTGGTTTTGTCTGAAGCAGGTTGGATTCGTTCTGCCAAAGGGCATGACATTGATGCTGAAAACCTCAACTTCCGTGCCGGCGATCAATATTTAAGTCATGCACAAGGTAAATCAAATCAACGTGTGTATGTACTGGATGAAACAGGGCGTAGTTATGCACTGGCGATTGCAAGTTTGCCATCGGCACGCGGTTTGGGTGAGCCATTAAGCTCTAAACTTGCCCCTGCAAATGGTATTGGCTTTATTCAAGTGCTCATTGCAGAGGATGAGCGTGAAGTGATTGCTGTTAGCTCTAAAGGTTATGGTTTTAAATCTAATGCAAAACAATTAGATACCAGTGCTAAAGCCGGTAAAGCCTTCTTGACCGTAGCTGATGATGCCAAAGCATTACCGTTACAAACTGTGGATACGCAGACGCATTTGGCGATACTGAGTACCGCGGGTCGTTTGTTGCTGATTGATTTGTCAGAATTACCAATGCTGAACAAGGGTAAAGGAAACAAGTTGATACAACTTGAAGGCAAAGAACAAATTTCGTCCATGACATTGATTTCTTTAAATGAAATAATTCAATTGGTTGCGGGGCAGCAACAATTAAAACTAAAAGGTGATGATCTTCAAAAATATATTGGTAAAAGAGCGACGAAAGGTCAACTCTTACCACGAGGATATCAAAAAGCAAATAAACTGTTCATTCAAAGATAAAACTAGCATCCATTGATCAAAATACGTTATATATGATTGGTATTCGTGTAAGTGGATGTCGTGTTATGCATAAACAAGTTAAATAATGACGCATAACATTGAAAAAATAGTTGAAACTAAGGATTATTGATTGGAGATTAGGGCGTTATGGAAAAGATTTGGTTTGCTGAGTATCAAAAAACAGGGATTCCTGAAACTGTAGAATTGCCAGCAGAAAATACTTCACTTAACGATATTTTTGAACGTAATTTTCAAAAATTTGGTTCACGTGATGCCTTTATCTTTATGGATAAAGTCTTAACTTTTAATGAACTAGAAGAAGCAAGCCGTAAATTTGCAACGTATTTACAAAGTTTAGGATTGGCAAAAGGTTCGCGCGTTGCAGTCATGATGCCTAACGTCCTTCAATATCCAGTGGTTGCACTTGCTGTATTGCGTGCAGGTTTGGTGTTGGTCAACGTGAATCCACTGTATACCTCACGTGAACTTGAACACCAATTGAATGATTCTGGTGCTGAAGCATTGGTGATCATTGAAAACTTTGCCACTGTTTATCAAGCCATTATTGGTAAAACACCTGTGAAGCACGTGATCGTTGCTTCTGTCGGTGATATGTTGGGTACGCTCAAAGGCACATTGGTTAACTTTGTTTTACGTTCAGTACGTAAGCAAATTCCAGCGTGGAGTATTCCAGGACATATTAAATTTAATGCGGCAATGTCTAAAGTCAGTGCTAGCAATTATAAACGTCCAAGCTTAACTTTAAGTGATACAGCAGTACTGCAATACACAGGCGGTACAACAGGTGTTTCTAAAGGTGCAGAATTAACGCACCGTAACCTTGTTGCCAACTTATTACAATGTGATGGTATTTTCCAAAGTAAATTTGGTGCACACGACGGTGCTAAAGATGACCGTATTTTCTGTGCATTACCGCTTTATCATATTTTTGCCTTCATGGTTTGTGCCATGTACGGTATGTATAAAGGTCAAGCCAACGTTTTAATTCCAAACCCGCGTGACTTACCTGCGGTCATGAAAGAATTACGTAAATACCAGCCAACATTCTTCCCAGCAGTAAACACGTTGTTTAATGCATTGGTGAATAATGAAGAGTTTAGACAGCTCGACCATAGCAAACTTAAAATGGCAATGGGTGGTGGTATGGCGGTACTTGCGTCTACCGCAGAAGCATGGAAGAAAATTACCGGCACCAACATCATTGAAGGTTATGGTTTATCTGAAACTTCACCTGTTGCAACAGCAAACCCACCAGCAACAACTGAATTCAGTGGCACTATTGGTATTCCATTACCATTGACTGAAGTTGCGATTTTAGATGATGACGGTAAAGAAGTTGCTTTAGGCGAACAAGGTGAAATCTCGATTCGTGGTCCACAAGTCATGAAAGGCTATTGGAACCGTGCAGATGAAACGGCTAAAGTGATGACCGTAGACAATTTCTTCCGTACCGGTGATATTGGTATCATGGACAGTCGCGGATACATTAAAATTGTCGACCGTAAAAAAGACATGATTTTGGTTTCTGGCTTCAATGTATATCCATCTGAAATTGAAGAAGTAATTTCGACACATCCAAAAGTATTGGAAGTTGCGGCAATTGGTGTTCCTGATGAAAAATCAGGTGAAGTGCCTAAGCTTGTTTGTTGTGAAAAAAGATCAGTCTTTAACCACAGAAGAAGTGCTTGCCTTTGCTAAAGAAAACTTAACAGGCTATAAACGTCCACGTTATGTTGAGTTTATCGAAGAATTACCAAAATCGAACGTAGGTAAAATTTTACGTAAAGATTTACGTAAAACTGCATAAACCAAGCCATAAAAAAGCGCCGTTTTCGGCGCTTTTTTATGCTTTAAAAGATCAATTTTTCATAAACCAACGATCAATATACGGGCGTCCAATGCCAAAAATACTGACAAAGGTAAACATGGTGCCAAATTGGCGACTAAAACCGGGTAAATGAAATGCACCATAGCTCAGATAGTTATCAATCAGGCAATACACAAAAATCACCAATAACCAAAGCCGTAAGTTTTGCCGTTTAATGCTGACCATCCAAAAGGCAATAATTAAAATAATCAGCGTACCAATGGGCGAGGCAATATTCATATTGGCACAGATGGTTGCGATTAAGAAAGCAACGATTGGCAACACGATTTTAAGTACACGATCGAGTTTACGTTGATGTTGCTGCTGTTTTTCAAGTATATCGAACATTTCTTGTTGATCAGGGTTGACCATAATGGAGCCTTATTCCTCATTTATAAAAAACATTATAATTTAACAAAAATTATTGTTGAAACACCATGCTATGATATGGGGCAGAAAATCTGAATGAGAAAAAATGAGATGCAAAGTATAAGCGGAATAGTCTATCTCATCTTAATTGCATGTTTATTGCCTTATGTTTTTACAATCATTGCAAAAAAAACAGCGGGTTTTAAAGCACGAGATAATCAAAACCCGCGTGAATTTTTAGATAAAACGATAGGTTTAGCAGCACGCGCCCATGCAGTGCAGCAAAATAGCTTCGAAAGTTTACCTTTATTTATTGCCGCAATTTTAATGGCAGAATATATGGTTGTTCCACAAACGGTGATTATGACCTTTGGTATTGCCTATATTATATTTCGAATGATTTATGGTATTTGCTATTTAGCCAATTGGGCAACATTGCGCTCAATAGTTTGGCTTTTGTCTTTGCTTTGCCCCATTTGCTTATTAATTTTGGTGATTAAATTAACTTAAAGTCGCTGCATTTATGCAAATACATATTTGAGCGTAGCAGATGTATAATCACGAAGTTATTTAATTCTCAAAAACCGTTATAATCGTGCCGGTTTAAATAAGATTTAACTTGTTAAAGAGTGATGCTATGAGCTACAGCAATATCCCAGCGGGTAAAGATGCCCCAAACGACATCTATGTCATTATTGAAATTCCTGCAAATGCAGCACCAATCAAATATGAAATTGATAAAGATTCAGATGCTTTATTTGTAGACCGTTTTATGGGTACAGCAATGTTTTACCCAGCGAACTACGGTTATGTGCCAAACACATTATCTCTTGATGGCGACCCATTAGATGTACTTGTTGTGACTCCATATCCAGTTGAACCAGGTTCAGTGATTCGTTGCCGTCCTGTGGGCAAATTGAACATGGAAGATGATGGCGGTATCGATGCGAAATTGATCGCTGTACCACACGAAAAATTAACCCCAATTTACAAAGATGTTCAGGAATATACAGATCTTCCAGAGCTTTTGATCAAACAAGTTGAACACTTCTTTGCTCATTATAAAGATCTTGAAGCAGGCAAATGGGTAAAACTCAGTGGTTGGGAAGGGGCTGATGTTGCGAAACAAGAAGTTCTAAGCTCAATTGAAGCGTACAAAGCAGCAAATAAATAATAGTTATGTTATGTAGGTTTATTTTTCAAACCTAAATAAAAAAACCTGCACAATGTGCAGGTTTTTTTATGTCTTGAGTTCGCTATGAATTAGAAGAATTTCACAGGAATATCAAGGAATAAACGCCATTCGTTGGTGTCACCAATGTATGTAGATTTGGTAAGCATCACTTGCACGGTAGTATGAATTACGTACGCGTAGGCTGGCATCTTTAGCAAAACCACTTTGAACAGTGTATTTCACTTGGTTAAAGAATTCACGTTCTTCTTATCTGCTGTTATTGAGCCGCATTGCCTGCAACATCGATATCCCAACCATAAACAAAGGCAGTCGTCCATGATAAACCAGGAACATTCATACCTGCAAAGTTATAGGTATATTGAAGTTGTGCTGATTTTTCATCATTACCAATGAAGTCAGAAAGTAAGAGTTTGGCTAGATAAATACTTTGATGACCATCAGCAACTCCTTGACCTAATCCATAGTCATAACCCGTATTGCCTGTATTTTGCTGGTAAGCCAGCATAACATTATGTGTGCCCGTGTTATAGGTACTAGAAATTGCCCAAATATTATTGCTTAAGTTCGTGAGATCATTGGTTGTGTGTGAATATGTATATGCACCACACTTAGTCTTCTTTATCCCATTCAGTGTGATAACCGCTGAAGTCATAAGTTAAAGAACTATCATTTGCCAAGACTTGTTTAAAGTTGGCATTGACATAATGACGTTCTAAACGATCTTTGATGTCAGTACCAAAATAAGATGCATTTAGATGATCATTGAATTTATATTTGGCACCCCACACCACAGCGCGGTCTAATTTATTGCCATCAGTATTGATTTGGTCTGAATATTGGTTTTTAGTGAATTTACCAGCCGTTAATTCAAGACCTTTAATTTCACGGCTGGTTGCTAACACACCGTCAAAGTATTCAGGTACTAAACGTGCAGTGTTACTTGCAAGTACAGGTAAGTCTAGAACTTGAGTACCATAACGCACAGTGGTATTCGAGATACGTGCTTTAACATTTGCACCACCGCGTGCCCAATGGTCATATGCATCTTTAGTGCCATCTGCATTGTTTTGCGATGTGTTGGAATCATGTCATTACCAGCATTGAATTGTTAGCGCCAATTTTAAATGAACCATCGCCCACAGCACCAACACCAAAACCGACAACACCTTTAGTAAAGCCTGAATCAGCAGTTAAAATGGCAGTTTGTGCCCATGAGCTGGTGTCATCCACCCCATTTTTTTTATCACGGCTGATATAACCCTTACGGAGTAAAACAGATGCATTTGCATCTTCAACAAATCCTTTTGCTTCACTTTGCTCACTGGCATAAGCTGAAGAAATTAAAGCAGCTTGAATTAAGACTGCTAATGTTAGTTTTTGTGCTTTTTGCATTGGGGAAACCTTATACAAAATGGGATGAAATTAAAAGAATTGTATGTGTAATGTATACCAAAAAAATCATCTTATTATTCATTTTATTTCATTTATCTTATGTATTTTTTGAATATATATTTTTATATTTTAATAAATAAAAATTAACGGTATTTTTCTTTTTTTAAATTATTATTTAAAACAATAATATATTTAAATTATGGATGATTTTTTGTGTAATTTTTTTAAAAATGAGTCAGTGAAAAAGCGGTATTTAGCATATAATACTTTAGTCGTATATGGGTTTTAAATTGTGATGAACCCGTCTTTATAGCGGGATGCTATGACTTGCGTTTCATCTTTAAATATATCGATACTTTTGATATTTAATATAAAAGTCATTTAATTTTTTTAGTTTAAAATATGGCTTTTATTCAGTATGAGATTTTTTGTTGTGCTGAAATTAAATAAAAAAAGCGAGCTATTTTATAAAACAAATTGACCGAAAGTTATAAAAAAGCTTTAGAATTTGCAGCTAAATTTGTCATTAAAATAGAATCTTCACTGGGTTTTATAAGGGTTAATCATGCATCAAAATTTACACAAAATTACGTTATCTTTATTGCTGAGCATGAGCGCAATGTCTGCATTTGCTGAAGAAAAGACAACTTCAGCAACAGCGGGGCAGTTAACAGGTAGTTTTGCCGTGGTGAGTAAATATATTTACCGTGGTAGCGTGGAAAATGATGATGTTGCGCTACAGGCTGGTGTGGAATATGCACATAACAGTGGTGTTACAGTCGGATACTGGGGTTCAACCCTAGGTTATGACCCGTCGGATGACAGTGAAGATAAAGATCATGGTTTTGAACATGACTTTTATCTGGCATATGGTCAACAGATAAGCCAAGACTGGCGCTATAAAGTTCAGGCGACTGCTTACTATTATCAAGATGGCGGTACGGTTTATGCTGAAAATGGTGATGATCGTAAAACGACCGCATTGGATGTATTGGGTGAGTTGGCCTATAAAGATTTAACTTTAGGCGCGGTGGTGGTACTGACAGATGCCTCTTTTGCCAATGCTGGAGATGTCTATTTAAGTGCTGCTTATCGTTATGCTTTACCACAAAACTTTATGTTGAATACTGTAATTGGTGCATCTATCTATAATAGCAGCCGTGATGACAGCATGATTGAAACCAAAAATGATGTTGCTTTTAATGAAGCTCGCATCGGGATCAGTAAAGAGATTCCAAATACTGCTGCGACGGCATCTTTAGCTTATGTGGTTGGCGGTAAGGATCGTTTTGATACCGATTTTGATGATCAGGTTGTATTGGGTCTCAATTTTAATTTTTAAGCTGAAAAGCGCGAAGAATTTTTTAAAGTGCATAAATTGTTTTCAGTTTATGCACTTTTTTTACGCACAATAGAATATTTTGATTAAAAAATAGCCTTAAAAGGAAGCATGATGTAAGCAAATATGAATCTTGTGCTGAAATGAATTTGAGTTTTAATGCTGAGCAGCCGAGCAAAGGTATTGAATCAACGCAATCTTAGATAAAACGCTTTATATGGAAAAATTTATAAAAAATTTACGTTCTTTTGAAAAAGTGAAATAGAAAATTTACGCATCAACGACCGATACTGCCGGTCTTGATGATTGCTTTAAAAGGTTGATGCATGTCCACATTTCAAAAAATTGCTTTTGCTCGCAAGAGAATTCTGATCTCCAGCCTTTTTAATTTTAAAAAATTGGCATAGTAATTGCTCATAAGAAAATGAGTCTATAAAAAATTGTTGGGGATCTTCAAATGCTTAAAAAATTATTGCTTGTTGCGACATTAACGGGTTTATCTGGCGCTGTATTGGCTGACGAGACACCTGCATTACCATTTGGTTTATCGTTTAGTGGCACGGCTGCCTTAACCTCGGATTATCGTTTCCGTGGAGTAACACAAACACAAACAGATCCAGCGCTTCAAGCCGGATTTACATTGGCGCATACCTCAGGTTTATATTTCGGATTGTGGGGTTCTAATGTGAACTTTGGTTCTGGAACGCCAAGTTTAGAACTTGATCCCTCTATTGGTTATGCAACGACTTTAGAGAGCTTAAGCAGCAAGCCTGTTTTGGATGTGGGTGTGGTGTATTACAACTATCCAAGCGCAAGTGATTTAAACTGGGCAGAATTATACGGTAAGTTAGGCTTTAAGAATGTACTTGCAGAAGGCGATAGCATTTTAACCAATATTAACTATACCAATGACTATGCGGGCGCAGATGCAGATAGTTGGAACGTGAATGTAGGGTATTCAGTACCCTTTGGTGCTACCGGCTTTGGTGGCGTTGCTGGTGTAGGCTATACCGCAGTCGATGAAGATAAATATACCTTTAATGGTGGTGATGATAATTACGTCGACTGGAAAGCAGGCGTTACCTATAACTTTAAATCTTTATCTAGTGTAACGGCTGAGCTTGCGGCAGTTGGAACAAATACTGAAACTGATGGTCTATCAGATGCTGGTAAACGTGGCGTAGAAACAGGTGCAGTCTTCACACTCACCAAAGCATTTTAATTTTTGAAACTTTAACTTAAATTTCAAATAGAAAAGAACCTCTAGAGCTTGGCTTTAGAGGTTCTTTTTATTAAAGATTATTCAGGCTTATTAAAGAATAAACTGATTTATTCAGCGCTTATGCAGTTGCAGAAAACGCAGCATGATAGGTCACAATGCCTTGTGGAAATTTTCCATCGAAACTCAATGCTTGAAAGTATTCAGCGGGGACATCTTCTAAAATAAGGCTGTTGATGGGCTGGAAACCAAATTTAGCATAAAAATTTGGATCACCTAACAGAACACAACCCGCTGCACCCATGGCTTTTAATTGATTTAATGCCGCATTCATCAGTGCTGAACCTATGCCGTGTTGTTGCCATTCTGGCGCAACGGCAATAGGACCTAAGCCAAACCAACCTTCGTCACCTGAAGAAATATTGACTGGGGAAATCGCGATATGTCCTACAATTTGTTGATTTAAAACAGCCACCAATGAAATAGTGAGTTGCTGTGCATCACGTAAAGCATGCACAATGAATTGCTCGGTATGGCTAGAATATTGCTGATCTTTAAAGGCTTGTTCGATGATATGTGAAATTGCAGCATGATCAGCAAGACTTTCGTTACGGATGATTAAATTTTGCATCAATGATTAACTCTGTTGTGCTCGGTAAGACAAAGCTTCGGTTAAATGTTGGCTTTGAATATCGGTATGTTGTGATAAATCGGCAATCGTTCGTGCCACACGCAAAACGCGATGATAGCCACGTGCAGATAAATTTAAGCGCTGCTGCGCCATTTCCATAATACTTTGGGTTTGGGAATTTAATGGTGCAAATTGCTCCAGTTGTTTCGGACTTAAAGCATGATTCAGACAGTTTTGTCGTTGTATTTGTTGCCCATAGGCTTGAATCACGCGTTCACGCACGGTCTGGGAATTTTCTACGGCTGTTGTATCCTGCAATTCATGCGCTTGTAATGGCGGTACATCCAAATGCAGGTCAATACGATCCAGTAATGGCCCTGAAATACGGTTTTGATAGCGTTTAATCGCATCCGCAGAACATTGGCAACGGGTATCTTGATTAAAAGCATAGCCACAAGGGCATGGATTCATGGCGGCAATCAGTTGGAAATTTGCAGGGAAAGTCATTTGCCGTGAGGCACGAGAAATCACAATTTCTTTCGATTCTAAGGGTTGTCTTAAAACTTCTAAAACTTTGCGATCAAATTCAGGTAATTCATCTAAAAATAACACGCCCAAATGCGCCAAAGTGATTTCACCGGGTTTCGGATGCGAACCACCGCCGACCAAAGCAATGGCAGAAGCAGTATGGTGCGGTGCACGAAAAGGACGCTGTCCAAAAGGGTGCGAGGTATTGGCAACCGAATAAATACGCGCGACTTCTAAATTTTCCTGCATCGCTAAAGGCGGTAAAATACTGGCAAGGCGCGATGCCAATAAGGTTTTTCCTGTGCCCGGCGGGCCTTTAAACAATAAAGAATGTCCACCTGCTGCGGCAATTTCTAAAGCTCGTCGTGGACGATGTTGACCTTTGACATCGGCTAAATCAAATTTGTATTGATCGAATATTTCAGGGGTATGGGCTTGATATTGTTGAATAGGTTGTTGATTGGATAAATGCTCACAGACATCTTTTAAATGTTTGGCTGCGAAGATTTTAAACTGCGGTAATTGTGAGGCTTCTTGCGCATTTTGTTCAGGTAAAACCAGTTGATGTCCTGACTGTTGGCAAGCAATGGCAATACTTAAAATCCCTGTGATGGGGCGAAGTTGCCCATCCAAAGCCAGTTCACCAATAAATTCTAGTTGATCTGTGGCATGTTCAGGAATTTGTCCTGATGCCATGAGTATACCTAAGGCGATGGGTAAATCGAGACGTGAACCATCTTTGGGTAAGTCGGCAGGGGCTAAATTAATGGTGAGGCGTTTGGTTGGAAATTGAAAACCACTATTGATAATGGCAGAGCGCACCCGATCTTTACTTTCACGTACTGCGGCTTCAGCAAGCCCGACAATGGTTAAAGAGGGCAAACCTTGGCTGACATGAACTTCGACCTCAATTAGCGGTGCATGAAGTCCAAGCAGACCTCGCGTATAAATTTTAGCAAAAGACATTTTTATTGTTCCATTGTAGTGCATTATTTTTAATCGTTTTGCGTTTTTTTATGCATCAAAAGGGTGCTTATTTATTGTTCTTGATTTTAATTTCTAAAGCTTCAACCTGTTTCATCAGTTCGTTTAAGCGTAGATTGGTATTATTCAGTGCAGTACGTTGACGATCCATTTCATCTTTAGACACTAAATCCATTTTGGCAACAGCTTCATTCAGTAAGGCACGTAAATTATGCTCTACGTCTTTTTTAGGTTGCTCTATTTGTTCCATGATTGCTTGTAATAAAGTTTCGATCATTGCTGATTCCCTAACGATGGAGAGGTGCTTGCAGTGTAACATTGCTCAAACCTAGACCATAGCCCCAGCGATGAGATAAGACTTTGTTTGAGCAGTAAAATCGTCAATTTTATCGTAAAAATGTCTATTTTTTTAAAGATCGCACTACGTTTAAAAGTATAAAATAGGTTATAAAGAAAACTCGTGCTGAAAGTTTTTATTTTCCCCCAACCTAAGAAGTTTTGGCACGAAATTTGAACATAAAACCTTACTGGTGAAAGAAGCCGAAGGAAAACCAACATGAAGCTCGTAACTGCAATTGTAAAACCCTTTAAATTAGATGACGTGCGTGAAGCACTTTCTGACATTGGTGTTCAAGGGATCACTGTAACTGAAGTCAAAGGTTTTGGTCGTCAAAAAGGTCATACTGAACTTTATCGTGGCGCAGAATATGTCGTTGATTTTTTACCTAAAGTGAAAATTGAAATCGCAATTAGCGATGAAATGGTCGATTCAGTGATTGAGTCGATTACGCGTGTTGCAAGCACAGGTAAAATTGGTGACGGTAAAATTTTCGTGACTAATTTAGAACAAGTCATCCGTATTCGTACCGGTGAAACAGGTGCAGACGCTGTTTAATTTGGCACGAAGTTTGCTGAGTACCTAATAACTCAAAAAACTAGGTTGGGGGATACGAATGAAAAAAATGCTACTGGCGCTGAGTTTATCTGGCGCACTTTTAGGTGGTTCTGTTGCATGGGCTGAAGAAGCTGTCACAGCACCTACTCCTTCTGAAGATGTCACAGTTGTTGCAACTGCTGATACATCATTAACACATTCTGAATTGGCTGTGGCAGCTACTGCTCCAGCTGAAGCAATAGCAGCACCTGTCGAAGAAGAAGTAAAATTAGATACAGGTGACACGGCATGGATTTTAGTGTCTACCGCACTGGTTTTACTCATGACCATTCCAGGTTTAGCCTTGTTCTACGGCGGTATGGTTCGTAAGAAAAACGTACTGAGCACCATGGCACATAGCTTTGTTGCTGCCGCAGTGGTAAGTATTACTTGGGTTGTGATTGGTTATACCCTTGCCTTTGGTGAAGGCAATGCGTTCATTGGTGGTTTAGATAAAATCATGCTATCAGGCATTACCACCGATGCACTGACCGGAACGATTCCAGAAATTCTGTTTGTTATTTTCCAAATGACGTTTGCCATTATTACTGTCGCCATCATTACCGGTTCGATTGCAGAACGGATGAAATTCAGCGCTTTTGTGGCATTCATTACCATTTGGAGTGTTGTGGTTTACGCACCGATTACCCACTGGGTATGGGGTGGTGGCTGGTTAGCGTAACGACGGTGCACTGGATTTTGCTGGTGGTACTGTGGTTCACATTAACTCAGGTGTTGCAGGTTTGGTTGCAGCATACATGCTTGGCAAACGTATGGGCTTAGGCCGTGAATCTATGGCACCGCATAACTTGGCTTTAACCGTGCTTGGTGCAAGTTTAGTTTGGGTGGGCTGGTTCGGATTTAACGGTGGTTCTGCACTGGGTGCCAATGGTTCGGCAGGTTATGCGCTCGTTGCAACTCAAGTTGCAGCAGCAGCGGCAGCGATTGCATGGTTAATTACTGAAAAATTAGTTCGTGGTAAAGCATCGGTACTGGGTGGTGCATCTGGCGCAGTGGCTGGTTTGGTGGTGATTACACCCGCAGCAGGTTTTGTCACTGTAGGTGGTGCATTGGCCATGGGTTTAATTGGCGGTGTGGTCTGCTTCTGGGGGATTACTGCGCTGAAACGTGCCTTGAAAGCCGATGATTCTTTAGATGCTTTTGGTCTGCATGGCGTGGGTGGTATTGTCGGTGCGCTGTTAACAGCCGTATTTGCCAGTGAATTCATCATGGGTGATAAAGCCCCTACAGATATGATGCATCAATTATGGGTACAAGCTGAAGGTGTACTTGCAACGATTGCTTACTCGGCTGTGCTTACGTTTATCATCCTAAAAGTGATTGATTTGGTGATTGGTATCCGTGTTGCTGCTGATGACGAACGTATGGGTCTAGACTTAAGTCAACATGGTGAACGCGTCGAATAATCGCTCAACCGCATAATCAATATATTGTGTGAAACAGCCCGAAAGGGCTGTTTTTTTTCCATATCTTGCGTAAGGCTCTACAAAGCACAGAATTTTTGCTACACTCTAAATCCGATTTGATTTGTTCAATTAAACCGCTATGCATTGCCCATTTTGCAACGCCGCAGATAGTAAAGTGATTGATTCGCGTTTGGCTGCTGAAGGCTGTCAAATTCGTCGTCGTCGTGAATGTATCAGTTGCGGAGAACGCTTTACCACTTTTGAAACCTACGAAGTTGTTATGCCACGGGTAATTAAATCTGATGGCAAGAGTGAGCCTTTTGATGAAGCTAAAATGCGTCGTTCATTGATGCATGCTTTGCAAAAAAGACCGGTGACTCAAGAGCAAATCGAAACTGTACTCAGCGATATCCAATTACAAATTCGTCGTTTAGGTGAACGTGATGTGAAGTCACGTACCATTGGTGAAATTGTCATGCAATCTTTGTTTGCATTGGATCATGTAGCTTATGTGCGTTTTGCCTCGGTGTATCAAGATTTCCAAGATGTAGAAGCCTTTCGTCGTCAAATTGAACAAATGCAACAACGTGAACATTAAAAGAGTTTCAAAATGTCGAAGTTAAGTCCAGATTCCATTCAGCAAGATCAAATGTGGATGCAATTTGCCTTAGCAGAAGCAGCGACAGCAATTTATCGAACACGACCCAATCCTGCCGTTGGCTGTGTGATTGTGAAAGATCATCAAATTGTTGGTCGTGGAGCAACAGCACCTGTAGGCGGTTCACATGCGGAAGTGTTTGCTTTAAAGCAAGCCGGTGATCAGGCGCAGGGTGCAACAGCTTATGTGACTTTAGAACCGTGTGCACATTATGGTCGTACACCGCCCTGTGCGAACGGCTTGGTTGAGGCAGGCATTACACGCGTTGTCATTGCCTGTTCAGACCCAAATCCATTGGTGGCGGGTAAAGGTGTGCAAATCCTGAAAAATGCAGGGATTGAAGTCTTACAAGGCGTTTGCGAAGCACAAGCTGCTGCACAAAACCGAGGTTTTCTGAAAGCGATTGCAACGGGCATGCCTTATGTACGTTTAAAAGTGGCTTCCAGTTTGGATGGTCGCACCGCCATGGCATCGGGTGAGTCGAAATGGATTACCGGTACTGAGGCACGACAAGATGTGCAACATTGGCGCGCGATTTCTGGTGTCGTCATCACCGGTATTGAAACAGTACTGGCGGATGATTGTCAGCTCAATGTACGTCAGTTAGACGGTGTTGAAGATATCAGCACGATTGTGCAACCGAAACGTTTGGTGCTTGATCGTCAGGGGCGTTTACCCCTGAATGCAAAAATTTTAGATGTTCCTGAAACAGTGATGGTGATGGGGCCATTCCGTCAGGAACTTGCCGATTTAGGCGTGTTACAATTTACCGTACAGCCTTTAACAGACTTGCTACAGCACTTAGCGACACAGCATCAAATTTATGATGTGTTGGTGGAAGCTGGTGCAACATTATCGACGGCCTTTTTACAAGCGCGGTTGGTCGATGAAATGATCAGCTATGTTGCACCGACCTTTTTAGGTCAAACGGCACGTGCGATGTTTAATGCGGAATTTAATCGTATGGCAGAGCAACTTCGATTTAAGCTCATAGACGTCACCCAACTGGGGAATGATGTGCGCTTAAGGTTAATTCCTTCTCAAGAGACAGTATGAATTCAGAGTCTTCGGTTTATCATAAACGTCGTCATTCAGCACGTACCACAGACGAATATCTTTTCAATCAGCTTGTTCCGTATTTAGGCAATAAGCGTCGTTTATTACATCTGATTTTAGAAGCGCTTGAGAGCACGGGAACATTAAATAGCAAAGATGGTCGTGCGCCAATTTTTGCCGACTTTTTTGCAGGTTCAGGTGTGGTTTCACGTCTGGCGCGTCAAAATGGTTATCGGGTGATTGCCAATGACTGGGAACCGTATAGCCATGCACTCAATAGTGCGATTTTATCGTGTACAGAAGCACCGGCATTTAAAGAGTTGGGTGGTTATCAAAAAGCCATTGATTACTTAAACCGCTTGCCTGAAGTGAAGGGCTGGGTCACGCATAATCTGTGTCCACGTAATGATGAAATTTATGATCCGACTCGTGATCGTTTGTTCTTTAAACGCCGTAACGGCATGCGTATTGATGCGATTCGTCAGCAGATTGCGACTTGGCAGGCGCAAGGGGCAATTGATGATGTCGAGATGAGTGCTTTACTGGCACCATTACTTTATTCTGCCAGTTTTGTCAGTAATACCAGTGGTGTATTCAAAAGTTTCCATCATGGTTGGGGCGGTAAAACGCAAACCGCTTTAGAACGGATTGAATCCTTACTTTGGCTGACGCCGAGTCGTTTTTGTGCCATTGGTGAACCGAAAAAACCCGCTGCAGAAGTGTGGTGTGTCGATGCACAGCATTTAGCCAATCAAATGAGTGGTTTTGAAGTCGATGTGGCTTATCTTGACCCACCGTATAATCAACATGCCTATAGCAGTAACTATCATGTCTTGAATGCCTTAACCTTATGGGATCAGACAGATTTACCCACTCCAGATACCAAAGGTTATAAAAGTGGGATTGATCGGGCTTGGCGTAAAGAGCGTCCAAGTCAGTACAATTCTTCAAAGTATGCCAAAGAAGCCTATGAAAAATTGGTCGCCACCATTAATGCACGTTATATTCTGACCAGTTATTCGACCGATGGTAATATTGAAGCGGGTGATTTGCTGCAAGCGAATTTAAAACGTGGTCGTGTGACTTTGTTGACGCAAGATGTGCCACGTTATCGTGTCAGTAAGCAGCGCCAGTCAGAGCGTGCACGTGTGCTTGAGTTTATTGTGATTACCGATACCCATGCCAAATCAGGGCCGCCATTACGTCAGCTTTTGGGTCAGTTGTATCATTTTGCAGAACTGGGTGGGGTCGATACCACGGGTGTGAGTACGCAATTGGCATTGTGGTAAAACAAATACAGAAATAGAGAGCAAATTATGTTTACAGGCATTATTGAAAGTCTTGGCAAAGTAGAAAGCTTACAAAGTGTAGGCGGTGATGTGCGTTTACGTATTGGCACCCACCTTGATATGTCTGATGTGCATTTGGGTGATTCCATTGCCACCAATGGCATTTGTCTTACCGTGATTGAATGGGGTGCAAACTGGTATGCGGCGGATGTATCACGTGAAAGTTTGAACCGCACCACACTCGGCACTTGGAAAGTCGGTCAGCCTGTAAATGTCGAAAAAGCCATGCTGCCAACGACACGCTTTGGCGGACATATCGTCAGTGGTCATGTTGATGCCGTGGGTGAAATTACCGTCGTGCGTGAAGATGCACGGTCAATTTATTATGAAGTGACGGCACCTGCTGAAATTGCAAAATATTTAGCAGAAAAAGGTTCGGTGACCGTCGACGGGATTAGCCTGACCATTAACCACTTACGGGGCAGTGTGATTAGCCTGAATCTGATTCCACATACCGCAGATCGAACCAATATTGGCACGTGGAAAACCGGTGCTAAAGTCAATTTAGAAGTCGATGTTCTCGCCCGTTATATTGAGCGTTTATTGCTGGGTGATAAAGCAGCTGAAGTGAAGGAGCCATCAAAACTCAGTATGGCATTTCTTGCAGAAAATGGCTTCTTGAAGTAAAAAACCATAGAATAGAAAACAGTCTCATTGCAAAATCAGACTGTTTTTTTTGTTTTGATGAATGGTTTTGAATGAGTTATGCCATTCATATGGCTCAAGTTTAAAGTGGATAGGTGAAAATGCTTGATTTTTTAATGCATATTGAACAATGGTTGCCTACTTTGCTGGATCACTATGGCCTTTGGATTTATGCGATTTTATTTCTGATTATCTTTGCCGAAACCAGTTCTGTGTTTATGTTTTTCTTACCCGGAGATAGCTTGCTGCTCGCGATTGGCGCACTTTGTTCAACCACAGCGGTGATCCATTTACACTATATGGGGCTGTTGCTTTTTACTGCGGCTGTATTGGGTTATATCGTCAATTATTATACCGGTCGGGTTTTGGGCTTTAAGTTTTTTCATGCCCATGCAAAGTTTTTAAAGCCTGAATATATAGTCAAGACCAATCATTATTTTACTAAACATGGTGGAAAAACCATTTTGGTGGCTCGTTTTATCCCTTTTGTCCGTTCTTTTGCGCCGTTTGCTGCGGGTGCAGGGCATATGAATATCTTCAGTTTTATGTTGTATAACTTGGTGGGCGGATTGATTTGGATCAGTTTGCTGTTGGGGCTGGGGTATGGCGTGGGGAATATGCTTGGATTTGCCGTAGATGCATTTTAATGTTTAAAGTATTTTTAACATAAGCAAAGCCCACCGTAGTGGGCTTTTTTAATGGTTGAATTCTCAGTGTTAGGTTATTCATCTTCCACTTGCAACATAAGCCAAAATAATCAGCAAAACTTATGCTTTTGGCTTTTCCGTTGAAAAGTTAGAATTTTTTAAAATATAGTCAATTTCTTCTTGGCTGGCCTGTTGTAACTTGGTACGAAATACCGAGACGGTTTGTTCAATCAAGGTTTCAGCTTCTAACTCGAGACGTAAACGAACATTTTCCAGTTCCGAGAGCATGGCCGTGTCGCTAATCGACGGCATGCCTTTGGCAAAATTCAATGCCGTCCCTTCAGGGTTCTTGTGATAGCGCGCCGTATAGGTCTGAATTTCACGATCTAAATTTTGCCGAATCAGGGACAAGGTTTGGCTTTGTTCCGTAAATTGTCGCGCTTCATCTGACTGTAAGGCTTGAGCATAGTCGGCTTGTGCAGCACGTTTCTTGGCTAAAGATTGTTCTAGCGCACGTTGATGGCGTAAACGGGCATCTTCAATCAATTGTGCCTTACGTTCTACATAAGCACGTTCAATTTTTTCAAAGGATAGTTGTTGTGCGTGTTCGTCCTTTTCTAACCATTTTTGAATATTGGTTTCAGGTTTGAGCACATTACAGACGCGGTGTAGGTCATCAATAAATGCCTCACGAACAGCATCAGGTACGTCTAACCAGCGCTGTTTAAAATCTTGACCGACATTTAATGCCACCGCGTATCTCCTTAATTCGATTGATCGGCTACAGTTTGAAAGTCTGCGGTTCAATACCTAAACGTCGATATTGTTTAAACTTTTCACGACCCAGTTGTTTTGCCGATTCATTATTTTCGATGATTTCTATAATGTGACTAAATTTATCAATCTGTTCAAGCGCTTGATTGTTAAAATTAAACACGATCCAGTCCGATTGTTCCGGCAGGCGAGATGAAATACAAATTGTAGCAGATTCCTGATCAATACCATGCGGAATAAAACTGCTGGGATCAAAACTCCACAATCGTTCATCGAGCTGCTGTTGTAAGTCTGCGTCTGCACAATATAACCAAATACGTTCAGGCTGTTTCAGAATTTTACGGCACAAACGGCAAGTGCTTTCCACTTGCCGTTCGGGACTTTTTTCAAATAAGTAAAAGCTTACTTTAGCCATTGGACTGCGCACGATTGGCTAAAAATTGGAGCAATAATGGTACAGGACGACCAGTTGCACCTTTCGCTGAACCCGAGTTCCATGCAGTACCAGCAATATCTAAATGTGCCCAACGGTATTCACGTGTGAAGCGTTGTAAGAAGCAGGCTGCGGTGACTGAACCGGCTTTAGGGCCACCAATATTGGCAATATCAGCAAAGGGCGAATCCAGTTGTTCTTGGTAATCGTCAATCACGGGCATGCGCCATACACGGTCAAATGATGTTTGTCCCGCAGCATGAATTTCAGCAGCCAGTTCATCATCTGGGGTGAATAGACCAGTCAGCACTGAACCTAAGGCAACCACACATGCACCAGTTAAAGTTGCAATATCAATGACTAATGCAGGATTAAAGCGTTTGATGTACGTTAGGGTATCGCATAAAACCAAACGACCTTCCGCATCGGTATTTAAAATTTCGACCGTTTGACCGCTCATGGTTTTTACGATATCCCCCGGACGTGTTGCATGACCTGAAGGCATATTTTCAGCGGCTGCAATTGCACCGACCACATGAATCGGCAGTTTTGCTTCACATAGCGCACGCATGATCCCTAACACAGATGCCGCACCGCACATATCGTATTTCATTTCATCCATACCCGCACCAGGTTTGAGTGAAATACCGCCAGTATCAAAGGTGACTCCTTTACCGACTAAGACCACAGGCGCTTGTTCGGTATGGGCTTTATATTCAAGGGTAATGACACGACCCGGACGATCTGACCCTTTGCTGACTGCTAGAAAGGCATTCATGCCTAAATCCGCCATGTGTTGCTCATTAATCACCGTGACTTTAAGCAAATCAGGATATTGTGCAGCGAGGGCTTGTGCTTGTTCTGCTAAATATTCAGGGAAGCAAATATTCCCTGGGCGATTGCCTAAATCACGCGCCCAGTTTTGACCCGATTGCACGGCATGAATCAAGGTGAGTTGTTGTGGGTTCAAGGTACTGTTGTTCGAAATCAGATGAATATCTTCGAGTAAAAATTCATTTTTTTTCGATTTGTATTCATCAAAAGCATACGCGGCTTGGGTTAAAGCCAAAGCAAATAAATAATGTTGCTCTACTGCTAATGCGGAAATATCAATACTGATCTGTTTGAATTTTTTTTGTGACGTTTTGATAATGCTTTGCGCAATTTTTGCTAATTTATTGGCTTGCAGATCCGCGGCTTTATCTATGCCGAAGAGTACGGTATTACTACATACCGCCACTTTCCCGATGAGTGGTAAGCTTTCGGTTAAACTGGCTTTAAATTGTGCTGCTTCGACTAAAGAGCTTAAGTTGTTGATTTCATAAGATGTGGCTGCCTTTTGTAGCTGCTCAGAATCGACTAATATCAACAAATATGGGCTAGATGCATTCTCTTGGAATGACGTATTAATTGTTAGTTTCATGTTCTGTATTCATGCCTTTGAATGTTTGCAAACCATTAAACCATTGAAACATTTCTATGAATAGAGTTTCAATGCGCAACAACAGTATAGGTTTTATATTTTCACCATTCGGGTAAACTAAGCCTAGTTTTTATTTGCCTCTTTTTTGGAAGAATTAATTTGATTATTCGGCGTTATTTGGTCAAGCAAGTGGTGTCTACATCCTTGGTTGTGATTGCCTTATTGACCTTAATCATGATGGGTGGTCGACTGATCAAGTACTTTGGTGTTGCGGCACAAGGTCGTTTAGATGTCAGTATTCTATTCAGTATTATTGGTTATCGATTGCCAGAATTTCTGACGTTAATTCTTCCATTGGGCTTTTTTATTGGCTTGATACTGGTGTTTGGTCGCTTGTATGTTGACCATGAAATGGCGGTACTCAATGGGAGTGGGATTAGTCGGCATCGGTTGGGGCGTTTACTGATTCCGCTGACCGTGGTTTTTCTTGCCGTGCAATCGGTGCTCATGATTTGGATATCGCCTTGGGGGCTGCGTCAGTTTGAAGAATTGACCACCAATCAAGCGGTGCGAACAGGCTTTGATTTAGTCCGCCCGAAAGAGTTTATTTCATCAGGGCCCTATACCATTTATGCAGGGGACTTGTCTGAAGATCGTCGTAATTTAAAAGATGTGTTTTTCTATCAACGTGCGGCAAAGCCAGATAAACCTGATGTGATGATTTTGGCGAAAGAGGCAACCCGTGTAGAAGTTGCCAATGAAACCGCCAGTATTGTCGATTTGGTCGAAGGTCGTCGTTACGAAATTTTCCCCGGCAAAGCTAAATATAGCCAAGCAGAATTTCAATCCTATCGTTTACGTTTAGAAAGTGACACAGAAGCTAAATTTGAAAGTGCCGAAGTAGAAGCATTACCGATTTCTAAGCTCTGGACGAATCGTACTGATCCTGTCGTTGCCAGTGAATTGGGCTGGCGTATTTTTGTGCCATTCTCTGTTGTGGTGGCTTTAGCCTTAGCCATTGCACTTTCAGAAGTCAGTCCACGCCAAGGACGTTATTTAAAACTCTTTCCTGCTTTACTCATTTTTGCCAGTTTGATTGTGGCACTGATGGCGGTGAAAACGCGGGTCAGTAAAGATGAAATGGGGATAGGGGCATATCCGTTGGTCTTGGTGGTATATGGTGTTGCTGCGGCATTATTTTCACGCAAACAAAAGCTTGCCCCTAAAATTAAGAAACGAATTCAGCAGGTGAGGTCTTAAAATGTTAGCACGTCGAATAATTGCCAAACATGTGACCAAAACCACCGCATTAGCGATGCTGGGTGCAACTGTTGTGTTATCGGTTCTCCAAGTTTTATTTACCTATTTAGGTGAATTAGGCGAGTTAAATGAAACCTATACCGCTTGGAATGCCTTGATTTATGTACTTTGGAGCGCACCTCGCTACTTATATGAAATCTTGCCGATTGCAGCCTTAATTGGCGCTGTACTGGGTCTGGGCACGTTAGCGTCCAATGCTGAACTGGTGGTGATGCGTTCAGTCGGGATTAGTTTGTGGCGTATCGTGGGTTGGGTGATTCGCTCGGCATTAATTTTGGTGCTGTTATCCTTTGTACTCAGTGAATGGGTGATTCCATATACCAATGAACAAGCCAAAAGTGTGAAAGATCACCGCAGTGTCAGTTCATTGGGTGAAGTGAGTGGGTATTGGACACGCGAAGGTCAGCGTTTTATTTATATTGATTATGCCAATGCACAAGGACAGCTCAAACACGTTCAAGTGGTTGACTTTGATGATCAGTATCGCTTGAAAGGGGTGTTAAATGCAGCGCAAGGTCAGTTCGTTAAAGATGGTGCTTGGAGTCTAAAAGCGGCTTCGCAAATTGATATTTTACCGCAGGGCAATGCAACGGTGGTTAAAGCAGAGCAATTGCCTTTGGCTTTGGCACTGCAACCGAAATATGTGCATATGGTGACCATTGATCCGGAAGATTTATCGCCTAGTCAATTGGTCAGTTTTATGAGTTATATGCATGAATACAGCCAAGTACCGAAAACGTATAAACTGGCATTTTGGCAGAAAGTGGCTTCACCTTTTGCTTTAATTGCATTGGTATTGATTGCCTGTTCCTTTATTTTTGGCCCTTTGCGTCAACAGTCGATGGGTTTCCGTTTGGTGATTGCCTTATTTATTGGCTTAGGATTCTTCTATCTACAAGATTTCTTGGGCTATGCAAGTTTAGTGTATTCACCTTCACCGGCATGGTTTGTCTTTGTACCAATTATTTTCATGATGTTGGCGGGCGGTTATTTACTGCGCCGTGCTCGTTAAGCATTGAATAGAGCTTGATAAAACAATGTACAGATCCGCTTTAGGCATGATCTGCACATAGAGTCTTAACCGAAAATTCGGTAAGATATGACGATGAAATTGTAAACAAAAGAGTGTTCATTATGACGGGTGCAACTGCTGGCAAAATCCCTCACGTATTGGTAATTATGGATGGTGTGGGGCATCGTGAAGCGGTCGAAGACAATGCTTTCTTAGCAGCCAAACGACCTAATTTAACGGCTATGCAAGAAAAGCATCCACATAGTTTGATTTCAGGTTCAGGTGAAGATGTCGGTCTACCTGATGGTCAAATGGGCAATTCTGAAGTGGGTCATATGAACCTTGGTGCAGGTCGTGTGTTGTATCAAGATTTCACCCGAATTACCAAAGACATTCGTACCGGTGCTTTTTTTGAGCATGAAGTTTTGATTGATGCGGTGGAAAAAGCCAAAGCTGCACAGGGTGCTGTACATATTCTGGGCTTGTTGTCACAAGGCGGTGTACATTCGCATGAAGACCATATTGTGGCGATGTGTGAGCTGGCATTAAAACGTGGCGCGAAAGTGTATTTACATGCGTTCTTGGATGGTCGTGATACACCACCTAAAAGTGCCCAGCCATCACTCGAAAAATTAGATGCGCTCTTTGCACAATATCCGGGTCAAGGGCGTATTGCGACCATGATTGGTCGTTATTTTGCCATGGATCGTGACAATCGTTGGGATCGCGTTGAACAAGCCTATCGTTTGTTGACTGAAGGCGAAGCAGTACGTACAGCGACAACAGCCGTTGAAGGCTTAGAACAAGCTTATGCGGCTGAAGAAAAAGATGAATTTGTCAAAGCAACGCGTATTGGCGATGTGGCTAAAATTCAAGATGGTGACAGCGTTGTCTTTATGAATTTCCGTGCGGATCGTGCCCGTGAAATCACCAAAGCATTTGTCGAAAAAGATTTTGCAGCTTTTGAACGTAAAGTGGTTCCAAATCTGTCTAAGTTTGTGATGTTAACGCGTTATCAAGCCACAATTGATGCCCCTGTTGCCTATATGCCAGATGCATTGCATAACTCGATTGGTGAATATTTATCGAATTTAGGTAAAACTCAACTGCGTATTGCTGAAACTGAAAAATATGCCCATGTGACTTTCTTCTTCAGTGGTGGTCGTGAAGATGAATATCCGGGTGAAAAACGCATCCTGATTCCATCACCTAATGTTGCAACCTATGACCTTCAGCCTGAAATGAGTGCTTATGAAGTGACCGATGAGTTGGTGGCTGCAATTAATTCAGGTGAATTTGACTTGCTGGTCGTGAATTTTGCCAATGGTGATATGGTCGGGCATACAGGGGTATTTGATGCTGCTGTGAAAGCAGTGGAAGCTGTAGACACCTGTTTAGGCCGTGTCTATGCAGCGGTAATGGCACAAAAAGGTCATATGCTGATCACGGCTGACCATGGTAATGTCGAACAAATGCAAGACTACAAAAGTGGTCAAGTCCATACGCAACATACCACTGAACTTGTGCCCTTCATTTATGTAGGGCCAACTTCTGCAACGATTGCTGAAGGTGGTGTACTTGCCGATGTCGCGCCGACATTATTAAGCTTAATGCAAATTCCTGTACCTAAAGAAATGCAAGGTCATAATTTGATTACTTTAGACGCATAACATAAATTGTATAAACAGGTGAACGGATGGCTTTACAACGCTGGAAGATGGTTGTCACTTTAACCACGTTATTCATGTGTGTGAGCCATTCAGCTCTTGGGGCTGTGCAAGCCCCGCCTGCTTTAGATTTTGCTGATGAAGCTGAACAAAATTATGCTGAAGTTCCTGTGGAATCGATTCAGCAATTTGTGCAAATTTATAGCATTGTCAAAGACAATTATGTCGATGAAAAAAATGATGATGCTTTATTTCAACAAGCAATTAAAGGTTTGGTCAGTGGGCTAGACCGTTATTCTCGTTATTTAAGTCCAGAAGATTATAAGCTACTGTTACAATATACCGAAGGCGATATGGCCTCGGTCGATTTTGAACTGATTTATGATCCACAGTTACATCAGTGGGTGATTCAAGGCTTAAAAAGTAATGCCGATTCGACCAAACAAGGTCTACGTAATGGTGTTGCTGTATTTAAGATTGATGATCAAGAACTGAAAAAACTCAATCATGATCAAGTGCATAGTTTACTCAATGGCGCGATTGGCTCGACTTTAAGCTTACAGTTGGCTCAAAATAGTGCACCAATTACTTTAGTCCGCAATAAAAAAATAGAAACCGATATACAAGCCAATGTCTTGCATAATCAAGTTTTAGTCATCAAAGTCAAAGTTTTCCAGCAAGATACAGCCAATGAAATTAAACGCTTAATTGAAGATCACTCTTCTTCACGTTTGAAAGCGGTCTTGCTTGATTTAAGAAATAACCCCGGTGGATTATTATCAGCTGCGGTGGAATCTGCGGATTTATTTTTGAATCAAGGGGTGATTGTTTCGACTAAAAGTCGTTCCGAAGGCGATCAACAATTTCAAGCCTTACCGAGTCTAGAATTTCAAAATTTAAAATTGGGTATTTTAATGAATAGCCGTTCTGCTTCCGCTGCTGAAGTGTTTACCGCAGCACTAAAAGATCACGAACGTGCATGGGTTGTGGGTGAAAAAAGCTATGGAAAGGGAGTAGTGCAAAAACTATTCCCTTTGTCCAATGGTGCAGCTTTGCAGATGACGGTATCGCATTACTACACGCCTAAAGGCAATATGATTGAAGGGATTGGAATTCAACCCAATCAACAATATCTGCTGCAACATGACATGAAAGAGGAAAGCTATCTTGAACATGTTGCAGACATTATTCTCAACCGTAAATAAAGGTTTTATTCATCTTCGGTATCTAAGCCAAATTTCTTTAAACGGTAGCGCAAGGAACGAAAAGACATGCCCAGTTTTTTTGCTGCTAGCGTTCTGTTCCAATGGGTCATATTGAGTGCATTGAGTAGAATATCTTTTTCAATATTTTCCAAATAAAGCTCTAAACCTTCATTGGGTAACTTTTTAGAAGACAGCACAATTTCAGTACGAGGAGCAGTTGTCAGTTCCTGATCTGCTATTGCACTCAGGATGGGATAACGTAATGGCGCACTTTGTAAATTCGGCAAGTCAATTTTTTCGTCATCACTTAAAGTAATCGCGCGTTCAATAATGTTACGCAGCTCTCGGACATTGCCGGGATAATATTGACTCAGCAAAAAGTTTTTCGAGCGCTCCGTCAACTGCTTGTCCGGAATACCCCATTCTTGACTAATTTTTTGAATAAAATGATGCGCCAATAAAATAATATCATCACCGCGTTCACGTAATGGTGGAAGCACAAGATCCATCACATGAATACGGAAAAACAAGTCTTGGCGAAATTTACCTTGTTGTACCAAGGCTTCTAAGTCTTGGTGACTGGCGCTAATGACCCGAAAATCGACATCAACTTCAGTGTCCGAACCGACAGGGCGAATGCGTTTTTCTTGCACCGCACGAAGCAATTTGACCTGCATACTTAAAGGCAGTTCAGCAACTTCATCTAAAAATAAACTGCCGCCATGTGCAGACTGAATCAGACCTTGTTTATCTTGTGTTGCACCGGTAAAGCTGCCTTTTTTGTGTCCAAACAGCTCGCTTTCCATCAGTTCCGTTGGAATCGCACCGCAGTTAATGGCAATAAAAGGCCCTTCATTGCGATTACTTAAACGATGGACCAGATTGGCAATGACTTCTTTGCCTGTGCCTGATTCGCCTGTAATAAAGACTGGTGCTTGAGAGCGAGCGATTTTATTTAAGGTAATGCGTAATTGTTGAATCGGCAGCGATTGTCCAATCAGTAATTTTTGTTCCAGACTGTCTTCTTTGCTGTTTAAATGCTCGATGGGTTTATTGAAGGCTTTTTGTAAAAGTTGTTCCAAGTGTTTTTGATTAATCGGTTTGCTGACAAAATCAAAAGCACCGGCTTTTAATGCCGCAATCGCAATGTCCATATTGCCATAGGCAGTCAATACCGCCACGGGTAAGGAGGGAAAGCGTTGAGTCAGCCATTCGACCAGTTGTAGTCCATTACCATCCGGTAAATTTAAATCTGTTAAACAGGCATCATAACTATTTTCAGATAAGAGTTTTTTGGCTTGTTCTAAACGATGTGCAATATGCGTTTTTATGCCTATACGCGATAAAGACATTTGCATTAGCGTACACAAGTCTTCCTCATCATCCACTAACAAAACAAGTGGTTGTCGTTCCACAATTACACCCCAGTAATATTAATTTAAAGCAACACGTGGGCATTCTATTCGAAAGCATGCCCCTTGTTCTTGTTTTACATAGTTGAGTTCCGCTTGATTGGCTTCACAAAAACTATGTGATAGATACAATCCTAAACCAGTTCCAGTGATTTCGGTACTAAAAAAAGGTTGAAATAAATAAGCCTGATCTTGTGAAGCTACACCTGAACCAAAATCACGCACATCAATTCGGACATTGGATTCATGTGAATACACATTTAATTCGATTTTTGAATGCGCTGGAGCATTATGCCGAATGGCATTACGCAGCAAGTTAATCAGAATTTGCCGCAGTTGAGCCTCATCAAAAGTGATCGCCATTTGATCTTGTATGCTGTATTTAATGTGCTGTACACCATCGGATAAATCTTCTTGTAGGAATTGTGGAATAAACTGATTCAGTTGCAGCTGTGTGGGATAGGTTTCTTTATTGCGCACCATATTAAGCGTGTCTTGGATGATGCAATCAATCCGCAGCGCTTGTTTAGCAATCATCTGGCTTAAGCGCTGTTGCTGATCTGGATCACTGTCCGCCAAAAGTTCATTGGCTTGAACAATCGCTGCGAGCGGATTGCGAATTTCATGGGCAATACTGGCTGAAAGTTGTCCTAATGCCGCAAGTTTTAATTGCTGTACTTTTTGATTGAGTTTACGGGCATCTTGTAGCACCAACAGGGTCAGGGTCTGATGGGGCACAATTAATTTTTGCACTTCAATGTGCATATGATACAAACTCAATTGTGACTCGAACTGAAATTTTTCACCGTTTTTCAGCTGATCAAATTTGAGTAATTCAAATAAGTCGGGCTGGACTTTGTATAAGGGGTGTTTACCATAGGCATAGAGCGGAGGAATGCCCAACAGCATACATGCAGCAGGATTGCTGAGCACAATATGACAGTTCTCATCCAAGACCAAATAACCCAGTTCAATCTGTTCCAAAATATAACGGTTCAAATTTTGTAGTCGATTGAGTTCCAAAGATTGCGAGAAGTTTAAATTTTCCAACAATTGGAAGCGTCGCACCGCCAATTGACCACTGCCATATACGACAAAAAACAGAAAAGCCAATAGGGCGCTATTGCCGATATTATTGAGCGATGAAAAATCAAATAAGCTGCCTAAAAAAAGCTGGTAAACAACGCTAATGACGGCAATTAGGGTAATGACCAATGCCTTTTTTGCATCGAGTAATAAAGACGCTGCAAAAATGGTGATCACAAACAGCAGACTTAAATGTAGATTAGGGCCATCCATGGCTAAAGTCAGTAAACTTAAAGCGATGACATCGGCGGTAAATAAAAAAATAAATTGTTGCGAGATTCTTGATCTTATTTTTTTAATCAAAATCAATTGGATAAAACTGATTGCGACGTAGCCCATCAGCACATAAAAATAAAGCTGTGGATATTGATAATCGGTATTTAAGCCTTGATGGGTCAGTACAAAAATCAGTAGAAGACATGTCGCAATAATCAGTCTGTAGGTGCTATACCACACACCTAGATGATATTGATTAAACTCAAAATTATGGGTATTGGGCGTCATGCATGTCTTCTAAAAAGCAAAATCAAAAAAGTATTAAGGTTTAATCAGCCCATAACGAATGGCTAAATGGGTGAGTTTTACATCACTGTCTAAATTGAGCTTTTCGAAAATACGATAACGGTAGGTATTGACGGTTTTGACACTGACAAACAGTTTATCGGCAATTTCTTGCGCACTAATACAATTCACCACCATCATGGCCACCTGCATTTCACGTTCTGATAATGCATTAAATGGCGACTGCTGTGTATCTGAAAGATATGAACTGGCCAATTGCTCGGCAATATCGGCACTAAAATATTTACCGCCTTGCATCACTTTGTTGATGGCACGAACCATCTCGGTGACTGGAGCACCTTTGGTAATATAACCTTTAGCACCGGCTTTTAATAATAACGAGGGATAAGGTTCTTCCGCTAAACCGCTCACAGCAAGAACTTTGGTCTCAGGTGCGGTTTGCAACAGGCGTCGCGTGGTTTCTACACCACCAATACCTGGCATATTCACATCAAGCAAGACGACATTGGGGTGATGCTGGCGGACTAAGGTAATCGCTTCTTCTCCAGATTCAGCTTGACCAATAACTTGAACATCCGCATGATCTTCGAGCATTCGGCAAATTCCGGTACGCACTAACTCATGGTCATCTACTACTAAAACTGTGATCACCTAGTTCTCCTTCAAGTAAAAAAATGCATTTTTTTGTTACATAAAGCAAAATAAGCTTGCAATGAAATGACAAAATTAGCAATCCTATTCTTAATCTTTAAATGAAATGTTATGCACAATGTGGTGAGCTCAAAAAGGTTCACCTTTGTGCGTAAATGTAAGGCATATTTGAGGTAATACACAAATGTATCTTACCTCCCTGAGTTGAGTAAACCATCGTGAAAAATTCGAATAAATCTTTAATGCATGTGCTAGGGATGTCTATCTTACTTAGCATGAGTTCTAGCAGCTTTGCAGAACTCGTCATGGATGCTTCTGGGGGGACAGCTCAAGCCGCTTTAAATTGGTCCTCTGAAGATGCTAAACAACTCCTCAATGGTGATGTTTCATCATTAAACGATGAAGCAACGCCACAAGGTTCAACGAAAATCACCACTTCTGTACGCAGTTCGAATGCTGTCGTATCGCATGCTGCGCCTAAAAATGTACAAATTTTAAATAATTCGCGTTATAGCAATCAACCTGCGGTCAATGCACGTGCCGCATTGGTGATGGATTCTCAAACAGGTGAAGTGCTATACAGTAAAAACACCAATGCCGCATTGCCGATTGCATCCATCACCAAACTGATGACTGCGGTGGTGATTGCGGATGCTAGGCTGAATATGTCTGAAGACATTACTTTGCAAGCGGTTGATTTTGCAGGAGCAGGCGGTAAAAATTCAAGCTCGACTTTACGTGCTGGCGACTCAATGAATCGTGCGGAAGTTTTATTGTTGGCTTTAATGAAGTCTGAAAACCCGGCTGCGGCTGCTTTAGCTCGTACTTACCCGGGTGGTCGAGCTGCTTTTGTTTCAGCGATGAATAGCAAAGCAAAATCTTTAGGCATGAAGTCCGCTCATTATTATGAATCGACGGGGCTTGATCCACGTAATATCGCTTCTGCACGTGATTTAGGTATTTTGGTCAGTGCTGCTTATCAATATGGCTTAATTCGTCAGTTCTCAACCACGGCAAGTTATGATTTTAACTTGGGTTATCGAGTATTAAAATCGAATAATACCAATGCTTTGGTGCGTAATGGTGGTTGGAATATTAATATTTCTAAAACAGGTTATATCAGTGAAGCAGGGCGCTGTGTGGTGATGCACACCACTTTGAATAATCGTCCAGCAGTTGTGGTGCTCTTGGGTGCAGCTAGCTCTCAAGCGCGTACTGAAGATGCCATGCGTTTAATGAATTGGACAAGCCAGTTACCAAAACGTATTTAACACAGTTTTTAATTCTTAAAAAAACTCTTCTTCGGAAGAGTTTTTTTATTCCCTTAGATTTTTATAGATAACGACAGAATGTATCTCGGTTGTCCGTTTTTTCATCGATTTTTTTCAAAAAAAGATTAAGATATAAAACTATAAAAACCAGATGACCACAGATTATGAATGCCATGCAGCATGCGCGCATTTCGGCGAAGCGTTGGGGTGGGGAAGCTGAAGATTATTATGAAGTTCATAGCTTTATTGATAGCACCAAAAGCCTGTGTAGCGATGCTCGCCATCGTGTTTTACATACGCTTTGGGGAATTAATCACATTGTCGTTCCAGTCTATGGACATAGTCTGCTCAACAGTGCGGGAAAGTCGGTCGACCTGAAAGATCTATGTGAACGTGATCATTTGTTGGTGGATTATCAGCAACGTTTTATTCCCACCTTGGCTGATTTTGTTCGCGCGATTGATCCGTCACGTTTACCTGCGGGGTTCGAACAAAAAATTGAAAAAATACATCAGTATTATTCAGATCAACCGCAACTTTCACAAATATTGTTATCGCCCTTAGCTTTAACGGGAAAATTACACTCGCTGTTGCTGACCCATAACAGTTGGTTTATCTACGAAATCTTGCCGCGTATGGGCTATCCCATCCGCAGTTTAGTGGATCTGGATGGTGCCCCAGAGGATTTTTTTAATGCCATGCAATTTGAATTGTGGATGGATAATGGCATGGCCGTGCCGGCCAGTGCTCAGGCACTTAATCAAATAAAACATAATTATCAATACACTAATAATCAACACACTTAATAAAGGAAATGAACATGCCGACTTTTGTCATCCGTGAAAAATTTTTCGGTTATAACGATGAGGTTTTTTATGTGGCAGGAAACCGAATTGCCAATATTTTTCAAGATCAAGCCTTAGCTGAACAGCACTATAAACAATTAGAAATTGCGGCAGCCCGCAACTTTGCCTTATACGAAGTGGCTTCTTTTTTCGATGCGGCAGAAGATGAACTGCAAAAGTATGATGATTTCGTGTTTTCACGTTGTGGAGAACATATTGTCGAGGCGGGGGATATTTCTGAAGATGTTTTGCCCGCAAGTTTGAATGATGCAGATACTTTTGAGTTTGTGCAATTGGCTCAGATGCAGAGTTATCAATTGGTCAGTTTTGCCGATGAAGCCAAATTTTACGCGCTCTGGTCTTTGAAGCAGCAAGACTGGATTAAAGAATATGATGAATGTTTTGCCGGTCTCATTTATGCGGCCAGTCCCGAATATTTAAAACCGTATATGGAACAAGTATTTTCTGAATTTGATGAGCCTAATATTGTCCTTCAGGGAGCACTCGATAGCTTAACGGAAAACCCAATATTGATGCAGTCGCTGATCGCAACCCATGCTGGACTCAGTTATAGTCAAGATCAACTACGCATTCAGGCTTGGGATGATGACGCTTTATTTGCGATAAACACCATGTTAAAGCAACCTCTTTTTGAGATACGTGAAATAGGATTGGATGAAATACAGCGCATTGAAAAAGCGCTGGAAAAAGAATATGGCTATGATTATGAATAAGAAGATGGGTAGATAATAGCCCAATAAAAAACCAGTTGCATGCAACTGGTTTTTTATTACCGAAATTCGATGCTTACATATTAGAAAGAATCGAGGTTTTGACATCATTCATGGTGGCATCAATGGTCAGCATCACTGCATCTGAACATTGTTTGATTGCTGTGTCTGGGTCTTTTAAGCCATTGCCTGTTACGGTACAAACAATCACTGAACCTTCAGCAATTTTACCTGCTTTAATGTCACGAATAGCACCACCAATTGAAGCTGCAGATGCAGGTTCAACAAAGACACCTTCGTACATAGAAAGCAGACGTTGTGCTTCTAAAATTTCGCTATCTTGAAGTTCATCAAACCAACCGTTTGAATCACGTACCACGGCTTTAGCATGGTTAAAGCTTTGTGGATTACCAATACGAATCGCCGTTGCAACTGTTTCAGGGTTTGCAACTGGGCCACCACGTAGGAATGGTGCAGCACCTGAAGCTTGATAACCGACCATGATTGGTAAGCCCGCAGGTTTTGGCCCTGTGAAAGCATCGGTTGCAGCATCGTAAATCACTGCTTCGAATTGGTCTTTCGGCTGATTGGCAACAGCTTCGGTATAACCCATCCAATGTGCAGTGATGTTACCTGCATTACCCACAGGTAAGCAGTGATAATCAGGCGCACGACCTAAAGCTTCAACAATTTCGTAAGCAATGGTTTTTTGACCTTGTAAACGGTACGGGTTGATTGAGTTCACAATCGTGACTGGTGCTTGATCAGCCACTTCTTTGACGAGACGCATACCGTCATCGAAGTTACCACGGATTTGCATGGTGATTGCACCGTACATCATCGCTTGTGCCATTTTACCCATGGCAATTTTGCCTTCTGGGATCAGCACGAATGCTTTGATGCCTGCACGTGCAGCATAAGCCGCCGCAGCAGCAGAAGTATTCCCCGTAGAGGCACAAATAATGGCTTTAGAGCCTTCTTCAACCGCTTTGGTGACTGCCATGGTCATACCACGGTCTTTAAATGAACCCGTCGGGTTTAAGCCTTCGTACTTCACATAGATTTCAACATCTTTACCAATAATGCGGGGAATGTTCTCAAGCTTAATCAGTGGCGTATTTCCTTCGCCTAAAGAGATTGCACGAGTGGTTGCAGATACTGGTAAACGGTCGCGATAACGGTCAACTAAACCAGTATATCGATTGGCATTAGACATGATGATGTTCCAATTGTGTATAGAGCTTGGCAAGGGGAAATACTCCCCTCAACCCGATTAATTATCAAGCGATTCTAAACGAATTCGTACAATCTCGCCATGAATGAAAGGCAATGCTTGAATTTGTTGAAGCGCTTCATCCATTTTTGATTCAAGCACAGGATCGGTCAGAATCACGATCGGAATCAAATCTTTTAAGCGTGGTTGTTGCATGATGGCATCAATACTGATTCCTGCACGGCTTAAAATCGTGGTGACATCTGCAAGAACACCCATTTGATCTTCGGCATTAATACGGATGTAGTATCCCGTGGTCATTTCTTCACGTGAAAGAATAGGCAAGTCGCTTAAGGCTTCAAAGGCCAATTGTGGGATCGTGCCTGCACCATCTTCGGTATAGGCAATATCACGTACAATATCGACCACATCGGCAACCACAGCAGACGCTGTTGGACCTGCACCTGCACCTGCACCGTAATACAGGGTCGGACCGACTGCATTGGCTTGCACCAAGATGGCATTTTTGACACCATTCACGTTGGCAAGCAATTCTTCAACAGGAATTAAGGTCGGATGGACACGCAGTTCAATACCCTTTGCGGCACGGCGTGCAATACCCAAATGCTTGATCCGGAAACCCAGTTCTTCAGCATATTTGACATCTTGCGCGGTAATTTTGCTGATGCCTTCAGTGAAGACTTTATCGAACTGTAACGGAATACCAAAAGCGATAGATGCCAGCAGCGTTAATTTGTGTGCCGCATCAATGCCTTCCACGTCAAAAGTTGGGTCTGTTTCGGCATAGCCCAATTCTTGCGCTTCTGTCAGTACATCGGCAAAGGTACGACCTTTTTCACGCATTTCGGACAAAATGAAGTTGCCTGTGCCATTGATAATACCGGCAAGCCAATCAATTTTATTCGCGGCTAAACCTTCACGAATGACTTTAATAATTGGAATACCGCCAGCAACAGCCGCTTCATAGGCAATTTGTACTTTATAGTCATCAGCCGCTTTAAATAAAGCAGTGCCATGCTCAGCAAGCAATGCTTTATTTGCTGTGACAATATGTTTGCCGTGTTTCATGGCTTCCATAATCACTTCATAGGCAGGATGAATCCCACCCATGACTTCAACCACAACGTCGACATCAGGCTGACGGACAATGTCTAACAGGTCAGCACTTTGCTTAACGGATGCTGGTAGATCTAAATCGGGACGCGGACGACGAGTACCGACATAGGTAATTTCAATTTCTCGACCGGTGCGACGTCTAATCTCAGCAGCGTTTTCTTTTAATAGTTTAAGGGCACCACCACCCACAGTACCAAGACCGAGGATTGCCAGACGAACTGGTTTCACGTCACACTCCAATATCTAATCAATTTTAAGCGAACCTAGATCATAGCTAAAAAAAGCATCAGACTCTAGGAAAGAAATTACTTTATCTTGAACTATAAAAATTAGTAAATTAACGAATAAAAATTAGTTATTTAAACGTTGTACCAATTCCTCTGGAGAGAGGTAACCACCAAGATAAATACCCTCTTGGTTATAAATTGCTGGTGTACCATTAACCCCCATATTTAGACCCAATTGATACTGATCACGGACAGGATTTTTGCATGTTGCTGGAGCAAGCGCTGCACCTGCAATGGCTTGATCAAAAGCAGCTTTACGATCTGTACTACACCAGATGCTTTCCATGGTTGGCATGAACTGTTCACCACGCGGCCATGCGATATAACGCACTTCAATGCCTTTGGCATTAATTTCGCTCAGATGTTCATGGAATTTATGGCAATACGGGCAGCTAGAATCGGTAAAGACATACACAATATGCTGGGTTTTACCTTTGGCTTTATAAACCAAAAGGTCTTCAGTTTTTAAATCAGCCAGTAATTTTTTATTGGCTGCTGATTGCAGGTTTTCACTGACATTGTGAATTTTACTATCACCTAAGCGCAGCACATCCCCTTGAATAATGTACTTACCATCGGCTGTGGCATAGACCGATGACATCCCTTCAAGATTGACCCAATACAGATTGGGTACTTCAGTGGCTTTAATATCCAGCACTTTGGCATTGATATTGGCTTTTTTGAAGTGCTGTTGCAGGGTGCTGACAAGACGCTGTTGTGCATTGCGTTCAGAGAGATTAGATGCTTCTCCCGTTGCAGGTGCGCTTGCGGTTAAGGTGTTTTGCTTTTTTTCATCGTTATTTGAATTGGAACAAGCACGTTATTGCCAAGCTGCTTGCCAAAGTACATGCAATAAAAATTTTTGAGCGGGTAGGTGACATAAATAACCCTTTCTTTTAACTATAGATAAAATAGGTGGCTTAGCATAACAAAAAACCGTCATGCTGGTTAGGGGCTTTGATATTTGATCAATGGACTGTGTGGTCGGCTAAAATGGGGCATAAAAGCTATACGTCCTCAAGTATAAAACCGAGACGCAGGTCATTTTGAGCCACAACCACTTGGAAAGATCAACAGACTGGCTTCAGTCTTCTATAGCGATAGAAATGCCATTAAGCACGAGGATGATACGTCGCATGTAACTGTTGCATACGCACTTGGGCAACGTGAGTATAAATTTGTGTGGTGGATAAATCACTGTGCCCCAATAACATTTGTACGACACGTAAATCAGCGCCATGATTGAGCAAATGGGTGGCAAAAGCATGGCGTAAAGTATGCGGTGATAATTCGGCTTGAACTCCCGCTTGTAGCGCATAACGTTTAATGGCATACCAAAAATTTTGTCGGCTCATAATGCCGCCATGCTGGGTTAAAAACACATAGTCTGTGGCAGATTTATACAACTGAGAACGTGCTTCATTTAAGTATTTTTCAATCCATTCACACGCCATTTGTCCTAAAGGCACCAAGCGTTCTTTATTGCCTTTACCGACAATGCGCAAATAGCCTTGCTTTAAATTAATCAATTCAAGGCGTAAATTGAGTAATTCAGTCACGCGTAAGCCGCAGGCATACAGCACTTCGAGCATGGCACGATCGCGCAGACCCAATGCCGTTTCAATATTGGGTGCATGAATTAACGCTTCAACTTCTTGTTCTGAAATGTCTTTCGGGAGTGAGCGTCCAATTTTAGGGGTTTTGTGGGTCGCGACGGGATTGTCTGAGCGTAATTTCTGCTCACGTAAAAACTTATAAAAAGAACGCAGTGCGGAAAGTGAGCGAGCAATGGAACGTGGACTTTTACCTTGCTTAGTGAGTGCTAATAAAACATCCGCGACGTCATCGCTAGACCAATTCGGCATTGCAACAGAACTACATTCACTACATTGAATTAAATCAGATAGATAGGCATTTCGCGTATGCGGGCTTACGGTGTGTGCAATTAAATAATCTCGGAAACCCTGTAAAAAACTTAAATGTTCTGGAATGCTCACAGGAGCAGGAATACGAGGCTTTTTATTGAGCATGTCAGTTCTACATTAAATGGAAAATCCAAGTTTTTCTTGGCTTGGATCAATTTAGAATAATTTTTTTACAATGTCGATGCGTAAGCGCAAGATGAGAATTAGAATCAAACCTTATTTGGTAATTATTCTCATTTGTTTGTATACTGGGGAAAATATTTTAGGATTAGATGCGGTGCGTTTATCTGATTTAAAAGTGAAACAAACAGCCATCATTCACAAAGTCAACCGAACTTTGGATGGCAATCTTGTTCAAAACGATGTGGTTGCCAGTCGTTTAGAGACGCTAGGTTTTGTTCCGGGTACAAAAGTACAGGTCATTACCAAAGGTATTTTTGGTGGAGATCCGATTTTGATTCAAGTTGGATTTACCCGATTCGCACTGCGTAAAGCCGAAGCTGAAAAAATTGAAATTAATTTTGAGGGAGCACCTGCATGAGTGATGCGCTGCGTATTGCCCTAGTAGGTAACCCAAACTGCGGTAAAACATCTTTATTTAATCACCTGACAGGTACGCGTCAGAAAGTTGCAAACTATGCGGGTGTCACTGTTGAGCGTAAAGTCGGGCAATTCACACTGCCGTCGGGTCAGCCCGTTCGTGTTTTAGATTTGCCGGGAACGTATAGTTTAGATGCGACCAGTCCAGATGAAGCGATAACCCGAGATGTGGTGCAAGGTAAAATTGCAGAAGAAAGTCAACAAGATGCATTCTTGTGCGTGGTCGATGCGACCAATTTAAACCTACATTTAGGTTTGGTGCTAGAAATGATCGAGTTGGGTCGCCCAATTCTACTTGTGCTGAATATGATGGATGAAGCACGTCGTCGTGGCATGCAAATCAACACGCAAAAGCTAGCTGAGCGTTTAGGGATTCCCGTGGTGGAAACCGTGGCAGTGCGTAATTCAGGGATTGAAAACCTGATGAATGCACTGGATCAAGCTAAATATTCCATACCGCATACAGAACTGAGTGGCTTAAAAGGCAATAACCATCAAAAAATCGAAACGATTTTACATGACGTTGTCCATTCCGTTGATCAAGAAGATAAGCGCTCTGATTTCCTTGATAAAATATTTTTACATCCCGTATTGGGCTTAGTCAGCCTTGCACTGATGATGTTTGTGGTCTTTCAAGCGGTATTTGCTTGGGCTGCACCGTTTATGGATGGCATTGAAAGCCTATTTGCTTGGTTCGGTGAGTTTATTGGACAGCATATTTCACATCCATTGTTAAATAGCTTGGTGGTGGATGGGGTCATTGCTGGGGCAGGCGGAGTTTTGGTGTTCTTGCCACAAATTTTGATTCTATTTTTCTTTATTTTGGTACTCGAAGAATCAGGCTATTTGCCACGAGCTGCATTTTTACTGGATAAGTTAATGTTTAAAGCAGGCTTAAGTGGTCGTGCCTTTATTCCATTGCTGTCTAGTTTTGCATGTGCTGTGCCTGGGATTATGGCGACACGAAGTATCAGTGACCCACGAGATCGTTTAACCACGATTTTGGTTGCCCCACTGATGACTTGTTCAGCGCGTTTACCGGTCTATGCGCTACTCATTGCAGCCTTTATTCCAGAACAAATGGTTTGGGGTGTTTTCAATCTGCAAGGTTTAGTGTTGTTTGCTTTATATATGGCGGGAATTGTCAGTGCATTACTGGTCTCATTTGTACTGAAATTTTTCCAAACCGATAAATCACAACATATGTTGCTGATGGAATTGCCAAGTTATCGCTTTCCCGATCCTAAAAGTATTTGGATTGGTTTACTTGACCGTGCCAAGATTTTCTTAAAACGTGTTGGTGGCATTATCTTCGCGCTTTCTATTTTGTTGTGGTTCTTGTGTACTTTCCCACAACCACCTGAAGGTGCGACTTTACCCGCAATTGATTATTCTCTGGCGGGGATGCTGGGTCATGTGATGCAACCAATTTTTGCACCGCTTGGTTTTAACTGGCAGATCTGTATTGCTTTAATTCCTGCGATGGCAGCACGTGAAGTTGTGGTGGCAGCTTTAGGTACAGTTTATGCCTTGTCTGCGACGGATGATGATGCTGTTGCCCAAGGTTTAGCCTCGATTATTAGTAGTGATGGTAGCTTGGGCTGGTCATTGGCGACTGCTTTATCCTTATTGGTTTGGTTTATTTACGCGCCGCATTGCCTTGCAACATTGGCAACAGTGAAACGTGAAACTGGATCGTGGAAAACAGTCAGTTTTATGACCGCTTATTTATTTGGTTTGGCGTATTTAATGTCTTTCCTGACGTATCAAATTGCATCGCATTATTTTGGTTAATTTGATTGGCTTGATTTGACTCAAAATAATGTGCAGAGGAGATTGAGATGATAGAAGTTCTTATTGTTGCAGCATTGGTGATTTGGAGTGCGATTGTAGTCTTCAAAAAAGTCTTTCCTAAGACGGCAACCTCAGTCTTTATGGCGTTGTCCAATGTATGTCGTCAGCAAGGTTGGTCAACACTGGAAAAATGGTTAAAACCTGCGATGGTTTCTGGTTGTGGCGGAAGTTGTGGTTGTGCTGCAACAGAAGACAGTGCACCGAAAAAAGTAGAAGTCCAAGCGGTAAAATGGAAATAAATCGTTAGTTCTAAGCTGATTTAAAAAAACCGTCTTTTTATGACGGTTTTTTTACGCGCTGACACAAAAAAAGACAGATAAAGTCAAAACAGAAAAAGCATTCAAAACAGCAAAGTGCTAACATTTTGTCAGTTTTACCAACGTACCAATATATGGGGCAAAAATGTTAATACAACGTGGTGGATTAAAAGTCGTTGCAGGGCTCGGAATTTCAGGTGTTGCAGCAGTAAATTTCTTACATGAACATGGCTACCGCGTTGCAGTAACAGATTCTCGAGAGACTCCACCGGGGCATGACCAAATTCCAAGTGACGTGCAAACCAGTTTCGGTCAACTCGATCAAGCGCTGTTATTACAAGCTGAAGAAATTGTAATTAGTCCGGGACTGGATCCGAAATTGCCAGAGATTCAAGCAGCAATTGCCCAAGGCATTGAAGTGGTCAGTGAAATTCAAATTTTACGCCGTTTTACTGACAAGCCAATTATGGCGATTACCGGTTCAAATGCTAAAAGTACTGTGACGACCTTGATTGGTCTCATGGCGAAAGATGCGGGGATTAAGGTCGCTGTAGGCGGTAACTTAGGTCGTCCTGCACTGGATTTAACCAAAGATGATCCAGAGCTCTATATTTTAGAGTTGTCTAGCTTTCAATTGGAAACCACTTCGAATTTGCATGCAGAAGTGGCGGTTATACTGAATATAAGTGAAGATCATTTAGACCGTCATGGTGACATGATGGGCTATCACACCGCGAAACATCGTATCTTTCAAGGGGTGAAAAAAGTGGTCTATAACCGCGATGACTCACTGACACGTCCATTGGTTCCAGATGCAACACCGATGCAAAGCTTTGGTTTAAATGCACCAGATATGAATCAATATGGCATCTTAAAAGAAAATGATGGCACGATTTGGTTAGCACGTGGTCGTGAACGCATATTGAAAAGTTCAGAGATGTACATTCAAGGTACACATAATGTCGCCAATGCTTTGGCATGTTTAGCTTTGGGTGAAGCGATTGGTTTACCACGCGAGTCGATGCTGGAAACTTTAAAAACTTTTAAAGGCTTAGAGCATCGCTGTGAATTCGTTAAAGAAATTCATGGCGTACGTTATTACAATGATTCTAAAGGAACCAATATTGGGGCGACATTGGCCGCGATTGATGGTCTAGGTGCTGCGATTGAGCCGCAACAGGGCAAGGTAGCGATTATTCTTGGTGGGCAGGGTAAAGGTCAGGATTTTACTGCTTTACGCGATGCCTTAAGCAAATATGCAAAGCTGGCGGTGCTGATTGGTGAAGATCGTGCTGTGATTGAAAAAGCGATTGCCAATACCACGACGCTGATTCATGCGGAATCTTTGCAAGAAGCGGTAGAATTATGTCAACAACATACCCAAGCCCATGATGTGGTGTTATTGTCACCTGCATGTGCAAGTTTTGACATGTTTAAAGGTTACAGTGAACGTGGACACCAGTTTGTTGAATGTGTGAACACACTTGCTTAGAAGAACGATAAGGAAAGTTGTATGGCTGGGTTAGCTCAGACGACCATAAATAAAATTAATCAGGTCTATAATGTGTGGGGAACAAAAATCCCTGCTGAATTAACACCTCGTAATGTACTGATTTTTTGTGTGATTGCCTTGCTGTGTATAGGCTCGATCATGGTGGCATCGGCATCAATGCCCTATGCCGACCGTTTACATGAAAATCCATTTCATTTTGTCATTCGACATGGAATTTCAATTTTTGTGGCAGCCATTGCTGCATTTTTAACCTATAAAATTTCGCTCAATATTTGGTTTAATAACACATTTCCATTGTGGTTAATGACCATTTTATTGCTGGCGGTAGTGTTAGTTGTTGGTACTGAGGTGAATGGTTCAACGCGCTGGATTCGTATCGCCGGATTTACGTTACAAGCATCGGAAGTGGCGAAAGTCATGATGGCTATTTTTACTGCAGATTATGTGGTGCGACGGGCAGAAGAGGTGCGTAATAACGTATCGGGACTGTTTCGTTTAGGTGGCGTCATGGTGATTACCGTTGGCTTAATTCTGGCTGAACCCGATTTAGGTGCCACAGCGGTGATTGTCCTGATGATTTTGGGCGTGTTCTTTTTAGCGGGCGCACCGCCGATTCAGTTCATTGGTTTCATGCTGGCGATTATTCTAGGCTTAGCGGCTGCGATTATCTTCGAGCCTTACCGCTTGCAACGTGCTTTATCTTTTACGGATCCTTGGGCTGATCCATTAGGTACAGGTTATCAGCTCTCTAACGCGCTGATGGCCTTTGGTCGTGGTGAATGGGCAGGCGTAGGCTTAGGACACAGTATTCAAAAAATGGCCTATCTTCCTGAAGCACATACCGACTTTATGTTGGCCATTTTAGGTGAAGAGTTTGGCTTCTTTGGCATCGCGACCGTTTTAGTGTTGTCCTTTACCATGTTGGTCTGCTGTATCAAAATTGGTCATCGTGCCTTACAACATCAGTATCTACGTGCAGGCTATTTGGCTTATGGCATCAGTATTATTTTCTTGCTGCAAATTTTGGTCAATGCCGGTATGAATATGGGCATGCTGCCGACCAAAGGTTTGACTTTGCCATTCATTAGTTATGGTGGCTCATCTTTAATTATGTGTGCGGTGATGATCAGCTTAATTTTAAAAATTGATGCAAGCACGCAAAAAGTAAATCCAAGTAAAGAAGAATCTAGCTTCTAAGTTGGCTTTAATTTTCTTGGCTTAAGTACTGTCATAAAAATGATGTGTGGGAATGCGGTAAAACGATGCTTGCTATGGGTCGTCCCACAATCAAGATATTTCCCCCATTCTTCTTTCGCTTTTGAAAGGGGAAATGGGGGGAGATCAATAATAAAAAAATTCTAAATTTATTGTTTCTAATTTCAATTTCTTGCTTTAACAATCACAGTCAAAAGACCAATCATCAAATGATCCTTTTTAAGAGCGATCTTTTAGCTTGATGTTGTTGTGACTTTATAAATACGTCCCTTCGAGTTGGGTGGTATGCGGAATAAGTTGGATATTCCACTGAGCAATCGCTTGTTTTAGCATATTGGCTGGTGTGTCTAAATCGACTTCAGGTTGATGTAAAGCACGAATCGCGTGTTGTAATAGCTCAGATGCACGATTCAGATCGAGTGCTTGCGCCAAGTTTTGTTTAGACAGCTTTTGTCCTTGATCATTCATCGCTAAAGGCAGGTGCATATACTCAAGTCTAGGATAGCCCAGTACAGAACCGAGCCAGATCTGACGTTCAGTGTTGTCGAGTAAGTCTGCACCACGAACCACATGTGTCATGCCTTGCAGATAATCATCGATGACCACAGCCAATTGATAATTAATAATGCCATCACGACGCTTGAGAACAAAATCACCTAAGTCCCGTTGCAGATTGGAACAGTGCATTCCTTGCAGACGATCGTCGAAGCAAATCTCTTGATCGGAGACTTTAAGACGAATGGCGTGTTGCTCAAAAGGTAAATTTAACTCGCGGCAAGTGCCTGCATAAATATGATTGGAGCCCAACATTTTTCGAGTGCATTGGCAGGCATAAACCAGATGATTTTGTTGCAGTTGATGCAGCACTGATTCGTAGAGATCTAAGCGGTCTTTTTGGAAAATGATCGCGTCATCAGGTTCAAACTGAAAGGCAGCTATAGCACCTAGGATATGTGCTTCACTGTCAGGATAAATGCGCGGAATGTCAGTATCTTCAATACGAACCAGCCACGAACCCTGATGTGCTTTGGCATCGCAATAACTCGCCACAGCCGTGATGAGTGAGCCAAAATGTAAAGGGCCGGTTGGCGATGGCGCAAACCGACCCACATAAGCCTGCCTGTTATCCCCCTCCTTAATGAAAGGAGGGGTTAGGGGAGGATTATTCAACATTAACTGTCATTAACCGTTATTTTGCTTCTCTTTGATTTCTGCTAAAGTTTTGCAGTCAATACAAAGGGTTGCAGTTGGACGTGCTTCCAGACGGCGCAGACCAATTTCAATACCACAAGTTTCACAGAAACCATAGTCATCATTTTTAATCGCTTCGATTGATTGCTCAATTTTGCGGATTAATTTACGTTCACGATCACGTGTACGCAATTCAATGGCAAACTCTTCTTCTTGTGTCGCACGGTCATTGACATCAGGCAATGCAGTATTTTCATCTTGCATTGTGTTTAAAGTACGATCTACTTCAGACATCAGCTCTTCTTTCCATGCCAACAGAATTTGGCGGAAATGTTCGAGCTGTCCTTCGGACATATATTCTTCATTTTTTTTCGGCTGATAAGGTGCAATACCAAATAAGCTAGCAGTAGAACCACTTTCTGACGCTTTTGGCTTGGTTTTTCGCACGCGTTTTGTAGATTTTTCATCTACAACATCAGTTTGTTCATCTAAGACTTGATTTTGGTTGTCATTCGCCATATAGGGCATTCCTCATCATATACGCATTATCTATACGCAAAAAATATGGTGATATGCAAGTGTTTTTATCCAACTCTTAGGAGATTCTCCTTCGAGGGGCGTCATCATATAGACTTTTTCGGTTTTTTGATAGTCTTTGACGCTTGGATTCTATCTATCACCTTTTCTTTTGAAGCCATAAAGTAATAGAAAAAAAGCAAAATGAAAAGTTAATAACCTGAAATTTCACTATTAATTTTTTGTTGTACGTTTTCTGCACGACAAATTTCAGTTTTTAATTCACCATTTGCTTGCAAATGTAGAACACGAAAACCCGGCGCTTCTTCATCGAGTGCAAAATCATCACTTAAAGGCTTGAACTGAACGCAGGTTGAAGGAGTGGAAAAAAATTGAATATTACGCCATTCAGTTAAGGAATCTTGGTGGACATGACCGCAGATAACGGCTTTCACATTGTGATATTTGGCTAAAAGCTCGGTTAAATTTTCAGTGTTTTTCAGTTTATGTTGATCGATCCATTTGGATTTCATATCGAAAGGATGATGATGACATGCAACGATCACCCATTGCTGTTGGAATTTGGATAAAACTTGATCCAGTTGTTGTAATTGTTCTTGTTCAATCCAACCATCTGTTTTGCCACGCACCGCGCTATTGAGCAGCACAACGCTCCATTTGCCAAAATGAATGGCATGAACTTGATTTTGATTGTGGTAAAAGGGGAAATAATCAATATTGTCATGATTGCCCGGAATTTGGTAAAACGGTATGCCTAAGCGCTGCATAAATGCCAAATAGCGGGCATAGGTTTCTGGCACAGGCACTTGTGCTAAATCACCGGTATGCACGATTGCATCAATATTGGGATATTGCTGCTGAATTTGCTGCATGACGGCGTGAAAGCTCTGTTCAGGATTCATATGCACAAATTCTAAATCGTCCTGATTCATCAGATGTGTGTCTGAAATTTGAATGATGGTCCAGTCGCGCTGGTCGTCATGGTTCGGTGATAAAGTCATGTCTGACTCCTTAGACATTCCTTGTAGTTTTAATATGTTGTTGCAACCATTGCAATGCCATAATGACCGGTGCATTTTTTAGTCGACCATTGGTCAGTAAATTTTTAATTTCATGATACTCAATGAGATGTAATTGAATATTTTCACCTTCATCTGGCATGCCAAATACTCCACCTTGTTCAGGAAGCTGCGCTTGTGCGCTATATAAATGGAACAGTTCAGAGCAAGCGCCAGCAGACGGGTAAAAGCTAAATAAATGCTGTAATTCATCAATTTCACAACCCGATTCTTCTAAACTTTCGCGGCGGATACAGCTTTCAGGTGATTCATCACCATCTAGCACACCGGCAATAATTTCGAGTTGCCACGGTGAATCTACATCATCCATTGCACCGACACGGAATTGTTCAATTAAGGCAAATTTCTGTTGGCGATCATTATAAATGAGGACGCCCGCAGCTTCAGGTCGATGAACCAGTTCACGTTGAATCACTGAGGTAAATTCAGTTTGATTAAATAAACGATGTTGGAGATTCACTTTTTCAACCTGAATGAAGCCACGAAAAAGAGATTCGCGTGACTGAATTTTGACTTGGTCGCTGTTATATGTTGCCTGTTTAATAATATTCATATAGCTCAGTCAGGATGAAAAGCATACATTCATCCTAACTGAGAATTTTATGAAAATAAAAGATTTTTTGCCAAATTACACTTTGTGGTACAATTTTTGACCATGTTCTTGGTAGGTGGTTTTCATGGCATTGAATCCGGCTTCAATCTCGGCCGTATTTTCGAGTTTAGCTTCAGTATTACTTTGATTTTTTGCATAATCTCGCACGTTTTGCGTGATTTTCATCGAACAAAACTTAGGTCCACACATTGAACAGAAATGTGCTGATTTATGTGCGTCTTTCGGCATGGTTTCATCATGCATGCTGCGTGCAGTATCAGGATCTAGACTTAAGTTGAATTGGTCTTCCCAACGGAACTCAAAGCGTGCTTTAGATAGCGCATTATCTCGAACCTGTGAGCCCGGATGACCTTTGGCCAAATCTGCTGCGTGAGCGGCAATTTTATAAGTGATGATGCCATCTTTGACATCTTTCTTATTCGGTAAGCCCAAATGCTCTTTCGGGGTCACGTAGCACAGCATTGCTGTACCATACCAACCAATCATCGCAGCACCAATGGCTGAGGTAATGTGGTCATAACCCGGAGCAATGTCGGTGGTTAACGGGCCAAGGGTATAGAACGGTGCTTCTTGGCAAACTTCAAGCTGTAGATCCATATTTTCTTTAATCATATGCATGGGCACATGACCCGGACCTTCAATCATCACTTGTACATCATGTTCCCATGCGCGATGGGTAAGTTCACCCAAAGTACGCAATTCAGCGAATTGTGCTTCGTCATTGGCATCTTGAATACACCCCGGACGTAAGCCATCCCCTAAACTGAAAGACACGTCATAGGCTTTCATAATTTCGCAGATTTCATCGAAATGGGTATAAAGGAAGTTTTCCTCATGATGTGCCAGACACCACTGTGCCATGATCGATCCACCACGTGACACAATACCGGTTAAACGCTCTGCGGTCAGTGGTACATATCTTAAAAGTACACCTGCATGAATGGTGAAGTAATCCACGCCTTGTTCAGCTTGTTCAATCAGCGTGTCTTTAAAAATTTCCCACGTCAGATCTTCAGCGACACCATCGACTTTTTCCAAAGCTTGATAGATTGGAACCGTACCAATTGGAACAGGGGAGTTACGGATAATCCATTCACGGGTTTCATGGATGTTTTTACCCGTTGATAAATCCATGATGGTGTCTGCGCCCCATCGGGTCGCCCAAGTCATTTTCGCCACTTCTTCATCAATGCTGGAACCCAATGCTGAGTTACCAATATTGGCATTGATTTTCACCAAGAAATTACGTCCGATAATCATCGGTTCAATTTCAGGATGATTGATATTGGCAGGAATAATGGCACGACCTTCAGCAATTTCCTGACGGACAAATTCAGGCGTAATTTCGGTGAGGTTTTTCGCGCCAAAGTTTTGACCTACATGTTGACGTGCATCGACACCTTCAAGTTGACGTTGGTTTTCACGAATTGCAATATATTCCATTTCAGGGGTAATGATGCCCTGACGCGCATAGTGCATTTGGGTGACGTTTTTGCCTGATTTTGGCTTTGCGTGGCTTGGAAATATGGGCAAAACGAATTCCGGCGGTGCGAATGTCATTGGCGCGCTGCTGACCAAATTCTGATGAGAGTTTATCTAGACGTTCAGTATCATCACGTTCTGCAATCCAGTTTTCACGAACATTGGGTAAACCTTTGTTCAGATCAATGGCAACCTGAGTGTCGGTATATACGCCCGAAGTGTCATAGACCAAAATATCAGGATTGTGTTCACCGCCTAAGCCAGTAGGGGTATCTGTGAGTTCAATGGCACGCATCGGCACTTGAATATCGGCACGAGAACCTTGGATATAGACTTTTTTTGAGGCCGGTAAAATACGGGTGAGATCTTTGGAGTCTTGCTCATGTTGAGCAGAAATATCTGTGGCAGATAGATTCGTTAATTGGTTCATTGCAATGATCCTTATGAATGACATCAACGAATCAAGCACGACCAAAAACGTGGCAGATTTATTGGGTTTAATTTTTTAAAATCAAAACGCAAATAAATTGAGGGCTTTAGTTTTTAGATGGCTTGATTCCTACGCAGGTCTTAACCTGATCAGGTTCAACGGTACTCACCATCAAATGCTATATATGAAATATAGAATTTTGGTGATCTCAGCGAGTAATTACTCGCGCTCCGTCAAGCGGTAGATGAATTTTAACATGCCTGTCTAGTAAAAAACATTCACATTAAATATCGCTTTTATCCTGAATGAGAGATATTCACTTCAAAGGATGGGCTTATAGACACACTGCATCACTAAAACAATCGCGTATTTTAGACGGACTGGGGTTTTTTAAATCTAAATATTGCTCTAATTGTTTCTGAGTAATTAGATTGTCAGCGCGAGAGGAGGGTTCTTGCGCACTCAGCTGAACAGGAATTTGCTGTAAGCGTTGTTGTTCTGAAAGTTGTAAAAATTGCATAAATTTGCGTGCTTGAGTCGCCAAAGCAGAATTTTCGACCTCAGCTAATTTTTCAATTTGCTCTAAAGAACTGCTTTGAATCGCATCTTTGTTTAAGTAATTGTCAGAGACCGCAGAGTTGCTCATCCCTTTAAATAAAAATAGGCTATACATCTGCAAAAGATATTTTGCATCTTTGCGATAGCTACTTTTAGGATATTGATTTAAATAATCTTCCCAAAATAAAGCGCGGGCTACAATCTCATGTGGCTCAATCATTAAGCTATTTCCGACAAAGACAGGCGTTACATTTTGTGAGGCTAAATTGTCGATAAAGACCTGTTCTGCTTGCGGCATATAGGGCGCAAAAATTTTGGCTAAATATTCAGGGCTACGACGATAATGCAATACGCCTTTACCTGTATCAAACAGCTCAATATAAGCTTGTCCTTTATGTTTGAGTAAATATTGATCTCGTAAAGTCAGTTGTTCAAAATGCTTTTGTTGAACGGTGGGATGCTGAGATAAATTAAATACATAGGCTTCGAAAGCAGACTGTTGTAGCGCTGTTCTGTCGACGTTTAAAAAGCGGTTATACATCTGATTAGACAGGGCTAAAAAATGCTTTTGTTCCTCGAGGGTTGAAAGCGGTAAGCATAATTTTAAATCTTGATTAATTTGTTCCAAAGCAAAAGTGGTGCGTTCTGAATTAATTTCCAGCATATTTTTTTCAATATTTTTGCATAATAAAGATAAATCAACGGGTTCATCTTGTTGTGATTGTTTTTCTACTTGTTCAGGAATAGGCTGTGGCTCAGGTTTTTGACATCCGAGTAAAAGTATAAAAATGACAAAAGCAAAGCAACGCTTTATAGAGCAAAGTGGATGAAAAGGCACAGTCATTTTAAATCTGAATACATGCAAAAATGCTTTTGAGGGACTGGAGCTATTTTATCGCTGAAATTTTTTTTGTCTGTGTAGTATTGTGAAGGAGTTTGGTTACGCGTTGTGATCATAAGTTTACATTGTGCCGATAAATTCATATCGCATGGGTAGAGTGTAAAATGAATAAAAATCAAGGATGATATTCTTTTACCATATTGTTTTTATTGTGAATCTGTATATTTTTGGCTGGATTGTTGTCGGGGTTGACGATAAAAATGAAGATTAAAATAGTGATCAGTGCATGTATTTTATTCGCCAGTCCATGCAGTGATGCTTTGGATTTGGTCGAGGCGTATCAACGTGCGCAAAGTACCGATCCAAACTGGCAAGCTAATCTTTTACAATATGAAGCCGATCAACTGAATTTGGGGATTGCCAAAGGGAATCTATTACCGACGATTACGCTCTCTGGCAATGTGACGCGTAAAAGCCAACAGAGCAGTCAGACGAGTCTTCAGGGCTTTCCTACAGATGCATTTATGTCATCTTCTTCCACCACTCAACAGATTGCGATGACGGTACGACAACCGATTTTCCGTTGGGATGCTTGGGAAGGTTTGAAACAGGTGAAAACTTCATTCAGTTTGAGTGAAGTGACTTTAGCATTACAACGGCAAGAGCATATTTTAAATGTCTCTGAATCTTATTTTAATGTGTTACGCCAACAGAGTTTAACCACAGCCCATTTACAAGAAGAACAAGCGCTATTAGAACAACTGAATATGATGAAAGCTAAACTTAGAGAAGGTTTGGTGGCAAAGAGCGATGTTAGTGAAGCCAATGCGCAATATGAAAGTGCGCGCGCCAATCGGATTGCGACGCATGTACAGTTGATTTTGGCACAGGAACAACTGGCGCAATTTATTGGAGCATATCGGGAAAATTTAGCGGTATTAAGAGAAGATTTTCAATTTCAAAAACCTTATCCTGCGGACTTAACCGCATGGATGACTTTAGCGCAAAGCCAAAACCTTGCCATTCAACAGGCACGTATACAACAGCGTTATGCAGAAGATCAAAAACGAGTAGAAAAAGCCGCGCTATATCCGCAAATTGAGGCGGTGGGAAGCTATGGCTATAGCAAACAATCGCCGCAAAGTATTATTTCCAGTGATGGTCAATTTGATCAAATTGGGGTCGAAATGAACTGGAATGCGTATACTGGTGGGAGAACGCAAAAATCCATGCAAAAAGCTGCGCTGAATGTGAGAAAAAGTGCAGCACTATTGGATGCAGCTATTCGTAAAGCCAATACGGATGTTAAAAAATCCTATATGCAGGTTGAAACCGATCAAGCCAAATTACAAGCACGTAAAGCCGCGATGGATTCATCCAGCATGGTTGCTCAAGCTTCTAAAGCGCAATATCAAGAAGGGTTGAAAACCATGGTCGATGTGCTTTTGGCACAAAGAAATGCTTTTTCTGCCAAACAAGATTACTTAAATGCACAATATGATTATTTAATGAATGTCTTGCGCTTAAAAGCTGCTGTTGGGAAATTAACAGTACAAGACCTTGAACAAATGAATGCATGGTTGGTCGAGAAATCGTTGTAACAAGCCAGCTAAATAGCTGGCTGTTGTCATCAAAGTTTCATATTAGATGTGATTTAATATTAACCAAAATTTCCAATCTTAAAATCGTTGTTGTGGAGTATGCCCCTTGCCAAATAATCCGGTGTTGAATCACCATATTTCTTCGCAATTTAATGAAGATTTGCAGGATGTAAATACCAAGTTTATGACCATGGGTGGCTTAGTTGAACAGCAAGTTGCCAATGGGATTCGCGCGTTATTAGATACCGATGCGAACTTGGCGATCGATGTGCAATTTCAAGACAATATCGTCAATCGTTTAGAGATGGAAATTGATGAAGCTTTAACCCTGATTTTGGCACGTCGTCATCCAGCAGCGATTGATTTGCGTATGGTGATTGCCATGTCGAAAGCCAATACCGACTTAGAGCGGATTGGTGATGAAGCATCAAAAATTGCTCGTATTGCACAAAATTTATGTGAAGAGGGCAGTTCACCGCGTGGTTATATGGAAACTCGCCATATTGGCAATCAAGTGCGTGTGATGATTCATGATGCCCTAGATGCTTTTGCTCGTTTAGATGTCGAACAAGCGCTACGTGTACTCCTTGCCGATGCAGATATTGACCGTGAATACCAATCGGCAACCCGTACTTTAATGACTTATATGATTGAAGATCCGCGTCATATTTCACGAGTGATTAATGTGTTGTGGGTGTTACGTTCTTTAGAACGGATTGGTGACCATGCGCGAAATATTTCTGAACAAGTGATTTATATGGTGAAAGGTTTAGACGTACGCCATATTAGTGTGGAAGAAATTGAAGAAAAAGTGCACGTGCGTTAATTTTCTCAATTAAAAAAGCCTCAACATCGTTTGAGGCTTTTTTTATACTTTCGATTGCCAAGAGCATATCGAAGGCTGGTTGTAATGGTGGTTTTAAGAGCACTCATGCTTGAAGTACTGCTACAGCATGCGGCACATCATGGAGATCAACCTCATTGCACTTGAATGTCTTTACAATGCCTCTTTCGACAATTCCGTAAATTTTTTCTCAATCAATGCGGCATTTTCTTGCAAAATTTCAATTAATTTCTGTAAGTTTACAAATTCAAAGCGATTTTTTGATGCCAGTAGGGTCAATGCTAAAGGCGGTTCTTTGGCTGAAAACTTAATGGGAATAGATAAGCCTGCAATTTTTGGATCTAGTTCGCCGTTAGAAAAATAATAACCCTGTTTTTTAATTTGCTTCATTTTCAGTAAAAATTCAGCCTCATTTTCAGCAAAACCAACTTCGGCAAGTTCAACCGCAAAGCGTTGGTAATAGTCCAAAATCCCTTGTTTCGGTAAGTGTGAAATAATCACTTTCGGCGATGAACCGACAAACACAGGGCGTGGGCAACCCCGACCATAAGAAAGCAAGGTGACATCTTTAAACAATTCATGATGAAGATCGATACATGAATCATGGTTTAAATGTGTGAGCAGGCAACAAAATTCAGTACGTTCCACAATTTGCTGCATAAAAGGGATGCTAATTTGCACCAAAGGATCGGTGGTTCGGGAGATGTAATCCAACACTGCAATTTTAGAACCCAGAGTATAGTCCCCTGACGTGCCACTTAATCGTTGCAGTAATTCGGTGGAAACCAGTTCTTTTAAATATCGGTAGCTGGTGGGTTTAGACAATCCTAATTCTTCACTAATGATATCAACATTAATGATAGGGCGAGGCACCGAAAATAGATCCAAAACAGTGAGAATCTTACCAAAACTAGAAAGTGCCATAAGTACCTGCTTGGTCAAAGCATTAAAAGGGAAATAATAATCAGTATTACTTTATAACAAAAAATTAAGCAAAAGCGCGCTTTTGTTGTGGTGATGCTGTATTCGTCAGCATTTAATTTATTTTTAGCCTGATTTGGGTGGGTGGTTTGTCTATTTTATTTCACATAAATCACACGCTGCGAAAGTTTCTCCACGATTCGTATTTCATCCAAACAAAATGGCTTGGATTGTTGCGACTAAAACTTTTATCGCAGGGCGACGGCAACCATCCATATTGCAAAACCAGTCAAATAATCAGCTAGCCTTTTATTGATTTCAATGAAAAACCATTCAATTTCGAATGGCTTTTTTGATGCAATCTTGCTGAGAATGATTTGAATTTTTTAGAAAATTAAGGTGTAACACCTTCAGGGGTTCGATACCAACTTTCAATAAAAAGTGCAGCGGCAATACTATCCGCAGCTAACTTTTTACCCCGACCTTGTGCTTGGTAATGATCCAATTCATCACGTGCTTCACGTGTGGTTAAACGCTCATCCACCATCAAGGTTTCAATATTGGTTTGATGGCGTAAACGACGCGCAAATTTGCGTGAACGTGCAGAAAGTTCGGATTCAGTATCATCCATATTTAACGGTAAACCCACTAAAAATAAAGTCGGTTGATACTGTTTCACAATTTTCAGTAATTCATCCCAGTTCGGAATGCCATCTTTCATCGGAAACAGCGCAAGCGGATTGGCACTTTCAATCATGGATTGACCCACTGCCATGCCCATTTTTTGTGTACCAAAATCAAAGGCCATAATCAGGTAGGGTTGTGATAAATCAGGCATGTCCAATCTCTGATGAAAGCCAAGTGCGGTCTACGCCCATTTTTTTATAGGCAGCATCCAAACGGTCACCATAAGGTAAGTTAAAAATTAAATCCATATCCGAATCACAAATCAGCCAAGCACCACGCGCCATTTCTTGTTCCAGCTGGTTTTTAGCCCAACTGGCATAACCTAAGGCAATTTGGTAACGTCCAACGCCTTCATTATGGGCAATGGCATCTAAAATATCTTTAGATGTGGTAATACAGACATTTTCACCCACAGCAATTGATGAATGCCATGTTGGTTGACCGGTATGCAGTACAAATCCAGCTTCAGGGCGTAAAGGCCCGCCTTGTAATACGTCATGAGGATTGACATTATCCGCTTCGATTTCAAGGTCATTCAAGAGTTCTTTGATTGAAAGACCAGATGGGCGGTTAATAATAATGCCTTGAGCGCCTTCTTCATCATGCCGTGCTAAATAAATCACGGTATTGGCAAAAAAATCATCGGCTAAATCGGGAGGCGCAATGAGACAGCGATGTGTTAGATATTGTTTAGTCATCTAAGTCATTCCCCCTCAAAATTAAAAAGCTGATTAAATTAATAATAATGTTCTTCTGTTTAACTTACTAAACTAATTGAGTTTCGCCAATCATTTTTTGTGATTTAATCGACAAAATTAGACCTGCTGAAATTTAAGCTGACGTAATTGCTTGGCATGTTGCAGCGTAGTGTCATTAATTTCGACACCGCCGGTCATACGCGCCAGCTCATCAATCCGTTGTTCTTCAGTAAGGTTGAGAATGGTACTGCTTGCAGGATCGGTTTGGCGCTTTTTAACCAATAAATGCTGATCAGATTGAGCTGCAACTTGTGCTTGATGCGTGATACATAAAATTTGCACATGTTGCGCTAAATCTGCCAATAAACGCCCGACCATTTCTGCGGTACCACCACTGATTCCGACATCAATTTCATCAAAAACTAAAACTTCGGATTCTGTTTTTTCCGCATTCATCACTTGCATGACCAGTGCAATACGAGACAATTCACCACCTGATGCGACACGTGCCAACGGTTGTGCGGGAATGCCTTTATTGGCAGTAAACAGCAGTTGAATAAAGCTAAACCCTTCGGCTGTGGCTTGTTCTAAGGGTTCAAATTTGAATTCAAAATAGGCTTCAGGCAAGGCCAATTGTTTCACTTGTTCGGTCAGTTTTTTTGCCAAAGGTGTTGCTGCTGCACGGCGAATCTCATCTAAGTGCTGTGCTTTGGCTAAAAAGTCTTGCTGAGATAAGGCAACCTGTTCGGCTAAAGTTTCAGGATCTTCCAGCTGATGCAGTTGTTCAAGTTCCGTCTGCCAAGTTTGATAATCCTGTTTCAGCTGTTCAGGCTGGGTTCGATATTTACGTGCTAAACGATGAAAGATTTCGAGCTGTGCGTTCAGCTCTTCGACCCGTTCAGGGTTGAAGCTTTGACGATCTATAAATTGACGCAAATTCGCTGTCGCATCTTCAATTTCACTTTGTGCATTGAGTAACGAATTATAAATTTCGGACAGTTGTTCGCTACGACCTGCATGCGATTCAAGGCGGCGAATAATGGTAGAGACTTCTTGGGTGATGTTTTGCTCAGCATCATCCAAGGCAGCTAAACTATAGCTACAATCTTGCATGATATGTTCATGATGGCTTAAACGGTCGAACTCTTGCTCAATCTCTTTATAGTCAATTGGGATAATTTCTTCGAGTTCTTCAAGCTGCAATACTAAAGTTTCAATCCGTTGTTGTCGCGTCGCTTGTGCATCTAAAGCCGCTTGATGCTGACGAATATTTTTTTGCCATGTGCTATAAGCATCACGAACATCTTGTGCAGGTTGGTAAAAGTTGCTGTAACGATCGAGCCAATGCTTCGGATAAGGTGGTTCGAGTAATTGCTGCTGACTGTGCTGACTATACAGTTGTACCAGTAAACGTCCAATTTCTTTCAGTTCAGACAGACTGCTCGGGCGACCATTAATCCATGCTTTACTGCGACCTGTGGCAAAAATCACTCGTCTTAAATGAATTTCACCCGATTCATCATCCAACTCATGGCTTTTTAACCATTCGGCTTCTGCGCTATGTGCTTGATAACTAAAAATGGCGGTGACATCTGCTTTATCATGACCAAAACGGACGTAATTGGTGTCCGTGCGTTCGCCTAAACATGCCGAGAGGGCATCTAATAATAAAGATTTACCGGCACCTGTTTCACCCGTCAGGACATTGAAACCTTGTTCAATATCAATGGCTAAATGATCGGCTAAAGCAAAATTGATCAGAGTTAAGTGTGTCAGCATAAACGCATCCGAGCTGCGAAAAGTTTTAATCTAAGATAGTGAAATTTTGTTTGGGTCACAAGACAACTTTTATTTTAAGATAACGTAAAACATCATTATTTTACCTGATATTCAGCATAAACATGAAACTACCTTTGACTGAAGATACGCTATAAAAGCCACAGAGGTAAATTGAATTGCATTTTAGAGCCTATTTGATGGTTTTTTATGTGATCAAATAGAGTGAAAACGCATCAATTGGTTGATCAATTCATATTTTAGAGACGCTGTCAGAGCAAGCGCAATGATATTGTAATGTCGCTCTGTAGCAAAGGTTTGTAGCCATAATTGGGGTTTAATCTTCGCGCTTGGCGAAGGCTGATTGACCTTTAGTCGAGGAAGTATAAAAACTTATTTGTGCTTCTGATGCGCTTGTTTTAGACTCTCGCTAACAAATGGAAAAGCTTCTGAATATGGATATAGAAAAGTATCTATTTGGAAAATATTAATTTAGCTTTATGAACATCGATTGATGAGTTTAATGCTCGGCTTTAAACTACATCCGTCAAAAATTATAAATGCGCATTATCTGGAGAATACGCATGTCAAATCAGTTTGATCACGTGTCAGTTGTCAAAAAATCGAATGTTTATTTTGGTGGGCTATGTATTAGTCATACGGTACAATTTGAAGATGGTACAAAAAAGACTTTAGGGGTCATTTTACCAACCGAACAAGCACTGACTTTTGAAACGCATGTCCCTGAACGTATGGAAATTATTTCAGGTGAATGTCGTGTGCAAATCGCAGATCGCATTGAAAGTGAATTATTTCGCGCTGGACAGTCTTTTTATGTGCCAGGCAATAGTCGTTTTAAAATTGAGACAGACGAAGTGCTCGATTATGTCTGCCATTTAGAAGGCTAAGCACAAGTCGCCTTATTAAGGCAAAGAAATTTTAGCCTGAATCAGTTAAACTAGATTTAAGCATCAATCCTGTAAAGTCAGCTTTGCAGGATTTTTCTTTTTTGTATTGTATACATCTATTTTAGAGGCCGTTCATGGCAAAAACCGAATATTTTTATGGCGTTCACTCCGTGGAGTCATTACTTGAGCTTGAGCCAGAGCGTGTACTGACATTATTTACACTCAAAGGTCGTGACGATCACCGTTTGAAAAATGTTTTGGCTTTGGCTGACCCTTTTGGGATTAGTGTACAACAAGCCAGTCGTGAAAAATTGGAAAAATTGGCAGGTCAGCCTTTTCATCAGGGAGTGGTTGCCGCAGTTCGTTCGCATCCAACACTGAATGAACAAGATTTGGATGATTTGTTGAAACAAAATCCTCAAGCGCTTTTGTTGGCTTTAGATCAAGTCACTGATCCACATAACTTAGGTGCATGTATTCGTACAGCAGCGGCTATGGGCGTAGAGGCGGTGATTGTCGCGCGTGATCGTTCTGCAAGCTTAACCCCAACAGCACGTAAAATTGCTGCAGGTGGTGCAGAAAAAGTGAAGTTTATTCAAGTGACGAATTTGGCACGTACTTTAGGCAACATTAAAGAAGAATTTAATGTTCGCGTGGTGGGTACCATGTTGGATGAAAAAGCTTTACCGGTACATGAATTTGATTTTACTGGAACAGGTATTTGTGTGGTGATGGGTGCTGAAGATACAGGTTTGCGTCCAATTACACAGTCACAGTGTGACCAAATGGTTTATATCCCAATGGCGGGTAATTTACAGAGTTTGAATGTTAGTGTTGCAACGGGTATGGCTTTATATGAAGCATGCCGTCAACGTAACACGTAATCTTTTTTGATTTAAAATTTAAAAGTTGTTGGCGATGTCTCCTCGGTCTCAAGGTTATGTATTTGTTGTAATTACCATGTGTATTTGGGGAGGGTTCACTCTTACTGCGCGCTTAAGTGCCAATTGGGGCATTAGTGCGTGGGATATTGTGGCATTACGTTTTGCTTTAGCATTTTGTATTTTAATGCCGATTTTAATCTATAAAAAAGACACCGCTTTTCTATGGAAAAAACAGCCTTTTCTTTTGGCGATGATTGGTGGTGTGGTTTATTGTCTCACCGCCTATAGTGCTTTTCATTATGTGCCCGCAGCACATGCTGCCATTTTTTTAAATGGTTGTCTTCCGTTATGTACCGCAGTGGCTGCATTTCTGTTATTTAAAGAACCTTTCGATAAACATACATGGCTCAGTTTGGTCATTATGCTGAGTGCCATCAGTGCAATGAGCTTTTTAATGTATCAAGAAACAGGAGTGGCCTTTGGTTTTGGCGACCTGTTGTTTTTCTTAAGTGCAATTTGGTGGGGTATTTTCACGGTCTTATTACGGCAATGGAAACTTTCTGCATGGCATTCCATGGCCGGTGTTGCAATTTGGTCTGCGCTTATTTATATCCCGATCTATTTGATTTTTCTTCCGAAAAATTTGAGTGGGCCTGAGCCGATACACTTACTGATACAGACTCTTTTCCATGGTGTGTTTGTAGTGATTGTGGCGACCCTAACTTATGTGGAAGCGATTAAACGACTTGGTGCATTTAAGACGGGTAGTATTGTTACGCTGGCACCTTTTATGGCGGCAATTTTAGCTGTACCCCTTTTGGGTGAGCCTTTAAGTCGAGCTATTATGTGCGGTTTGATTGGCATGGCGGTTGGTGCTTTACAGCCGTGGCGTTGGATCATGCATAAAGACAGTTTGCAGCAGCAACTGGATCAACAAAAAAAACAGTCTTAATCGACTGTTTTTTGCTTTTAGCGTTTTAAATAGCGTTCATGCAGTGCTTTTAAATGATGATATAAATGCTCAAGATGACCATCATTGAGCACGATATCATTGGCCAGATGTTGTTTTTGTTGGCGTGGCATTTGTGCCTGAATAATCTTATGAATTTGCTCAATGGATTGACCATCACGTTGACTGGCACGTTGAATTTGCAATTCTTCCGTCGCATCAATCAATAAGCTGTGATCGGTTAATTCATGTTGATTGGTTTCAAACAGCAGGGGAGAAACTAAAATCACATAGCGGCTCGTCGCGGCTTGCAATTGCTGAATAATGGACTGGCGAATCGCAGGGTGGGTGATGTGCTCTAAGGTTTGACGTGCATTGGGATCTTTAAAAATATGTTCACGTAATGCTTGGCGATTCAGTTCACCATTTTCAAGTAAAACCCAATCACCAAAAGCGGCATGAATGTGTTGTAAAGTGGGTTGGCCTTTTTCAACCACTTCACGCGCCACGATATCGGCATCAACAACAGTGATACCTTGGGTTTCAAACCATGTACTTGCAGCAGATTTTCCACTGCCAATTCCGCCTGTTAAACCCAAGATAAATGTCATATCTTCACCTGAAATTATTGTCCTAAATACGCTTTCATAATTTGTTCGCCCCAAATAAACGCAATCCAGCCTGCAATGGCAATATAGGGGCCGAATGCAAAAGGTTGATTTTCTTTACGTATTTTAAGCAGGATAATCCCAATAATTGCACCGACCAAGGATGAAAGCAGCACAATCAGAGGAAGCATTAAAGGTCCCATCCAAGCGCCTAAAGCAGCCAGCAGCTTGAAGTCGCCATAGCCCATGCCTTCTTTACCTGTGACGATTTTAAACAGGTAATACACAATCCAAAGGCATAAGAAGCCAATGATATAGCCCCAAATCGCAAAAGTGGGTGAGATATAAATGGCATAGCTATTAATGCCTAAACCCAGTGCTGCTAAGGTTAAGGTGTAACGGTCAGGCAGCAGCTGGGTATCAAAGTCGATAAAAGTCAGCGCGATCAGTATCCACGTTAAAAGCAGTCCGAACAGCATTTGTAGTGTTGGCCCAAATACACTGACAATCACCAATGATGCGAGTGCAGTCAATAGTTCAATCAATGGGTAACGTATACTGATTGGATTCTGGCAAGAACCACATTTGCCACGTAATACTAACCAACTGATGACAGGTATATTTTGATACCAGCGAATTTCAGTACGGCATTTGGGACAGGTCGAAGCAGGTTTGCTCAGGGTAAGTTTGGATTCGTCAATAATCGCTTGGTCAGGATGAAGAAACATTTGGCAATCTTGCCGCCATTCCTGTTCCATCATTTTTGGCGTGCGGTAGATGACGACATTGAGAAAACTACCAATACATAAACTAAAAAGCCCAACTGCAATATATAGTGCAGTTGAGTTATTTGTAAAATAAGCGATTAATTCTTGCATTAAACCACAGAACCCATTTGGAAGATTGGGAGATACATGGCGATAACCAGACCACCGACCAGCACACCAAGTACGGCCATGATTAAAGGCTCCATCATTGAGGTCAAACCGTCGACAGCATTGTCAACTTCATTTTCAAAATGGGTGGCAACTTTGTCAAGCATAGCATCGAGCGCACCCGATTCTTCACCAATGGCAACCATTTGTATCGCCATGGATGGAAATTTATTGGTGACGCGCATGGCAAATTGAAGTTGTTGACCTGTTGCAACGTCATCACGGATCTTAAGCACCGCTTCTTCAAAAACACAGTTGTTGGTTGCGCCCGCAGTTGATTCTAAGGCATCAATCAGTGGGACGCCGGCAGCAAAAGTGGTGGCTAAGGTACGGCTATAACGGGCAATAATCGCTTTATAGACCAAGTCACCAAAAATAGGCGCTTTAAGTGCTGCTTTATCGAGAAAATCACGGAATTTTTTACTGCGTTTTTTGGCTTCAAGAAAGCCTGCAATGATCGCCCCAATCGCAATAATTAAAATAAACCAGTATTTCTGCATCCAATTCTGACATATTCACCACCATTTGGGTAAAAGCAGGTAAATCTGCCCCAAATGAACTAAATAAATCTTGGAATACGGGAACAACTTTAACCATGAGGATAATGGTCACAACAAGCGCAACCACAACAACAGCGATAGGGTATTTCATGGCTTTTTTAATTTTTTGCTTTAGAAGTTCACTTTTTTCTTTGTAAATAGCGACACGGTCGAGCATGGTTTCGAGTGCACCAGACTGTTCACCCGATTCAACCAAAGAACAAAACAAATTATCAAAATACTGTGGATATTTGCGTAAGGCACCAGCAAAAGTATTGCCGCCTTCAACTTCACCTTTAATGCCTAAGACCACTTCGCGCATAGATGGGTTTTCAAGACCTTCCGCAACAATTTCAAAGCCTTGGACTAAAGGTACACCAGCTTTCATCATTGTTGCGAGCTGACGGGTAAAGATGGTGATATCGAGTGTGGATACCTTTTTTTTCATTAAACCTTCGAGAATGTTTTTTCGCTTTTCTCGAATGGTCTTAATGGTAATGCCTTGCTTACGTAAAGTCACTTTAGCCAGTGCCATATTACGTGCCGGTAATTCGCCTTTAAGTTTAGCCCCTTTGCGATCGATCCCTTCATAACTGAAGGTTGGCATCATCTGTGCTTTTTTGACAGCCATGCGTTTATCCTTATTTTTAAATACTTTATCTATTCGCTAGTCACACGATTAACTTCTTGAAGAGAAGTTACCCCCTGCATGACTTTCATTAATCCTGAACGACGTAAATTATTAAACCCCGATTTTTCCGATGCCGCTGCAATTTCAAGCGCATTGCCATCTTCCATAATAATTTTCGAAATTTCAGGCGTTACTTTCATTACTTCATAAATACCCACACGGCCTTTATAACCATCACGACATTCTGAACAGCCTACGGGTTGATAAACGTGAAAATCTGGATGTCTTAAATCTTCTTCTTTAAAGCCCATTTCCAATAAGCTGGGTTCTGGAATATCTGAAGGAATTTTACATTGTGGGCATAAACGTCGAGCTAAACGTTGTGCAATCACTAAGTTTACAGAGGTTGCAATATTAAAGGAAGGTACGCCCATATTTCTTAAGCGCGTCAGTGTTTCAGGCGCACTGTTGGTATGTAGCGTTGACATCACCATATGTCCAGTCTGTGCGGCTTTAATGGCAATTTCTGCGGTTTCTAAATCTCGAATCTCACCGACCATCACAATATCTGGATCTTGGCGTAAAAATGATTTGAGGGCGACAGAGAAGGTTAAACCCACTTTAGCATTAACATTGACCTGATTAATCCCTTCTAAGTTAATTTCGACGGGATCCTCGGCAGTTGAAATATTGGTATCTTCACGGTTAAGAATATTTAGGCCCGTATATAAAGAAACCGTTTTACCTGAACCTGTAGGACCAGTGATCAGTAGCATGCCTTGCGGTTTATCCAAAGCTTGCATAAAGAGTTCTTTTTGCTCTGGTTCATAACCGAGCGCATCAATCCCCAGCATCGCACTGGATGGATCTAAGATACGCAGCACCAGTTTTTCACCAAAGAGGGTCGGTAATGAGTTGACACGAAAGTCGATGGCTTTGCTTTTGGAAAGTTTGAGTTTAATTCGTCCATCTTGAGGTAAGCGTTTTTCAGAAATATCCATCTGGGACATCACTTTTAAACGCGAGGCTAAGCGTGTGGCAAGTTGTAAGGGTGGTGTTGCAATGTGACGCAGTACCCCATCGACACGATAACGCACGCGATACGTTTTTTCATAAGGTTCAAAATGTAAGTCTGAAGCACCCATACGAATTGCATCAATCAGCAGCTTATTGATGTATTTGACAATCGGGGCTTCATCAGCTTGTTGTTGCTCGTTGTCGTCATCATCTTTATTGCTGAGATCTTCTTGCTCTAAATTTAAATCGATATCATCGTCAGAAAATTCAAAGCTATCCGCTTCGGCAAAATTTTGTTCAATCAGTTTTTCTAATTTTGGATGCTCAACAATCACAGCTTCAACATTCATTTTACTATTGAAGCGTATCGCATCCATCGCATCGATATTGGTCGGATTGCTGGTAGCGACGTAGAGTAAATTACCACGTTTAAAAATTGGTAAAATACGATGTTTGGTAATCAGTTTTTCGTCAATGCCTTCACGGATAATTTGTACAGAATCATAAGCGCTGAGGTCGAAAAGTGGCTCGCCAAACTCTTGAGAGATTTTTTCAGCAATATCTAAGGATGACATTTTTAATTGGTCAATTAAAAAAGGCACAATATCTTGATTGGCTTTTTTGGCATTTAAGATCGCATTCTGCATATTTTCAGCAGAAATTAAGCCTTCTTCAACTAAACGTCGATTGAAACCGGTAAATCTAGGTGAACCTTTTAATGCTGTCATGCTTGAATATGCCTGCTAATAAATCAATTTGTTTATAATTGGTATTTTTAAATTATACTTTTGTTATATAAAAATACCATAACTTAAAACGTTGTCATCTACTTAATATTAGATAAAACTTTGAACCAGTCGTAATTACAAGATGAAGTTTTTTTCAGAATGCGGTAATTTATTTTCAAAAATAGGTTTGGCACAAAAAAGCCGTGCGAAAATTATCTAAAAAATATTGAATTCCGTGTAGAATGTGCGCGGTTTAATGAATTGTTTTTAATAGGTTACTGTATGTCGGGTTCGGCTATTACTCCTTGGGTTGTCGGCAATTGGAAAATGAACCCAATGCACGCAGATGCCAAAGAGCTGTTAAGTGGTTTTAAAAAATTATTGCAAAATAATGAAATTAAAGAAGAAAATTGTCATATCGGTATTGCGCCTAGCATGCTTGCTTTGACCAGTGTTCAAGCGGAATTGGCAAGTTCGGTGCGTCCAGTGTACACCGTTGCTCAGAATGTTTCTCGTGTCGCGGGGCTGGGTGCTTATACCGGTGAAGTGAGTGCTGAGCTGCTGAAAGATCAGCACATTGATTTTGTACTGATTGGTCATTCTGAGCGCCGTGAAATTTTTAATGAAACGCCGCAAATCCTGAATGAAAAAGTTAAAAATGCTTTAACTGCTGGATTAACCATTATTTATTGTGTGGGTGAAAGCCTAGAACAACGTGAAAATGGTCAAGCAGAGCAGGTGGTATTGCAACAAATCTGCGATATCGCAGCGGTGGTTCAAGCCGAGCAGTGGCAAAAGATTGTGATTGCATACGAACCTATTTGGGCAATCGGTACGGGTAAAACAGCGTCACCTGAAGATGCTCAAACGATGCATGCCAAAATTCGTGAAGGTTTAACTCAAATCACAGCGTTTGGTGCAAGCATGGCTATTCTGTATGGCGGTAGTGTTAAAGCCGAAAATGCAGTAGAGTTGGCATCCTGTCCAGATATTAATGGTGCACTGGTGGGTGGCGCATCTTTAAATGCAGCGTCTTTTTATGAAATTGCTCAAGCTTTTGCAAATACAAAATAATTAGGAGTTCGGCATGCAAACTTTTGTGCTGGTAGTACATATTATCTTAGCCATTTTAATGATTGTATTGATTTTGGTACAACATGGTAAAGGTGCAGATGCTGGCGCATCATTTGGTGGCGGCGGTGCTGCAACTGTATTTGGTGCCTCCGGATCAGGTAACTTTTTAACGCGTTTGACTGCAGTTTTGACCGCGTTATTTTTTGTCACCAGTTTAACTTTAGCTGTGTTTGCCAAAAAACAGACCACCGATGCTTATAGTTTAAAATCGGTACAAACGACCACGACTGCTCCAGCAAATTCGAGTGAAACTTCGCCAGTTGCACCGAAAACAGGTGAATAACCTGATTTAGTCCTTTCTTTTTGGAGATGATCCGACTAGAATGCGACACAGCTGCGGTGGTGGTGGAATTGGTAGACACGCTACCTTGAGGTGGTAGTGCCTTCGGGCGTGGGGGTTCAAGTCCCCCCTTCCGCACCAACTTGTAATCCAGAACATAAGTTGGTGTGTGCAGCAAATCTGTTGATGCGGGATGGAGCAGTCTGGTAGCTCGTCGGGCTCATAACCCGAAGGTCGTTGGTTCAAATCCAGCTCCCGCTACCAATACTATTTAGAGGCAAACTAAATAGGCGATTTAAATTAAATTTTAATCGTGATTGAATTTTTGCAGGTTGATGCGGGATGGAGCAGTCTGGTAGCTCGTCGGGCTCATAACCCGAAGGTCGTTGGTTCAAATCCAGCTCCCGCTACCACTTTTGATTAAGGTGCAACTTAATCAAGCAACCACTGAATAGTTTTTGATTGAAAATGTTCAGTAAGTTGTATATAATTTTTGCATGTTGTTGCGGGATGGAGCAGTCTGGTAGCTCGTCGGGCTCATAACCCGAAGGTCGTTGGTTCAAATCCAGCTCCCGCTACCAAGTTTCTAAAAGGCTCACAAAAATGGTGGGCCTTTTTGCACAGTGGACTTTGGTTTTTCTGTGTACACAGGGGCGATTACGCCCTTTTTTATTGGCTATCGTGTAGTGTCGACATCCATTGGTCAAATTGTCATGTTTCACTACTAATATAGTTGAGTTAGTCTGAACCGGTCACAGCGACGATTGAATCGCACAACAATGACGAGAGTAAATGAAGCTATCAAATAAAACACAAGCACTTCAAGACCTAATAACTCCTGCAGTGCAAGCTTGTAATGTAGATCTTTGGGGAATTGAATTTATTCCTCAAGGTAAGCGTTCTTTATTGCGTATCTATATTGATAAAGCGAATGAAAATAACACGCAACCTATCATGAATGAAGATGGTGAGCTCGAAGAAGGTCTCGGTATTGGTGTACAGGACTGTGTTCGCGTAACCCAGCAAGTAGGCGCAATGCTTGACGTGCATGATCCAATTTCTGGTGAATACTCACTAGAAGTGTCTTCTCCGGGTTGGGATCGTCCATTCTTTCAACTTCACCAGATGCCAGCTTATATTGGAAAGCAAATTGCTTTACGTCTGATTAGTGCTGTAGAAAACCGTCGTAAATTTCAAGCAAAACTGATTGCTGTTGATCTTGAGAATGAGATCATTCAAGTTGAAGTTGAAAATCAACACGTACTTGAAATAGACAGTCATAATATCGACAAATCAAATTTGATCTACCAAGATTAATTCATTCAATAAATAAGAATCTGAACGAATAGGTGACTTATGGCTCGTGAAATTCTTACCGTAGTAGAAACGGTTAGTAACGAAAAAGGTGTAAGTCGTGATGCAATTTTTGAAGCACTTGAACAAGCTTTAGTTGCTGCGACTAAAAAGAAATTTTACGAAGGCACACACGCAGAAGAAGCACGTTTACGTGTCGAAATTGATCGTAAAACGGGTGATTACCGTACTTTCCGTCAATGGGAAGTGGTTGCTGATGAAGATCATGAAATGCCTGCATGTCAGGATGCAATCTCTGATTTAGATCCTGAACAATGGTCGATCGGTGATATTCGTGAACTTGAAGTTGAATCGATTGATTTTGGTCGAATTGCTGCACAAATTGCCAAACAAGTAATTGTGCAAAAAATTCGTGAAGCTGAGCGTGCTTTAGTTGCCGATGCATACGAATCTAAAGTGGGCGAACTCATCTACGGTGAAGTGAAAAAACAAACCAAAGATGGTTTTATCATTGACTTAGGTGATAATGCTGAAGCGTATCTTTCACGTGAAGAAATGATTCCGAAAGAAATTCTTCGTCCTAAACAACGTATGAACGCTATTCTATATAGCGTGAATCGTGAAGGTCGTGGTGCACAGTTATTGTTGACCCGTGCGCGTCCTGAAATGCTAATGGCATTGATGAAGAAAGAAATTCCTGAAATTTCTGAAGAAATCATTGAAATTAAAGCAGCTGCACGCCAACCGGGTGTTCGTGCTAAAATTGCTGTGAAAACCAACGATCATCGTATTGACCCTGTGGGTGCTTGTATTGGTATGCGTGGTACACGTATCCAAGCAGTACAATCAGAGTTAAATGGTGAGCGTATTGATGTCGTAGTGTGGTCTGACGATCCAGCACAGTACATTGCCAGTGCTTTAGAGCCTGCTGATGTATCGAGCATTGTGATTGATGAAGATGCGCATAGTGCAGATATCATTTTCGCAGCTACTGATCAATTGGCTCGTGCCATTGGCTCGCAAGGTCAAAATGTCCGTTTAGCATCTGAATTAACAGGCTATAAACTGGACATGATGCTCGAAGAAGAGTTTTATGCGCGTCAACAAAATGAAGCTCAACAATATTTGGACATGTTTGTAAGTCGTCTAGATATTGAAGAAGATTTGGCAATGGCTTTGGTTGAAATGGGCTTTACTTCTTTGGAAGAGATTGCTTATGTTCCAGCTGAAACATTTGATGAAATTGAATTAGATGCTGAAATTGTTGAATTATTGCAAAGCCGTGCAAAAGAAATTACATTGGCTGATGCATTAAAACAACAAGAAAACATCCAAGATCCAAGTGTAGAACTCGTTGCAATGGACGGGATGACACAGGAAATCGCGTACGCACTTGCGGCTCGTGGTGTGGTAACAGTAGATGATTTGGCAGACCAAGCGACTGACGATATTGAAGATATTGAAGGTTTAGGTGCTGAAAAAGCAGGCCAACTCATTATGAAAGCGCGCGAATCATGGTTTAACTAGGAGGAAATATATGACGGACAAGTCGATTAAAGAGTTAGCTCTCAGCGTATCACGTCCAGTTGAGAAGCTCCTAGAGCAGGTTCGTGACGCAGGTTTACCGCAACGTAAAGCTGAAGATATTATTTCCACTGAACAACAAGATACCCTCGTTAACCATTTGAAGAAAATTCATGGTCAAGACGATGGGCATGCAGGAAAAATCACGTTGAAACGTAAAACAACCAGTACGGCTAAAGTGGCAAGTACCTCAGGCAAGGCGAAGACAATTAACGTTGAAGTGCGTAAAAAGCATACGTTTACTAAGCCGAATCCAGAACAAATTAAAGCAGAAGCTTTAGCGAAAGCAGAACAACAATCACAGACTGAACCTCAAGGTCGTGATCAAGTGCAACAAAATACTCGTCCTGATTCTAGCGCGAATACTCAAGGTGCCTCTAAAGCGAAACAAGCTTTAGAAGCAATGCGTGCTGCTGCTCAGCAACAAACAGCTAAGCAAGAAGTTTCAAAAGCGGCCGTTGTAGTAACGCGTAAGTCAAATAACAAACCGATTGTTAAACAAGCGGTTAAAGTGACTGAAACAGCTGAACAAAAGAAACTTCGTGAAGCTCAATCAGCGCAGTTAAAAGCAGTTGAAGAAGCAGCACGTCGTAAATCAGCGGAAGAAGGCCAACAACGTACGCTTGAACAAATGCGTCAAATGGCGTCTAAGTACACCGCTGAAGATACCACTGCAACGATTCGTGTGGTTGATGATTCTCCACTTGCCGCTGGTCTTGTTGGTCAAGCATATGAAGATTCATTTGCGAAAGAAGACCGTGAAATTAAACGTGGTGGTAATACCACCAGCACACGTGCACCGAAGAAAGGTGGACGTCGTGGTCAGGAAGAGCAAAGCTTCAGTAAACAGCCTAAACGTGGTTTGAAAACAAGTCAGTCAAATAAACATGGTTTTGAAAAACCAGTTAAAAAACAAGTTTATGATGTTGAAATTGGCTCTACGATTGTTGTTGCTGATCTTGCACAAAAAATGGCAATCAAGGTTCGTGAAGTGATTAAATCACTGATGAAAATGGGTGAGCTTGTAACGCAGAACCAAGCGATTGAGCAAGAAATTGCCGCACTTGTGGTTGAAGAAATGGGTCATAACCCCGTTCGTGTATCCGATACGCAAGCTGAAGATAACTTACTTGAAGCAGCTGAAGAAGCACGTGGTATTCAAACGACTCGTGCGCCAGTGGTTACAATCATGGGTCACGTTGACCATGGTAAAACATCGCTTCTTGACCGTATTCGTCGCACTAAAGTGGCTGCGGGCGAAGCAGGTGGTATCACACAGCACATTGGTGCATATCATGTGGAAACTGAGAAAGGCATTATTACTTTCTTAGATACGCCTGGACATGCTGCATTTACTTCAATGCGTTCACGTGGTGCGAAAGCGACGGATATCGTGGTACTTGTTGTTGCAGCGGATGATGGTGTTATGCCACAAACTGCTGAAGCGATTGACCATGCTCGTGCTGCGGGTACACCGATCATTGTTGCAATCAACAAGATGGATAAAGAATCTGCTGATCCAGATCGTGTATTAAATGAATTGACGGTTAAAGAAATCGTGCCTGAACAATGGGGCGGTGATGTACCAGTTGCAATGGTTTCTGCGCATTCGGGTCAAGGTATTGATGACCTTCTTGATCTTATCCTGATTCAAGCTGAATTACTTGAATTGAAAGCATCTGAAGAAGGTGCTGCACAAGGTGTGGTAATTGAAGCGCGTGTTGATAAAGACCGTGGTGCAGTTGCTTCTATTCTTGTACAAAACGGTACATTGAAAGTCGGTGATCTTGTTCTTGCTGGTGGTTCTTACGGTCGTGTTCGTGCGATGGTGGATGAAAACGGTAAACGTATTCAATCAGCAGGTCCTTCAATCCCAGTTGAGATTTTAGGTCTTCCTGAAGCGCCAATGGCGGGTGATGAAGTTCTTGTTGTAAATGATGAGAAGAAAGCTCGCGAAGTTGCTGATGCTCGTCTTTCACGTGAACGTGAACAACGTCTTGAGCGTCAATCTGCAATGCGTCTTGAAAACATCATGGCGTCTATGGGCAAGAAAGATGTGCCTTATGTCAATGTGGTGCTTAAAACTGACGTACGCGGTACTTTAGAAGCATTGACCGTGGCATTGAACAGCTTATCTACTGATGAAGTTCGTGTACGTGTGATTGGTTCAGGTGTCGGTGCGATTACTGAATCTGACGTAACGCTTGCTGAATCTTCAGAAGCTGTACTTCTAGGTTTCAACGTACGTGCTGATACAACTGCGCGTCAAAAATCTGATGCTGACGGTATCGACATTCGTTACTACAGCATCATTTATGAATTGATTGATGATGTGAAAGCAGCAATGAGCGGTAAGCTTGCGCCTGAACATCGTGAAACGATTCTAGGTGTAGCTCAAGTACGTGAAGTGTTCCACTCAAGTAAGTTTGGTGCAGCAGCAGGCTGTATGGTTCTTGAAGGCATGTTATACCGTAATAAACCAATTCGCATACTTCGTGATGATGTTGTGGTGTTCCAAGGTGAACTTGAATCACTTCGTCGTTATAAAGAAGTGGTTGAAGAAGTTCGTGCTGGTATGGAATGTGGTCTTGCTGTGAAAGGTTATAAAGACATCAAAGTACTTGATAAAATCGAAGTTTATGATGTTCAACTGATTAAACGGAGTCTTTAATGGCGGGTAGTCAACGTCTTAAGCGAATGGCGGATACGGTACAACGTGAGTTGTCAGAACTGATTCGTCAAGAGCTGAAAGATCCACGCTTAGGTGGTCTAGTGACCATCTCTGCGGTGAAAGTCAGCGCAGATTTAGGCTATGCAGAAGTTTACGTCACAGTGATGGGACGTGAACTTGGCGATGAGCAAAGTGAAGTGGCAAATAAAGAAACTTTAACCGTGTTAAATGGTGCTTCTGGTTTCTTACGTCATGAATTAGGTCGTCGTCTTAAGACACGTATTACGCCAAGATTGCGTTTTCATTATGATAAAACCAATGCATATGGTAACTATATGTTTGGTTTGATTGCTGAAGCAGTGAAGGATTTACCTCCTGAAGAAGCAAAAAAAGATGATGAATAATTAATATAGCGCAAGCTATATGCAAAAAAGCCACCTTCGGGTGGCTTTTTTTATGGGTATTCTGTCCCGTCCTAAATAAAGTGGATACTTTCTAAAGCTCAATTTGGAGCGTGTTATCACCTTGACTTTAAATGGATTGTTGCTGCCCATCAAATTGAACAAGGTGAAAGCTATTACAGGCAATATTGTCGATATTAAACCATCAGATCAGTTTCAGGATTATCGAAGCTACAACTCTTTAATGCATACACTTGCACAAAAATATGCTGTAGATGTCGAAGCATTAGGAAGGTATTGATTTGAATTGTAAAAAAGGAGCCGAAGCTCCTAAAGGATGAAGACTATTTTTTTTGATTTTGCTGGCGAACTCGAGAACGTTGCCAAGGGAGCGGTCGGTCTAAACTTTCAGGTACTTCACCACTGGTGGAACGTAAACGTAAATGCAGGGCTGCTTGCGCCATCAGGTTGGCGGATACGGGTGCGGTAATAAAGGCGAATAAGGTAATCAGTATTTCAGCAAAACCAAAACGCCCATTAAAGGCAGCAAAAATAATGGCTGCAATTAAAAAACTCCCCAGTCCTAAAGTACTTGATTTGGTTGGTGCATGTAGACGCATAAATAAATCGGGGAGGCGAACCATGCCAATTCCACCCACCAGTGTAAAGATGGCACCAATCAATAAAAAAATTGAAACCAGAATTTCCATAACAAGTTGCATGATTTTTTACTCCTAATCCACGACATGACCAGTGGTAAAGTAGCGGGCGAGGGCTGCCGTTGAGACAAAACCAAGCATCGCCACCAAGAGTGCCCCTTCAAAAAATGAGGTGCTTGCCCAATAAATGCCTAAAATGACAATTAAACAGGTGGCATTAAGAAACAGCGTATCTAGAGCCAAAAGACGATCCACAATAGAAGGGCCAATGACTAAGCGAATCAGGCAAAGGAACATTGAAATGGTGATGGCAACCATACATATACCCAGCGTATAAGGCAAAATGCTCATGCGTCGTCTCCTGATGGCACATTAAAAATCATCATCAGTGCTTTTTCATAACGAATTTTAATCTCTTGAATGTCCATTTCTACATTATCACTGCTGAGGGCATGAACTAAAATATCGCCACGATCTTGGTCAATCCCCGCGGTGACCGTACCGGGTGTCGTGGTAATAATCAGGGCAAGCAAGACATTGACTTCTTCATGCTGAGATTCTAAGGGCACTCGAAACCATTTTGGATGTAGTTTATGCGTAGGGCCAAGGACTAATTTAGCCACTTTAATATTGCAAATAATGATGTCCCAAACCACCACAAAAAATAATTTGCATGCCAAGAACCAGTTGATATTCGATGTACGGGCAATAAAGGGTTTGACTAAGCGTGGAATAAAAATTCCGAGTATACAAGCCATCAGCAATGTCGCTGGGTCAATGCTATAGGAAAGCATGATCCAGCTTAAAGCCACCATGACAGAAACAAATGGATGCGGTAGCCAGTTTTCCCAAAACGATGTTTTTTGCATAGTTAAGGCTCCATAGGTTTAAGTTTGGCATCATCTGGATGGGCAGGTTCTTGCACCAGTTGTTGATTGATTTGGCGCTGTTTATATTCTGAAATATGTTCACCTTCTAAGGTGTTTTCAGCAATAACATAAGGGATGAGATGTGCATTTGGATCAACCGTTTCACCGCCATATTTGGTTTCAGGTAAATTTTCTGGATCATACGGTTGTACGCTGATGACCTGATTCAGATGATCCCTTTTCAAAATGCTGCTTTCATATAAGGCATTATTTTGTATTTGTTCAGCCGTTTTAAACATATATTGCTGAATTGGGCTGGCACAGACCATATACAGAATTAAACCTGAAAAGCAGTAAATAGATGGTTTTGTCATTTCGAGCAGGGGCTTGATCGGGCAAGGCTTGATAGGCCTTATATTCTGCTGAATTTGGATTTTCTTCGGGTTGTGTCGCACGCCAAAACAGCACAAAACCGATGCGGGTAAAGGCGATAATACTGAGTAAACTGACAATTAAAATCACAATAATAATGAGTAATTGATATGGTGAATGTGATGTGGCTTGTAAGATAAAGACTTTACCTAAAAAGCCACTAAATGGAGGTAAGCCCGCCATCATTAATGCAATTAAAAAGAAGGTTAATGAAACAACTTTCTGCTGTTTCATTTGTGGTGCAACATTGAAATGATCTTTAAATGCACCACGTTGCGAGGTAATCCAACCTGAGAGCAAATAAAATGCAGCGGCAATCAGGGTGCTATGCACTAAATAATACAGTGCAGCGGCCCATGCCAAGGTATTGAACAGCGAAATGGCGATTAAGATGGTGCCGATAGACGACAGAATCATAAATCCGACGAAGCGGCGTAGTCGTTCTGCTCCAATTGCGCCAATTACGCCATAAACAGAAGTAATGAGGCCAATCGGTAATAACCAAGACACCAAAATACTTTGACTCAAATGATCGTCAAATACTGTGCCATTAATTCGTAAAATGGCATAGATGCCCACTTTGGTCATAATGGTGAAAATCGCGGCAACAGGGGTTGTGGCAACGGCGTAGGTTTTAGGTAGCCAGAAACCCACAGGTAGCATCGCAGCTTTAATACCAAAAACCACAAAGAGTAATAAGCCACCCGCAACAGCAAGCTTATGTTGATCGGGTTCTAAAAGCGGGATTAAGCGTGCGACATCGGCCATATTTAAACTGCCAACACTGCCGTAAATGATGCCTAGACCAATCAAAAAGAGCGCAGAAGCCAGTAAGTTAATGGTGACGTAATGAATGCCCAGTTGAAAACGTGCTTTGCCTTGTCCGTGTAAAAGTAACACATAGGATGCCATCAACAGGATTTCAAAAAACACGAATAAGTTAAACAAGTCGCCTGTCAGAAATGCACCACATAAACCCATCAATAAGAAATGGAACATGGCATGGAAATAACGGCCACGTGTATCCCACTCATGACTTGCATACCATAAAATAGCGGTTGCTAGAGCATAAGTGAGGACGACCATCAGGGCAGAAAGTTGGTCTAGCACCAAAACAATCCCGAATGGCGCAGCCCATTCCCCTAAATTATAGACACTGATTTGTCCGCTACTGGCAGAGATTAAATACAGAATAGCCGTGGCTAAACCTAAAATTGAAGAAATGTAACTAATGCCACGACGCCAAGGTTGGCGCCAATCGTGTGCTAATGAGCCCGCGCCTGGATTACCGAGTAACACCAATAAAAAAGCAGTAAAAGCTGGAATTAAAATGCTAAAAATAGGGGTGTGTTCAGTCCAGAATTGGATGACAGCATTCATTAAGGCTGATCCTCACGTGGGTCAATAGGAATAATATCTTCTTTAGAGTCAACGTGATCTGTCCCTGTTTCATAACGACTGCGTAGCGCAAGTTGCACAATAAAAGCCGTGGTGGCAAAACCAATCACAATGGCCGTGAGCACTAAAGCTTGAGGTAAGGGATCGGTCACTTGAGTGGTTTCTGTAAGCACAGCAGGTGCATTGACTTGCAGACGCCCCATCGCAAAAAGAAATAAATTGACGGCATAGCCAATCATTGCCAGACCGAGTACCACAGGAAAGGTACGTGCCCGTAGAATTAAATAAATTCCCGTTGCAGTAAGTAGACCAATGGCAGAGGCAAGTAAAAATTCTAAGCTGATCATTTTATTCCCCCTTCGGTACAACTGGACCAGTCATGCTGGAATGGCGTGAATCACCTAATACTGAAATCAATAGCATGGTTGCACCAACGACCGTGATATAAACACCCAGATCAAAGAGCGCAGCAGAGGCCAGATGCATTTCACCTAAAATAGGTGGTGAGACATAAATATGCGCACTGGTCAGGAATGGACGTTCCCACAACCAAGCGCCTAAGCCTGTGAGTCCCGCAATGACCAAGCCTAAACCAATCCAAATTTCATATAAACGTCCTGATTTGGCTTTTAACATTTGCTCAGCCTGATCTTGACCCAGTGCAATGTATTGAATGATCAAAGCCAATGAGGTAATTAAACCGGCAATAAATCCACCACCCGGTAAGTTATGTCCACGCAGGAAGATATATAAACTGACCACCAGTGCTAACGGTAAGATCCATGAAGCGGTCACACGGAACATTAATGGTGACGGATTAAAGCGGTAGGTTAAACCTTGGGTAATCGTGGTGCCGTGTGCACGCATGCCATCCATTAAGCAAAGTGCACCAATCGCAGCAATACCCAGTACGGTAATCTCTCCAAAGGTATCGAAACCACGGAAGTCGACTAAAATGACATTGACGACATTGGTACCACCGCCCAAAGGAATGGATTGCTGCATGAAGAACCATGAAATTGAATTGTGATCACGGGTTAAAATCAGCCAAGCAATCCAACCAATGCCAAGGCCACCGCCAATCGCAATCAGGGCATCACGCCAACGACGTGAGCCACTCGATTCATAAGGGGTGAGCTGTGGCAATAAAGATAGACTCATCAACAATAAAACGGTGGTGACGACATCGACAGTAATTTGGGTTAAAGCAAGGTCAGGTGCAGACAACGTCACGAATACCATCGTGACCACTAAGCCTATCGCACCACTAATCAGTACGGCTTTAATTCGCTCATGGTGGAACCACAACATCATCCAGCAAGCAGAGAACAACAGTAACCACAGCACAATTGCAATGGCGGGAGCACGAATAAGTTCACGCGTACCTGTGGTTAAACCTTGATTAATTAACGGCATGGCAACCAATGCAATAGCAAAAGCCACGATCCAGATTAAATAACTTTGCAGTGAACCACTTTCAGTTTTACGTTTGAATTGGCGTGATTTCAGCAGTAAATGTTTTAAAAATAAATCAAATAATACGCGACCTTGGAATTTTCCCAGTATCGGGTCAAGGTCAATCTCACGAATTTGACCACCTTTGGCTAAAGCAAAATAGAAACATAATCCGCCTAAAAGTGCGATTGCACTCATCAGTAATGGCAGGTTAAAACCATGCCAGATGGCAAGATGAGTACCGGTAAAATTCGGTAACTGTGTGCTGGCGCGTGTGGTTGAATTGACAATATTTTCAACCAAGAGGGCAGGGAATAGCCCAACTAAAATACATAAAATCGCCAGAAAAGTGGCAGGTGCACGCATTCCCAAAGGTGGTTCGTGTGCATCTTTATTGGGAACGGCTTTGCCTAAAGGTCCATCAAAGAAAACGCCATGAACCAGTCGCACTGAATAAGTCACCGCAAAGATACCTGCCAATGTTGCCACAATTGCCGAGCCAATCAGCACTGGCCCAGAAAGATTGGTCAATAGTTCGGTAAAGAACATTTCTTTGGACAGGAAACCATTGGTCAGTGGCACACCCGCCATTGAGGCAGCGGTGATCATGGTTAAAGTGGCAGTGAACGGGAGTAACTGCCAAACCCCACTGAGTTTACGTAAATCACGCGTCCCTGTTTCATGATCAATAATGCCGGCAATCATGAATAGGGCGGCTTTAAACGTCGCATGGTTAATAATATGGAAGATGGCTGCGGCAATGGCGAGAGGAGATCCAATCCCCAATAAACAGACAATTAAACCTAAGTGACTGATGGTTGAATAAGCCAGTAAACCTTTTAAATCTTCTTTAAAAATGGCAAAGAAGGCTGCCATGCACAGCGTAAACAAGCCTACGAAAGTCACAATGTTGTGATACAGCGCAGCACCGACAAAAATAGGGGAGAGTCTTGCCAGCAGGAAAATACCTGCTTTGACCATTGTTGCAGAGTGTAGGTAGGCTGATACGGGCGTTGGCGCTGCCATGGCATTGGGCAGCCAAAAATGGAACGGGAACTGCGCACTTTTGGTAAATGCACCCATTAAAATCAGCAGTAAGGTGGGCACAAATAACGAATGACTTTGAATTTTTTCAGTCATGGTTAAAATTTGGTCAATTTGATAAGTCCCGGTAATTTGACCTAACAAAATGAATCCACCCAGCATGGCTAAACCACCCATGCCCGTAATGGTCAGTGCCATACGTGAGCCACGTTGAGCGGCTTCGTAATTACTCCAATAACCCACCAGCAGAAAAGAAGAAATACTGGTTAGCTCCCAAAAAATCAGCAGCAAAATTAAATTATTGGATAGGGAAATGCCCAGCATTGATGCCATAAACAGCATGAGCAATACATACAGTTTACTCAGCGAGTTCTTGGGGTTTAAATAATAATAAGCATAGATATAAATCAGGGTGCCGATACCACTGATCAGCAAACAAAACAATAAACCTAAAGCATCCAAACGAAAACTTAATTCGATCCCTAACTGAGGTAGCCATGACCAACTTTGCGTGATCGTTGCACCATTGAAAACACCTTTTGCTTGCGTCAATAATAGAATCAAGCTACTTAAGCTGACTCCAATTGCCGCTAAAGCCGTTACCCCGCGTGAAAAATTTTTCAGCCACGAGACAAGGGTGGTGCCAAGTATTAACGGTAACAATATAATAATCGGTAGCACACTCATATCCATTGTCGTGAATTAGGTTTATCAAAAACCTAAGGGTGAATGTTATCTTTCAAGGACTACAGGACTGCAAAGAGCAATCCAAACTTCTCTATCTTGAAAGCCAATCTGAGTTAAAAAAATATTGAAAAACAAGCTGTGTTGCGCAACTTGTAAAAAGTAATCGTAAAATCGGATTTTACTATAGAAATTGAAATCTACTTGATTTTATTACATGAATAAAACAACATCAATTATTTTTGCGCACATGCATAGCCATTATGCGCCCGTCTCTGTTTTCTGAGTGTGGCGTGTTTAGCCAGATGAAAACTGAGTACCCAATATTTTAAAATATCGAACTTTTTTGCCTGCAATTTAAGCAGCTACGTTTGCGTTATGGCAGGGATGAATGATTGAATTTCCATTTTACTGCTGTCAATAGCATGACGATTTAAGCTTTTATACAGTTGCCAATCACAATAACAAAGCGCTTGGTCTTGTGCTGCACTGATTCAGTTAAAGTCCCAATATCGCTCGGGGATCTGCACCCGAATATCAATTTTGGATTGTAAACGGGTCAACATAATATCTTGATCCAGCATCACCACACCCGCTGCACGTAAGTCTTTATAACGCGCTGCAAACCATGTCAGTACTTGATAGGTGAGTTTTAAAATGCTGGTTTTACCTGAACCTTGATCACCCATAATCAAGGTGATGGGTTTGTCATTAAATTTCAGCTTGAGATCGGCAAAATGCAGGGTATGTTTGAGTTGAATAGTATCGATTTTCATAGAACACCTGCATTGCACAATGAGCTGAAATTATTCGCCCACAGCTTTACGCAACGATAAGGGCATTTGCTTTTTAAGTTGTTGTACCAAATCGTAAATGTGGTGAATATTTAAACTGACTTTAGCACGTGTGCAAGCCACGTAAAGCAATCTTAACTCTTCATCACTAATTTTATGGTCTTTTTCGTTGACCTTAAATTGATAGTCATCTTCGATATGCACACGATCCCATTCCAAGCCTTTGGCTTTATGGGCGGTCGAAATAATATAGTCGGCATGCTCAATCGGGCTGATTTTGGCTAAGGCACGTTTTAATGGCTCTGTACCGTGATCATCGACCAATTTCACCAAAGGTTTAATGTCACTGCCATCATTGGTTTCACAATATTCATGTACATCATGCCATGAGTTAAACCAAGCCAGTTCAGGCACATCCGTCACGCGTTTGCCTTGTTTGAGCATACTTGCTGCATCGACAAAACGGTTTAGTTTGACATGATCGGCTTGCAAACTGACTTTATCGCCATGCACTAAACCGGCGAGCAATAACTCCATCGCCCGCGCATTGGTGCGGCATAAAATGGCATCACGTTGTTTGGTATGCGGTTTATTGACCACTTTGGAATGCAGATGCGGATTGCCCAATAAAGGAACCGTTTCATTTAAAGCACCCAAAATGGCATTGGCATTCAACGCAATTTCTTCACCAAAACGAAATGAGGTGGTTAAACGAGATTCAGGCAAAGGCAGTTGTTGCATGGCATTGACTGCACCGCGCCAAGCATAAATCTGTTGATGCGCATCACCGACATAAATCACTTGGGTGTTTCTTTGACGCAGTAAAATGCCCAACATCAGTGGGTCGGCATCTTGTGCTTCATCAAACAACACATAATCGGTTGGAATATTGGGTTCAGACAATGCCCAAAGTTTCAGATAAATATCGTGACCAATCCCTGCTTGGTGGTTTGGATCAATCGATTCTAACCAACGTCGTTCAATGGCGGGATAAAGATGCGTTTGTAGTTCAGTAATATCATCGGGATGCAGCCAACTCGGTGCTTGAAGATGGCGCGGTGCTGGATATTGCGAACTGGTGGAACAAAAATAACTCACCGCATTGGCGACGAGACTGGCCAAACGACTGGGCATCATCACATATTTTTCGTAACGTCCACCCATCATCCGGCGTAAGGTAATGGGTTGGAGTCGATATTCTTTGGCGATGAAACTCGGGCTTAAACGCGGCAGACGCAGTTTATCGGTCACGCCACGCGGCACGCTACGAAATGCCAGCGAGTGAAAGGTACGACAGTCGACATTGCGATGAAATTTACTTTGTGCCTCACTTGCAATGGCTTTGTTAAATGCCAGATACATACCACGCCGTTCAGGCATGGCATCACTGATCATTTGCAAAGTTGTGGTTTTACCTGTGCCTGCATAGGCAATCACTTTAAAGGATTTGCCTAAACGCGCGTTGTCGATGGCAATGGCTTGCTCATAGGTGGCGCTTGGTTTTTTGGGATCAGACACAGTCATCGGCTTAGTGTTGACGATTGGCTTTTTCAACCAAACCCGATAAGCCTTGGCGACGCGCGAGTTCGTTTAAAATTACTTGTGGTTCAATGTCGAAATAACCGAGCATCACAATGGTGTGAAACCACAGGTCAGCCACTTCATAAATTAAATCGTTTTTATTGTCTTCTTGAGGCTCAGCTTTAAAATCTTTTGCGGCAATAATGCTTTCAATACTTTCTTCGCCGACTTTTTCTAAGATTTTATTTAAGCCTTTATGATACAGCTTGGCCACATAAGATGAGTCTGGATTGGCTTTTTTGCGTTCCGCCATCATCTGACCCAAATAATCCAAAATTTCAATTTGTTCAGATTGCGCCGTTGAAGCATTCATTGCCAGCGTATGTGGATTCGCCGATTTTTCCGCGTAAATTTGGCTTGGATCTTTCAATTGTGCATCGACTATTTCCCAGCCATTTGCAGTCAATTTACGGTAGAAACACGATTCACGACCGGTATGACAAGCAATGCCACCGTGTTGTTCGATTTGCAACACAATCACATCGGCATCGCAGTCTAAACGGATTTCATGTACGGTTTGGAAATGACCCGATTCTTCACCTTTATGCCATAATTTTTGGCGTGAACGTGAAAAGTAAACCGCTTGATTTTTTTCAGCAGTTAAGGCCAAAGCCTCACGGTTCATCCATGCAACCATCAGGATACGACCGGTTTGATGATGCTGTGCAATGGCAGGAATGAGACCTTGTTCGTTAAATTTTACTTCATCGAGCCATTGCAAATTGTTCATGATAATTTCACCAAAAATATGTTCAAAATTTAAAAGAGCGAATTAAAATCGCAACTACATAGTGTACGTGATTAGCGACTGTTTGAGAAAAAAATATACACCTGATCATCTTTATTGCTTTGTATCGGCATCTTATATTTGATTCTTAAAATCACATTTTTTATTTTTATAGAGAAAAATCATTTAAAAGAGAACTTGCATAAATCAAAAAATGTTCAATTTTTTCAAACCGGCACGGCCTCATTTGATTAATTCAATTTTTATGCCTTTGCGTAGGCATTATCTCTACTTTTGAAAGGTCAAAATGATCAAAGGCATTATCATCCGCAAAAAAAACCTTTTATTTCCCATACACGACGTCCTTCTTTTTTAAGATCGTTTTGCCTCGAAAGTTGGGAAACGTGTGGCATCCATGCCACACTCATGAATCCAATACTTACTAAAATTTATTTTTAGTTTTACGAATTGCTTGTATTGATTAAAAAATGACTTGTGAAATAGGTTTAAACATAGCTCGAGTTATTTTATAAATCCTGCATAAACTGAGGGAAATTTTGTTTCTCGACCATTTCTAAAAATTCATCACCCAAACGCTGACTTTCAGCCACAGATTGGTTCCACATCTGAATGCGCTGTTTTTGATCTAAACCTTTTAAGGTGAAATCTTTACGATCGGGTAAACGTCCAAGCGGTAAGGATTGCAAATATTCTTGCGAAGGTGAAAGCAATAAGGTTCGCGCCTGATTTTCAGGATTGGCTTTACGCTTTTTGAGCATTTTGTCGAACCAACCGGGGGTAATGCTGTCGCTAAAGTGCGGATACAGCACAATGCCTTGACTCTCAAAGGGCAGGTCAATGTGATAGTCAATTAAACCGCCATCACGGTAACTGCCTTTTGGTGCATCTGGAATATCGCGAATAGCTGCCATCACACCGGGAATAGAAGCTGATGCCATTAACCAAGGGATGGCATTGTCACGATTTAAGCTTTGATAATGGGTGACAAAGTCATCCTCTACTTTAAATTGCTGACCAGACGACGGTTGGCTAATCACCCGTTGCATAAACAGGCGATTGTGCTTACGACCCAGTGCATTACTGCCAATAATACCTGCCACAGAGGCAAGTAAAGGCAGTGTTTGATCACTTTGGAAAATATGCTGGGCTTTAATGGAGATAATCGCAAGTGATAGTCAGGATGATCAACCAGTTGTTGCTCTTGACCTTGAATCAGATCAATCAACATGCCTTGGCAAATCTGAGCGACTTCCTGACGTGACATTTTTTTATGAAAAGAGAGGTTGGTATATAAATTAGATAAGCGTTCAGTGCCTTCTTTTGCACCCCAAGCCAAGAATACTGGCAAAACGCCAACTGCCAATAGATGAACCAATCACAGTTCTGCGCTGTGGGGCTTGGGCAAAAAAATCACCAAAAATGGCTTGGTCTAAACCTTGAATGCCAATGCCTTTCGGGCCACCTGCCGCACCGGGAACAATATCAACTTGCTGTGCATGTAAACCTTCTTTTTCAATCAGTTGGCGTGCAAGATGACCTGCACGAATCGTCAGAGAAGGGCGGTGTTTTTGCAGAATTTGCATCATGGTCTAGGATAAATATACAAGTGTGTTGTTATTTTAAGCTGCTAGGCTTCAGCGACAATGGCGATATTCATCACTTGTTGACTGATCAGTCATTCGATGGAAAACAGCCTGATCATTTTCATCATCAGGCTGCTGAATATTCAAAACTTATAAAAATTGGGTTATTTTGCGACGCGCCAAATGGCAAGGATGCTTGAGAATGCAATCAGCAAAATGGACACATACCACGGTGCAATAATGGCAATGGATAACAAAATCGCCATGATGCTACCGAACATCCAACTGCGTTTTTGCTGATGTTCCATTTGCAAACGCATGCTTTGGAGTTCATTGAGTTGTTTGGAGTGCCAAGCAGACTGATTTTTTAAACCATTGAGGCTATCAATCATCAGGCTGGGTAGGTCTTGTGCGCCCAGTAGCAGATCTGGAATTTGCTGACCCAGTTCTTTCATATTTTTGACTGGACTCATATTGGCTTTAATCCAATCGGTCAAAATCGGTTTCGCCAGTTTCCAGATATCCAGTTCTGGGTACAGGTCTGTGCCTAAACCTTCCACATGTACCAAGGTTTTTAATAGCAGCATCAATTGTGGTGGAATTTCCAAATGGAAACGGCGTGCAATATCCATCACTTGAATCAGAATGCCGGCAAAATCCAGTTCATGCATCGGTTTCGAAACCATTGGCCCAACCGTACGACGCATTTCACGCGCTAAAGCATCTTGATCGGTGCCCGGTGGAATCCAACCTGCTTGATGCACCACCAGAATCAGTTGCATGAAGTTGCTGTTCATGACCGCAAGTAACATACGTGCCACGGTCATTTGGTCGTGTTTAGACAACTCACCCATAATGGCACAATCCAGTGCAATAAAGCGTGGATTGCTAGGATTGATGGTTTCGACAAAGACGTTGCCCGGATGCATATCGGCATGGAAAAAGTTGTCACGAAACACTTGGGTGAAAAAGATGGTTAGACCTTTTTCTGCCAATTCCGCACGATTCATGCCCATTTTATCAAAGGTCGCGATATCGGAAATTGGCACACCAGTGATCCGTTCCGCCACCATGACATCTTTGCTGTCCATATACACTTCAGGCACATACATCATGCTTGAGCCAGTGAAGTAGTGGCGCATACGGCGGGTATTGTCGGCTTCTAAAGTCAAATCCAATTCATTGAGAATAATTTGACGATAGTTCTGAATAATTTCAGATAAATGTAGCGCACGCGCTGCTTCTAGACGTTTTTCTAACGCTGTCACCTAGCCAATCCAGAATTTCAAAATCTTGTAGAATTTGCTGACGAATATTGGGGCGAGTGACTTTCACCACCACTTCACGGCCATCATGCAAGGCAGCGGTATGTACTTGTGCGATTGAAGCAGCGGCAAGTGGTTGCTCATCAAAACGAGCAAACAGGGTGTTTACATCGGCTTTTAAGGATTCCTGAATGCGCATTTTGGCAACATGGTTGTCAAACGGTTTGACGCGATCTTGTAATAACACCAATTGCTGTAAAACTTCAGGTGCAATCAAATCACGGCGGGTAGAGAGCAACTGTCCAAGCTTAATTGCAAGCGGTCCCATTTCCTCTAAAGCGAGTTTCAGCTTGAGTGGATTTTTACGCTCACGACTGGACCATGCCGCAGGGTGCATGCGAATCAGGCTTAACGCATGACGGGCTTTTTCAGGTAATTCTTCCGCAGGAAACAACGTGTCGAGTCTATAGTGCGCGGCGATGCGCCAAAGTTCGAGTAAACGTGAAACGTGCGGAATCATATATGTTATTACCTAATCTTGAGGTGAAGCAGAAGTTGCAGCTGCATCAATGTGTGCTTGAAGCTGTTGAATTTTGGCTTCAGCACGATCTAAATTTTGATTGAGAATACGCGTATCTTGATTTAAGTCATCCATTTGCCAGCGTGGGGCAAATACGGCTAAATCTTCTTTTAAGGCATCTTCAGCAAAGAACAAGTGACTTTGCAGTGAGCGTTTTAAATGTTGCGGTACACGTTGAATTTTACCCAGTTCATGTGCAAGGCTTGGACCAATCCAAGGACTTAAATGCGATGCTAAATCAGGTTCGGCTTGTTGCATGATCCGTTGAATATCTTGCAACAAGTGATAGTCACCTTGCAGTGGGATATTACCGACATCATCTGCAAACAATAACTTTAAAAGTTCAACCACATTTTTAACCTGTAATGTGGCAGTCGCTTCAGAAAGCTGTTGATTTTGATCAAATGGACGTTGTTCAAATAATCGATGCTTTTTCACTTTGTCCCGTGACTGTCGGTTCAAGGCGAACTTTATTTTCATCAAAAAATACATCGACAGACAGTTGCGGGGTATCAATGACCACACGCAACATTTTGCCTTGCAGTGCATTCAGTTGGATACGAGTAAGCGCATCCAAATCAATGACATGATGAATGAATCGTTCAACTGCACCCAGTGCCAGAATCGACCACATAGCGTCAACCCTTACAGTTTAAAGCCGCGGTGAACCGCAACAATACCACCGGTTAAGTTGTGATAGTCACAGTTTTGGAAGCCTGCCTGTTCCATCATGCCTTTTAAGGTACGTTGGTCGGGGTGCATACGAATCGATTCTGCTAAGTATTTGTAGCTTTCTGAGTCATTGGCAATGATTTTGCCCATGATTGGCAGCGCCGTAAATGAATACAAATCATAAAGCTTAGAGAACGGTTCAAATACAGGTTTAGAAAATTCTAAAATCAGTAAACGACCACCCGGCTTAAGTACACGGTACATGGCAGCAAGCGCGGCATCTTTATCGGTCACGTTACGTAAACCAAAGCTGATGGTCAGCAAGTCAAAACTGTTGTCTGCAAATGGTTCTAAGGTTTCAGCATTGGCTAAAACGAAATCGACATTGGTACAACCGGCATCGATTAAACGGTCACGACCCACATTGAGCATCGATTCATTGATGTCAGATAACACCACATGACCTGTAGGGCCGACTTCACGGCTAAAAACTTTGGCTAAATCGCCTGTACCGCCTGCAATATCCAGTACATGTTGACCACGACGTACGCCAGACATATTAATGGCAAAGCGTTTCCATAGACGGTGAATACCGAACGACATCAAGTCATTCATGATGTCGTATTTGCTGGCAACAGAGTGGAAGACTTCAGCCACTTTCTGTGCTTTATCATCACTGCTGACCGTTTGATAACCAAAGTGTGTGGTTGCACCGACGTTGCCTGTATTGGCACCACGTGGCAGATTATATTTGGGTACTGAACCTGTAACAGGGGTATCCGTCAGCGTTTGTTGTAAGGATTGTTGCTGACCTTGAGCAGTACCTTGTGGAAGCGGTTCGGTTAAGAAAGGACTTACTTTGTCTGTATTTGGTGCCGACTCAGGGGTAGCGGTAGGCGTTTGATTTTCATTAGACATAGAGTCACTCCTAACATAAAAATAGGGTTAATGTTACAGTGCATGCATGATGACAGATTCTAAGACGTTGTACAGCAATCAGCATGCAATTGTTATGAATAATATACAGAAATCTGTTCTGTATATTGATTCACAGCTCGATTTGTTATGTGCAGAACAGCATCATTGATACTGAAATGGATTTGGATCGGCTGCGTGAACTTGATGGATAATTTGGCGTTCAACCGCAGTAAAATCTTTGACAAATTTCTCTGCCGACTTTAACGGTTTCATCGCTAAAAAGCCATCCTGCATAAATTCATACATCACTTGAAAGTTGTATTTGCTGGCTGCACCTTTACACATTTTAAATGCGGTATAGACCATAAATGAGCGCATATATTTATCTAAACTCAAGCCCAGTTGATCGAGCAAATCCAGCTGTTTAAGGCGTTGTTGTCCTTGATCCAGTTTAAGATAGGTCAAACGCATCATTTCATCGGTTAACTTTTCATGCGGATGGTAGTCTTTGAGCAATTGCATCGCGACTTGCTCATCCAGCTGTACGGCTAAAATAGCCAAAGAAACGCCCGATGTACCTGTTTTGATGGCATTTTCAGGAATCAGTTTTTCTGCTTTATGCGCATATTTCATTAAACGTGCAATTTGCCCCGCCAAAGCGTCAAAATCGGAACCGCCATATAAACGATTGAGAAAATATTCAGACATTAAAATATTGTGCTTTTCAGCAAATTGTTGCAGATGCGTGCTTTGCATGCGTACTTTTTGCCAAGCTTGCACGTCTTGTAAACGCTGAAAAACATCAGGATTTTGATGATAATTTAATTGATAATATAACTCTAATAAGTCATCCAATGCAGCCAGTTTTGACATCAAGCATCTCTATTATTTTTTAGATGGTTAAATATTAGAGCGAGATGGGCAAACTCGCTATGACAATCTGTGATAAAAATGACTAAAAAGAAGTCAGTTTAATGTAGAAAGCAGCAATTTCACGCAACATAAAATGCATATTTTATGATTCAGCGTTGTTCTATGCTTGGATATACTGAAATAAATACAAAGATTTGGAAATCATATGTCTACAAAAAAAATAGAAAAAACTGAAAGTCAGCTGGTGAGTGAAGATCAACTTTCCTTGAATTTGATTGAAGCGCAATATTTGTTAAAAAATACCCGCGATCAAAAAAATGCCAAAAGTGTGCTGATTTTAGTCAATGGCATTGAATTGGCAGGTAAGGGCGAGTCTGTTAAGCAGCTACGTGAATGGGTCGATCCACGTTATTTGCGCGTCAAAGCAGATGCGCCGAATATGTTTAAGCAAAATCAAACGTTTTGGCAACCGTATGCACCCTTTATTCCTGCTGAAGGTCAAATTATGGTGATGTTTGGCAATTGGTATAGCGACCTGTTAATGACAGCTTTGCATGTGTCGAAACCATTAGATGAAACCCTATTTGATGCCTATGTCGAGGATATGCGAACCTTTGAACAGGATTTAAAAAACAACCATGTCGATGTGGTGAAAGTCTGGTTTGACTTGTCATGGAAGTCTTTGCAAAAACGACTGGACAATATGAAACCGAGTGAAGTGCATTGGCATAAGTTACATGGTTTAGATTGGCGTAATAAAAAGCAATATGACAATGTACAAAAACTGCGTCAGCGTTTTACCGATGATTGGACTGTGATTGATTGTGAAGATGCCCAGCTACGTGATCAACAATTTGCCCAGCATATTTTACGTGCTTTAGAGCATTGTCCAGCACATTTAAGCAGCAACAAAACCAAGTGGAAACAGGCGGCAGTTCCTAAGCTGTTATTAGCGCCAGAAAATAAGGCGGTCAATCAAGAAAACTATAAAACAGAATTGAAAAAACTATCGCTTAAAGTGGCTGAAGCACTGCGCTTTGATGGGCGTAAAGCGATTATTGTCTTTGAAGGGATGGATGCGGCGGGGAAAGGCGGCGCGATCAAGCGCATTGTGAAAAATCTTGATCCACGTGAATATGACATTCACACCATTGCGGCACCTGAAAAATATGAATTACGTCATCCCTATTTGTGGCGTTTTTGGAGCAAGTTACAGACCGATGAAGACATTACCATTTTTGATCGTTCTTGGTATGGTCGGGTATTGGTCGAGCGGCTAGAAGGTTTTGCCAATGAGGTCGAGTGGCAACGTGCCTATGAAGAAATTAACCGTTTTGAAAAAGATTTAGTCAACAGTCAAACCGTGGTAATCAAATTTTGGCTTGCCATTAGTAAAGATGAGCAAGAGGCGCGTTTTAAAGCGCGGGAAGAAACACCGCATAAACGCTTTAAAATTACTGCCGATGATTGGCGTAATCGTGAAAAATGGGACGGTTACTTAGATGCTGCCGCAGATATGTTTGAGCGAACCAGTACCGTGCATGCACCGTGGCATATTATTGCCACCAATGATAAATATATGGCGCGCTTAGAGGTATTGCGAAGCATTTTAAAACAGCTGAGAGCAGATTAAGCTCTCAGTAGTGGGATGATCTGCCTTGATGGTCAATGATTGATAGCCGCTCAGCTTAACTGACAAGCTGAGCATTTTGTTTTGTTTGAATTCTTTTTGCTAGGCTGTAACAGTCTTCCACATGCGCTGTAGCGACTTTTTTCATGACCATATAGCCTAAACTTGCGGCAATAATTTGCCCACCTAAGGGAATAAATTTAGTCACTTGTTTGGTGATGACTTTAGCGGCAACATTGTTGATGGAGCTTTTAACCGCAGTACGCGCAACCACCAGTCCTGAGAACTCGATACCGCGTTTGCGCAGTTCATGCCAATGCACTTGTTTGGTTTCGGGGTCATAGACACTAATTTGTTCGGGTGCTAAACCAAAGCGCGCATTCACTTCTGGAATGAGTTGTGACAAAATTCCGACATCAATGACCACATCCAGAAATGGCACAGGTACGACCGCAGCACCCGCAGAAATGTAAGCGCGTTTTTGCACCAGTTCCAAGCATTCGGCACGAATGATGTCTAAATCTAATGCTGGATCTATGGAGTCTGGAATTTTATCTATTTTCATAATGTAAATACCTTAAACTTCGTGTTGGTTTTTCTATTTAATGACTAGGGGTGAAATGTCAAAAGACCCTATTAAGGTACGAATTTCAAAGCATTTTTGAATCGAACCAAAATATCAAAGTGACATAGACAGATGCAGATGTATAGTAAATAATTTTTATGCTTTTGTAGGCATTGTATTTTAAAAAAGAGTGGAGTAGATCATTCATGGCAATTCATGTGATTCAAAGTCAACGTATTGATGTACTGGTTCATGCCATGTTGACGACCGTGAATAAGCCTGCTGTAACGCCTTTTCAGGTACTCAAAACCCAACATTTTATTGTGCCGTCGCATGCGGTTGAAACGTGGTTAACGCAAAAATTAGCAGAACAAAAAGGCATTAGCGCCAACACACAATTTCATCATCGTATTCGTGGTTTTCAATGGTCAGCTTATCAATGGGTGTTGGTCGAGCAAAAAGAACAAGTCCGTAAAGCCAATATTCCACGGATTATTATTAAGTGGCGCATCTTTCAAGCGTTAAAAACTTTTATTCAAGCGGAACACAATCCTTTAACTACAGAGCATCCTTTATATTCGATTGTACAGCGCATCTATGACAGTGCTGACCGCCTAGAACAAGGGGTGGAAAAGCAGCTGAAAAAGCAAGGCATGTTGTATTGGGTGTCGGAACAAGTCTCGCGCTTGTTTAGTCATTACATGGAATATCGTGGGCATTGTCAGAAAAATTGCCCAGCCAATCTGTGCAACTGTCAAAGCAATTGGTTGCAGGCGTGGGGACAAAATAAACCACTGCCCATTGAACAGATGTTTTTTAAAACCAATACTGAAATTTCTGAATTTACCTTGAATCAGGCGCATGAATTAGAAGCATGGCAGCGTTGGTTATGGCAGGAAGTCTTTCATCAAGATTTTGAGCAAATGCAAAGTATTGATGCCATGTTTTGGGAAATTTTAGATGATCCTGAAACACGTCAAGCGGCCTTAAAAAAATTACCGTCTCAGTTGGTGATTTTTACTTTGCTGGATTTGCCGCCGATGCAACTGGCATTTTTACGCCGTTTGGGGCAATACATTGATATTTATATTTTGCACTACAACCCTTCGCAAGAGTATTGGGCGGACAGTGTCGATCCCAATTGGAAAGCGCGTTACGACGTTGGGGTGAAAGAACGTTTTATTGCTAAAAACCCCAAAGCCAGTGATGCGGACATTAGCAAATTCTTTCAGGAATTTACTTTAAATTTTAATGCAGAACAGCGTGAATCGCGCCATCCGTTACTGACACGTTTTGGTAAACAAGCACGAGATCATTTTTCCTTATTATCGAATTTATCTTCAGGCGAAGATGGCATTTGGGCAGATGCTTTTGTCGATGATTATGCCGATCATTTACTGGCTAAAGTGCAGTCTGACGTGTTGTATTTGGTCGAACCCGAACAGCAGCAATATGTGTTAGATGAGCAGGATGATTCCATTCAGATTCATGTCTGTCATTCTAGTTTACGCCAGCTGGAAGTTTTAAAAGAACAACTGATTCATTGGTTGGCGCAAGGCAGTAAAGATGCACCGCGCAGACCCAGTGATATTTTGGTTTTAAGTCCGAGTTTAAGTGAACTTGAACCTTTAATTCGTAGCGTGTTTGCGCCACCACCGAGTGAACGCGATTTGATTCAGCAAAAAACAGGCAGTAGTCATCAACTGTCTAAAGACAGTGTGTATTTGCCGATTCAAATTGCAGGGGTCACTCAGCTCGATGCGCTGAATGCTTGGAAAGCCGTTCTGGGGCGTATTGAGTTAATTCAAGGGCGTTTTAGCATTGAAGATTTTGCCGATTGGCTGAGTCTGAATGCAACCCAACAATTATATGGCTTAGAAATCAATTCGATTGAACGCATGACGGAGTTGTTGATTGATGCTGGTTTTAAACGTGGCTTAGATGCACAACATTTACAGCGCAGTCTATCCGCAGGTGACGAGGACTATCGCTTTAGTTTTAAATTTGCGCTCGATCGTTTGGCTTTGGGCATTGCTATTCCTGAACATACTTTATTTCAAGGCACGCTCAGTTTTGCCAAAGTATTACCGAGTGATTTTGAATTAATTGCCAAATTGATCCAGATTTATCAAGATTTTGATGCACGCCGTGACTGGATGACAGCGCATGAACAAGGCGAACGTGTGCCGGTTGAAAAATGGCTAAAACGGCTGATGCAGGACATTGCTGAATTTGAAGATGCTGGGGTCGAATCGTTAAGCAGTGTCTATAAAATTATTAAAAAACAAGAACGCATGCTGACGCTCGCCAGTTTTTATGATGAGCACGATCATCATGCCTTACGTGCTTTGAGTTTGCCATTACCGTATTTATTGGCTGAAATTAACAGTACTTTAGAAACACAATTGGAACATGCTGAACCGACGGGGCAAATTACCTTTAGTCAAATTGGTCAAATTCGTCCTGTGCCTTATAAACTGATTGTGATGCTCGGACTGGACAGTGGTAAATTTCCAAATCGCAGCCAACATTTGCCATTTGATTTAATGGATTTGCTGAAACCGCAATTGGGTGATCGTTCACGCCTAGAAGATGACCAAGGGGCATTTTTAGATAATCTGCTTTTGGCACAGGAGAGTTTGTGGCTGTTTTATAACGGTTTCGATATTAACGATGGTGAAGTGCGTGATCCATCAACCGTGTTGCAGGAACTGATTCAACATCTGGCATTTATTGTGCAGTCAAAACAACCCGATGCAGCGATCAATGAAACCGTGAATATTCATGGGGTCGAAGTGCCTGAACAACTGCAATCGCTTTATCACGTGCATCCTTTATTGCCGTTTGATCCCGTTGGTTTTGAATCCGTAAAGCCTGTACGTTATCAGGATCAATGGTTCAGTGTGGCTGGGCAAATTCGTCACGCGACAGGGCAACGTTCGGCTTGGGTGAATACGCCATATCAACATCTGCAACAAGATGTGCAGGTGTTGGATAGTCATCAATGGATTCAGGATGTGACTTTTCCTGCACGCTTATATTTAAAAACCTTAGGCGTGGCAAATTTACGCCCTGAAGATTTACCCGCGCTGCAAGAACCGTTATTGCTGGATGGTTTAGGGCGTTATGCTGTGCGTCATTTTTTACAGCAGCATGAAGGTGAAGCAAAGCCTGAATTATTGCTGGATCAGCTGCCGATTGGAAAATTGCAACACAGCAGTTGGCAAGTCAGTGTGTTGGAACAACAGCGGCTAAAAGATCGCTTATTGAAATATGCATCTGAAACCACCCCGACGACGCAGCAGGTCTGGAAGGTCAATGATCAGATTTATATGAACCTTAGCCTACCGAAAAATAGTGCAGAACAATGGGTCAGTCTGGAGGCTTCAAGTGCGCGTGCCAAACGTCGTGCCAAAGTGTGGTTGGAATATTTACTTTGGCTGGCTTACCTCAATATGGGTGAGGGCGGTGAAAAACTGACGCGGATTGTGGTGTTTAGTGACCGAACTATTTTATGTCAGGGGGTCAGTTCCAATCAGGCTCGGGAATGGATTGAGCACTGGTTAGCGGCGTGGAAATACGGACAAACTCAGCCTTTGGTTTTACCTGCGGCTTTGCTGCTGAAAGTTGCTGAAAAAGACAAAGCGCATGACTGGCAAGCCAATGAGCAAAATCAGATGTGTATCGAAGATATGGATGTCATTTATAAAGATTGGCATGAAGATGGCAAATTTACCGGTTTTTCAGTTGCCGATAATGAAGCGACCAAAATGCATCGTGACTGGCAATTTATTTTACAGGAACAAGATGCCACCGCTTTGCTTGAACAGGCTTGCACACAATTTTCCTATCATTTATATCAGCCGGTCTTTTGGCATCAATCTGTGATTGAGGAATAAAACAGCATGAATCATCCTCAAACATTAACAAAAATATCCTTCAACCCGATTGTCGATATGCAATTTAAAGGATTGCACTGGATTGAAGCGTCGGCAGGTACAGGTAAAACCTTTACCTTATCCAGTTTGATGGTGCGGATTTTTCTCGGTGCTTATTTGCCGAATCAGGTGATTGCGACCACGTTTACCCGTAAAGCAGCCGCAGAGCTCAAAAACCGTATTCGGCTGCGTTTGCTTGAAACCTTACGCTATTTCGAAGGCTGTCAATCACTCACTGAAGCTGAAATTCAAGCCAAAATTACAGGCGAAACAGATCCTTTATTGCAAAAGGTTTTGCAGGAATATGCGACGCGTGTGGATTATGCGCGCGAGCGTTTAAAACTGGTGATTGATCAGCTGGATGAGCTATTTGTCGGAACACTGGACAGTTTTAGTCAAAAGTTATTGCGTGAGTTTTCCTTTGAAAGTGGCAAAATTGAACGTGCCGATATTACCGATGATGCCAAAAGTTATACTCAGCAATTAATTCACGATGTACTGCGGGAATGGATTCAACTGCAACCGCAAAATGTTGTCGATTATTTGCTGCTCAATCAAAAATTAAAGTCACAAGAAGCTTATATCCCCGTGGTGGAAAATACCCTGAACTTTGCTTCGGCACAGTTTCAGGAAGTCACGCCGCCAGAACTGGATTTAACTCAGTTTGAACAGTTGGTCGATGATTTTATTCAGCTCGATTTAAGTCTGATCGCAACCTTAAGTGAATATTATCAGCCAGAAGGGCAATATCATGCCGTGATTGGTAAAAAATGGCGGACTGATGGCTTAATGCAACGTACGCTGTGTGAGGATTTACCCACTTTTATTCAGGCTTTGGCGGAGCAAGGCAGCTATGCTTTATTTGCGCCGCATTTCGAAAAAACACTGAAAAATCTGACCGATCTGGCGACTAAAAAAGTCTTAAATAAATGTGCTGAAGATGTGCTGAATCAGTTTGATCAGCATGTAGTGATGCAAAGCTTACGCCGTTTTTGTGAAGCGTTGTCCAAACTCAGTTTAGATTTGGATGTACTGGATGCTTATTTAAAGTTTTATTTAAGCCGTGAAGTGAAAAAACGCTTACCGCAAGTGCTACAACAAAAAAGTGAAACCACATTCGCGCAGCAAATTCGCACCTTGTCGGAAGCGTTGCAAGGCGAACAAGGTTTACGTTTCGCCAAGTTTGTACAGGCGCATTATCCACTGATTTTGGTGGATGAATTTCAAGATACCAACCAAGATCAGGATGATATATTGGCGCGAGTCTGGCGTGATGCCAAGCGTTATAGCCAAAGTTGCATGATTATGGTCGGCGATCCAAAACAAGCGATTTATGGTTTCCGCGGTGGCGACATGCTGACCTATAACAAAGCCCGTGCCGATGTCTTAAGTAAGCAAGGTCAGGAATACAGCCTTAGACATAACCATCGTTCCGTCAAAGTCTTGGTGGAAGCGGTCGATGCACTGTTTCAACGGCAAATGGATTTTGGCGAAGAGGTGATTTACAGTCCCGTTGCAGCAGGTGTTCGTCCACATCCAGCACTGGTCGATGCGCACGGTGAAAATCATCAACCGCTACGTTGGTTATTATTGAATGATAAAAAAGATGAACCGATTCAGGTGGCATGGAAAATTCGTGACTTATTGAATCAGGGGATTGAAGAAAAGCTTTATCTGGCGGAGCAGAGCAGTCCTCGATATTTGATTGAAAATGATATCGCGATTTTATCGAAAAACCACGATGGTTTAGATAAAGCCCAATATGAATTGGAACGTTTAGGCATTCGGGTCAATCGCCCTTCAAAACGCAGTGTGTTTGATCATCAAGTCGCGAAAGATGTCGGGGCTTTGCTCAGCGCGATTATGCATCCTTATGATGAAGCTAAAATCAAACGTGCTTTATTGAGCAGATTATTGGGTTTTAATTTACAACAGTTAATGCAACTTGAAGCGCAAGCCGATGGCTTAAGTCAGTTTATTTATGACTTTGATTGCATCCGTGAAATGTGGCTGGAAAAAGGCTTTTTAACCGCTTGGCAATACGCTTTGAATTTATTCCACGTTTGGAAAAATGTGGTGGCAACACAAAGCCGAGATAATGAACGTAGCGTGGTGAATTTACGCCATCTGACTGAATTGCTGAGTCAGCACAGCGAACAATATCAAGGTGCGCAAAAGCTCTATCACTGGTATTTAAAACAACTACAATCTCCGGCAGAACGTGAGTGGGAACTGGAGCGCAAACTGTCGAATGAGGCAGGCATTCAACTGATGACCATCCATCAGTCCAAAGGGCTAGAATTTAAAATTGTTTTTCTACTCGGGGCAGATAAAGATTTCAGGGAAATGAATAAAACCCTGAATTTTTCCACCGTAGAGCATGTCCATCCCGTGACGGGTCAAGTGGAACTGCAACGTGTGGTTGCAGTGAATGATAAAAATTTGCTCGGATCAAAATGCGATTGATCAGCACAATGCACGCGCTGTCGCCGAGCAGCACCGACTCTGGTATGTGGCACTCACCCGAGCCAGCCATCGTGTCTATGCACTATTGCAAGATCAAGAGGGCAAGTCAGTCAATGGTTTGGCGTTTTGGCGTGGGCAAGCTTTTGTTCATGCTGCCAGTGCCGATGAAGCTTTACTGCATGAAAAACCCATTAAATTACAGATTAAACAAGCAACAAGCAATTGCTACCTTTACAGGCATTGAAATTTCCAACCCAGCGTTTTTATCCACGTTCAAAAACCAGTTTTAGTGCGTTGGCACAACATTTAACGCGTAAACAAGCCATTGATGCTTTGGCTGTGCAGACTGAAAAAATGCTCAGTGCGGCAGATGAAATACATCTGACCGATGCCATTGTAACAACCTCAATACAACCCTTGTCATGGATTAAACGTCAGTTTCCCATGGGAACGGTCGCGGGAACGTTTCTGCATGAAATTTTTGAACATATTGATTTTAAAGACCAACAGGATTGGGCTTTGGAAATTCGACGTCGTTTTAAAAATGACTATCCAAGTTTATGGACAGAACTTTCAGCAAAATATGCGCAAGAATTTCAGCAAGAAGATGAAGAACAGTTGATTGCTTGGATGAATGAATGGTTACAGCAAGTTTTAGCCACGCCGTTGCATCAAACCTTTAAATTGGATCAGCTGACCGAACATGAACATTTAGCCGAATTTCCTTTTTATCTGTCATTGTCAGATCATGTTTTAGCGATCCAGCGAATTCATCAGTTGTATGCAGAATATGGCATTGAAATGCTGGATTTTAACTCTGCAAATTCTGCGCGCTATTTAACAGGATCGATTGATTTGGTTTATTTTGATGGTCAGCAATATCACATTGCCGATTATAAAAGTAATTTTTTAGGTACAGATCAGACCATTATGCTGCAACGGAAATTAAGCAAAGTATGTCACAAGCCAGTTATTGGTTGCAGGCAGGCTTATATCTGGTGGCTTTGCACCGTTATTTAGCGCTACAAATGCAGGATTATGACATTGAGCAGCATTTGGGTGGCGCGAGTTATTTGTATTTGCGCGGCATGAATGGACAAGCGGAGCAAGGATTCTATCACTGGAAACCAAGTGCTGAATTTGTGCTGCGTCTTGATGCTATTTTGGGCTATTTTGCTGAAGATAAAAGCAGCAAAATTGTCTAATTGATAGAAATTAACAGTATTTAAACAATAAATTAGCTTGTGGGTAACTTTGAGGATAACTGTGTGGAAAATAAACAAATGAAAGAGGGTCAAAGCGCTGAATGGATCAGCACTTGGAGTCGGTTTATTCGCCAGAAGCCCTTTAGTCATGCACCGCAGCACGAAACTGGCAGTGACATTATTGAGCAAGTGCTTGACGCAATTCAACAGGGCGACAGTTGTATTTCTGCAAGTTCGGAACAAGCCGAGACTTTAAATGATCTGGTGGTTTCAGTTGCCCATATTGAGCAACAGATTGCGCCGTTTGTTTTTGATGGTCAGCGCTTGTATCTGTATCGTTATTGGGCTTTGGAACAGTCCTTGGCACAGCAGGTGGCACGTTTAAAACAGCAACACATAGCAGCGGTTGATATCTCGGCTTATCCCAATTTATTGACCGATGAACATCAAATTCAAGCCTTAAGCATGGTCGCCAAGCACGGGCTGAATATCATTACCGGTGGGCCGGGGACAGGAAAAACCTATACTTTGGCGCGGATTATTGCCGTACTGAATCAAGCGATGCCGAATATTCGAATTGCGATGGCAGCACCCACAGGTAAAGCTGCACAGCGAATGAAAGAAGCGCTGCAAAACTCTTTGAATGATGAAAAACTTCAGGACTTGGTGACGGATGAATTAAAACAACTCAATCCGATTACCATTCACCGTTTATTGGGTTTAGGCAGCAATGCTCAGCCACGTTTTCATGCCCAACAACCATTGCCTTATGATGTGATTGTGATCGATGAAGCTTCGATGTTGGATTTAAGCTTGGCCAATATGCTGTTGTCTGCTGTGCCAGATCATGCCCGTGTCATTTTGTTGGGTGACGCGGATCAATTAGCAGCGGTCGATGTTGGCTCAGTGCTTGCCGACCTACAACAAGTTCCAGCTTTAGCCGAGAATCGTGTGCATTTGCGCAACAGTCGTCGTTTTAAGCAAGATGCATTGATTGGGAAAATGGCGCAATTTATTCAAGCGCAACAGCCGAATCAAAACAGTGCTGCATTGCTCGCAAAATTTGCTGCGCAAGTGGTTCATCCAAGTGAAATAAAAGCCATAACACTGACAGCGGAAATGGAAGACCAGATTCAACTGGAATATTTGCCCATCAATATGTCTAAGCAATGGGATCGAACGCAGTATTACGACAAATTGATGCTCGGTTATCAGCACTATATTGATGTCCTAAAAAACTATTTAACCGCCGATGAGCCTGAGCTTTGCATAGCAAAAGTGGTCAAAGTTTTTGATGATTATCGAATTTTGACCGCGATTCGACATGGCGCTTTAGGTTTGATCACAGCTCAATATCCAAATCGAACAACGCTTACTCGACGCTTTATCATTGCATATGAGCAAGCAAGGGGATTGGTATGTCGGACGTCCGGTGATGATGACCTATAATGATTACCAACTCGGTTTGTCCAATGGTGATATTGGGATTTGTTTTAAACGCAGTCGGGATGGTCAGTCACAATTCGAAGTGTATTTTCCCAGTTTAGAAAAATGGGTGCCTGCGACACGCTTACCGAAAAGTATTGAAACTGCATTTGTGCTGACGATTCATAAATCACAAGGTTCTGAATTTACACATGTTGCCGTGGTTTTGGATGAAGCTGCGAAAAATTTATTGAGTAAGGAATTACTTTATACCGCCATTACACGGGCAAAAAAGGTGGTCAGTTTACTCGCAGATTCAGATGCTTTACTGCAATCTTTGACTGTTCGAACCTCAAGAAAAAGTGGTCTATTAGATAAAATTAATAATTTTCTAGATTGTTAACTAGAAGTAAATAATCTTTGCTTTTGTACGAAATGGCTTACAGTGATTCGAGAAATTAGCGCATAGAGCTTGATGAGGGTTTTTGAGATGATGGCTTCACATAAAAAGCTCAACACGGATTGTTGGGTATAATCGCCATAACATAATAATAATGTCTTCAGACAGCGAACTTACAGTGAAGTAAGGTAAAGAGGAAACTTACAGCCGCTAAGCCTTGTAGTTTTGGGAGAGACTACAGGGCTTTTTTATATCTGAAAAATACTTTTTCATTCAAAAACTTGCTTAATCTTACAGATTGAAGAACAGCGCTCTTAGCGCGAAGCGATCGATTGAGAGAGAACGCTTTTTTGTAGCCAATCGAGATTGGTATCGAGCTTAACCCTTGTATTTAAATCAGAGTCAGCGATTGCTCGCTTTACATTATTAAAAAAAGATTAAGCAATGTACGTAAAAGCTTACACCGAGATACGTAAAAGTCGACTTCTTTACAGAACACTTTATGGCAAAATCTATCACATAGGGATGTAACAAGTTGACACATGGATTGTTTATTATAAAAAACGCGAAATAGCGAATATGATGACTATAAATAAAACAACAACAACTAAAATAGAAGAAACTACAGCGCAAAAAAAGCCCAAGCTTAGCTTGGGCTTTTTTTTGTATGCCTCGTTTAAAGGCTTAAACTAAATCGGTTTCGGTACGATCTGTTGCAAATAATGAACGACGTTGGTTTTTCGGAATTTTCGGACAGTTGGTTGAAATTTGATAGAGCGTTTTTGCGAGCATCGGTAAATGTGTACCGACCACAGATTTTCCTGTCGTTAACAGCGATACGCTAATATCACGTTCTGGATCGGCCCAACATAAAATATTGGAAAAACCGATATGTCCAAAAGCTTGTCCCGTCATGGGGCCAAATAAACCGACAGGATTACTCCCGAGCATTGGACCTAAGGCATAACGCATTGGGGCTAATAATGTTCGATCTAAGCTGAGACCTGAAGTGGGTAAGGTCGAGCGGAATACAGTTTGGGCACTCATAATTTGTTTGCCTTGGTATTCACCACCACTCAAAAGCATTTCAAAAAAACGGCCCACTTGCTCAGCACTGGTATAAATATTTCCAGCAGGGCAAATGGTGTCCATAAAGCGAGTGTCATTGGAAACATCTACGGCGAGCTGTAAACCTCCACCCAAGACATGGTTGAGATAATGATCTGTACCTAAACTTGGATGCATGCCTGTTGCATAATTTAAAGCCACATCTGCACGATATTCAGCTTTTAAACCATAGTTGAAATAATCTAAGCCCATCGGTTTTTCAATCTGTTCATGCAAAAACTGTTGAACACTTTGTCCTGTTACGCGTTGAACAATTTCACCCAAAATATAGCCTGCGGTGACGGCATGGTAAGCAAGGTGATTACCGGAGGGTGAAACAGGTTTAGCGGCATAAAGAAGTTTTAAAATTTTTTCTTGGTCAAAAAGCAGCTCAGGCGTGACTGCGCTGTCAATGCGAGGAATACCACCGCGATGGGAGAGTAAATGGAAAATGGTGGCACGACGTTTACCATTCACACCATATTCAGGAATATAGTAGCTAATCGGATCGAGTAAATTCAGATCACCCCGTTCATCCAGCATGTGGATCAACATTGCCGTAATCATTTTAGACGCTGAAAATAAACAAACAGGTGTATCGGGTGTACCGATTTTGGCATCCGTTGCTAAGCCCTCTGGCGAGTTGCCTTGCGCATAACCAATACTCCGATTTAAAAGTATTTTCCCCTGACGACGTAAACATAAAGTGACTAAAGGATAATTTCCTGTTTGATAAAGGCACTCGACACTGTTCCAAATTTTTTGAATTTGTTTTTCCGTCATGCCACCCAATTCAGCCGGAACCTCATCTTTAGAGCGAATCACTTGATTCAGGTCATGGGGTACATAACAGGTATTAGTTGATAAAATTTTCACATTTCCTCGCAATATTTTTTATTTTCTTTGGTCTTTGCTATCAATTGAAAACAGACGAATGTTAGTTTGCCTATTTTAATCAACGCTGTCAGTTGCCGAATTGCCAACGAACTTAAAACATTTTTGCAATCACCTGACTTTTCCCTTAAAATAACGCACTTGCTGTAGTGATGCACGGCAGTCAATTGAGTAATCAATTGATTTCTATCATACGTAATTTTTTAAGCATCTCGGAGAAATCGAATGGCTTTAACAAACGCAGATCGCGCAGAGATCGTTGCTAAATTTGCTCGCGCTGAAAACGACACTGGTTCACCTGAAGTTCAAGTGGCTTTATTGACTGCTCAAATCAATGAATTACAAGGTCACTTTAAAGATCACAAACACGACCATCATAGCCGTCGTGGTTTGATCCGTATGGTTAACCAACGTCGTAAGCTTCTTGATTACCTTAAAGGTAAAGATGCTACTCGTTACAGCGCGTTGATCGCTGCTTTAGGTTTACGTCGTTAATTCGATTAAACTTATTTTTCGGACTATTGCATTTTGAATGCTTTAAGACTGAAAAAGAAAGTCTACCTAGCTTCGGCTAGGTATTGGGAAGGGGCGAATGTTTCGCTCCTTCTTTGTGTCTTAAATTAGTGTTTTTAAAATCTGGTGAGGTCGGCTTCTAAGCTTTGTCATTTATGCTTACACCTGAAGTAATGTGAATGCCAAACCTTAGGGGTCTCCACTAGAATAAAATCAGGAAAAAAAATACATGTCGATGTTTAATATTATTCGTAAAGAATTCCAATATGGTCAACACCAAGTTGTACTCGAAACTGGTCGTGTTGCACGTCAAGCAAATACCGTTGTAATTACGATGGGTGGCGTAACAGTACTTGTTGCGATCGTTGCTCAACCAAAAGCTAAAGCGGGTCAAGATTTTTTCCCTTTAACTGTTAATTACCAAGAAAAACAATATGCTGCGGGTCGTATCCCAGGTGGTTATGGTAAGCGCGAAGGTCGTCAGTCTGAAGCTGAAACTTTAATTTCACGCTTAATTGACCGTCCAATTCGTCCGTTGTTCCCAGAAGGTTTCTATAACGAAATCCAAGTGACTGCATCTGTAATTTCATCTGACAAAACCATGGATGCTGACATTGCTGCAATGTTGGGTACTTCAGCTGCAATGTCAATTGCGGGTGTTCCATTCCGTGGTCCAATCGCAGGCGCACGTGTTGGTTTAATCAACGGTGAATACATTCTTAACCCGAACCACGAACAATTGAAAGAGAGTGATCTTGATCTTGTGGTTGCAGGTACTGAAGCTGCAGTACTTATGGTTGAATCTGAAGCGAAAGAACTTTCAGAAGACCAAATGCTTGGCGCTGTACTTTTCGGTCATGACGAAATGCAAATCGCGATTCAAGCGATTAAAGAATTTGCTGCAGCTGCGGGTGCGGTTGAATCGACTTGGGTTGCTCCAAGCAAAAATGAAGTGCTTCTTGGTCAATTAAAAGATGCATTCGAAGCTAAAATTTCTGAAGCATATACCATTGCTGTGAAACAAGACCGTTATGCGGCACTTGATGCACTTTATGCTGAAGCAGTGGCTCAATTCGTTCCTGAAAATGACGAAACGGGTATTGCTGACGAAGTTAACGAATTATTTGAAGAGTTAAAATACCGTACCGTACGTGACAATATCTTGTCTGGTAAACCACGTATTGATGGTCGTGACACGACAACTGTTCGTGGCTTAGATGTACAAGTCGGCGTGTTAGACCGTGCACACGGTTCTTCATTGTTTACGCGTGGTGAAACTCAGGCGTTGGTTACAACAACTTTGGGTAACACACGTGATGCATTGATGGTTGATACTTTGTCTGGTACAAAAACTGACAACTTCATGTTGCATTACAACTTCCCTGCATACTCTGTAGGTGAAACTGGTCGTGAATCTGGTCCTAAACGTCGTGAAATTGGTCATGGTCGTTTGGCGCGTCGTGGTGTTCAAGCGGTACTTCCACCTGCTGACCGCTTCCCGTACGTGATTCGTATCGTATCTGACATTACTGAATCTAACGGTTCATCTTCAATGGCTTCTGTATGTGGTGCTTCATTATCACTTATGGATGCAGGTGTTCCATTGAAAGCGCCAGTTGCTGGTATCGCAATGGGTCTAGTGAAAGAAGGCGAACGTTTCGCAGTTCTTTCTGACATCTTAGGTGATGAAGATCATTTAGGTGATATGGACTTTAAAGTAGCGGGTTCTGCAAACGGTATCACTGCACTTCAAATGGATATCAAGATTGAAGGTATCACTGAAGAAATTATGGAAGCGGCATTAAACCAAGCGTATGCGGGTCGTATGCACATCCTTAATGCAATGAACCAAGTGATTTCACGTGCGCGTCCTGAAATTTCAATGCATGCACCGACATTCCAAGTGATCAACATCAACCCTGACAAGATTCGTGACGTGATTGGTAAAGGTGGTGCAACCATCCGTGCCATTACTGAAGAAACTAAAGCGGCAATTGATATTGAAGATAACGGTACAGTTCGCGTATTTGGTGAAACGAAAGCTGCTGCTGCCGCTGCTGTTGCCAAAATCCAAGCACTGACTGCTGAAATTGAACCAGGCACTATTTACATAGGTAAAGTGATTCGTATCGTTGAATTCGGTGCGTTTGTTAATATCATGCCAGGTACAGATGGTTTACTTCACATTTCTCAAATTTCTAACGAACGTATTGCCAATGTTGCAGACGTATTGAAAGAAGGTCAAGAAGTGCGAGTACAAGTTGCTGACGTTGATAACCGTGGTCGTATCAAGTTAACAATGAAAGACATCGAACAAGTATAAGTGTTGCTTGTTTGAAAGAAGCCCGCAGCATGCGGGCTTTTTTAATGGAAATGAGACCAAACTTAAGCAATAAAACTTAAGTAATAAAATAAAGTTTGATTGCTTAAGTTTTTTGTTCAGCACATAATTTTATTATGGATAGATGATCGGTTTTAGCTCAGTTTCTATCGAGTAAACAACAAAAAAGCACAATAGAGAATTGTTTTAATGCAAGTTTATTATTTTTATCAGCATCCGACAGAACATCATTTTTTTGTACAAAAAGAGCTGCATGCTGAAGCAGAGCTTGAGTTCTTGTGGGTTGATTGCACCCGAGATGATGTGGTGAATCGTGCAGATGCATGGCAAAAAGAAATTTATGCGCATACCGATATTGCACTCAATGAATTCCATGTCAAAGATATTCTGAATTTAGAGCATCCATGTGTATTTGATACCATGGATGACTATGACTTACTTATTTTTCGTAAACTCATTACGCCAGATGATGCAATCAAAGCAGGCGAGCAAGCACTTGAGCAGCATGAAAAATTCTTTGGTTTAGCCACCACACCGATTAGTTTTATGATTACGCCACAAGTCCTGATTACGGTACGTGAACAGGGCAATAAAGCGATTGAAAATTATATTTCACGGATGGAAACCATACTCACTCGTCCACAGCAAGAGCAGAATAAACCTCGAAAACTTGCAGTTACACCGCTCGATTTAGCGCTACGCTTACTGAATAGTATGGTCGATGGCTATTTAGATTTACGTGTACCACTGACCCGTCGGGTTGAATTTTGGCAGCAAGAACTATTGCAAGGTCACCGTCGCTTTAGCAAATGGAATCAGCTGTTACAAGAGAATATGGCATTTCAACAAGTCGAAAATCTCTGTGAAGAACAAGTTGATGCTTTACAAGAATTACGCGATGAAATTGTAGATAACTACCCACATTTGAAAGGCAAGAAGAAGCCTGAACGACAGGATGTGATGTTGATTCGTATGGATGACTTAGTCAGTCATATTGAGCGAATTCAAAAACATACTGTTCGTCTTCGTGCTGCGGTTCAAGCAGCAATGGACTTGCATTTTTCAGCCATTGCCAATCAAACCAATGAAAATATGCGCATTTTGGCCATTATTACCGCAGTGTTTGCGCCACTGACTTTGTTGACGGGAATTTATGGCATGAATTTTGAATTTATTCCCGGCTTAAAGTCTCCCATCGGGTTTTTGAGTATGTTACTGGTCATGCTTATCACCACAGTATTGTTAATCTATTATTTTTATCGTAGGCACTTAGTTGGGCGCGGGGAAAAGAGCGTGATTGATATGTTGGCACAACAGCATAAAGATCAGCACATTAATTTATTGTGGTTTTTAGATTACGAACCGATTAAGCAATCCGTTAAAGGAACGATCAAGGAAGTTGAAAAGCTGACCAAGCTTAAATAGCAGTTCTCTTTGTATTCAAGGAACCTTATTTTTAAGCACAACAATACAACGTCGACTTAAACTGAAAATTAAATGTACTGATCTATGTTTAACCTTAAGAAAAATCACCTGCTTGCGCATTTTTCGTCAGGATTTTATAGATTTCATCTTTCATTTTTAGTTTTTTACGCTTCATGGACTCAATATCATCATTAATTAAATTGACGGGATTGAGTTCAAGCTGGATGATCTCTTTATCCAATTCTTGATGAGTCTCAAATATTTTTGCAAAATGAGGGTCATCATGACGGAGTTTATGGATCAAATCCTGATGTTCAGGAAACATTCGTTTAATCTTTTTATTGCATTCTTTCGTTTTCATAAGCCTAGGTTATTCTCTCAGAGTTGTTTTTTATGATAGAAATATCAACCGCATATTGGTTGCTATAGGGCAATACGATTCGGTTTTAAAGACTCATTTAAGAGTCTTTGATATTCATGTGTTTTACTTGCTTACGCAATTGTTGTACTTCATCAATTAAATCGAGCATCATCGCGACCGCAGTAAAGCTGGCATCAAAGTCACGTTGTAAACGGTAAGCTCGACGTGCACGAGAAACATCATCACCAAAAAACTGATGAATGCGTTCTTCTGGACGTGTATCTAAAATATCGTATTCTAGAAGCTGTAAAACCCATTCAGGACTCTGTCCACAGGCATCAGCAAAATGCTTTAAATCAAAACTATGATGCTCATCGATAATCTCAGCATGATTGAATCCATCACATATAATTTCACGATAATGAATAGTGGTCATGATTCTCTCCTTAAGCATTGCGAGGCTTAAATGTTAAAAAGGCTTCCGCGAAAGCTTGATAAGCCTGCTGTTCATGTTCAGTTTGCGCTGTTGGATACACAATATTTAAAACCAAAAATAGATGACCTGGTGTTTTACTTGGTATCCCTTTGTCTTTTAACCGTAACTGTTGACCTGTTTTTGCATTTTTAGGTAAATTTACTTGAACTTTACTTCCTCCAGGAGTCATGACTTCAATGCTCTGACCTAATGCCGCCTCCCACGGTGCAACATTGATGGTGTAATAAATATCAGCGCCTTCGACTCGAATTTGCTCGGTGTCTTTATAGTGAATCTCAATATAAAGATCGCCATTTTTACCGCCATTGATGCCAGTTTGACCTTGTCCCGCCAGACGGATTTGTTGACCTTCCTTCATGCCTTTCGGGATTTTGACCTGTAATGTTTTACGTTGAACCTCGGCTTGTCCATAAGCATTTAACGTTGGAATTTGTAAGGTGATATTTTGGGTGGAGCCATGAAAAGCAATGTCGACATCGACCTCTATATTGGCGTGCTGGTCTTCACCTTGATAACTACGTTGCTGCTGCCTTTGTTGATTTTGATAGTGATGATTTCCTCCACCAAAGCCTGAACCGAAACGTCCAAAAAGATCTTCAAAACCACTAAAATCTGAATGCTGCTGTTGATTAGATCCTTGGCGATAAAATTGCGTATGGTCAAAACCATCTGTTCCTGTGTGTTGATCAGATTGATGAAAGGCTTCGGGATGATCCAACTGAAAATCGTATTCAGTTTTCTTCTGTTCATTACTTAAAGTGTCATAAGCCACATTAATGGCTTGCATATTCTCCTCGGCATTCGCTTCTTTGCTCACATCGGGATGGTATTTTCGAGCTAATTTTCGATAAGCTTTCTTTATTTGATCTGGGGTGGCATTACGCGTAACACCAAGAGTTTCATAATAATTTTTAGTCATAAAATAAGAAGCTAAAATCGGTTATGTTTTAAGCATTATTATGCGTTTCATAAAATTGAAATAGTGTAGATCTGTACCTTATTGTTTCAAATTATGACAAAGAAAAGACCCGCGTAATTAGATTATTTTAAAATTATTAATAATATCAATGCTTAATCTACGTTACACGATGTCCAATCATTGAAATGCCAACATAATCATGTCGATTTAAATATTTGCCACTTGCGTTAATTCGTGCTTTGCCTTGATAGTAATACGTTGCTTGAGCTGATGTGATGAGAGTCACTCAAGCTCAAGTAATGGCGTCTTTAAAATAGATAACGTGCATAAATCAACACGGCTGCATTTGATTGATTTAATTTTTATGCCTTTAATTTTTAGATAAAAAAAGAGCAGCTCATCTAGCCACTCTTTTTTTACCAATTGAGCTTACATTAGCTGAGATGTTTGCCAAATAAACCAAAGGCTTCTTCGGCAGTAAAGCTATATTGGGTGCTACAGAATTGGCAGTCCATGGTAATTGGATTTTGAAATTCGAGGGTTTCACGTACTGCTTCAACGCCAATTTGGATCAGGGCATTGGCACAACGGTCTTTCGAACAGGTACAACCAAACTTTAATTCTTCAACGTCAGGTAAACGAACTTCTTCTTCATTATACAAACGATAGAGAATTTCTGAGGCATCGAGCTTCATCAGTTCTTCAGGTTTTAAGGTTTCAGTCAACAGGGTTAGACGAGGCCATAGGTCTTCATCGACACGTTGCTGTTCTTCTTCACTATTACGCGGTAACAGTTGAATGAGTAAACCACCTGAGCATTCAGCGGTACTGGCCAACATGATTTTGGTTGGAATTTGTGCAGATAAATCGTAATACTGCATCAAACAACCCGCTAAGGTGTCGTGCTCAAGTGCAATAATGCCTTGATAGCGTTCACCAAATTCAGGTTCAATATTAATAAACAGGACAGGATTCAGCAGTGCTTTAAGAACGGTGCTGCTATTTTCTGCCTGCAAGAAGCGTGAATCTTCTTCATAATCTGCTGATGCACGTAATTCACCTAAATGATTACATTCCGCCATCGCCCATTTGAATGTGCCAGCAGCTTGAATTTGAAGGCTAATACGACCTTTAATTTTAAGGGTACTGGCAAGCAATGCGGTGGCACTCAGCATTTCGCCCAAAAGCACTTGAATGGCTTGTGGATAGTCACGTTGGGCAAGAATCGTTTGTAGTACTTTTTCCAGATGGACCACTTCACCGCGAACTGGGCAATTTTCAATATAAAAGCGTTGACGTAATTCAGACATAAATTTCTCCAATAGCCCGTGTTAATGGTGTCTACATTGTAAAACACAAGCTAGTTACTATCATCTCGTGTGACATCAATATGCGGATGCGCTAAGCCGCGTTGTAAATTGACGCCAGTGGGTTCTTGACGAATTTGAGCATCACTTTCAAATAAGTGTTCTAGCTCTGCTAAGGCATTGCGATGGGTTTCATAAATCTTTTGTTCATCGGTATAGATACGTTGTTGCTGAATTAATAACTTTTCATCGTAATCACGGAACAATTCAATACTTTTATACGCATCTTCTTCACTAATATCCAATTCACGCAAGGCACTGTAAGCCATACCAAGCGATGATAAATAGGTTTCACGCCAGATCTGTTCGACGCCTAAATCACGCAGTAAATGGACATGATGACGATCACGTGCCCGTACCAACAGTTTCAAATTCGGATAATTTAACCGAATATGTCGTGCCACGTTCATGGAGTCTTCAATATCATCAATGGCTAAAACAAAAACTTTAGCATGTTGAATACCCGCAGCGCGTAAAATATCGGGTTGCGTGGCATCTCCATAGTATAACGTACCAGCCATACTGACGCACGAAATCAACTTTTTCTAAATTGCTGTCAATCGCGGTAAAGGATTGATGTTGTAAGTGGGCAATACGCGCAATGATTTGTCCAAAACGGCCAAATCCGGCAATGATCATCGGGTTATGGATATCTGGAATTTCGTCATAGACAGGGGCTTTTTCTTGATCAATCAGCGGAATAATCCATGTGCTGATCAGCCAATACAGCATTGGCGTGAGCACCATGGACAGCGTAACAATAAGAGTCAAAGGTTCCAAAATGGCTTGGGTGATGACTTTTTCACTACTGGCAACTTTCAGTACCACAAAGGCAAATTCACCGCCCTGAGATAAGCAGGTCGCAAGCAGCAAACTGTTACGCCATGAATATTTTAAATAACGGGCAATCGCCGTGAGCGTGATGCTTTTCACTAAGATTAAAACAAATGCCCCGCCAATAATCAGCCACGGCATATCGACCAAGAGTGACAATTGTGTGGTCATACCCACAGTCATAAAGAACAGACCGAGTAAAAGCCCTTTAAAGGGCGCAATACTGGCTTCCAATTCATGTCGGAATTCTGAATCTGCCAGTAACACGCCCGTTAAGAATGCACCCAAAGTGGTGCTAATGCCGAGTACATCCATCAGCACGACAACGCCCAAGACAATAAATAGCCCCACAGCCGTAATCAATTCATGTGCACCGCTTTTAGCGACAAAGCGAAAAAAGGGACGCATCATATAACGGCTAAATAAAAATAAACCCGTAAAGGTGGCAATAATTGCGGCGAAATAGGCAATGCCATGATGGGTCGATTCACTGCCTGCCAATAATGGAATCATCGCCAGCAGGGGAATGGCAGCAATATCCTGAAACAGCAGTACAGAAAAAGATTGTTGTCCGAAGGTGGTATTGAGTTGTTGTTTTTCGGCCAGTAGTTGCAGAACAAAAGCCGTTGATGACAGCGCGAGTGCAGCACCAATGACAAAACTTGCAGCAATGCTTTGTTGATAAGGCAAAAAAGACAACGATGGCAAGAATAATGCCAGTCATGCCGACTTGTAAGCTGCCCATCAAAAAGATGGATTTACGCATTTCCCAAAGCCGTTGTGGTCGCAGTTCTAGCCCAATAATGAACATTAACAGAATCACGCCAAATTCAGCCAACTCTTGGATGGATTCAGGGTCACTGGCAATATTAAATACACTGGGACCCAGCAAAATGCCTGTAAACAAATAACCGAGTACGGTGGCAATTCCGAAGCGTTTGGCTAAAGGCACCAAAAGTAAGGACGCACCAAGGAAAATCGTAATTTGTAACAGTAGCGACATCAGCCTGTCCTAGAATTTATTTGAGTGCCAAAAAATTGAAGCCAAAAGTGAACTTTAACTTAGCTTAATTCCTGAGGGTCTATATCTAAGGTAAGTTTCATGGTTGAGGGCTTTTGATGCAACATATTTTGCCACCAAGCACGAATATAAAAATGTAATCTCGCCCGATCTTGCGATAGCAGCACCATATGCGCTTGATAACGTCCTGCTTTGCGTTCCATCGGTGCTGGAATGGGTCCCCAAATATCAATCAGGTTTTCCGAAACCTGTCTTAAGGCTTGGGCATGTTGTTGCAGGAATTCTTGGTTTAGTTCCTGATTTTTGGATTCACAACGAATCAGTACCGCATAGCGAAACGGCGGTAATAAAGCCGCTCGACGTTCTTTTAAGGTCTGTTTGGCAAAATGATAATAATCCTGTTGGATTAATGTATTCAGTAGCGGGTGATCGGGTCTGAGCGTTTGTAAATACACCTCACCTTTGCGTTCGCCGCGACCTGCGCGACCTGCCACTTGAACAATCAGTTGCGCAGTACGCTCTGTGGCGCGAAAATCGACACTGAATAAGCCCGAATCAATATCTAAAATGGCCACTAAGGTCACGTAAGGAAAGTGGTGTCCTTTCGCCAACATTTGTGTGCCAAGCAAAATAATCGGTTCACTTTTTTGAATTTTGTCATAAATTTTTTGCCAACTCCCCACGCGACTGGTGGAATCACGGTCAACTCGAATGACATCAAATTTCGGGAACAGTTGTTGTAAATGCTCTTCAACTTTTGCCGTTCCCAGACCAAGTGACTTGAGTTCGCTATGCTGACACTGTGGGCAATGATCTGGCATGCGGTGAATCGTGCCGCAATGGTGACAATGTAAATGCTGATACGGTTGACGATGTACAGTGAAATTGGCATCGCAATGTGGGCATTTTGCTTGCCATGCACAACTTTCACAAATCAATACCGGTGCATAACCGCGTCGGTTTAGAAACACCAAGACTTGTTCTTTTTTATCGAGGCGTTTTTGTATTTCATCAAGCAGGCTTTGGCTAATGCCATTTTGCTTTTGAGCAACTTTCAGATCAATCAGATGAATTTTGGGCATCAGTGCCACACCAGCACGTTGACTCAGTTCTAAACGGGTCATTTTGCCGGCATCTACCAGTGCATAACTGTCGATGCTTGGGGTGGCTGAACCTAAAATAATCGGACAGCTTTCTAAATGTGCACGATACATCGCGACATCACGTGCGTGATAGCGAAAACCTTCTTGTTGTTTAAAGGACAGATCATGTTCTTCATCTAAAATGATTAAACCTAAATTGGGCAGCGGTGTGTAAATGGCAGAACGGGTGCCCAAAATAATCGAGGCTTTGCCTGTTTGTGCCGCTTGCCATGCTTGTAAGCGTTTGGTGTCATTCAGCCCTGAATGCAGTAACACAATATTGCTGTGAAAACGCGATTGAAAGCGGCTAATGGTTTGTGGTGTTAGACCAATTTCAGGCACCAATACCAAGACTTGTTTGCCTTGTTTCAGTACCTCTTGCATGATCTGCAAATACACTTCAGTTTTGCCACTACCGGTTAAGCCATCGAGTAAAAAGGCTTGATATTTTTTCTGTGCCTTGAGCACGTGTTGAATGGCTTTCTTTTGCTCTTCATTGGCGGTTAATGGCAGTTGTGCTAGTGTAACGGGGTGGGGAGAAAAATCTTGCTGTTCTAACACACATTCCACAATGGCTTTTTTTTCTAAAGCTTTTAGTGTGGCTGTTTCAATACCAGCCAAATTTAAAATATTTTCTGTGGTTCCGGTTGGATGCAGTTTGAGTATTTTATACGCCTCTTGTTGTTTTTCCGAACGGGTCACTTTTGCTTCGGCATGCAGGTCTAAAACATTCCACATGCGTGCCAATAAATTATACGGTTTGCCCTGACGTAAAAAAGTCGGTAAGGCACTTTGAAACACCTCGCCAATCGGAAATTGGTAATATTGCGCTGACCATGTTAATAAACTTAAAATTTTCTGATCTAAAATGGTCTGTTCATCAAGCAGTTCGGTAATGGCTTTGAGTTTAAAGCGTGGGTCAATCGGGGTGTCAGGTGCTAATTTTTCCACAATAATCCCGATCAGAGTTTTGTCGTCCAAACGACACTGCAACACGTGCACCGACTTGGGCTTGTTGGTATTGTTCTGCGCTTAGCATGTAATCAAAGCAGTCATAGATATGCACAGGCACGGCAACACGAATGCGATAAATATTGGATGGAGTCGATATTATATTTGGCATAAATAAGGGTCAAATCGTCCTAATCAAATTTCGTCGTGCTCAAGATCGAGTTATGTTAGAGTGAGCAAATCATTTATGTCTCAGAATATGAATGATTTTGGTGGTCAGACGCAACAGCGCTGAAGCAAATTTTGGAAAATTAGAGCATTACAATGCCTGCATATCAATTTACTGCCATTGATGCTTCAGGGAAGCAGCAAAAAGGCGTGTTAGAAGGCGATTCCGCGCGTCAAATTCGTCAACAGTTAAGAGACAAAGCACTCATTCCTGTGACGGTCGATCCTGTTGAGCAAAAAGATAAGCATCGCTCAGAACGATGGTTGCAGAAAAAAGTCACCGCTTATGATTTGGCCTTATTGACCCGCCAACTTTCCGTTTTGGTTGCCGCCGCGATTCCTTTGGAAGAAGCACTGCGTGCCGTGGGTAAGCAAAGTGAAAAAGCACATGTGCAAAACTTGTTGATGTCGGTACGCTCAAAAGTCATGGAAGGGCATTCACTTGCCAATGCTTTGCAGCAAGCAGGGCGTTTACCCGATTTATATATTGCCACCATTGCTGCGGGTGAGCGTTCAGGGCATCTCGATTTAATTTTAGATCAATTATCAGATTACACTGAAAACCGTTTTGCCATGCAAAAGAAAGTGCAGGGTGCGATGATTTATCCCATTATTCTGATGCTGATGTCCTTTGCCATTGTGATGGGGCTGATGACTTATGTGGTGCCAGATATTGTAAAGACTTTTGATCAAAGTAAAGATGCATTGCCTTGGATTACCGTAGCCCTGATGAAAGCCAGTGATTTTATTCGGGTGGCATGGCCATTTTTGCTTGTTGCAGGTGTGGTGGGTTTTATTGCATTGGTTCGATTTTTAAGAACTTCGGCTGGGCATTATGCTTTTGATCGTTTAACACTCAAATTGCCATTATTTGGTAAATTATCGCGTGGTATAAATGCTGCACGTTTTGCCAGTACCTTATCGATTTTGACCAAGTCTGGCGTACCGTTGGTGGATGCACTGAAAATAGGTGCAGCGGTCAGTAATAATTGGGTGATTCGCGATTCTGTTAATTTAGCGGCAGAAAAAGTAACGGAAGGTGGCAACCTTGCAACGCAATTGGAGCGCAGTGGTTATTTCCCGCCGATGATGGTACAAATGATCAAAAGTGGTGAAGCCTCGGGTGAACTGGATCGTATGCTCGAGCGTGCATCAACCATGCAAGATCGTGAAGTCAGCACCTTAATTTCAACTTTACTGGCACTGCTTGAACCCTTAATGTTGGTGGTGATGGCGAGTATTGTTTTGGTGATTGTGATCGCGGTGATGTTGCCGATTGTCAATATGAATAATATGATTTAACCCATTTTATAAAGATAAAGATTTTTGCGAGAGAGTTATATGCAAGCTAAAAAATATCAAGCGAAGCAATCAGGCTTTACCCTCATTGAAGTGATGGTGGTGATTGTGATTTTAGGGGTGTTGGCTGCGCTGATCGTACCGAATGTGATGGGGCGTGGTGAGAAAGCCAAAGTGGATACCTCTGCCATTACTTTAAAAGGTGTTGCGGGTGCTTTAGACCAATATAAGCTTGATAATGGTAAGTATCCTTCAATGCAAGATGGCGGTTTGGATGCTTTAGTGAATCAACCTGCTTCTGCAAAAAACTGGATGCAAGGCGGCTATGTGAAAGGCGGCTATCCAAAAGACAGTTGGGATAATGATATTCAATATGTGATTCCGGGTGCCGAAGGTCGTGCATTTGATTTGTATTCTTTTGGCGCGGATGGTAAAGAAGGCGGTGAAGGGACAGATACCGATATTTATTATCAGCCTTAACTGAGAATCATTGTTTTTTAGTTTATGGAATATATCACTTCACTTGATTTAATTATTCAATACTAAGTGAAGTGATAATAAATCTTAATACGTAAATATATATTAAGATATTGAATTTTATTAAAATAATATAATAGTGTGTGTTTGAGAGTTATAATAAGAATGATTTCCATATTTGATGGTTACAATAATGATTCAATGTGTAGATAAATAGCCTTTTTATTTATGAAAAAGCTTGCATAATGTTTGAAATGGCAACGATTTTGCCTATGGAGGATAGAATGAAAGCATTAATGATAGCGGATGAAATTGGTCAATTTCATTGGGCAATGCTCAAGTCTGTTCTGTTAATTTTGAGTTTACTTCCCATGAGTCAAGGCATTTTAACCTTATGGCATGCGACAGAAGGAAGTAGCCAAATTATGGTTGGCTTTTTTGCAATCAGTGTATTCAGCGCATTATTGGTACTGTGCTTTTGGTCTGCATTGAAAGCGACTGTATTAAGCTTAAAACAACAACAGATTTCAGCTTTAGAACACCGTGTGGTCAAAATTTATTGTTATATCCCGATGCTGTTTTTAGCAGCCATGATGTCTTATTTAGTGACCCAGTTATAAAATAAATTGCATAAAAAACCGAGGCATTGACCTCGGTTTTTTTGTTTCATTTTAAAAGCCCCTCCCTTTTTAAAAGGGAGGTTGGGAGGGATTGGTATATGTTTACTTCCTAAGTTATTGGATTGTGGAAATATTTAATCCCCCTAAATCCCTCTTTTCCAAAGAGGGACTTTTTCTTCCTTTAAGAATGGAGATTGAAAGGAATTTTAACGCCGTGATTTAAACGAAACATCCACCTGACGTGGACGATAAATCCAACCTAAAATCAACAATAACAATGAAAAAGCCAGAATGGCCAATCACTGAGGCGCATATATAAGGTTTCACCTTGCATGGCTGGCAGTTCACCGCGAAGAACCGCTACTTGATCTGTTGGCGCTTGTTTCACAATATGCCCGTTATGATCGATAAATGCCGTGACACCGGTATTGGTGGCGCGAATAAACCAACGACCATTTTCTTTGGCACGCATTTGCACCATTTGTAAATGTTGCCAAGGCCCCGCTGTGCCGGTAAACCATGCATCATTGGAGACGGTCACCAAGAAATCACTTTGACGGGCATTACGACGCGTCAGGCTTGGATACGCCACTTCATAACAAATAGCTGCACCTAAGTGATGGTTTTTTACATCCAATGGCTTTTGGTCACGTGCACCACGGGAAAAACCGCTCATCGATGGGTCATTTTGCAATGCAGGCAACACCCAACTGAGCCAACCTGAGAGTGGAATATATTCACCAAAGGGCACTAAACGCTGCTTTTTATATAAACCTGTAGATTCATCACCTAAAGCCATGATGCTGTTGTAATACATCGGATGGTGTTCAATTTGAGATTCTTTGAGATCCCAATACGGAATACCCGTGACCCAAGCTGTGCCTGATTTTTCTGCTTGAACTTTCATCGCATCAAGGAAAGGTTCAATATCGGTTTGGAACAGCGGAATGGAAGATTCAGGCCAAACGATGAGATCGCGTCCCCATTCAGTCCGACTTAAATTGGCATAGATGATCAAGGTTTTCACTTGATATTCGGTCAGCCATTTTAGATCTTGAGGAATATTGCCTTGAATTAAAGAGACAGAAAGCGGTTTGGTATTTTTAGGCTGAACAAAACTCAGATAGGAAGCACCCCAAGCACCCAAGAGTAATAAGGCTGAAGGAATGATCCAAAACAGCCGTTTATTGAGGATTTCAACCAAGGCACAGGCTAAAATAATCACCACAAACGAGACACCAAAGATCCCAAACAACGGTGCATAGTGGTCTAAAAAGCGTTCAGTGAAGGCGTAACCGACAAATAACCATGGGAAACCGGTAAATACCCAAGTTTTCGCCCACTCAAAAAACACCCAAAGCGGTGCAAAGGTAAGCGGTGTTTCAGGAAAGAAGCGACGGTATAGAAATGTCTGTAAGGCGGTAAATAAGCCCATCAGCAAGGCCATGAAGGCAATCATCAGCACACTTAAAAAAGCACTGGTATCGCCATAAACATGGATAGAGGTATAGAGCCAAAATGCACCGACAAACCATAAACCAAAACCATAAGCCCAACCAATGCCAAAGGCTTGTCGAGCAGAGCGTTTACGTAGCGAAGCATAGAGTAAAGCGGGTGACAGCAGTGCCAGCCACCAGTAATAATAAGGTGCCAGTGCAAAACTGAACATGGCACCTGAAAATAATGAAATTAAAAAGGGGTAAATAAACGGCAGCTGTTTTTGTTGTTGGGATGAATTGAACAGTTTATTAAAGTAAGTTCTCATTTACGGACAGCTCGAATCAGATGAATAGTGCGTGCATCTGCTTCTATAATGGTAAATTGCCAATTCTCAAGCTCAATAATTTGACCTTGTAAATCGCTGACTAAACCCATTTCTTGAAGCAATAAACCGCCAACAGTTTCTACTTCATCATCGGAAAAATCAGCATCTAAAACATTGTTAAAGTGTTCAATTGGTGTAAGTGCTTGAACTAACCACGTATTTGCCGTTTGAGGATCATTGTCAGGAATGATGAATTGTGCTTCTTCATCGACCATATCGTGTTCATCTTCAATTTCACCGACAATTTCTTCTAAAATGTCTTCTAAGGTGACCAATCCAGACGTTGTGCCATATTCATCAATCACCACAGCAATATGGGTCTGGGTATTTTTTAACATCCGCAGCACTTGGTCAGATCGCGCACTTTCAGGCACAAAGATCGGTTGGCGCATCAAGGCACGAATATCGACTTTATTGTTCGGTTCGGTCAAATAAGGCAGTAAGTCCTTTGCCAATAAAATGCCAACCACGTTGTCGGGTTGGTCGGATGAAAATACTGGAAAACGAGAATGTGCCGACTCTACAAGGGTATGTAAGATATCCAGTAACTGATCATCTTCTTGTAAGCTGATCATTGCAGTTCGTGGGGTCATGACCTCACGAATTTTTGTTGCAGGAAGGTCAAGTACGCCTTCAAGCATTGCAACAGTATCGGGTTCTAAAAAACGACGTGAATCTTGTACTAATTTTAGCAGTTCGTCGCGAGTTTCGGGTGCAGTGCTTAGCCATTTGCGTAAGCCACGCATGCCCCACGACGGGCCTGATTCCTCGTGCATGATCTTTCCTAAAGACTCTTAATATCTAAAAAAACGAATTTTATCATACCCGAGAAAATCTAGATGTCTATCTCTAAAATTGCTGTATTGCATGAATGTATAGGTCATTCTGCATGCTTGTTTTGAACTGTATTTTTAAGCAAATGACGGCATTTAAGTTTATGTTAAAATAGCGAGGATTTTTTAATACTGAGTTTACCGATGTCTGAACCGCTTGTTACGCCAACTATTCAGCTAAATACACGAGGACTGCGTTGTCCTGAACCTGTAATGATGTTGCATCAAGCGATTCGTAAATCCAAATCGGGTGATGTGGTTGAGGTGTTTGCGACCGATAATTCAACTTCATGGGATATTCCAAAATTCTGTATGCATTTAGGCCATGAATTATTATTACAAGAAGAAGTGTTAGATGAAGCAGGCAATAAAGAGTTTCATTATTTGGTCAAGAAAGGCTAATTCAGAATATTGTGTTCTTCATTTTAAGAGGACATAAAAAAATCCCCTCGAAAGGGGATTTTTTATTGAATATTACATATTCGGGTAATTCGGACCACCGCCACCCTCAGGCGTGACCCAAGTGATGTTCTGAGAAGGATCTTTAATATCACAAGTCTTACAGTGCACACAGTTGGCTGCATTAATTTGGAAACGCTTCGAACCGTCATTTTCTTCCATAATTTCATACACACCAGCAGGGCAGTAACGCTGAGCAGGCTCATCCCATTTTGGCAAGTTGACGTTGACTGGAATAGAAGCATCGGTCAGTTTCAAATGCGCAGGCTGATTTTCTTCATGTACGGTATTGGATACAAATACAGAAGACAAACGGTCAAAAGTCAGTTTGTTATCAGGTTTTGGATAGTTCGGTTTGAATGTAGATGCATCTACAGTTTTCAATGCGCTGAAGTCAGGGACTAAGTCATGCAATGTAAATGGTACTTTAAAGATGTTTTGATCGATAAAGTTAAATGCACCACCAATCCATTGACCAAACTTGTGCATTGCAGGGCCAAAGTTACGTGAGTTATGTAACTCTTCTTTCAGCCAGCTGTTATTGAACTTGTCAGTATAAGCCGTTAACTCTTTAGCAAAGAAGTCTTCACCTTCAGTCACGCGGGCAATGGCAAGATCACCGCCTTTTTCTACACCGGCAGCAATCGCTTCAAACACCGCTTCCGCGCAAAGCATGCCAGATTTCATCGCAGTGTGAGAACCTTTGATTTTAGCAAAGTTCAAGAAACCTGCATCATCACCAATGAGCGAGCCACCCGGGAAGGTGAACTTCGGTAAGGCATTAATTCCGCCTTTGGTAATGGCACGTGCGCCGTAAGAAATACGTTTACCACCTTCAAGATATTGCTTGATTAGTGGATGGGTTTTCCAGCGTTGCATTTCTGCAAATGGATACATGTTTGGATTGGTGTATGACAAATCAACAATCAAACCTAAAGTCACTTGGTTGTTTTCAGCGTGGTATAACCACCAACCGCCTGAAGAACCAGTTTCATTTAACGGCCAACCTGCACCATGCATCACCAAACCGGGCTTGTGTTTCGCAGGGTCAATTTCCCACAATTCTTTAATCCCGATACCGTAATGTTGCGGATCGGCATCTTTATCCAAATCAAACTTAGCGATTAAGCGTTTGCCTAAGTGACCGCGGCAACCTTCAGCAAAAATTGTATATTTCGCGTGTAGTTCATAACCCGGCGTAAAGTTGTGCGTTGGTTCGCCATCTTTACCAATGCCCATGTCACCCGTTTGAATGCCTTTGACTGTACCATCGGCATGATAAAGGATTTCAGACGCAGCAAAGCCCGGGAAGATGGATACTTCAAGTTCTTCCGCTTTCGTGCCTAACCAACGAACCACGTTACCTAATGAAATGACATAGTTGCCATCATTGTGCATGCTTTTTGGCACCATCCAATGTGGCGCTTCTTGTGATTTTTCATCCGACAACAAGAAATAGGTTTTGTCTTCAGTCACTGGAACATTTAAAGGCGCACCTTCTTCTTTCCAGTTCGGGAATAATTCATTCATCGCACGCGGTTCAAGAACCGCGCCAGATAAAATGTGCGCACCAACTTCAGAGCCCTTTTCCACGACACAAACGGATAAATCTGGAAGGTTGTTTTCAATTGCAAGTTGACGAATTTTGATTGCTGCAGAAAGACCAGCAGGTCCTGCACCAACGATGACTACGTCAAACTCCATCGATTCACGTTCGATGTGTTCCATGTAGGACTCCTCATAGTATTTGAAGGTGGCAACCGTAGTTATTTCACGGTGCTGCCATGAGTGCTCTTAATGCCCAGACACAATTTTATTATCGTGTCTTTTATATTGTGGGCTAGTATAGTTTTAAACCTTGATCTAGCCAATTGGCTGAATCATATTATTTTTCCGTCAGCAGGGGTATTTAGTTATGTTGAATCAAAATAATTCACCAAATCCGACGAAAAAAGTCGCTATTGCTGATGATAAAAATTTAATGGGTATTACACAATACTTAAAAGATGCACAGACCGGTCACAAAAGGTCAATACCCCCATTAGAGCAATTTAACCCAAAGCATTGTGGTGCAATGGATCTAAAGGTAAAAGCCAACGGAGAATGGTGGCACGAAGGTCAATTGATCAAGCGTCAGGCGCTCATTGATTTGTTCTCTAGCGTACTTTGGAAAGAACAGGGCAAATTCTACTTAAAAACCCCAGTCGAACAAATTGAAATACAGGTGGAAGATGAACCTTTATGGATAAATCAGGTCGATCGAGTAGAAATAGAGGGGAAAAATTACATCCAACTGACCACCACCAATCAAGATATAGTCATTGTAGATGCTGAACATGCCATTTTTATGCGTGACTATGTTGCCGATGGCTCAGTCGAATTGCGTCCTTATGTCCATGTGCGTTTTGGTATTAATGCTTTAATTCAACGATCGGCTTTTTTTCATTTAATTGAAATGGGTCAGCTGCTTGAAAATGCGCAAGGCGATACCATCTTAAGCCTACAAAGCGGTGATTTTTACTTGCAATTAGGCACATGAGGTTTAAGCTTTGTTCTCCCCATTTCTGAACTGCTGAAAGTGAAGCTATGACAGCCATTCATCCTCTTTATCCTTTAATCGATCCAATGCCCAAGGCGCAACCTAATGCACCGATTGGAATTTTTGACTCTGGAGTAGGTGGGTTGTCGGTGGCACAGGAAATCGCTCGATATTTACCGAAAGAGCGCATTCTTTATTATGCAGACACTGCGCATGTGCCCTATGGAGCACGTGACGATCAGAATATTCGTGAACTCACCGCGAATGCCATTGAATGGTTATATCGCCAAGGCTGTAAAGTTGCAGTGGTGGCGTGCAATACGGCATCTGCCTTTAGTCTTGATTATTTACGTGATCATTATGGTGAAGACTTTCCGATTATTGGCTTGGTACCTGCTTTAAAACCTGCGGTCTTACATACAAAATCAAAAACGGTGGCTGTACTGGCAACGCCAGCGACTTTTCGAGGCAAGCTGATTCAAGATGTTATGCAGCGTTTTGCACTTCCTGCCCATGTTAATGTCATTGCTGTAACTTGCCTAGATTTAGTGCCCTTTGTCGAAAGTGGTGCGCAAATGAGTCCGGAATGTTTAGCCACTTTAAAAAAAATATTACAACCTGTAGTGGATCAAGGTGCAGATTATTTAGTCTTGGGTTGTACCCATTATCCCTTCCTAAAAGCTGCGATTGAGTCTGTTTTTGGTCAGAAACTGACAATAATTGACTCTGGTGGACCAGTTGCGCGACAAACAGCCCGAATTTTGATTAAAAATGAGTTATTATTTGAGCAAGATCAAAATGACGGTGTGCGGATTGAATGTTGTGTCAGTGGCAATAATGCAGAAAATTTAAAAACTGTGTTGCAATACCTGATTCAAGATGATTTAACTTGGAATATTCGTAATATTGCTGTTGAATAAGTAATCAAACGCGACTAGTCTTTTGAAATATAGTACAAAAAATAACTTTTAAATTGGGTCATCGGATTACAGCACAACTGCTCAGCATGGCTACAGTTGAGGGTGTAATGTGCAATTGGAAGAGGATAACCAAATGCTCGATAAGCGTTATCAGGTTTTTATTTCTACCTCTGGCAGCGAAATGCAGCCAGAGCGTATTGTTTTGGCTCAAACTTTAGTGGGGATGGGGTTCTTTTCGTGGGGCTTGGAACAGCGCACACCTTTAAGTACTGCATTTGCACGTCGTCAAATTGATGATTGTGACTATGTGGTGATTCTTTTGGGCAGTCAATACGGTGAGCAATCTGTGTCTGGTGTCGGCTATATGCATTTAGAATATATCTATGCAGTGACCAAACAGAAACCCATCATTGTCTTTATGCACGAAGACCCTTTATCTCGGGATTCATCTTTGCATGATCAAAAGCCAGAGCTTCGTGAAAAATTCTTAGAATTCCGTAAATTATTACAACAAGAAGCCGATCAGATTTTTACCTATCGCAGTATGCGTGATTTGGAAATGGCGGTACGTTTTAATATGCCACAAATGTTAGAGCGCTATCCTGTTTCAGGTTGGGTAAGACCACAGAATACCCAATTGTTGCATGATGAAATTGATCAATTCAAAGCAAAAATAGAACAGCTTGAAACTGAAATGGGTAAGCGCGAGGTTGACCCGTTCTTAACGTTGCCAAAAGTTTCGATGCATGAAGTCTTTGCTTTTGAATATCGCATGCATGCCTATCAGGATGGTAATTTTAAAGAATTAAAAATTCAAAAGAAACTGACATGGGCACAGTTACTCAGCATTTTAGGCACCATGTTTCACAATCCGACACCAGAAGAATATTTTTCTAAATGTATGAATGAATCTTTAAATGATACGGGTTTGGCGGATGCACGGTTAGAAATGCCTCGTGCACATGCAGTGGCGCGTGCGCAAATCAATATTCGGGCATTGCACAGTATTAAAATGCAAATGCGTCAAAATGATTGGATTATTCAATCTGGACGAGATGACCGTCAACGCATGTTGTGGCAGTTAACGCCAAAAGGACAGAAATTGCTGGAAAGTAATTTACTGGATCATAATCGTGTTGTTCAATTTAATGCATCTTATTAATTGATATAGCGAAGGTGTAGAAAACTGTTATAAAGTAAACCCAGTTCATTGATGTTGGAAAAGGGTTTGATGTTTTCTGCACCTAAAGCGAAAGTCACCATTATTTTGGCCAATTTGGGTACGCCAGACGAACCCACTGCTGTTGCAGTCCGCCGTTTTCTGAAGCAGTTTTTATCCGATCAGCGTGTGATCGAAATTCCAAAACCCATTTGGCAAATCATTTTAAGGCTTTTTGTTTTACCCTTTCGCCCAAAACGCGTTGCACATGCCTATGCTATGGTCTGGGGGCAAGACTCACCAATGCGTGAAATTGTCTTGCAACAAGTGCAAGCGGTTCAACAGCAATTGATTCAAGACTATCCGCAATTTGAATTGAATGTGGTGCCTGCCATGAGCTATGGCAATCCGGGGATTCAAGATTTACTGCAAAATTTAAGTGCAAATGTACAAGATCATATTATTCTGTTGCCTTTGTTCCCTCAATATTCAGCCACTTCTACCGCGCCACTTTATGATGCGATTGCCAAATGGATACTGACTCAGCGTAATTTGCCGGGTCTATCGATGATTCGTGATTATTATCAGCATCCTTTATATATTCAGGCGTTGGCGCAAAGTGTGCGTAATTATCGAGCCGAGCATGGTAGTGCTGAAAAATTATTGATGTCATTTCATGGTATTCCACAGCCCTATGCTGATAAGGGCGATCCCTATGCCGATCGTTGCCGTATCACAGCGCAATTATTGGCTCAGGCTTTGAATTTAGCAGAGGATCAGTGGGCGATCAGCTTCCAATCACGTTTTGGTAAACAGGAATGGGTTAAACCTTATACTGATGTGATTTTGCAGCAATGGGCAGAGCAAGGGGTGAAGTCGGTACAGATTATGAGTCCTGCTTTTTCAGCAGATTGCCTAGAAACGCTAGAAGAATTGGCGATTCAAAACGCAGACTTGTTTAAGTCAGCAGGTGGTCAAGACTATGCTTATATTCCCGCTTTAAATGCCGATGCAGATCATTTGGCATTGCTCACAACTTTGCTTCAAGCTAATCTTGATGCCTTAACGCAAACATTAGCGCACTAAATTTTATCGAGGTTTCACCATTATGTTGCAAGTCAAAATTGTTCCTGTCACGGCATTTCAACAAAACTGTTCAATTGTCTGGGATGCAGAGACTAAAGAAGCGATTTTGATTGATGCTGGCGGTGAACCTGAAAAGTTAAAAGCTGAAATTGACGCTTTGGGTTTAACGGTAAAAGCTTTATGGCTCACGCATGGACATTTAGACCATGCAGGAGCAGTGGGCGCATTAAGTAAAGTCTGGGATGTGCCTGTGATTGGGCCGCATAAAGAAGATGCTTTTTGGCTCGATATGATCCAAGAAGTATCTGCAAAGTATGGTTTTCCTATTCCAGAAAAAGTTGAAGTTACCCAATGGCTTGAAGGTGGTGAGACTCTAACTTTGGGTGAAGAGAAGTTTGAAGTTCGTTTTGCACCGGGGCATACCCCAGGTCATGTGATGTTCTATAACCAAAATTATGCTCTGCTTTGGACGGGTGATGTGCTGTTTAAAGGTTCAATTGGTCGTACCGATTTCCCGCGTGGTAATCACCAACAACTGATTGATTCGATTAAACGTGAGTGTTTTAGCTTGCCTGACGAAACCCGATTTATTTCAGGGCACGGCCCAATCAGTACTATTGGTTTTGAAAAGCAACATAATCCGTTTGTTGCTAGTAAAGCGGGTTAATTCGCAGAGTGATGGTACACAAGGTCTGCATATGATATGCAGACCTTTTTTATCGCTGTTTATTTAAATTATTAAAACTGATCTTCTTCACGACCACCATCGGCTTGCGGTGCATCTTGAGTTGGAAGTTTATAATCATCATTTGCCCACGCGCCTAAGTCAATCATTTTGCAGCGCTCTGAACAAAAAGGACGGAACTCATTGCCTTCCCAAGTTGAAGGTTTGCCACAACGTGGGCAAGGGAAAGTGCGAGTCATGTGATTCTCCAGATAAAAATGATGATTCGATTAGGCAAATACAGTCGCTCTTGCTAGACTTGAGCCGATTTTTGTTAGTTTGATCTGATTATGCCAATTCGTCAATTTCAAGCACAGCGTATGCATGCGCCTCGTGATTTTCAAATGATCAGCCCTGATCCCATTTGTGTGGAAATTGGCGCGGGTAAGGGCAAACATGCCTTGTTGTTTTCGGGACAACATCCTGAAAAAAAGTTAGTGGCGATTGAACGCACACGTGAAAAATGTCTCGCCATGCACAAGCAGCATGTCCTAGAAGGGCAAGCTAATTTACAGCCGATTCATGCCGATGCAATGCCGTGGATTGTACATGCATTGAATCCTGCTCAAGTGCAGCAATTTTTTATTTTATATCCCAATCCTGAGCCACATAATCCAGCGCAGCGCTGGTTAAATATGCCCTTTTTTGAATTTTTATTGTCACGTTTGCAGGTTGGTGGAACAGTCACTTTAGCCAGTAATATTGCTGAATATATAGCTGAAGCAGAGCAGCAGTTGATAGAAGTGTGGAAATTACCGTTTGTTAAAGAAGTGATTGCTGAAACTTCAGCCCGCACGCATTTTGAAATTAAGTATTTGGAGCGCGGTGAATTGTGTCAGCAATTGATCATCACCAAGCCAGAAGGTTATCGCACCCGTTTTGACGATTTTATGCCTTTACAGGGGCAGAATGCAGCTCAGCAAACAGATTTAGCTGCTGCTCCTGCAAAAGCTGAATGAGTAAGTCATGAAAAAGCGTGTTGCAATTATAGGTGCTGGCCCTGCGGGTCTTATGGCTGCGGAAGTTTTAAGCCAGTCCGATTATGAGGTGCATGTGTATGAACAGAAACCTTCGGCTGCGCGTAAGTTTTTAATGGCAGGTAAAACAGGCCTCAATATTTCCCATGCTGAACCTGTGGCGCAATTTATTGGGCGCTATGATCAAGCGGAATGGCTTGAACCGTGGGTGAGACAGTGGGATGCCGTTTGGATTCAAAGCTGGATGAAAGATTTGGGCATTGAATCCTATATTGGTTCATCTGGGCGGGTTTTCCCCATTGAAATGAAAGCCGCTCCATTATTGCGGGCATGGCTTAAACGCTTGCAGCAACAGGGTGTTCAGTTTCATTATCGGCATCAGTGTTTAGACTTAAATGCAGCGGTATTGACGGTCAAAGATTTAGCTTAGTGAACAGGTTACAGTACAGCATTTCGATGCAATCGTGCTGGCCTGTGGTGCGGTGTCTTGGTCAAAATTAGGCAGTGATGGTGCATGGCAGCAATGGTTGGCAAAGGATGAAATTGAAGCCTTTCAAGCCAGTAATGCAGGCGTTGAGCATCAGTGGTCTACGTTTATGCAACCTGTCTTCGGTCAGCCGTTAAAGCGCGTTGAAGCATGGGTGGATGATCAAGCCAAAACCATGGGTGATATTGTGATTAGCCATTATGGTTTAGAAAGTGGTTTGATCTATAAGCAAGGTCGTGCCTTGCGTGAACAAGTGAAAAATGGTCAGACGATGCAGTTATATTTGGACTTGCTGCCCGATCAAACCATTGCGCAATTAGCCCAAAAATTACAACCCAGTAAAAAACAGTCGCTCAGCAATGTCTGGCGTAAGGCGGGGTTAGATTCAGCCAAAGCCAGTTTAGTGCGTGAATTGGTTGCTAAAGCACTCTGGAATGATCCCTTGGCACTGGCGCAAAAAGTCAAACATCTGCTGATTCCTTTCAGTGGTTTTCGCCCAATTGAAGAAGCAATTAGTTGTGCTGGCGGAATAAAACGTGAGGTTCTGACCGAACAGCTGCAATTACGTTCAAATCCACAGGTCTTTTGTTGCGGGGAAATGTTGGATTGGGATGCACCGACGGGTGGCTATTTGCTGACTGCTTGTTTTGCTACCGGTCGTGCCGCAGCTGAAGGCGTGCAAAATTATCTTTCTGCGCAAGAATAATCGTTGATTTTTTGAAGCATGATTAGAAATATGCTAGCTTAAAAACTCCCTCATGATAAAAATGAAGTCGTTTATGGCTAAAGAAAATCGATATACAGGAAGTTGTTTGTGTGGCGGTCTGCGCTATGAAATTCAAGGTGAAATTGGTGATATTGTGCAATGTCATTGCCGAAAATGCCGCAAAGCCAACGGTACTGCTTTTGCAACCAATGCACCCATTCAAAAAGCAGATTTTAAAATTGTACAAGGTGAGCATTTACTGAAAAAGTTTCAATCGACAGCAACCACACAGCGTTGTTTCTGTACCGATTGCGGCTCACCGATTATCAGTATTAAAGCGGAAACACCTGATGTCTACCGTTTACGTATTGGTACATTGGATACAGCACTGACCCAAACGCCAACACAGCATATTTTTGTGGCTTCTAAAGCAGAATGGGACACCATTTGCGATACTTTGCCGCAATATGCTGAACGACCATAATGTTTCGCTATTAGCTGCCAAAAGGGATATCAAGAGATCCCTTTTTTATGGGGCTGATTTTGTTGATTCAGATTGTGTCATTTCAGGATATTGCGATTGCCAATGTTCAAGCTGTTCTTGCGCATGTAAAAACTCACCTAAGCCTTTGTCTTGATCCTCTGATTTTTTGGTCTCTGCTTTTGGTTCTTTGTTCTCATGATAAAGCTTGGCTTGTATTTGCCAATATTCTGCAATCAAGCCTTGAATATAGCGACCTTGCGCCGTTTTTAAATCCAGCTCTTTCAACATGTTGAGTGCCGACTGAATATTGTCGCGTTTGCGCTGATGTGCAAATTCATCGGTGAGCGAACCTGCTTCTCGCATTTTGCTTAGTTCATCTTCCATGTCATCGCTCATTTGCGTAAAACGCTGATCAAAGTCGGTCAGTAAAGCAATATCATGTTGATCATTTGGCGTTTTTTCAAAAGCTTTCACTGGTTCAGTAATCAACTCCTGCATGACTTTATCTTCAGGTTGAATTTTATCGTTTTCGGCCATGCTATTTTTACTGTTATCACAAGCACTGATCAGCAGGCTTGAGCAGAGTAAAAAAGGAAAACCCAGCTGTTTCATTTGCAGTTTTTTCATGATCATTCCTTTATTGCGAATCAGTTTTTTTTAAAGTCATAAGCATAGGTTAAATAGGGAAAAGCAATTTCATCTTGCGGCTGTTTTCCAGTGTACTTGAAAACAATCTGTTCAAATTGGGCTTTTAACTGTTGCTGTTCATGTTCTGGCATTGCGGCAATAAAACTGGTGGAGAGTAAGCGTTTAGAAACGACATTTTCCACAGTGCCAATATGTGCTTGTTGAAAGGTCTGTACATGATCCAGTTGAAACAATGTTTGCTGCTCAAAGACCTTTTTCCATTGACCACTATGATAACGAGGTGTGTTACCCTCCAAAGGTGCAATGACATCCGCAAGGGCTTTGACCCAATCGACCTGAATATCACGTTGATTCCAAATCAGGGCCAAATGTCCGGTGGGTTTGAGCACATGATGAATTTGCTGTAATGTTTCAATATTGGCAAACCAGTGAAACGATTGCGCACAGATGACAGCATCAAGGCTATGTCTGGTTAAGGGTAGCTGATCGCTCGATGCTTGCAGCGTCTGCACGTCTGGATAGGCACTTTGTAATTGTGCCAACATCTCCTGAATCGGTTCAATTGCGGTAATGTGTTTTGTGATGTGTTGTAAGTAAGGTAAGAATTTGCCAGTACCTGAACCGAGATCAATCACCTGTGATTTTTCGTCAAGTTGGAGCTGATCTTGCAGCCAATGTACGATGTCTGGTGGATAACTGGGGCGAACCTGTTGATAGAGTTCTGCTGCTGAACTGAAGCCTTTTTGAGCGGCTGGATGTAGTGATTGTGTCATATTTTGCGCTTTTTAATCTTCTGAGCATCTATAAAATAACATATTGGCTTTTGGTAAATAGGCACACTGTCTATTTGTTTTATTGACTCTAAAAACAAGGGCCGATTTGCTTCGGTGTGGAAATGGAAAAACACATTATTTTTGAAGACGAACAAATTCGGGCAATTTTTTTAAGAGGCTCATCAGATGAGTTGATTTTCTCTTTTGGCGATTTAATTACGCGTGCCAAAGGGTTGTCGATTAATGCTGAAAAGTCACTGCTCAAACATGATTTCAATGTCATTGGCATTATGCCAAAGCAGAAATCGTGGTTTCCTGAAAGCTCAATGCGTCAGATGTTTGCCGAAATTGAAGACCTGATTGCACCCTTTAAAACCCGCATTGGCTATGGCGGTTCAATGGGCGGTTATGCCGCAATTAAATATTCCAATTTGCTCGATTTAAAACGTGTGGTTGCCTTGGTGCCACAGTATTCAATTAATCCTGACGATGTTGAAGACCCGCGTTATAACATGTTCTTTCATGCAGAACTGAATGCCAACATGCAAATCCAGCCGCAAGATGTTTCTGCGGAGCGTGAATACATTGTGGTTTATGATCCCTATTGCCCAGAAGATCGTGCGCAATATTTAAAGCTTGAACAAGTGTTACCGCACATTCATACCTTGAATTTACCTTTTACTGGGCATGATGCGATTGCGGTATTGGCCAGTTCAGAATTATTGCATGACTTTTTGTTGCATGATTTTGATGCCACTTACTTTTATCAGAAGATCCGTCAGGTCAAAAAGAACAGTAAGTTTTATTATCGTAAAGTGATTGAAAACTTATTGCCACGCCATAAAAATGCCTTGGGTTCAATTTTAATTAACAATGATTTACAGCTTGATAACCAGTTTTTTGATGCAAAGTTGAAACAACAGTTATTAAGAGAATTGTTGAGTAATAAGCAAGTCAGTCAGCAAGATTTACTGAAACTGGGCATACAGGTCAATTTACCGCAGGAAAACAGCAGCCAGTTACTCGACTCTTTTGGTCATGGCTTGGTGTTTAATGTCATTAGCCAAAAAATTGAAAGTTATGCAGCCAGTGCGATTGCTTTAAATCATAAATTTTTGATTCCAATTTTTGCCAAGGGCAGTGCTTTGGTACAGATTACTTTAAATGATGAGCGTTATGTTGTGGCGATGAATGATCGACACATCATGAAATTATTTAAAGAACACGAGCCTTTAACCGCGGGCATGCACCCGATTGTGATGAAAAAATATAGTGATTTTTATGTGCTCAGTTATAAGCATTTAAACTTAAATAATAATGAATATGGCAGTCATGACTTTATTGAAGAGACTCCTGAAACAGCTCAATTCGTGACTCAACCACTCCATCCTTAAGCACGATTGAGTAGCTTGTTATTGTTTAAAATAAACTCGACTTTAGTCTGATTTTTGACCACTTGTTTTATATTTTAATCGGTCTAAGATAGAAAATATAAGGCAAGTTCAATTTGCTAAATATCGAAGAATAAACAATAAAGGGTGCTTAAGGATGAAACGTGATTTTATACCGACTGTGCTTTTAGCCATACTCGCTCTATTGCTACCTTCCTATGCATTTGCCCAGATTCCTGATAGTACCTATATCATTATGGGCAGCGGATTGCTTTTGGTTTTCGCCTTAGCAATGTATGTGTTTAGTCAAATACGCAAGTCTATTCAAGTGCATATGAATAAACCCACTAAATAGTGTAATGCTGATTAGTTAAAAAACTAATTTTATTTTTAAATTCATTTATTCCATGCGGAAATGTCGTGTTCGGCAATTATTTTAAAAAAGTAAGGTTTCTGCGATTTTTAATCAATAAAAGGTATTTGAATACAATACTTGTTACTTTCTTATCCAAAGAGATGAGTTAAGTATGATTTAAATTATAAGTCATGAATAATAATTTTTAACCCTTAACTGACTGGTATTAACTAAATAGAGGGTTTATTCATAACAAGTGTTTAAATTGAGTTGAAAAATATGACAAAGTTGGCTTTGAATCTCTAAAATGAATTTGTAGATTTCTCTTAAAATTAGCCAAGGAATGCTTGATGAAAGCCGTATTTTTAGATTATGAATCACTGGATCAACATGATTTGGACTTGAGCGCACTAGAGGCCAGTTTTGACACGTTAAGTTTATATCCAAGTACCAGCCAAGCGCAGTTGTTAGAGCGTGTGCAACATGCGGATGTCATCATTAGCAATAAAGTCATAGTCGATGCAGCAACCATTCAGCAATGTCCAAATTTGAAACTGATTTTAATTTCTGCAACAGGCACCAATAATATTGACCTGATTCAAGCACGTGCGCAGGGCATTGTGGTGTGCAATTGTCAGGGCTATGGCACTTCTGCTGTGGCTCAGCATACCTTAACTTTAATGTTGGCTTTAGCCACCTCATTGCTTCAATATGATCGTGCGGTGCAGCAAGGGCAATGGAATAAATCACCCATTTTTTGTTTGTTGGATTTCCCCATTGTTGAACTGGAAGGCAAAACTTTAGGGATTTTGGGCTATGGTGAATTGGGGCAAGCGGTGGCTAAATTAGCTGAAGCCTTTGGCATGAAGGTTTTAGTGGGATCTTTGCCAAACCGTCCGAGCGATAGCAGTCGTATTCCTTTTGCCGAATTATTGCCACAAGTCGATTTCCTCAGTCTGCATTGTCCATTAACAGAAGATACCCGTGATTTGATTGATGCCAAGGCCTTTGATGCAATGAAACCAAGTGCATTTTTAATTAACTGTGCACGTGGCGGAATTGTCAATGAACAGGCGCTTGCAGATGCATTAACTCAAGGCAAAATTGCAGGTGCAGCGACTGATGTATTGACGGTTGAACCCCCGAAAGAGGGCAATGTCTTGTTAGATCAGCATCTTCCCAACTTAATTGTTACTCCGCATAGTGCATGGGGCAGTGTGGATGCACGTCAGCGTATTGTGCAGCAGATGGTAGAAAATGCTGAGGCTTTTAAAGCAGGTCAGCCCATTCGACAAGTGAATTAACCGACGCTCTGCGTACTGCTCTCTCAAAATAAAAGAGAGAGGGCATGTATTATAAATTTATGCTGCCTTTGCTTGGGGTCTGTGGTGCTTCTGTTGTCGGTGTTGGAGCAGGCACAGGCTCAACATTGCTAGATGACTGGCTTAAAGGGTGTGAAACAATGGGTGCAGGCTGTGCATTTGGACTGCCGATGATGCCATCCTTGGTTTCATTTATTTTTTTGTTGACGGTTGCTGCGGCTTGCTGAGATTTTTCTTTTGCAAGCACGGATGTTTCAGTTGCCAGTGCTTTGCTTTCTTCCCACGCATTGTCAACTTTAGGTTTTACTTTGGCGATGCCTTTTTGCGCTGCATGATCGACTTTATTCGCCGTATTTTGTGCAGCTTGTTGCGCCTTATGTCCCAACACTTCAAAAATATTGGGATTGTCGCCATAAGTTGGTGTTGTTTTGGTTACTGGCGCTGTTTCTGCTGCCGATGTACTTTGGATAAAAAGGCAAGTGGAGGTTAAAATTACACTGCTCAATAGCGCTGTTTTCATCAGTTTCATATCGGTATTTATTCCTTTTCATTGTCGCGATCATCTACATTCTGAATTTATTGTAATCGTGAATGAAGCGGTTAAACAAAAATATGCTGAAATTGATACAGCCTTACAACATGCTTATACATTTACTCTTGCAGTGTGAATGGCGTAATAAAAAAAGCCCCCATTTTCTATAAAAAAGAGGGCTTTTAGTGCTGCATCAGAAACCGATTATTCACATTGTGCGAGCGCTTCTTTGGCAAAGTAGTTACGTAGTGCAAGGAAGTTCTTTTGTACCGTTGCATCGTGTAGGTCGAAATGGGTTGCGGTACTTGTACCATCTTTTGCAAAGCTTGCAGAACCGCCTGAAATAAGGGTTAAACTTTTAAATGACCATTGTTCTACGGCTTTGCCTGCTTTAAGGTTGCCAGTAAATTCAATCACGCATTTGTCACTGAATTTAGTCAATTTGGCTTTGTTATTGGTGGTGTCTGGGTAAACGTCTAAGTTTTTTACTTCTTGTAGTACGCCAGTTTCAAGTTGTGGGATTTTGGGTGCAGATGTACATGCAGTAAGGGCAACGCTAGCAAGACCAGTCAAAATAAGAGTTTTAAGTTTCATAATATTCTTTCTTGTTGAGTATTGTTAGTTTGAGTATATGGAATTGGTGGAAAAATACCTATAGTTTTTCTAGCTCAAAAAGATAATTAATAAGCCAAATAGATGATCATAAAAAATAAACTCTAGAGAGAAGAAAGCTTATAAATATCGGATCATCCATATATTAGAATATCTTCATTCCGTGATTTTAAATTCAACGGACTTGATAGGCTGCACTACTTGGACCATAGGTTTTGACTTGTACAAAACGACTGGGATGTAAGCTACGTTTATAATACACCTTGGAATTTGGACCAGAAATTCTAATTTTATTGACAGCTTCAACATGCACGGTGGTGTCAGGTCCTATAACATCCACGACAGGACAGTTTCCTTTGAGTGTAATATTACTATCAGGTGCGGGTATCGTGACATTACGTCCTTCACAGTCGTAGGTGGCAACTGTATTTGAAGAATGGACTATAATTTCGGTACGAGTCAGTTCAGTATTTGCCTGTGCATGAGTAATGTTTAAGGCAATTGTAGTGAGCAGAAGGATTTTTTTATACATTATTTTGATTCCATTTTTATAAGTAATTATTCTTTATAATTTTTAATGATTTATTGCCAGAACTGAAGATATTTCAGATGAAAAATAGAATTTTTTATCCTGTTATAGCGTCATAGCTATACATTAAATATAGCTATGATTTAGTACTGTGGGTAATGCGCTAAATTAAAATTTTTACTGTTCAATCACCAAAACCATATTTTGGAAAACTTTACCTTTATTGTTTTTTAATACACCGATACATAGATTTTCAGGTGCTTCAATAAAAGTAAGACTACCCCATGCAGTTGTTGATTTACATTCTTTCTGTTTTATTTCACTGGCAGCTTCTAGGTTTAATTGATGCTGTATATCTAAAGCTAGGACTTGTGATAATGCATCGAAAGCGCCATTGGTCTGAGTGAAAAACATCGCATTATTATTCGCATCCCATTCAGTTAAGGGTGCCTTTTTTTGACTGATGTAATTATATAAGCGCTTTGTAGAGGAGTGATTATCGGCAGCATTTTTAAATTCAGCTTTAAGACCAAAGGTGGCTGTTACATCTGGTTTTTCTCTAAAAGAAAGTCGTGCAAATGGAACAACTTTAATATCAGAAGGTTGATTTAATGCCAGCATTTTAAGCGATGTATCTGTTGAGTTTTTTTCCAAAGCAGCAGTAATTTTTTTATTTACTATTGCATCAAATTTAATGGCTTGTTTTAAATTACTTTTAGAGATTGCAGATCCATTCATTTTTTTATCAATCGCTGTGGCTACACCAACGCCAATCAGTCCAAACATACCTGAAGCAGGGTTAGAAAGTGCATTACTTGCATCTCCGACCGTGATCTGACTTCCTTCAATAAAATGATCACCACCACCAGATTCTGTCATCGCGGAGATTTGTTCCGATGATACAGAAAGTGTGGTGTTGCTACCTTTAGCAGGATATTGAATTGATTTTGTTGCACACCCAGTTAAAATAATAGTGCTTGCGATTAAGCTTAGAAATGTCTTATTCATTTAAAAAATTGACCTAAAGAATGGTTTATATATTAAAAATATGCAGTATTTTATTTCGAAATTTTGCCATACGATGATAAATTATAATTATGACAATTATTTGATTTATAGATCTTTATTTAAACAAATGGTATTGAGAATTATTTATAATCTTTAGTTGGAAAGAGAATAAAAAACCCGCTTTAAAGCGGGTTTTTAAATTCAGCTATACCTTGGTATTAGTGTTGAAGTACAGAAATATCCGCCACACTGGTAAACAAGCCACGTAATTGAGCCAATAAACGTAAACGGTTGGCTTTCAATTCTGCATCATCTGCCATGACCATGACGCCTTCAAAGAATGCATCCACAGGCGCACGTAAAGCAGCAAGCTTAGACAATGCAGTGGTGTAATCTTTGGCAGCAAATAATGGTTCAACTTCAGGCGTAATTTTAGCAAGTACAGCGAATAATGCTTTTTCAGCCTCTTCAACCAAGTTTGCTTCAACCACTGCGCCCGTTGGTGCAGCTTCTTTGGCAAGAATGTTGGCAACACGCTTATTTGCAGCAGCCAGTGCAGCAGCTTCAGGCAATGCACGGAAGTGATTCACCGCAGTCACACGCTTGTCAAAATCTAAAGGCGATTTTGGCGATAACGCTTGAACTGCTTGAATCACATCAACTGCAACGCCTTGGTCTTCATACTTGGCACGGTAACGACCTTCAAGGAATGCAACAGCATCCGCTAAAGTCTTCGCATGATCCGCTACAACATCGCCATAAGCGTTTAATGCCAACTTGATGAGATCTTCAATCGACACATCAAGATTGTTCTCAGTCACCAAACGTAAAATACCAATCGCAGAACGACGTAGTGCAAACGGGTCTTTTGAACCTGTCGGTGCTTGACCAATACCAAAAATACCCGTGAGCGTGTCTAAACGGTCGGCAAGGGCAATGGTTGTGCCTGTTTTGGTTTGCGGTAAAACATCGCCTGCAAATTTAGGTAAATACTGTTCACCTAAAGCTTCAGCCACTTCATGGTTTTCACCTTCAATGCGTGCGTAATATGTTCCCGCAATGCCTTGAAGTTCAGGGAATTCACCCACCAATTCAGAGGTTAAGTCACATTTTGCCAGCAGTGCTGCTTTTTCAGCATCAGCCGCAGTTGCACCCGTGATGTTCGATAAAGCCACAGCCAATTTTGCAATACGTTGTGATTTATCCCACAGCGTACCCAATTGTGCTTGGAATACCATGTTTGCCAAGTTTCTCTTTACGCGATGCCAGCGGTTGCTTTTGATCTTGTAAGAAGAAGAATTCAGCATCAGACAAACGTGGACGAACCACTTTTTCATTGCCTTCAATAATTTGAATCGGATCTTTAGACTCAATATTTGAAACAGTAATGAAATAAGGCTGTAGCTTGTTATCGCTATTCACCAAACAGAAGTATTTTTGGTTGTCTTGCATCGTGGTGATCAAAGCTTCTTGCGGTACAGCAAGGAAACGCTCTTCAAAACTGGCACGTAGCGCAACAGGCCATTCTACCAATGCGGTCACTTCATCACGAAGGTCGCTTGGTACAATCGCAATCGCATTGACTTCATCAGCCAAAGCTTTGACTTGTTGGTCAATGATCGCTTGGCGTTCTGCAAAGTCAGCAACCACATAAGCCGCTTTTAACTTGGCAAGATATTCATCTGCATGAGCCAAAGTAATCGCTTCAGGGGCATGGAAACGATGACCATAAGTCACATTGCCTGCTTTGTGATCTTGAATAGTGGCTTCAATCACATCATTGTCTTTGAGCAACACCACCCATTTTACAGGACGGACAAATTCAGTACGGCTTGCCGCTGAACGCATACGTTTTGCAATTGGAAGGTTGTCCAAAGCTGCTTGTAAAATTTGTGGCAATAAAACCTCAAGGCTTTGACCTTTGACATCTTTTAAGATAGCAAACTTTTTCAACTTTACCGGCTTGGAAAGTGGTGACTTGATCCGCAGTGATGCCTTGACCACGCATAAAGCCTTCTAATGCTTTGCTTGGTTTGCCTTCAGCATCATAAGCCGCTTGTTTTGCAGGGCCGTCAAAGCGTTTTTGTGTATCAGGCTGAGCGCCATCGACATTGACAATTTTTAATGCCAAACGACGTGGTGCTGCATAAGCTTCGATTGAATCGAATGCAAGACCTGCATCTTTTAAGCCTTTTACTGTTTCAGCATGCAGTGCATCACGTAATTTTTTGAGGCTTTTTGGTGGAAGTTCTTCACAACCCAATTCGAACAAAACGGTATGTTTAGACATTATTTGCTCTCCTTGTTTGCTTCTTTCGCTTCTGCTTCAACTTGTGCTTTTAACTGCGCCAAAACTTCATCACGTAATTCAGGTTCTGCCATTGGGAAGCCAAGCTTGGCACGTGCCGCCACATAACTTTGTGCAATTGAACGCGCCAAAGTACGCACACGTAAAATATAGCGTTGACGTTCAGTCACTGAAATCGCACCACGTGCATCAAGCAAGTTAAAGCTATGCGATGCTTTAATCACTTGTTCATAGGCAGGCAGTGGAAGTTCAGCTTCAATCAAGCGCGTCGCTTCAGCTTCATAGAAGTCGAACAGTTCAAACATTTTTTCGACGTTGGCATATTCAAAGTTATAGGTCGATTGCTCAACTTCATTTTGATGGAATACGTCACCGTAAGTTACTGTACCGAATTGACCTTTAGTCCAAACCAAATCGTAAACAGAATCGACACCTTGCAAGTACATGGCAAGACGTTCAAGACCATAGGTGATTTCGCCTGTCACTGGGTAGCATTCAACACCACCCACTTGTTGGAAGTAAGTGAACTGAGTCACTTCCATACCGTTGAGCCAAACTTCCCAGCCTAAGCCCCAAGCGCCTAGTGTTGGCGATTCCCAGTTGTCTTCAACAAAACGAATGTCGTGAACGAGGGTATCAATACCAATGGCTTTTAAAGAGTCGAGGTAGAGCTGTTGGATGTTGTCTGGGTTTGGCTTCAATACCACCTGGAATTGGTAGTAGTGCTGCAAACGGTTCGGGTTTTCACCATAACGACCATCTTTCGGACGGCGTGATGGCTGAACGTATGCAGCGTTCCACGTTTCAGGGCCAAGTGCTCGAAGGAAGGTTGCAGTGTGGAATGTGCCTGCGCCCATTTCCATATCGTAAGGTTGTAAAATGACACAACCTTGTTCAGCCCAGTAATTTTGTAAGGCAAGAATTAAGCCTTGGAAGGTATCAATATGCGATATGGCGCGACTCATGGTCATCCACTTAAAATTAGAGAAAAATTGTGCTCAATTATAAGGAGTTTCAGGGAGAGTGGCAAAGGGTTAATGCATCGATACTTTTTTGAAAAAAATCAAAATCACGCTAAAAGAGATCAGGCATCTATTTCAGCCGTGCGATTTGCTGTTTGATGCTGAATTGAAAAGCAAAAATAAATCAGATGGATGTCATTATTTAAATAAAATGGTGATCAAGATAAAGCAATCTTATCCGTTTATTGGCGTGAAATTGGTTTAATCTGCACGCAGTGAAATAATGCTTAAAAAATAAGGACGATCATGACAACTTGTAAAATTCAGTGCCATTTAAAATACAAGATTGTCCAAGCCACAGAATTTGTTTTTCTGATTCATGTTGCTGATCATCCCGATCAAAAAATCATTGCAGAACAACTTAGTTTTTATCCGCCTGTGACATGGCGTGAATTTCACGACCCAAGCCAGCAAAACCGTTATATCCGATTGCATGTTGAAGCTTGTGACACTTTTGAAGTGAACTATAGTGCTACGGTTGAACGTCATCCTGTGATCAATGCCGATGTTCAGCACAAGCTTAATGAAGTTGCAATTCCAGATTTACCCGATGAGGTGCTACCTTATTTATTGGCCAGTCGATATTGTAATTCAGACCTTTTCGTGGACATGGCGAACCGATCATTTGGATGGATGCAGCAAGGGTATACACGAGTCAAAGCCATTGAACAGTGGATTTATAACAATATTTTTTATGTTTCTGGTAGCTCTAACCAATTTACAACGGCGACCGATGTACTCATCCATCGGGCTGGGGTATGTCGTGATTTTGCTCATTTAGGGATTTCGCTCTGTCGTGCTTTGGGAATTCCGGCACGTATGGTGGTGGGTTATGTCGAAATTGAAAATTTTCTACCCGATTTTCATGCCATTTTTGAAGCCTATTTAGAAGATGGGTGGGTATTATTTGATCCGACCCGATTAGCACCTGTAGAAAATTTAGTTCGAATTGGTACAGGAATAGATGCTGGAGATGTGGCATTTTCGACCTTCTATGGCGAGATCGAGATGCTCAAAATTGAACCCATCATTACCGATAATCTAGATGATTAGTCAGCATAAAAAAGCAGTAAAAGTGTTGCGAAGTACAATGACTTTAAAGAAATATATAGCGTTCGCTGTGTATCGCTCTCTGGTTTAAATCAGCCATCGATAATGAATTACAAATTTTGTAAACTCATCATGATGGCTCCAAAGCGTCGGTTCATTTTTTAGGTCGAAAAGGATCAATCAATGAATAAATACAAGATATAAAATAAATACACCTTATTGTTGCATCATTCTATAATTCGTAAATCAACTCCAACATAACCAAAGGCGTGCTGTGTTTCATTCACAACTTAGATGGCTCAATATCTTAAAACCCAATTTTAAAGTTCTTCCGTTAAAAGAGCGCTTATTGTGTGGCATAGGTGCATTGTTAGGGCTACTACTTTCATCGCTGATCAGTTGGTTGGTGTTGGGGGATATTAACGCATGGTATATCGCGCCTATGGGGGCATCATCGGTCTTGTTATTTGCAGTACCTGCCAGTCCATTGGCGCAGCCGTGGAATATGGTGGTTGGTAATACCATTGCTGGAATTATTGGCGTGACTTGCGCCATGTATATTCCAAATTTAACAGAAGCCTTTAGTGTCGCTGTTGGGCTGTCTATTGTGTTAATGATGACCACAGATTCGCTGCATCCACCCAGTGGTGCAATCGCGATTACCGCTGTATTGGGTGGGGATGCTGTACATCAACTGGGATATCATTTTATTTTTTATCCCGTTTTATTGAATTCCATTTTATTGTTAGTGATCGCAATTATCTTTAATCGCATGCTGGGAAAACAATATCCGCAAGTTGCGCAAATCAATCAACGCTCTAAAGACCCAACGCCTACCCAAAAAGTCACCATTCAACCGCAAGATATTCAAGCCACTTTAGACCAACAAACTGAGCTTTTAGATATTAGTGAATATGACTTACAGAAAATTATTTTAGCCGCACAGGAAAAAGCCAATGCGAGGGGCGTGAGTCAGTTTAAGTGTCAGGATATTATGAGTAAACATGTCGTGAGTTTAAATGAACAGGATGATATTCATTCGGCGCTAGATAAATTTAAACAAATGAATTTAATGAGTTTACCTGTGTCTGATGCTGAGCAGAAATTGGTGGGCACGTTGGCTTTATATGAAGTGGTGGAATGGTTTAAACGAGCCAATGATATGAGAACGACATGGGAGCATCAAGTGAAACATATTATGGTGCGTCAAGTGGTCACGGTAAAACCAGAACAACCGATACAGGATTTGGTGCCTTATTTTGTCGAACGCTCATTTAATTATATTCCTGTGGTCGAAGCATCAAAAAATGGTGGGCATTATCAGCCGTGCAGACATGATTGCTGCATTGAATCAACAGCTGAATCAGAGCAGCTTATAGCGAAATATAGGCAAAAAAAAGCTACGACTCTTGGGGAAAAGTCGTAGCTGAAAACTGTAAACGATTAACGGTATGGATGATTAGAATCTTGATTTACCGTACGAACCGAATTTTGATAACCTTGAGCAGGATCTATTTGAAACTGTTTTTTCGGCAGAATGAGCCATAAAACCAAATAGACTAAAATTCCTGGGAATGCAGCGCTCATTAGGGAAACAATGACAAATATAATGCGAAGCAAATTTGCATTCCAACCAAATCGTTCAGCAATACCACCCATTACACCTGCAATCATATTTTGGCGGTTAGAGCGATACAAGCCAACATTGGCCATCGAAGTCTCCTTAATCTTAAAAATGGATGAGTTTAAAACGATTGACTCATAATGATAAAATGGTGATGTAAATGATGTTTTAAAGGGTTGTAAGCTAAAAAAATAGTTAAGTTATGTAACTGAATACTTATTCTGCTTGAGCGAGCACATAAAATGGCTGGACTTGAAAAAAGATTGGTTCTTAAAAGTAGTCAATTGAATATCCGAGTTTGATGCTCATAAAGCCGATGGTTCGCCTAGGTATCTGTATTGTAAGTAATTGAATATTTACAAATAAAAAACGAATGGACGTGCTGAGGCAGGGGTGAATACGTGTTTCGAAAGACCAACTATGGTTACTGTGTTGTTGTTGCGATGTTTACAGGTCTGGTCGGCTGTAATAAGTCATTAGAAGATTCTGTTGCTGAACACATAGAAGCAGAAACGGAAGTGACTGATCTAGCCGTGAGCAATATTCAAGGTAAAAAACTGACTGAGGTGGCGGGGCAGGCGACGTTACCTGTAGCCCAAGCCACAGAAGATAGCCAACATCCGATTGCTCAAAATGCTAAGCCTTATGTGGGACGCTATCAAGCGGTGATTGGTTGTGATGACTCTTTTGTGGAATGCGAAGAAGGTACAGCCGATTATGTGGTGAATTTATTAGCCGATGGTACAGCGCACCGCACGATTATCCATTTAGGCGAAATTACCTTTGCTTCGAATGTGCAATATGATCAAGATCATTGGTCTTATGATTCAAAACATCATCAAATTATTGTGCATCGTGGTAATGGGGTAGAATTTTTTTATCGCATTGAGAAAGATCAAAGCTTGGTGATGGATTTGGCTCGAATTTCCAATGAGACTGAGCGGAATAGACAATATTTTGCGCAGGGCAATGCCTTTCCTAAAGACCAATATCGTTTAGTGAAAGAATCCGTTAAATCAAGCCAATGATCAAATTCAGATGCATAAAAAATCTCCAAATGCGGAGATTTTTTATGTTACGGCTATGGCTTTGCAATTATTTTAATTCAGTTTGGTGGGTTGTGAGGGGCTTGAACCCTCGACCAATAGATTAAGAGTCTACTGCTCTACCCACTGAGCTAACAACCCTGAACCTATTTAAAACATTGTTTTAAAAAAAGTGCAAGATGAAGCAAAATTTCGACAAAGCTGAAGCGACCGAAATGGCAGGATTTATCGTATTGGGAAGATTTGCAGGTTTCATTTCTGATGAGGACAACAGAAAGAAAGCTTGAAGAATAAATGGTGGGTCGTCCGCGATTCGAACGCGGGACCAACGGATTAAAAGTCCGCTGCTCTACCAGCTGAGCTAACGACCCATTTAGAAAGAGTGCTTTAAAAGCTAAAAAAACTTCATGACAGAAGTTTTTAGAAGATGGTGGGTCGTCCGCGATTCGAACGCGGGACCAACGGATTAAAAGTCCGCTGCTCTACCAGCTGAGCTAACGACCCATCTCTAGGTGATCAAAATAAGTGGTGGGTCGTCCGCGATTCGAACGCGGGACCAACGGATTAAAAGTCCGCTGCTCTACCAGCTGAGCTAACGACCCTGAACCAACATTCAAGTCTTAATTGAATGTGCAGTGCAAGAAAATTTTTCTAAACACCACTTCGTTTTGATGGGCGTATTGTAGCAAGTTATGAACCGAGCGCAAGTAAAAATTAGCAAACTTGTTGATGTTTGATTATAAATGCAACAAATTTGCTATATCTCGTCAAAAAACATGCTTTTTGAATTAGAAACGGTATTGATAAGCTTGAATATTGTTGAATATTTCAGCAGTCAAATCACAGTATCCTGTGGCATTCGGCAGTAAAACCAACAAGCGTTCGTCTGTTTTATTGGGATCAAAGGCTTGTTCCTTTAACTTGTTCTTTTGGTATTTAAAGGTACCCGTGGTTTCAACGTGTGCTTGAATGCGTAAAAATACTGGAACCGCATAAGCCGGCAAGCATTTTTTAAACTCAGTCGCCATTTGCTGTAAATCTTGCTCAGTTAATTCTGCATGATCTGCCAGTGTAATGGCTGCCATGCCAGCACGACCATTGGTATTGGGAATTTCGACCCCATAAACCACGGCTTCAGCAATTTTTTCATATTCACTGACCGCATTTTCGACTTCGGTGGTCGATACATTTTCACCTTTCCAGCGGTAGGTATCGCCTAAGCGGTCAACAAATTGCGCATGACGGAAACCAATATCACGCACTAAGTCGCCGGTATTAAAGAAAGAATCACCCTGAGTAAAGACATCTTTCATAAGGACGGATTTGTTTTTTTCAGGGTCAGTATAGCCATCAAATGGTGAACGACGGGTAATTTTGCCCACAAGTAAGCCAACTTCCCCTTTTTTGACTTTCTTACACCAGCCTTTGGCATCTTTGACAGGGGCATTGTTTTCTTTATCAAATTCAATAATGGCATAAGGTGTCGGGGAAAAGCCGACGGTATTATCAAAATTAAAGATGTTGCTGAAACCCACATTGCCTTCGCTGGATGCATATAACTCAAGAATTTCTTCTACGCCAAAACGTTGTTTGAATTTATCCCAGATATTCGGACGCATGCCATTGCCGATCATTTTTTTGACCCGATGCCCATGTTCAAGTTCAGAAGGTGGGGCATCCATGAGGTAACGGCATAGCTCACCGACATAGCCAATGGCAGAGGCATCAAATTTTTTCACATCTGTCCAAAAAGCAGACGTTGAGTATTTACGTCGTAATGCCAGAGTTGCACCGCCTGCAATCACACCACACCAGCAGACTACAATACCAGTCGCATGGTAAAGCGGCAGGGTGCAGTACATCACATCATCCGTTTTTAAAGCTAAGATATGACCATAGGTGCCGTATGCCAACGTCCAACGGCTATGGGTGAAAATGACCGCTTTGGGTAAACCTGTCGTGCCTGAGGTATAGATGTAAAATAGACCATCTTTACCTTGAATGGTATGCGTGGTAGGGGTGTTAAATGTAGGGAATTGAATAATTTTTTCTGCTACATTCGTCCAGCCTTTAGGTGCTTTACCGGCATCAACTAAAGTTTCCTGATCCGCAAACCAGTAAAAGCGATCTTCTTTTAGGTGCAAATCTTGACGTATTTCTTGCACTGCGGCACGACATTCTTCACCAATAATAATGGCGATGGGTTTAACCAGATTGATACTATGGGTCAGTGCTTTAGCCGTTTGTGAGGTGTTGACTAAAGCTGTGGTGACACCAATTTTGGCTAAAGCGATCACGGTCGCCACCAGTTCAGGACGGTTTTCCACCATGACGGCAATCACATCACCTTTACGTGCCCCAATCGACAAATAAAAGTGCCCAATTTGGTTTGCCCATTCATTCAGGTCTTGATAGGTAAATTTTTGTTCTTCGAATAATAAGGCATTCCCTTGAGGATTCAACTTGACGGCTTTTTCAAATGCAATCCCTAAGCCCGCCGGTGTATTGGGGGTGCGTAAATAAGCCTGTTTTAGCCCACTCAATAAGTGAGGGACTTTGCTTATAAATTTAGGTAATTTTGCTGCGACATCCGTAATGCTAATCAGATCATTTTGTGTGTTGTGCATAAGAATCCTATTTATTTTTCATAATCCAGTATGTCTATTTATTTGTAGTCATCTGTACAGTTGTCTTTTTAGTGGTTTAATCCTAGAGCAATCAACCTAATTTGGTCAAAATAACAAAAAAAACCTAGTCACCGAAATGACTAGGTTTTTTTATTTTACTGCATTAGAGCAAATTATGACTCATTTGCAGGCGTTACTTTCTTTGGTGGACGACCGCGAGGGCGACGAGGGCGGATTGGTTTGTCCTCATCATCTTCAGTTTCGTCTTTATCTGCATCCGTTTTTGGCTCTGCTAAAGCCTGTACGTCTTGAGCAACTTCTACAGGTGCTTCAGCTTGTACAGGTTTTGCTTCAACAGCCTTAGGTGCTACTGTTTTTGCAGCAGGTGCCGGTTTTTCAGCTTTAAGGACGGGTTCAACGACAGCTTTCGGTTCATCCACAACCACGACTTCTTTCGGTTCATCCACGACCGCGACTTCTTCGATGATCGTGACTGGTTCTGTCACAGGCTCGATTTCAACAGGAGCTGTTTCAACCACCTCAGGTGCGATAGTCGCCACTTCTTGGGTTACTTCAGGTTCGCTATGTGCTTGCTTGGCTTGCACTAAAGCTTGTTCTGCTGCAAGTTTTGCTAAACGACGACGTTCACGTGGATCGTTGGCAACACGCTGATCTGAAATAGCAGTAGGCGGTGTTAAGTCCAATACCGGTGCTGGTTCAGCTTCAGGTGCCGCTTTAGTTACTACCGCAACATCACGTGTAACAGGCTGTACAGGTGCTTCTGCCTCAGTGACTTGATGCACGATGGTCGCAGCATATTGCTCAGTGAATTTCACCAATGCGCGATTAAAGGTTGGGATTAAACCAAACTGCTCAATCAGCACTGAACAATCTTCACCATACACATGGCGAATTAAACTGCCTACGGTGTATTGACCCAAGGTTGGAACCTGTGATGGGTTCAACTTTGGCGCTGGAGCTTGTTGTTTCGCTTGATTTTCACGTTTTTGACGACTACGCATGCGTGGGTCGTTACTCGCACGGCGATCAGCAGAGCGTGGTTTATGTGCCTCTTGCGCTTTAGTCGTTGTTGCTGGCTTTTCTTCCTGAACAACCACTGGCTTTTCTGTGATCGTTACTTTGGTTTCTGGCACAGCGACAGGTGCCGCTTGTACAACAGGCGCTTCAACAACAGCAGGTGCCGCGTTTAATGCAATGATTTCGCTCTTCGCTTGATCAACATTAATCACCAATGCCGTAGGCATCACCTCTTGACGCGGTGTATCAATCACTTCGACTTTCGGTTGTTGCTCATTGATGACAGGAGCAGCAATCGCTTGTTGCGGTGCTTGTTCGTTCAATACGCTTTGATCGCGGTGACGATTTGGGCGGTTTGGACGTTGTTGATGATTGCGGTCACGGCGTGGAACAGCATTTTGCTCGAGTTGAACTTCAGCATTTTGCTGTTCTGGATGTGGACGTCGAGTCGGGCGCTTGTTTTCACGTGGATCTTGACGTTGTTCCTGACGCTGTTCTTGGCGTTGTTCCTGACGAGAGACTTGAACAATTTCTTCATGCACTTGGTTTTGTTGATTGTCATGCTGAACTTGTTCGCGTTGCTCTTTTGGCTTGTTAACGCGTTTTTTATTGTGACGTTGCGCTTTTTCTTCTTTATCAGAATATTTATCCGCAACTTCACGCTGTTCCTGTTTCTGTATCACAGGTGTGTTTGGCGTTAAGTAAGCATTGTTGTTTGCAGTCACAACAGGTGCGCTTTGAACAGGTGCAGCAGGTGCAATTTGACCCACTTGATTCACTTGACCAAATTGACCACGACTCACAGCACCACCATTGACCATTTGTTCAATGGCTGCGGCAGCATTATTTGCCGAACGTGCTTGATCAACAGTTTTCGCTTGCTTTTGTACAAACAAGTTTTCTAACCATGCACATGGGCTTGTTGAAGCTTGAGCAACAGGTGCAACTTGAGTTGGCTGTTGTTGCTGTGTTTCTTGAGCGGCTTGTTGTGGACGGCGTTGTTGCTTGTTGTTTGGGTTTTTGTCTTGTTGCTGAGCAGGCGCTTGCGCTGCAACTTGAGCTTGTTGCCCATCTTCTAAATGCCATTCAGAAGATTCATAACCCAATTCTTTTTCACTTGAACGTGTCGCTTCAGTACGTTCATAGCTGGTTGGGGCAAAACCTTCAGGATTATAGGTGATTTCGTAATGTGGCGTTTCTAAATGTGGGTGCGGTAAAACAGTCACACGGACATTTGAAGTTTGCTCAAGGTAAACCAGACTATGACGCTTTTCATTCAACAAGAATGCTGCAATTTCAACAGGCACTTCAACTTGAACTTCACCATGACGTTCACGCAGGGCAATTTCTTCCACTTTACGCATAATCGAAAGTGAAAGAGAGCGTAAGTCACGCACCATACCTGTGCCATGACAGCGTGGGCAAACGTAACCCGTCGCTTCTTCTAAAGAAGGACGTAAGCGTTGGCGACTCATTTCCATTAAGCCAAAACGAGACAATTGACCGAATTGGATACGGGCACGGTCGCTTTGCGTTGCTTCACGAAGTTTTGCTTCAACCATACGTTGGTTACGGTCTTTGGTCATGTCGATAAAATCGATCACCACTAAACCACCGATATCACGTAAACGCAGTTGACGCGCAATTTCTTCTGCTGCTTCTAAATTGGTATTTAAAGCGGTGTCTTCAACATCGTGACCACGCGTCGATTTCGCCGAGTTAATGTCGATAGACACTAAAGCTTCGGTTTGGTCGATGACGATTGAACCACCAGAAGGAAGTTTAACTTCACGTTCATAGGCAGTCTGAATTTGGCTTTCGATACCGAAGTGAGCAAATAAAGGCTCATTTAAAGTATAGGTTTTTAACTTTTCTAACTGACGTGGCATCACGGCTTTCACAAAGTTATACGCTTCGTTATAGGCTTGTTCAGAGTCAATTAAAATTTCAGCAACATCGTCACGTAAATAGTCACGAATCGCACGCGTCACTACACCCGCTTCTTGATGCACCAACATTGGTGATGGACCAGTGCTTGCAGTGCTTTGAATTTGTGCCCAAAGGTCTAGCAAGTGTTGTAAATCAAGTTGTAATTCTTCTTGAGAGCGACCAATTCCTGCGGTACGAACAATCACGCTCATGCCACGCGGTGTATTGAGTGACGCCAACATTTCTTTCAATTCTTCACGAACTGAACCTGAAATTTGACGACTAATACCGCCACCTTTTGGATTATTTGGCATAAGCACCAAATAACGTCCAGCCAGTGAAATAAAGGTCGAAAGGGCAGCGCCTTTATTGCCACGTTCTTCTTTTTCCACTTGAACCAAAAGCTCAGTGCCTTCAGTGATCAATTCGCGGATATTTGAAGTTTGACGTGGATCTGCTTGGTAGTATGAGTTTGCGATTTCACGCATAGAGAGGAAGCCTTGACGACCTGCACCATACTCAACAAAAACAGCTTCTAATGAAGGTTCAACGCGAGTCACGTGACCTTTATAGATATTGGATTTTTTTTGTTCACGGGTACGATTTTCTAAATCAAAATCGTAAAGACGCTGACCCGTGACAAGTGCAACGCGAATCTCTTCGGCATGTGTTGCATTAATCAACATACGTTTCATGGGTGTACACCTAATAGTGATACACAACAAAACATCGCTATTCACGTAGCGAACATCACATATTACGGATCAACACTCAGATCTCAAAATGACACCTGTGGTCTGAGCTTTTTTACCGGCCTTTTTTGTTGGGCTTCGGTTTTTGATTCACGTATTGATGATGGCAATACGGCTTCAATCTTTAAACGATTAAAGTCACCTGAAGCTTTCACTGGCGGACAAACGGTGCATTAGATGTGAGTAACTTTCACTGTCACGTAGCTTGAAGATCATCCCTTCGTTTAAGATAGGGCATCTTGATACGGAATTATCATCGTATCTTTGCTTTATGTGCAGATCCAATGCATCAACGTTGTAGCCTGAATGCGACTTCAGGTTGCGACTCATTTGATGTGTATCAGTTTACGTTTAAAAACCAACTCAAAGTTGGCGACATATTTTTGGGGCAAACTGATTTATGTACATTAAGTACAATTAAACGCAACAGTTTGCTTTTTTGCCGATATAATAAGCCTTCGGCGTCGGCATATTCTTTAGGGACCTTTCCGTATTTAGTATGAGTTGTGAAATTTAATGTTTAGCTTCAAAAAATATTGAAGTAATTAAATTTTTTCACACTAACGGTGGTATCCGTGCGCTGACTATATCAAACCTTGCATCATCTGCCTATGGGCTAAGCTTAAATTTCTTGTGTAAAGCATAGCCTAAGTGATCAGTTTTTAATCAATTTTAGTATTTTTTTGGGTCATAGTAACTGTATGAATTCTACGCAAGAATGGCAAAGTGTCACTTGGTTTGAAGTGGACGAGCATCAATCGGGTCAACGTATCGATAATTTTCTATTTTCTAGGCTCAAAGGTGTGCCTAAAAGTCGGATTTATCGCTTGATGCGTGAAGGGCAAGTTCGGGTCAATAAAAAGCGCATTAAAGCTGAAACTAAGCTGGCGATTGGCGATCAAATTCGTGTGGCACCGATTCGTTATGAACCTAAAGATGAAACTGCTGTACCGGTGTCAGACAAAGTCGCACAGAGCTTACTCAGCCGTGTGGTTTATGAAGATGAAGGCTTGATGATTGTAAATAAACCTTCAGGCATTGCTGTGCATGGTGGTAGCGGTGTGGCATATGGCTTGATTGAAGGTTTGCGCGCAGCCACAGGTAAAAAATATTTAGAGCTGATTCATCGTATTGACCGTGATACTTCTGGTTTAGTGATGATCAGTAAAAAACGCAGTACGCTTAAAACTCTACAAGATTTATTGCGTGAACGTAAAATTAAAAAAACCTATGCTGCGATTGTGAAAGGTCAGGTCAGTTTGGATAAACAACTGATTGATGCACCGTTACATCGTTATGAATTGGCCAATGGTGAGCGTCGTGTCTGCGTATCTAAAGAAGGTAAGCCAAGTCAAACGCAGTGGAATGTCGCAGAGCGTTTCCGTCATGGCACATTGGTTTATGCTTCACCGCTTTCGGGACGCACGCATCAAATTCGTGTGCATGGTTTGAGTATTGGTCATCCTTTAATTGGTGATGATAAATACGGTCATGAAACTGAATATAAAGGCCCTGCGGCACGTCGTTTATGTTTACATGCGTTGCGTTTAGAAATTCCGGGTTATCCAACCATTGAAGCACCGTTGCCTGAAGATATGCAGAATTTAGCAGCTCAACTCCGCGCGCAGTCTAAATAGTCCTTGTTCACTTTTGAAAGATCAAAAGGAACAAAAATCTTTGATTGAGCAAGCAGCACATCCTTGTGCTGTTGCTCAACGGTGGCATCCATGCCAGCTAACGAGTATCAACTGTTTTGATTCATGAGAAAATTGCAATAATGAGAGCGAAATGAATAAACCTGTAGAACTGATTGTCTTTGATTGGGACGGAACTTTGTTTGATTCAGTGGGGCAGATTGTGGCAAGTCTACAGTTTGCAGCGCAGCAATTTGAGCAACCGCTAACCCCTGAAGCGGCAAAAAGTATTATCGGTTTAGGTTTGCCTGAAGTGGCTCAAGTCTTATTTCCTACAGTGCCTGAATTACATACTGATCTTTTGAAGTGTTATGGCGATCATTATGTTGCCCATTCAACGGGTGATGCTTGGTTTGCGGGTATTGCTGAAATGTTGTATGGACTGAAAAATCAGGGTATTCAGCTTGCGGTTGCGACGGGCAAAAGCCGTAAAGGTTTGGATCGTGTCTTGAATCAGACCAATAGCCATGATTTGTTTGAGATCACGCGTGCGGCAAGTGAAACCAAGTCTAAACCTGATCCATTGATGTTGGCTGAAATTTTAGCGTCCACAGGGGTGAAAGCTGAACAGGCGATTATGGTCGGGGATACTTCTTATGACTTAGAAATGGCGCAAAATATTGCCATGCCGAGAGTCGGTGTGAGTTATGGGGTGCATACGCCATCTGTGTTGCAAAGGTTTAATCCTTTAACCATTGCAGATGATGTGGCGAGTTTACATCAGTTTTTAAATCAGCAAATCAAGTTGCAAGAAGCGATTTAATCTATTTGATTTTGCTGGTAAAGAGAGGATGGCATCAGCCATCTTTTTTTTATTGAATAAGCAGTATGTTGTTGTGCGTCTGCTTAAATGGCGACATTTTGCTGTTATTTACGATAGCCATTTTGGGTGAAAATAATTGCTTTTTTAAGCCAGAATAAAACTGGCTGCTACATTGATACTGATGGCCAAAATGGTGGTGTTAAATCCATATGCTAAAATCAGGTGTAAAGTATTCAATATACGCATCGATTGGTTGGTAATAGCGACATCCGCCGTTTGCGCAGAGGTTCCAATCACATAACTAAAATATAGAAAGTCGGGATAGGTTGGTTGCGGTGTTTTGGGAAAATCCAGTCCGCCATTTTTATGTTTTTCTAAGGCTAAATAAAAGTCATGTGCATAATGAATCGCAAAGATGGTATGCATAAAAAACCAAGCAGAAATAATGGTCAGGATGGATAAAATTAAATGTCCTATTCGAATGGTGGCATCTGTGGGTAAATGATTAATTTCAATAATAATGGCAATAAAGCACATGATTAATGTCATCACCACGAACAATAAAATGATCCATTTACTGGCATCTTGTTGCAGTGCGCGCTGTAAAATATGGGCGTGATCTGTGCGCCATAATTTTTTGATGGTTAAAAATAAATAACTATAGATTGCGATATTCCAACTGATTAACAGGCAGCTAGACCAACTCCATTGTGTGATGAGGTGTAAAAAATAATAGAACATTGCAATGGAAGGAAAGATGATAAAAAAATAAGGATGATATTGAATGCCTGTTTTTATACGCTGTAGGGATTTTATTTTTGTCATATTCTCTCCGATGCATCTTTATTTTTATCAATATTTTAAGAATACGGTGCTGAGTTTATTAGACTTGAGTTGTAATTTTTTATGATAAAATATTTTGATATATAACTTATATCAACATGAATACGTTATTTCCCATCAAAAAAGACGTGATCATCCGTTAATGATCTAAGCGTTGAATATGAATTGTATAAAATAAATACAAAAAAGATGAGAAAGACAGCATTTTTATCTGGGCAATCATGCTGTGTTCAATTTAAAAAATGAAGTGGATAAGTGGTCTAATCGCGATTGATATCGAGATAAAACCCATGGGTGAGTAATTTAACGAATTTCTGAACAGCGCTAGAGCGACTGTTTTTATGGTAACTGACATACAAGTCCAAGTACGGCAGTTCAACATCGAGCGTACGAATGACGGTATTGTTCATGGTCAATGGTGCAACGTAACCCGGTAAGATGGTGCAACCTAAACCCATGTCAATCGAGTTGATATTCAATAAGATACTGTCGGCTTTTTGCACAATGTTAAATTCAATGCCATTGCTTTTGGCAAAATCAAGAATCGTGTTGTTTAGCGTCAAAGATTGTTCCGCAGCAGGGATAATAAAATCGATACCATTCAATTCTTGAACTGGAATTTTTTCATATTTCGCTAAAGGATGGTTTTCTGGCAAAAGAAAAATCAGCGGTTCATGCAATACAAATAGACTTTCTATTTCATCATTATTGAGATTCTGCCGAGTAAAAGTGACATCTAATTCACCTCTTTTTAACAGTTTCATTTGTTCAGTATTATTCAGACTGAGTAATTCAATTTTTAAATCAGCGTTTTGAATACGTAAATTGGGCAATACATAAGGGAAAATTTTCATCTCTGCGACAGGAACAAAACCAATCCTTAACATTTGCTGTTTGGCTTGCAAAACTTGGCGTGCCATAGCAATGGCTTTGTCCGCTTGAGCCAATGTTAAGCGTGCTTGTTCTAGAAATACGGCACCTTCTTCCGTCAGTTCAACTTTACGTTTAGTGCGATATAACAGCTGTACGCCAACATCTTCTTCGAGGTCTTTAATTTGCTGACTTAAAGAGGGTTGGGCGGTATAAAGCTTTAATGCGGCTTTACTAAAGTTCAGTTCTTCTGCAACGGTGATAAAATATCTTAGGTGGCGTAATTCCATATAACTCGTCCCATGAGTAATCCAAAAAATGTCTTACTATAATTTGAGGCGAGTATAATCTATAAACAACTATGGCGTGAATATTATTCTACTATTTAAAAAATAAATGGTTTTTGCTTTTTCATGGCTATTTGAATATATAAAAATTCTATTAATAATCTATAAAAGATCTTAATTGAAACAAGCAGTATTTCATTCACTATAGTGAAAAAAATAGAGTACATCACAGAGTTTTTCTTATGCATGGGGAGATTGATATGCGTGAAATGATGTTTTGCTACTCAATTGATGCTGATGAAGTAGAGTCGTATATTAACGCAATTTTTCACTGCTTAAAAAGGATCTTAAACGTCCTTTGCTGTTTTTAAAGTCCATTTTTTTAAGTGCATACAATGAGAGCGATCGTGCTTCTATTTTAAGATGGCGCAGTGTGCTGAATGGAAGATGTAATGATTCCGAATGACTGCTTTTATACGGTGTTAAAAACAACAAAAAGATAAACAATATAATCTATGACTTTCGTTACTATAAATAGGCTTGGGATAAGCATTATTGCTGTATTTGAAAATAATAAATGCGGGACAAATTTAAATGTCTAACTCAAATAAAAAGGTGGTTTATGCTGCGCTACTGGGGAATTTAGCCATTGCCTTGGTGAAGTTTATTGCCGCATATACCACCAATAGTTCAGCCATGCTCAGTGAAGCAATTCACTCCGTTGTAGATACGCTGAATGAAATTTTATTGCTCTATGGCATGAAAAAATCCCAACAGCCTGCCAATGTGAAGCATCCATTTGGCTATGGGCGTGAACTTTATTTCTGGGCGTTTATTGTTTCCCTGATGGTCTTTGCATTGGGTGCAATCGTGTCGATTTATCAGGGCATACAACATGTGCGTCATCCTGAAGAAATGCTCAATCCGAACTTAAATTATATTGTTTTAGCAATTGCGATTTTATGTGAGGGAGCATCGTGGCTGGTGGCTTTAAAAGCTTTTCGTAAGGTCAAAGGTCAGCAAGGTTATTTTGAAGCTTTCCGCCGCAGTAAAGATCCAACCACCTTTACTGTATTATTTGAAGACACCGCAGCTTTATGTGGTCTGTTTATTGCGTTCATCGGAATTTATTTGGCGCATAGGTTAAATATTCCTGAGTTAGATGGTATTGCCTCGATATTCATTGGTATTGTATTGGCTGTTTCTGCTATTTTATTGGCGCGAGAAACCAAAGGTTTGTTGCTGGGTGAAACCGCAGATCCACAGTTACGCAATAATATTTTACTGATTGCGCAAGAAGATATTGCAGTCCTATCTGCGAATGGTGTTTTGACTGAACAGATGGGTGCGCATCAAGTGCTTGCCGCTTTAAGTCTAGAGTTTGAAGATCATTTACAGTCGGATGAAATTGAAGCGTGCGTCAACAGAATTGAAGCGAAAATTAAACAAATTCATCCTGAAATTGTGGCATTGTTTGTTAAACCGCAGACGAAAAAAATGTGGTTGGAACGTATGAAAGGACGTTTGGAATAAAAAACATGATATACATGATGGAATATTCGAAATATCGGATTTTAAATGTTTAAGTCACACTAAGAAATTGAATGTACATGAAGCAAAAGCCCGAACAATTACATTTTCAACTGCCTACACAAGAATGCTGGTCACATGCTTGGCGCCAGCCTTCATTTCAGTTTATTCATTCAAATCATCATGATGGTGAGCGATTCTTGAATGTCTTACCGCGTCCAGCAGGGCGTGGGCGTGCTGACCTATTAAAATGGCTGTTTACGCGTAAGTCATTTACATGGAAAGTTGATGTTGAAAAAGAATCTGCTGAACACCATGCGACCAAACGGACTCTTCCTCAAGATCGTCCGCAAGCCAGTATTGATGATTGGCAAGTCTGGTTTATCGGGCATGCGACGGTACTTTTACAAATTGGCCCGTATAATTTATTGACTGACCCCGTTTGGTGTGAATATGTTAGCCCGAAGCAAGGCAAAGGGCCGAAACGGGTCATTCCTGCGGGGATTGCTTTAGAGCAATTACCGACCATTCATGCGGTATTGCTCAGTCATAATCATTATGACCATATGGATTTAGCCAGCTTAGCTTGGTTGCATGAAAAATTTGCCATGCCGATTTATACAGGCTTAGGCAACGCATGGTATTTGCCAAAAAGTTTTCATGTGTTGGAAATGGATTGGTGGCAATCTGCGTTATTACATGATTTAAAAATTATTTATACACCTGCGCAGCATGCGTCAGGTCGAGGTTTACGTGATCAAGGTCGTGCACTGTGGGGCGGTTTTTCTGTTTTAGCAGGCAAAGATCATTGCTTCTTTGCAGGAGATACTGGTTATTCACCGCATTTTAAAGAGATCCAAAGCCGCTTAGGCGCACCGCGTGTTTCACTCTTGCCGATTGGCGCGTATGAGCCACGTGAGCTGATGCGTTATATGCATATGAATCCACAAGATGCTTTTCAAGCGCATCAAGATTTACACTCGAAATGTTCACTGGCGATTCATTACCGAACTTTTCAATTGACCGATGAAAGTCGTGAACAACCTGAGTTAGATTTAAAAGTCGCGATGAAAAACACCTCTAAATTGATGAACCCTTTTTACTGCGTACGAGAAGGGCGACGTTTGGTGGTTTGATGGTTTTAAAGCGGACTGTTCCTGAGCTTTAAAAGTTGAATCGCAACGATTGACAGAACCATCATGGCAATATTCATGACCACAGGATTAAATGCCGTGGTGAGTTGTAACGGGTCTGTGATCATAATCAGGAGTAATAAGCCAGTTAAGCCGAAAATATTGAGCTGATGGATCAAGGCTGTTCTTTGCCAAATCAGAAAAGTACCGCCAAACATGATTTCCAGCACACCTGATAGGGCAACACATATTTTTGCCATATCCAGTTCAAATCCCATCGTTTGCCAAATATCAATTTCAGCATTGGATTGAAATAAAATTTTCGGTATCAATCCTTGATAGATCCAGAGAACAGCAAGTGTCAGCTGAATGAGTTGCAGTGGTTTTTCTAAGCGTTGCTTATACATCACGAAGCGCGTGCTCCAAAAAGTGGCGCTTATTATCCGCAGATGGAAGCAAGCAATTATCGGTTTGACCAAAGAGCTGATAACGATTAAGTGCCACACAGCGATATAGAAAATCTCGGATTGGGCGAGGGATGATATAGCCTGCATTCATCAGTGAAAAAGGTAGCCCCAAATGCTGCATGACTTTAAGTAAAGCTGTCGATTCGGTATACAGCTGTCCATTTAGAATGACGATCATGGTGGTATAGTGCGTGGTGGACATCGCATAATATTTTAAGATTTCTTCCCCCAAAGCGGATTGAGCAGAAACCAATTTAAATTTTAGATTTTTATCGTGTTTGATTAAGAATTTCGCCCAACCATTACAAATCACACAAATGGCATCAAACAAAATAATGTCATGTTTTTGAATCATTGCTGCAATGTGATGTTCCATGATTTTATTTATTTTTGCTGGTTATATGATGACTATAGCAAATTATTTTCGATAAAAAACAAAGTCAAAAAATGCAATCATGATTGTTTTTTAAATGCAGTGAAAATAGAGCCTTAAAACTTTTCATTCATCTTTTTACAATTGAATATTTTTAATTTTTCTTCATCTCTTAAATAGACATTTTCGATTGTTTATATTCGTAAAGGCTACTTTTGATTGTGATCCAAAACAGCTATGTTGGTAGGGTAAATAAATTTATAAACGGTTCTTCACAATAATTAATTGAACGTGATTTTGGAGTTCAGCAATGACAAATGATACGCAAGCTGCATCGGGTTGCCCTTTTCACAAAGACGGTGCAAATACCAATATAGCCAGCTCAAATACAGACTGGTGGCCGAATGCTTTAAACCTCGACATTCTCTCCCAACATGATCAAAAAACCAATCCAATGGACCCAGACTTTGACTATGTCAAAGCTTTTAATTCCTTGGACTTGGACGCAGTAAAACAAGATCTTCGCAGTTTAATTAATACCAGCCAAGACTGGTGGCCAGCCGACTATGGCAGTTATATTGGCATGTTCGTACGTACGGCTTGGCACTTAGCAGGTTCATATCGTAAGCAAGATGGTCGTGGCGGTGCCAATACAGGTAACCAACGCTTTGCTCCTTTAAATAGTTGGCCAGATAACGTCAATACCGATAAAGGTCGTCGCTTACTTTGGCCCATTAAACGTAAATACGGCAACAAAATTTCTTGGGGCGATTTGATAGTCCTCGCGGGTACAGTCGCATACCAAGAAGCAGGTCTGAAAACCTATGGTTTTGCTGGTGGTCGTTTAGATATTTGGCATCCAGAAAAAGACGTATATTGGGGTTCTGAAAATAAATGGTTGGATGCAACCAAAAATCGTTATGAAAATGACCAAGACCGTAAATCATTAGAAAACCCATTAGCAGCGGTGCAAATGGGTTTAATCTACGTCAATCCTGAAGGTGTAGATGGTCATCCCGATCCATTGAAAACGGCTCAAGATATGCGTACTACTTTCGACCGTATGGCGATGGATGATGAAGAAACCGTCGCATTAACAGCGGGTGGTCATACGGTGGGTAAAGCACACGGTAATGGTAAAGCTGAATTGCTAGGCAAAGAAGTTGAGGGTGCCGATGTAGAGTTTCAAGGTCTCGGCTGGCACAATCCTGAAGGTACAGGTAATGCAGGCAATACCATGGCCAGTGGTTTGGAAGGGGCTTGGACCACGCATCCAACCAAATGGGACAATGAATTCTTCTACTTATTGTTTACCTATGACTGGCAGCTGACCAAGAGCCCAGCAGGTGCAAATCAATGGGAGCCTGTGAACATTAAAGAAGAGGATAAACCCGTTGATGCACATAACCCGAATGTACGCCGTAACCCAATGATGACCGATGCCGATATGGCACTGAAAGTTGATCCTGAATACCGCAAAATCTCAGAGCGTTTTTACCAAGACCCAGCATACTTTGCAGAAGTATTTGCACGTGCATGGTTTAAATTGACGCACCGTGATTTAGGTCCAAAATCGCGATATTTAGGTGCAGATGTTCCTGCTGAAGACTTAATTTGGCAAGATCCAATCCCCAGTGTGGATTACATTTTATCTGAAGCAGAAATTGATGAGCTGAAAGTCAAACTGTTGAATAGCGGTTTAAGCACGGCTGAATTGATTAATACTGCTTGGGATAGTGCACGTACTTTCCGTAGTTCAGACTTCCGTGGTGGTGCGAATGGTGCACGTATTCGCTTAGCGCCACAAAAAGACTGGCAAGCGAATGAGCCTGCTCGATTAGCAAAAGTTTTGGCGAAACTGGAAGAAATTCAATTGGGTCTTGCGAAGAAAGTCAGCATCGCAGACCTCATCGTGTTGGGGGGTAGTGCAGCCGTTGAAAAAGCAGCACAAGCTGCGGGTGTGAATGTAAAAGTTCCATTTATATCAGGCCGTGGTGATGCGACTCAAGAAAAAACGGATGTGTATTCATTTGAGGATCTTGAGCCCGTCAGTGATGGTTACCGTAACTTCCAAAAAGGTGAATTTTCAGTCCAACCTGAAGAACTGTTGTTAGATCATACGCAATTGTTAGGTCTGACTGCACCTGAAATGACCGTGCTGGTTGGCGGTTTACGTGTATTGGGTACAAACTATGGCGGTACTCAGGATGGTGTGTTTACCGATCGTGAAGGCGTATTGAGCAATGACTTCTTTGTGAACCTGACCGACATGGCAAATACATGGACGCCAGTCGGCAAAAACCGTTATGAAATCCGTGATCGTGCTACAGGTACGACGAAGTGGACGGCGACACGTGTGGACTTAGTATTCGGTTCGAACTCAATTCTTCGTGCATATGCAGAAGTGTATGCGCAGGATGATAATCAAAGAGAAGTTTGTTCACGATTTTATTGCCGCATGGAGTAAAGTAATGAATGCAGACCGTTTTGATGTGAAGTGATTGTTTAAGATGTAAAAAAACCGCTCGAAAGAGCGGTTTTTTATAGATTGTAAGATATTGATATTATTTGATTTATAAATTTAGTTTTTGTATAACGTGTATTATGTTAATTTTAATAAAATCTTAAATTTAGAATTACTTATGTCAAACGCTTTTTTGATCTTGATGAGCTTTCATTTCACATTTTTACTAATAATTTATTGCATGCAGAGACCAATACACTGAATCAGAATAAAGTACTAAAACCGTTTATATTTGAAATTGGTTCAGATTTTTCAACTATTCAGACTAAATTCAATTTAGTAAAAACTATACTCCAAACGTGAATTTCATCAAAGAATCAAATCTGGTATATATTGCAACCCCAGTTGGACCTATTTCACTTCAAGAATGGCAAGGTAAACTTCATTGCATCGCTTATGATATTGATACAAATGATATAGAGTTAAAATAAGAAAATTATCGAATTATCTATTTGAAAAATATAAAATGATATTTCGAATGGGTGAATAGAGTTAATAATCGGATTCTATATCTCATATGAATCATCTAATGATTCTATTCAAGGAATCTATGCCTATTCACTAGGAACAACTATTTCTTTTACCAGTAATGAAATTAGAAAAGCTGAAACAAAAATTCGCTTTCCAAATCTTTAGCTACTAAAACTTCTATTTAACATAATAGAACTTATACGAATATTTTTTACTATTAATATAAATATCAATCACTTAATATTAAAATGTAAGCACAAAATAAATGAAAAATCCATTTGAAAACAACTTGGTTTTTGAAGAGAGTCTTTATTATGTTTTTTCAACTAAAAAGGACATTTAACTTAAAAAGCTATTTTTATTCAAAATTAAGCTTCCCTAAACTTTGAATAATATCTTTCTCCAAAATCACCCACTCCCCAAACTCAGGCTCGACCAACAACGTCTGCGATACAAAACCATAGCAAATTCGTTGCACATTTAAACTCATCCGCTTCAGTTGTTCAGCATCCTGAATAAAAGGTGCAAGGATGCTTTGCCACATTTGCAGCATCATTTCATAACTCTTTTGATAGCTTTCAATATTTGAAATCTGACGTTCTAATAAAAAAGTCTGTGCCCATAAAAACTGCTCGGCTTGAATTTGCTGTATTTGAAATTGAATGACGTGATGTAAATAATCTTCCAAACTTAAATTTGTGGATGACTTGATTAAGCTTTGTGCATAAGTTTTGAGTGCCGAAGCATTAGATTTAACCTGCTGATGAATGGTTAGCGCGATCAAATCCTCTTTTTTACTGAAATATTCATAAAAAGTGCCAAGTCCTACACCCGCAATATCGGTAATTTCACGAATGGTAATACTATCGCTCGATTGTTGTTGTAAAAGCCGAACAAAACTTTCAATTAAAGCTTCTTGAGTGAATTTGGCACGTGACTGGCGTGGTTTCCTGCGGGCTTGAACTGCGGTAATTTTCATGAAAGAAAGCCGAACATCCTGTCTATATTTTTTCTCTATACTGAAGTGAAAGTGGGAAAAGAACAAGCTAGGAGAATAATGTGAATACATGGATGACCCATCAAATATCGAATCAGTTTGATGAACTTCAAAACTACAATCTTTTTGCAACGGATCAAGTTTTACAGGAAATATTGATACGTTATGGCAGTCAAGATCAAACGACTTTGGCTGAATTTGGGCAGCATGTGGGTTCAAGTGAATATTATCAATATGCCGATTTAGCCAATACGCACACGCCTATTTTGCATGCTTTTGATGCACGTGGTCGCCGTCTAGATACTTTGGAGTTTCATCCTGCATGGCATAAATGGATGGGTTTAAATCGAAAATATGCGGTGCATGCTTATCCTTTTCATCATCCAACATCTGCTTCTAAATGGGTCGATTGGGCAGCACGATTTTATTTAACTGGACAAGTCGAATGTGGCAATTTGTGTCCCCATGCCATGACACTGGGCAGTATTGCTTTAATTCAAAGAGAAACGGCGTTATGGGAAAAAATAGGAGCAAAGCTTTTATCGACAGAATATGATGAACGCGATATTCCAATTGCGCAGAAAAAATCGATTTGGCTGGGCATGGGCATGACCGAAAAACAGGGCGGCTCAGATGTCCGTGCCAATGAAACCGTTGCGCTACCTATAGGCGAAACTGGTCGTGGGCAAGCCTATTTGCTGACAGGACATAAATGGTTTTTTTCTGCGCCCATGTCGGATGCACATTTGGTGGTGGCCAAAACGGAACAAGATGGCTTGGCGTGTTTTTATGTGCCACGTTGGTTAGAGGATGGTTCGAAGAACAATATTCATATTCAACGCCTTAAAGACAAAGTGGGGAACCGTAGTAATTCCAGTTCCGAAGTTGAATTTCACGATGCTTGGGGCATCATGATTGGTGAAGCGGGAAGAGGCATTCCCACCATCATTGAAATGGCAAATTACACCCGTTTGACCTGTTCCGTGGGCAGTACAGCGATGCTCAGACAAGCATTGGTACAATGTATTGCTTATACTCGTCAGCGCAAAGCTTTTGGTAAACATTTAGCGCAACAGCCTTTGATGCAAGCGGTACTGGCGGATTTAGCCTTAGAAACCGAAGCCGCGATGCAGTTGAGTTTCCATTTAGCCCATTGTTATGAGGCAGATGATGACTTGTCTCAAGCATGGAAACGCATCATGACTCCGGCAGCCAAATTTTGGATTTGCAAACGTAATGTGGAGCTTAGTGGGGAGGCGATGGAAGTTTTTGGCGGCAATGGTTATGTCGACAACGGCATTATGGCGCGTATTTTTAAAGAAGCACCAGTAAATACCATTTGGGAAGGTTCAGGCAATGTCATGTGTCTTGATGTACTGCGTGCGATTGGGCGTGATCCTGAGTCGATAGAAGTCTTGTTTAAAGATCTAGCCTCGACAGCCATGCAGGATGAAACATTGAAAGATGAATTGCAGTCGCTGTTTAAATTGCTCCAGCAATCAGCTGAAGACTTACAGTTTATGGCACGCAGTCTGGTCAGCCGTTTGGTGATTTTGGCACAAGCGGTATTATTGAAGCGTTATGCACCTGACTATGTGGCGGATGGTTTTATTCAGTCACGTTATAGCCAATTTCACGGACGTGTGGCGGGCATGTTAAATCCTCAGCATGTGGATGTAGAACGCTTATTGGCGAGGGCTTTTGCCGCTTGAAATGGTCAACTGTAGATTTTTTCTTCGGGGGAGGAGTTCGAGGGGGATGGTAGGTGGAAAATATATAGCTTCTTTCTCTTGAGAGTACGGCAATTGCTCTGTTCAAAACAGATGGAAAAAAGACTTTAAATCTAACCATCCATCGCCATAAATTTGCTTGTAAAATGTACAAGAAAGCGTATCATCGCTTTGCTACATAATATGTGGCAAAGTACAAAAACCTTTTAGCCAAATAGGTGAATGAAATGGCGAAACAAAAGAAAAAGCTAGAAATCGTGATTCATAATTTTGTAGCAAAACACATGCATGAAGTGAATCAAAGCCAAGTGTTTGTAGATCGAAAGAAAAATGTCAAAACGGGGTTATAGCAAACATAAGCAAGGGCGATATTCTGATGATTATCGCCCTTTTTGTTTCTGTGCTTTTAGTTTGATTTAAATCGCGAATTAAGCACCCACAATGCGGGTTGCAGATTTCACCATATCGCCCAGACCATGCGTCTTAAAATAATATTCCATCCAACTTTTAATGATTAATGGGTTATCCATTTTTAATACACGTTCAAGTTGAGCCAGTGCATCCGTCATTGGAACATGACAAATCGCTTTGCGTACCCGTAAAATATTGCTTGAACTCATCGAAAGGGTATTGAACCCCATTGCCATCAATAAAATAGCAGCCAAAGGATCACCGGCCATTTCACCACAAATACTGACGGGTTTATCATACTTGTGACACTCTTTGACCAAACGGGCTAAAGCACGCAGTACCGCTGGATGAAAGTGTGAATAAACATTGGCGACACGTGGATTGTTACGGTCTACTGCAAGCAAATATTGGGTTAAGTCATTTGAACCGACCGAGAAAAAATCCACCAATTCAGAAAATTCTTCAATTTGTAACAGCACGCTCGGGACTTCGACCATAATGCCGATTTTCGGTTTGGTGATTTTGACTTGTTCTTCTTCTTGAACCGCCATCCAATCACGCTCAAGCAAATACAATGCCTCTTCAACTTCGCTGACACTGGTCACCATAGGCAACAAGATATGCAAGTTATTTAGACCAATACTGGCTTTGAGCATGGCACGAATTTGCGATGAGAAAATTTCAGGATGATCCAGTGTAAATCGAATCCCACGCCAACCCAGTGCTGAATTTTCTTCTTCAATTGAGAAATAAGGCAGATCTTTATCCGCGCCAATATCAAGGGTACGCATCACCACAGGTTTATTGGCAAAATGGCTGAGCTGTTGACGATAAATCGCGCGTTGTTCTTCTTCGCCCGGGAAGCGATCACGCAGCATAAATGGAATTTCAGAGCGATATAAACCGACACCTTTAGCACCGCGTTGCACGCCGCGTACCACATCAATCATCAGACCTGTATTGACGTAAAGTTTGACGGTAACGCCATCGGGGGTAATAGAATCCTTGGTTTCATATTGCTTTAAATCTTTGGCAATCAGTTCTTCTTCTTTTTGAATCTCTTTATAACGGGTACGCAAGCGACGTGGCGGATTGATAAAAACCCGACCTTGATGTGCATCAACAATCATCTCGACATCATCAAGCGTATTGACAGGGAGTTCCGTCACACCGACCACGGTTGGAATACCGAGTGCCCGCGCCACAATCACCATATGTGAATTCATGGCACCTTCGGTGGTGACAATCGCGGCAATTTTATCAACAGGCAATTCAACCAACGCTGCGGTGGAAATTTCTTCGCCAATCAAAATGCTTTCATCGGTCAGTTCGCGATGACTGGCATCTGCTTCTTGCAAGAACGCTAAAATACGACGCCCCAAATCTTTCAGATCTGAGACACGTTCACGTAGATAGTCATCTTCCATCTGTGCGAACAGGGCAATATGGGTGTCAATGACAATACGAACGGCCCCTTGTGCCCAATTGCCGTCGCGAATTTCAGCTTTAATTTCAGCAGGCAGCGCATTTGCATCTAACATGCGTAAGAACACACTAAATAGCGCACGTTCTTCTGCCATTAAAGCATCTTGCATTTTGTCATCAAGCGATTGAATTTCTAGACGTACTGAATCAATGGCACGATCAAGCAACTCAAGTTCTTCACTAATGTCATCGGCTTCACGGTCTGGCACTGAGGCTAAATCCGCAGGTGGATATAAAATGACAGCGCGACCTAAGGCAATGCCTCCTGAACCAGAAACGCCTTGGAAGGTTTTATAGGTCGGTAGGCTATTGGGTTTACGGAACACATCAATATTGCCGACCGCATGGGCATGGGCAATTACACCTGAAAGCTGAGCACATAAGGTGACGAGAAAAGATTCTGCCGCTTCACTAAAATCATGAGATTCTTTATTTTGAACGACTAAAACACCCATCACCTTACGACGGTACATGACAGGAACGCCTAGAAAAGAGTTGTAAATCTCTTCCCCAGTTTCAGGCAGATATAAAAAGCGCTCATGTTTAGGTGCATTGTCTAAATTGACGATTTCTTCACGTTGTCCAACCAACCCGACTAAGCCTTGACTGGTATGTAGTGAAACATGACCCACAGCTTCAGGGTTTAAACCTTTAGACGCCATGAGTAAATAGCGTTGATTGCGTTCATCGAGTAAATAAATGGAGCAGACATCGACATGCATGGCTTCGGCCACTTGGTTGACCATAATGTCGAGTGATTCATGCAAACTGGTGGACGCATTGATTTCTTGAACAATACGTCTTAAGGTGTCCAGCTGCATATTCGACATAAAATCTGCTCCAAAAAAAGGTCTAAATCTATTTTATTTATAACAACATGTAGCTAAAAAATCTGCATTTTCATACGATTTTTTATGTTTATATTTATGGCAGCTGATTACACAGCTCCACCATCGCTTTTCGGTATACATCGCGTTTAAAATTCACGACTTGTCCTAATGGATACCAATAACTTACCCATTGCCATTGGTCAAACTCTGGTGGGTCAGACAAATTCAGCTGAATATTTTTTGCTGAAGCTGTCAGTTTAAGTAAAAACCACTTTTGTTTTTGCCCAATACACACGGGGGCTGAATCCGAGCGTATATATCGTTGAGGCAAACGATATCGTAGCCAACCTTTTGTTTGCGCTACAATTTGAACATGTTCGGGCAATAAGCCAATTTCTTCTCTCAGTTCACGATAAAGTGCCTGTTCAGGGGTTTCTCCATACTGGATACCTCCTTGTGGAAATTGCCAAGCATTGTGTCCAATGCGTTTTGCCCATAAAACTTGTCCAATGTCGTTTGCCAAAATGATCCCGACATTCGGTCGGAAACCTTCTGAGTCGATCATTTGGCTACCTAAATCTGCTTTTAATGTGTGGCTTTACTTTCGGGGATTGTTATTTCTACATCCATCTCGAAAAAAAGCACAGCTTAAATGTTAAAAATTGCTATGATCTTAACGAATTTCTATCGACTAGCGGAGATAGATTTACAAATTTTTTCTTAAATTTCAGTTTTTACGAGTATTTTCATGAAATTGGCTTTATTTGACCTCGATCACACCTTGCTAAACACCGATTCAGATTATTCATGGGGTGAGTTTTTAGTGCATGAAGGTTTGGTTGATCCAATTCGACATCGTCAAATGAATGACCAGTTTTATGAGGACTATAAAGCAGGTCAACTGGATCCGATTGCGTATAACGAATTTGTATTCGAGTTTTTAACTCAGCATGATCATGACTATTTGACTGACTTACATGAATTATTCATGAAAAAAGTGATTCGTCCACAAATGCGTCCCGAAGGTTTTGCGGCCATTGAAAAACACCGCGATGCTGGACATGAATTGGTGGGCATCACCGCAACATCTGACTTTATTACCACACCGATTTTTCATGAGTTTGGCATTACTGAAACGATTGCCACCAATGCAGAAGTCATCGATGGGCAATATACTGGTAAAGTCATTAATATTGCCTGTTACCAAAAAGGCAAATTGGCACGTTTAGAACAATGGCTTGCAGGACGTGAGGTGAATGAATCATGGGCATATTCAGATTCAATCAATGACCGTTTTCTGTTGGACTATGCCAATCATGCCATTGCGGTAAATCCCGATGATCGTTTAGCTGTACTGGCGAAAGAGCAAGGTTGGGATATTCAAGATTGGTCAATATGATAGATGAATAGCATTTTAAAAATGATATTGAAAAGACAGTGCTTTTAAGTGCTGTCTTTTTATTTATGTGTATAAAATCCTTACATTTTTGTCCTTTATTTTTAAGATGAAGCTGTTATGTTATGCATAAGAATTAAAATGGATGGAGAAAATAATGAGCGCTGTACGCCCAAGAATGACTCATTTATTTGAACAATTAGGCTTAGAGGCCACTGAGGATGCGATTGAACTTTTTATTGCGACCCATCAATTGAGTGCACATACCAAAATTACTGAAGCGGATTACTGGTCAGATGCACAGCACCAGTTTTTAGCTGAAAAATTAAAGTCCGATGGTGAATGGGCGATTGTGGTTGATCAACTGAATGAATCTTTACATGAAGAATCAACCAATCGTTAAGATTGATGGTCAAGATAGATTGAATAGATGCGGGATTGAAAGAGCTGAAACTTTTCTCTCCCGCGATGGCTTAACTCTTTATTTTCATCATTTCAATTAACGCTAAAACAGCTTTAGATTGAGTGCGTCCCGGATGCCAAACCATACCCAATTGACGATTCATTTCAAAATTAATATCCAGTTGTTGTAAATCTTGATTGATTAACGTCTTTGGCAAGACCGACCAACCGAGACCAATCGACGCTAACATTCGAATCGATTCGAGTGGGTTATTGCTCATACTGATTTTTGGTTTTAAACCATGTTTTTCAAATTCAGCCAACGTGATTTGACTGGTATAGGTCTGTGCAGCAGGTAATAAACTTGGATATTGGATCAGATCTTCCAGCTGTAAATTTTTTTGATTGGCTAGGGGATGAAATGATGCAGCGACAAAAACCAAAGGATCTTCCCAAATCGTCACATAGCTTAGACGAGCATCACCTTGAGGCGGGAGAGTCAAAAATGCCAGCTCTAAGTCACCCGCAAGTACTTTTTCATGCGCTTGTTCGGAATCAACAAAATGTACATCTAAAGTCACATTTGGAAATGCCTGAACATAATTGCGCAGATGATTGGGTAAATGATGTAAACCAATATGATGGCTGGTGCCGATTTTAAGCTTACCTTGAACTTGCCCTTGTTCATGACTGAGGGTGTGATGAATATCGCCCAGTTCATTAAGCCAATTTTGGACTTTAGGCAGTAAAGAGTGAGCGGCATGGGTGGCTTGAACACCGCGACCCGCAGATTCAAACAGCTTTACCCCAAAATATTCTTCTAAACTATGAATGCGTTTGGTGACTGCGGGTTGGGTAATAAACAACAGATCGGCAGCCATAGAAATAGAGCCTGTTTCCATCACCCTAACAAAAGCTTCAAAAGCAGCAAGATTCATATTAATAGTCTGGTTATGTAATATCAAAATAAGTATAAAATATTTTTATATGAAAAGTGAATGCTAGAATAAAAATCAACGCTAAAAAATGTATGAAGATGTAAATTTAAATGAAGAAAATAATGCGATACAAATAATGTGATTTGTTTAAAAAAATACATTCGCCTGAATCATCGCTTTAAGCATGTTCAGCGTTCATGCTATCCAAATACTGCTTATGACAAAATAGCCAAGCAGCAGGGCAATGCTGATGTGCATGAGATCATCACTACAGGTCTTTTTTTAAAGTTTTTGGGCTTGTAAACAACAAATTTTTGCATATATGGCAGAGGGGTGTTTCTCAAGCTTTCTCTTCAGGCTATGATGAAAGAATAATCAGTCCTCTTTTATTTATAAAAACGAAAATTTTATGATTTTAAATTACTTTTATAAATTGAATGGCTCATCAATCTAAAAAAGTATCAGCGATTGATACGTTATTAAAGGATGTAAATCATGGATATTAAACATATCAAATATCTGCTTGATCTGTTCGAGGAAGCCGTGGAAAAACGTGTTGCGGTATATGAACTTGCAGAAGATGAAGATGATGAAAATCGAGCAGCGGCTGAATGTGGCACAGCGAAAGTGGAATTAATTAAGGCGATTGAGGAACTGGTCGAGAGTAAAGCAGATCCATCGACATAAAAACGTGGTCTCTAGCCATCGACATGCGTGCAAAGCGTCACTTAAAAAGAATATCTCTAGCCTGAAGATAGATAACAGAGGGGTATTATTGTGCTTTATTCAACATGGACTGCCTATTCAGCCATGATCGAATCTTGATGCGTCGAATAAAATGTTACGAAAATCAGCTGTTGGTTTAAAAGCATCGACATGAAATCTAGTCAGTATGAATGCTTTTGGTCTGCTTAAAACTAATTCCAAAAAGTTTTCAAACTAATAAAAATGATAAATTAGATTTATATAAATACGTGGTTATAATCGAAGTTAATAAAAGCATTACCCAGTTCTATGGAGCACGTCGACATGGCAGGCAATACCCAAAAAGCAAAGACTTTATATGACAAATTGTGGGATGACCATTTAGTAAAACAACGAGATGATGGTTCAGCCTTGCTTTATATCGACCGCCATTTATTACATGAAGTGACTTCGCCACAAGCTTTTGAGGGTTTACAGCTTGCAGGTCGTAAACCTTGGCGTTTAAGTGCCAATGTTGCGACTCCTGACCATAACGTACCGACGTCAAAAGCTGAACGTGATCAAGGGATTGCAGGAATTGAAGATGAAACTTCACGTATCCAAGTGCAAACCTTAGATGACAATTGTGAAGCTTTTAATATTGTTGAATTTAAGATCAATGATATTCGCCAAGGCATTGCCCATGTGGTTGGTCCTGAACAAGGTTTAACTTTACCGGGTATGACGGTGGTCTGTGGTGACTCACACACTGCAACACATGGTGCATTTGGCTGTTTGGCACATGGTATTGGTACATCTGAAGTTGAACATGTTTTGGCAACACAGTGCTTAGTGCAAAAGAAAATGAAAAACATGTTGGTTCGTGTTGACGGCACATTGGGTCAAGGCGTGACGTCAAAAGACGTGGTTTTAGCCATCATTGGTAAAATCGGGACTGCGGGTGGTACAGGTCACGCGATTGAATTCGGTGGTCAAGTGTTCCGTGATATGTCGATTGAAGGTCGTATGACGGTATGTAATATGGCCATTGAAGCGGGTGCTCGTGTCGGTATGGTCGCTGTCGATGACAAAACCATTGAATATGTGCAAGGTCGCAACTATGCACCGAAAGGCGAACAATGGGATGCCGCGGTTGAATATTGGAATACTTTACATTCTGATGAAGATGCACATTTCGATACCGTTGTCGTGTTACAAGGTGAAGAAATTGAGCCGCAAGTGTCTTGGGGAACGTCACCTGAGATGGTGATTGCAGTTTCTCAATCTGTGCCGACTTTAGAACAAGCCAAAGATGACGTACAACGTAATGATTGGACACGTGCTTATCAATATATGGGTTTAAATGCCGGTCAAGCTTTGGCAGACATTCAATTAGACCGTGTATTTATTGGTTCATGTACCAACTCGCGTATTGAAGATATTCGCGCTGCCGCTGAAGTGATTCAAGGGCGTAAAGTTGCCAGTTCAATTAAACAGGCGATGGTGGTTCCGGGTTCAGGTTTAGTCAAGCAACAAGCAGAAGCGGAAGGCTTAGATCAAGTCTTTTTAGCAGCGGGTTTTGAATGGCGTGAGCCGGGTTGTTCAATGTGTTTAGCCATGAATGCAGACAAATTGCAACCGGGTGAACACTGTGCATCGACCTCTAACCGTAACTTTGAAGGTCGTCAGGGTAATGGCGGTCGTACTCATTTGGTGAGTCCAGCGATGGCAGCCGCAGCAGCGATTGCAGGTCACTTCGTCGATGTTCGTTCATTCTAATTGGGACTAGGAGCAAATTATGAAAGCTTATACCGTTGAACAAGGTATTGTTGCACCTTTAGACCGTGCCAATGTCGATACCGATTTAATTATTCCAAAACAGTTTTTGAAGTCGATCAAACGCACCGGTTTTGGGGATAACTTATTTGATGAATTACGTTATTTAGATGAAGGTTATCCGGGTCAAGATAATTCAATTCGCCCAAAAAATCCTGAATTTATCTTGAACCAACCACGTTATCAAGCTGCATCCGTTTTGATTACACGTGCCAATTTTGGTTGTGGTTCTAGTCGTGAACATGCACCTTGGGCTTTAGAAGAGTACGGCTTTCGTACCGTGATTGCACCAAGCTATGCCGATATTTTCTTTAATAACAGCTTTAAAAATGGCATGTTACCGGTCATTTTAGCTGAAGACATTGTTGAGCAATTGTTTAAAGAATGTGCTGCAAGTGAGGGTTATCAATTAACCATCGATCTTGAAGCACAGGAAGTTCGTACACCTCAAGGTGAAGTGTTCAAATTTGAAGTAGATCCATTTCGTAAGCATTGTTTATTAAATGGTTTTGATGATATTGGTTTAACCCTTCAAGTCGCGGATGATATCCGAGCATTTGAAGAAAAAACCAAGCAATCACGCCCTTGGGTGTTTGAAGAAATTCACGGTTAATTATTTGAAATTTCAGACATAGTAGTATCGGAGCTTAACTCTTGCTAATATCGAATTCATAAAAATATCTCGTTGGTTTTAATTGGTGAGGTTGGGCTCGAATAATGACAAAAGTTTATGGTCAGCTTGCTGTGCTGGGTCTGATGCTTGCATGCCTAAGTGCATGCCAAAGCTTTGATACAACACGTATTAATCATGTAGAAGAAACAGAGTCGACAAAATTAAATGCGTTAATTTTTTGTGCTGGCACAGAACAATGTGAGTTTGAGCGTTTCAATCAAATGCCGATTGTGGATGCGCAAAGCCATCGTGTGAGTCGTGAAGCGATTGAGCAGGGGATTGTCCGTTTACAAACGAAATTGTTGGAAGAACCAAATGCTTTGTTTTTGTCCGTGCCAGCAGGACAGCATGAATTGGTGATTCGCTTTTATCCGATATCGAAAGATCGTGCTGAAACGCTACATGTATTTCACAAATTTAATGCTCAAAAACACTATACCTTTAGGATGTATCGGGATCGAACGAGACATCAAGGCAGTTTATTGAATGTTTCTGCACCAGATCCATTGTGTGTTGAGCTTCGACAAGACCAAAAAACCATTCGACGTTTCTGCAAACCTTATAATGCCTTAAATGGCTTAGGTGAGTTTGTAGAACAAAAAATTTAATATTGCATCAGTCCAATGACTGACTTTGAAAATGGAAAATCTCATGTCAAAACATATTTTGATTTTAGCTGGTGATGGCATCGGTCCTGAAATTGTTAACGCCGCAGAACACGTACTCACACGAGTAAATGAAAAATTCAATTTAGGTTTGACTTGGGAACAAGGTTTGTTGGGTGGTGCAGCGATTGACGTTCATGGTGCGCCATATCCTGAACAAACAGCTGAACAAGCAAAAAAAGCAGATGCCATTTTACTCGGTGCTGTCGGTGGCCCAAAATGGGATAGCATTGAGCGCTCAATTCGTCCAGAACGTGGTTTGTTAAAAATTCGTAGTGAACTCAACCTTTTTGCTAACTTACGTCCAGCAATTCTTTACCCACAATTGGCAGATGCTTCAAGCTTAAAACCAGAAATCGTTTCTGGCTTAGACATTCTGATCGTGCGTGAATTGACAGGTGGTATTTATTTTGGTCAACCACGTGGTATCCGTGAGTTAGAAAATGGTGAGAAACAAGGCTATAACACTGACGTTTATTCCGAATCTGAAATTAAACGTATTGCCAAAGTAGCGTTTGAATTGGCAGGTCTTCGTAGTGGTAAAGTTTGTTCGGTGGATAAAGCCAACGTGCTAGAAGTGACTGAACTTTGGAAACAAACAGTCACTGCAATGAAAGAAGCAGAATATCCAAATATCAATTTGTCACATATGTATGTGGATAATGCTGCAATGCAATTGGTGCGTGCACCGAAACAATTTGATGTCATTGTGACGTCTAACTTGTTCGGTGACATCTTGTCTGATGAAGCTGCAATGTTGACCGGTTCAATTGGCATGTTGCCATCTGCATCTTTGGATGAAAATGGTAAAGGCATGTATGAACCTTGTCATGGTTCTGCACCAGACATTGCAGGTCAAAACATTGCAAATCCATTGGCAACGATTCTTTCCGTTGCGATGATGCTACGTTACACATTCCGTGAAGAAGCTGCTGCACAAGCCATTGAAGATGCTGTAGGCAATGTATTGGATCAAGGCTTACGTACCGCAGATATTATGTCTGAAGGTATGGGCAAAGTCGGTACTGCTGAAATGGGTCAAGCTGTGGTTGCTGCATTGAACTAAGTTCGCTCACTACAGATTTGAAATGAGAAACGCAGCCAAAGAGCTGCGTTTTTTATGCTGAGATTGCCAAAAGTGCATAAGGTTTAACAGGTGCGTCCTGACATTTGTACCGCTTTGGCAATGTTGTGTTCTAACAGAAAGCTGATGTGGCAGTTCAAATTGACATCGTAGCTTTGTGCAGCTGTGTTTGGGATAGGAACGGCTGTTCCTGCACCAATGCCCAGTGCAGGATTCTGCGCCATAGGCACAGGAATGCTGATGGGTCGAACTGCGGTATAGGTTAAGGTATTTGCCCTTAATACAGGCGGATTGACTTGCTGGTAGCCTATGCTGTTTAAATTAAGCTGGGCACGAATTTGATCACTGGATTGACCGATAAATTGCTGCAAATAAGCTTCTCGTTGCATGGTATTCATTGTTGGGGAGGACGCACAGCCAGATAGCATGCAATAGGCAGCAAAGAGTCCAGCAGAAAGGATAAATTTCATAAGCTGTTCTCACACCAAATAAAACCAGTGTAGGCAGATCTGTTGAATCATATTGTTGTGATTTGATATACGGTCTTTACTTCAAGAAAATAGGCTTAAAATGATGCCAAATGGCGGTTTTATATGCTCACTAGCACATTATCTATACATATAAAACCTATCTGCCTGATCAATAAGATATCGAAATCAGATCAATGATAGGAGAATCTCCTGCAAAAATTTTTGATTGATGTGCCATTTTAAACCGCATGATAATTTTTAATATGCTATCGATGGCATTTCGCATAGACTATTTATGCAACATGAATTTTTATAAAATACAAAAAAGGGTGAAGGAATAAAGATGAAAAAAATAATTTTGATGTTGAGCGGCATCTTGTTGTCTGGTGTTGCATTTGCAGATAACTGTGAAAATGCACGCAATACCTATGATGATGTCTATTGCACCAACAAATTGTATGCCAGTGCAGATGCAGAATTAAATAAAAATTATCAGGCTTTGCGCGGAAAATTATCAAGCAATCAAAAAAATATTCTGAAAAAATCTCAGCTGGCATGGATTCGCGAACGCGATGCAGAATGCACCACAGATACTGGAATTGATGTGCAATGCCGTTTAAGCTACCACGCAAGAGCGTAATAACTGGCTTAGAGAGCGCCTGCGTGAATGTAAAACGATTGGCTGTAAAACCAATGCCCTGAATTGATTTTCAGTGTTTAATGCGATAAAAAAAGCCACTTTAAAGTGGCTTTTGCTTGCGCTAAAACTTAGCGTGCACGATAAGTGATACGACCCTTGGTCAAATCATAAGGAGTCATTTCTACTTTAACACTGTCGCCAGTCAAAATACGAATATAGTGTTTGCGCATTTTACCAGAGATGTGTGCAATGACTTCGTGACCGTTTTCTAAACGTACACGGAACATAGTATTAGGGAGCGTTTCGGTGACAACGCCTTCGAACTCGATGAGTTCCTCTTTATTGGCCATAGCCTACCTGATGATCAAATTGGGAAGGCGCAAATTATAGTCAATTTTTTCGCATAAAACAAGGCGGAATGGGGCGTTGCCCGATCATCTGTCAGTTAAATAAGCGAACCATACATTTAAATATTTTCTACAAAAAATCGCATTGTTCTGTTGTCAGTTCGGTCAATCACAGTTAATCTAAAATTAATCTTTTTAAGTATAAATTAAGAACATATAAGGAAGGTCTTGGCGTGGGTCAGCTAACTGATGCATCGGTTGTTTTACGATTGGGTTACCAAGCGATTCGTCGTTCGGGGTTGCCAACCGAAGAAATTTTAACAAAAGCTGGTGTCGCCTTAAATCAGGTCGAAACCAATGATCGTACTCCGCTCAGTGCACAATATGCATTTTGGGTAGCAGCAGAAGAGGTGAGTCGTGATCCTGATATTGGTTTGCACTTAGGTGAACACTTGCCTTTATATCGTGGGCAGGTGATCGAACATCTCTTCATTTCAAGTGAAAACTTTGGTGAAGGGCTTAAACGTGCATTGGCCTATCAACGGCTGATCAGTGATGCATTTCATGCCAAGTTGGTGATTGAAGATGATCGTTGCTATCTCACCAATGGTGAACAAGGCGCTTGGGTAGACCATTTGGTCAATCGTCATTTTTCTGAATGTGCTATGTCAGGAATTTTACGCTTCTTTAAATTTATTACCGAAGGTCGCTTCAACCCGATTTATATCGATTTTAATTTTAGTCAGGGGGCTTTTGATGACGAATATTTTCGTGTCTATGAATGCCCCGTCAGTTTAGGGCAAAAAGAAACCCGTCTGTATTTTGACCCAGCCATTTTAGAGTACCAGTTGTGGCAGGCAGAACCTGAGTTATTACAGTTACATGAGCAATTGGCACTTGAAAAGCTACAAGAACTTGCACGCTATGATTTGGTCGGCGAAGTCCGCCGTGCCATTGGTTCGACTTTAGAAAGTGGTGAAACGACTTTAGAAACGGTCGCAACCCATTTAAATATTACCCCACGCCGTTTACGCACGCAGCTGAGTGAGGCAAATACCAGTTTTCAGCAAATTCTTTCGGATTATCGTTGTCGTTTGGCGAAAAAATTATTGGCCAATACTGCGGAAAGTGTGGAACGAATTGTGTATTTAACTGGTTTTTCAGAACCGAGTACTTTCTATCGTGCGTTTAAGCGTTGGACCAATGAAACGCCTGTGGAATATCGAAAACGTAAGCAGCGTTAATTTCTTGGATTAAAAATCCCCCTAAGTCCCTCCTTACAGGAGGGGTTAGGGGAGGTCTAATAACTTGAATTATTATTCCGGCATATTTAACCAGTGTGGCCCTAAAGGTGCTTTAGGTAAATCAAACTGTTCAGGGTACTGTGCTTGAATAAAATATAAGCCATCAGGTGGGGCAGTAATCCCTGCCGCTTGACGGTTTTCAGCGGCAAAAATTGTGTCAATATGGTCAATTTCATACATGCCTTGTCCAACTTCAAGCAAGCATCCCACGATGTTCCGCACCATATGATGTAAAAAACCATCGGCTTGAATATCGAGCACTAAATAACAACCATGACGAATTAAATGGCAATGGCTCACATGACGTACAGGTTGCTTGGATTGACAAGAGCTGGCACGAAAGCTTTCAAAATTATGCGTTCCTTCAAATTTTTTCGCAGCTTCAATCATCTTGTCCACATCAAGTGGGTAATAGGCATGGGTGACTTGTTGATAAAGCAGTGCAGGTCGGCTAGCTGAATTGTAGATGACATAACGGTAACGTCGTGCTTGCGCTTTAAAGCGAGCATGAAAGTCCGGATCCACTTCTTTAATCCATTGGATGGCAATATCTTTAGGCAAAGTACTATTTGCCCCCATGAGCCAACCCCGCAGTGGACGAATGGCAGAGCTATCAAAATGTGCAACCATATTGGTGGCATGTACACCAGCATCGGTTCGTCCAGCGCCATGAACAATAATCGGTTCATTTGCAATTTTACTAAGCACAGTTTCAATGGTTTCTTGCACACTGCGGACACCCGCTTGCTGGGTTTGCCAACCTTTATATTGCACACCACAGAATTCAATACCGACTGCAAAACGCTGCATATTTACCTCAAATTACGCTATTCATGCCAATGTATTTGCCATTGGTCTACAGCGTCATATTGTAAATACATTTGCAAGGTTTTTGCATAAAGATCTGCATGACCTAAGCAATCACTGATGATGATATTGGCATGTTTTACCCATTCACTGATGGCATAGCGTTGGTCAATGCTGCCAAAAGGCACTTGGGTGGTAAGAATAATGGCACAACCTTGCGTTTGAATCGCTTGAAGTGTGGAAATAAACTCTGCATTGACGGCTAAATTTCCTGTGCCAAAGCCCTGTAAAATCAGCGCGTGAGGGGCATGTTGTTGTACATTTTTTAAGTTCGCGATGTGTTGTTCGATTGCCAGAGGTTGCAGCATTAAGCTCAGGCAGTTAAATGCTGCTGCCTTTTCAATATCATGTTCATGCACGATATAGCTGTGCTGAACCATTGCTAGATTCACTTGGGCATTCACACCTGCAAAAGCATCTAATTCCGTTGTATGTTGTTTTAGTGCAGTTTGCGCATGCATCAGTTGGTGATGAAAGGCTAAATAGACACCGACTGGTGTGGTCACTACCGCATCCAGAGCGAAATTAAGATTATCCATGGCATCGGTAAATTCGCGGGTCTGTGTAGCCGAGACATTTAATAACGGATATTGGCTTCCAGTCAGTACCACATGGGCAGATTGACCGATAAAGCGTGCCAGTATTGCGCTGGCATAACTTAGGGTGTCCGTGCCGTGAATCACGACAAAATGTTGATAATGTTTAAGTTGTAAGCTTTGAATCATCTGAATGAGTTTAAGCCAGTCCGTTGCAGTGCAGGCGCTACTGTCTTTGATGCTGGGTGCAACAAAACATTCAATCTCAAGATGTAAAGGAAGAATGCGTTGGAGCTGGGGGATAAAATCTTCAGCAGGCATTGGGCTGAGTGGTTCGCCAATACAGCCAAATGTTCCACCCATATAAATTAAGGCGATTTTTTTCATAATAAAAAAGCAGTCAATGATGACTGCTTTATAGTAGATCGAAATAACTTAAGATGCTATCTGATTGCGTAACTGATCGGCTTGTTGGCGTTGTTCAGTCGTATATTCAGCTTCATGTTCGATTAATAATTCATGTGCCGACTCAAAGGCGCCTAATTGAATATATTGCGCTGCAAGTTCTAAATTCAGGCTGATTTCATTCACATCAATTAGTTCAGGGAAGGAGAGCACGAGCGGATCATCTTGGGCTGCTTGAGATGCAGATGAACTGATATTGCTAATGTCAAAACTTACACCTGAGGCTTGCACTGGCGCTGTTTCTACAGGCAGTTGCTCGTTTGATGTTGCAGCTTCTAGATTGAAGTCTACATCTAAACTTGGTTGAGTTTCTTCAGCGACAATTTTTGCTGCAACAGGTGCAACGGTTTCTGTATGCGAGAAATCAAAATCAAATTCAGCTTTTGCTTCAACGGCTACTTCAACTGGAATAGCAACTTCAGCGGCTTGAGTAGACTGTTTTGCTGCTGGCGTATCTAGGCTAAAGGAGAAATCTAAAGGTTGGATTTCTTCTGCTACAGCTGTCGCTTCTGGCGTTGCTGCGATTGTCGGTGCTGTGTCTAAAGATAAAGAGCTGAAATCTAAAGGCTGAATTTCTTCAACTACAGCTATTGGTTCTGACTTTGGTGCAACTGTAGGTGTAGGGTCTAAAGATAAAGTACTGAAGTCTAACGTTTGGATTTCTTCAACTACAGGCGTTGCTTCTGACTTTGGTGCAATTTTAGGTGTAGGGTCTAAAGATAAAGAGCTGAAGTCTAAAGGTTTAATTTCTTCAACTACAGGCGTTGCTGCTGACTTTGGCGCAATTTTAGGCGTAGAGTCTAAAGATAATGTGCTGAAGTCCAAAGGTTTAATTTCTTCAACCGCATCTGCTTGGGTTGAACGTGTTTCTTGTTGTAATAAGTCAAAAGAGGCGTTATTTGCCGTTACAGATGACGCAGCAGAATTATTATTCATGAGCGCATCGAAATCAGCAGTATTTTTTTGTTCAACTGCTGTTGGCGTTGACGATTCTATTTTGAAATCAATCGTGTCTCTAGAGCTTGCTGCTTTTTGGTCATGGGCAGCTTTTTTAGCCAGTGCTTGATCTAAAAACTCATCCAGTTCTAATGAACGTAGATGGTTAATCAATTGGTTAACTGCAAACTCATCTTTTTGTAAGATATGAATATCTAACAATAATAAATACAGCTCATGCTGTGAGTTGTCTTTATTTAATGCTTGATTAATTTGTGCTTCAGCAGCAAAAAAATTGTGCGCGCCGATTAAGGTGCCAATTTTATTGCGTACATCATCAGATAAAGCCGTGGTCTTTTTCTTTTCCACCACAGGATCTGACACAATTTGAGTTTTTTGAGGTGTCTTTTTGCTTGAACTGACTTTTTTAGCTTTCGCCTTCGCTGTTGAAGTTTGTTCCGCTTGTTTATCGGTGTCACGCTTTTTTAGGACAACTGCGATCACTAATAACAATATAAACGGAATCACATAAATCAGCATGTTGTTACCCCTTACAGGATTGAGTTTTTATTAATGAAACTCATCCAAAAAAATCAAATTGTATAACACTTTAGTGTGTTGGCTTTTTCTCTACTTGTTGTGCTTTCAATTGTTGTTGCAATTGGGCAAGACGAGTATTCAATAATTGAATTCTGTGATCCTTGTGACGCAATGCCAATTCTAACTGTGTTACGTTTCTCTGTAATTTAACGGTTTTTTCACGAGATGTCATAACTTTTAATGATAACTCGTTTGAAGTTTGATTTTTTTCTGTGTTCTTCTTGGCGGAACCGTTGGCTGAATCTTGTTCTTTCTCTGCGACTAGGCTCATCTCCGCTTGATTTAAGCGATATTTGGCTTTGCCTGATTGTTTTGAAGATGCTTTTGTCACATTTGCGATACTTGCTTTTTGCTCTTCTTTTTGAGGATTTTCAGTGTTGAGATTTAAGGCAACGCCACGACGTAAACGATTGATATCACCTTGAATAAAAGCATGTTGATTATTGCTTTTGATTTGTTTCATCACTTCGCCAAGAGGACGATTTTGCTCAGTGGCTACACGTGAAGCGATAGCCCATAGAGACTCATTGGATTGCACCACATGCTTGCTGGTTTGCGCTGTCGTTGCCGTGTCATTTTGAGGTTGCGCAGGTTTTTGTGCAGCAGGAGATGATTCTACTTTTGTTTTGGTCGCAGCTTGTTCCGCAGGGCGAGTCACTTTTTGCGTCTCAGCGACTTTTTGAGTAGCGGATTGCGCATATTTTTTGGCTAATGGGTCTGCGGAGAGCGCTGCATTAGATGCTTTTGGCTCATTTTTTACCGTGATTTGTTCTGCCGTTGCTGTGTTTGGTTTAACTGGCGCGACTTCCTTTGACGCTGGGGCTTGGGTTGCCAACATGGTCATGGATGAGATGGTCATTGGCGCAGAGCTAGCGGCATTGAGGCTAGGTGGCGCTGTGTTGCGTACCATTAATGGGACTTCAAATGGTTGACGCGCTGTTGCTGGTGCCTTGTGAGTTTGATATTGAGTACTTTGAGGTAACTGCAAAGCAATTTCTTTTTCACTCACAATATTGATTGGCATTAAAGCTTTTTCATTGCCGTGTGTGCGTGCTTGAATATTGGTGGTACTGCGTTGTAGTGGCGTTTTGATATGTTGTAAGTGCGTAGCACTGCCATCTTTAATTTTAATAATAATATTGAGTTCAGCTGCAGTGAGTGGACGCGAAGAGGTAATGGTAATCACACCATTGCCCGAGCCATCACGACGGGTGAAGAAATTAAGATGTCCGGGCGGCTGATGGATCGCGCCTAAAGTCGTGATATCGTCTGCTGTGGCTAAGCCGGCTTGTATTTGTGCACTAGGATCAGCTTGGCTAAAATTCATTTCTGCATAGAGTAATTCACCCGGTGCAGATTGAATTTGAATCGGGTCAAGAGTAATCGCATGAACATTCTGTGAAGCAATAATGGCTAAAATGGCGATCTTTAATTTGTTATATGCGGTCATCTTAATCTTTAGCCCGGTTTTGTATCGCATTGCGAAAGTTGTAGATTAACGAGATGTTGAAGGGTTGTAAAATATTAACATAAAGGATACATAAAAAAAGCCGATCACAATAGATCGGCTTTTGATTTTTTAAGTTTTAGCAATTAAGTATTTTTATACTCAATTAAGATGCGCAGCATACGACGTAACGGTTCCGCAGCACCCCAAAGCAACTGATCGCCTACAGTGAACGCGCCAAGGTATTCTTTACCCATGTTGAGTTTACGTAAACGACCGACTGGAACAGTCAAAGTGCCTGTTACCGCAACTGGTGTCAGGTCAGTCATAGACGCTTCACGGGTATTGGGAACCACTTTCGCCCATGGATTGGATTGACGAATCATATCTTCGATTTCATCTAGTGGCACATCTTTCTTCAACTTCAACGTTAAAGCTTGAGAGTGACAACGCATGGCACCAATACGAACACAGTGACCATCAATCGGTACAATAATTTGTTGATTACCTAAAATTTTGTTGGTTTCAACTTGTGCTTTCCATTCTTCTTTCGACTGACCGTTGTCTAACTGTTTGTCGATATAAGGAATGAGCGAACCTGCGAGTGGCACGCCAAAGTTTGCAGATGGGAAGCCTTCACCACGTTGTAAGTCAGCAATTTTAGAATCGATATCTAAGATAGGTGAACGTGGATCATCTAACAAATCTTTGGTGTTGTTATATAAATAACCCATACCTGAAATCAATTCACGCATGTTTTGCGCACCCGCACCCGATGCTGCTTGATAGGTCATAGCCGTCATCCACTCGACCAAATTATTTTGGTAAAGCGCGCCCATGCTCATCAGCATCAATGAAACGGTACAGTTACCGCCGACGAAGGTTTTTGTGCCTTTGACTAAACCATCTTTGATCACGTGCATGTTGACTGGGTCAAGTACGATGATTGCTTCATCGTCCATACGCAGTGTAGACGCAGCATCAATCCAGTAACCGTTCCAGTTTTCCGCTTTTAATTTCGGGAAAACCTCAGAGGTATAGTCACCACCTTGACAGGTAATAATGACATCCATTTGCTTCAGACTATTAATGTCTGATGCATCCATAAGTGCTGGGGCAGTCTTACCACCAAAAGCAGGGGCTTCACCACCTGCATTACTGGTAGAAAAATAGAATGGCTCAAAATGAGCAAAATCATTCTCTTCAACCATACGTTGCATCAGGACAGAACCAACCATCCCGCGCCAACCGACCAGACCTACTTTCATGTCACTTCGCCTCGGTGCGTTAAAAAATAAAGGGGGGCTTGAGTGTATCAAAAGCGACCACAACTGCAAGCGCTACACAATCAAAACAGCAATATTATTGTTTAATATATCTTGTTTATGTTACATGCAAAACTGATATAAATTTATGAATCATGAAAGAATTAAGAATATAAGAGAAGCACATCATGATCTGGGTAGAAGTGTTGGCTGTTGTGGTGATTTGGTTGAGTTTTTGGTCACTCATTCCACGAGATGAATGGTGGTTTCGCAGTGCAGATTTTCCACGCTTGCAAATTTTAGTTTTGGGATGGATTGCTTTTGTCCTGTTGTTGGTCTGGGATCAGCCGTGGGATATCTGGCGTGAAGTTATTTTTATCGCTTTGATTGCGGCACTGGCGTATCAACTCAAAATGGTGCTGCCTTATACTTTTATTTGGAAAAAGCAGGTGAAATGGGTTCGGCAGCATCAGCTGAATCCAGATCAGCAAATCTCTTTGATTATTTCCAATGTCTTAACCCCAAATCATCAATACCATTTGCTGATTGCACAGATTCAACAATACCAACCTGACTTAGTCCTGACTTTAGAGTCGGATCAAATTTGGCAAAATGAGCTGTCAGTAATTGAACACGATTATCCCTATCGTGTGCCTGTACCCTTAGATAATTTGTATGGCATGCATTTGTATAGTCGGCTTGAATTAAAAGACCCTGAAGTGAAGTTTATTTTAAGTAATGAAATACCGTCTATTCATGCCACAGTGATTTTACGTTCAGGTCAACCTGTACAACTGTATTGTTTGCATCCAAAACCACCCAGTCCAACTGCAGCCAAAGATGCAAAGCTACGAGATGCAGAACTGCTGATTGTCGGCGATCAAATTAAAGATTTGGATCAAAGCTGTATTGTGATGGGCGATTTGAATGATGTGTCATGGTCACGGACGACACGGCTTTTTCAACGCATTAGTGGCTTACTCGATCCGCGTGTGGGGCGACATTATGTCAATACCTTTCATGCCGATTATCCTTTATTACGCTGGTCTTTAGACCATGTTTTTCACAGTACTGATTTCGCTTTAATTAAGATGCAGCGCTTGCCGCATGTGGGTTCAGATCACTTTCCTATATATGTGGTCTTACAGACAGGACGGGTGTTTGAACAAATACAAGAACAGTTCGAACAAACCGATGCAGATGAACAAGAGGCACAACAAGCCATTCAAGAAGGGATTGAAAAAGCAGAAAAAGAAGAAAAAATAGTCACCGATGAAATTGCACAGGATTATAAAAATGGGACTAAAAGACCTTAAAATGACGATTGTAGATTATGGGAAAAGTGTACGAAATGGCTTACATTGATTTAGGTCTATGGCGAATAGTCCTTCTTTTAAATTTTACTTAGTATGCACACATCAGCCAAGGAGTTGGGAACGGAACATCCCATTATGGAAGACGACGCTGGTGGATAGTCATCATGGACATGATGCAGCAATGGATAGCCACACGATCATAAAAATAAGATTTGAAAGCACAACCTTATGAACCCGAGTTTTGCAGGATGCAGGACTCGGGTTATGCTTTTATAGCAGATGCTAAAAATAAAAATTCAGTGATGCCATAAAAATTGAATCAATCCAATGAAGCCGTGCTGATTTTAAAGAATCGAATATTGAACATTTTTTGATTGATGCAAGTCATGTAATCAACTTAATCTAAATTTAAAACATGTTTATATAAATCAATGGTTCGATCACACATCTCTTTTAAACTAAACATGGTGACCGGTTCAACGCCTTGAGGTTCATCTATATGCTGTTGAACGGCATGTAATAATGCAGCTTGATCACCCACGTCGATTAAACCTTGTGGATAAAGATGCGATAAAATTTCCGCCACACCACCACGATTCCAACCAATCACGGGTGTTCCCACCGATAAAGCTTCTAAAGCGGTACGTCCAAAAGTTTCAGCTTGATTGGATAAAGACAGCACCACATCGCTAAATGCCAGCCATTCACGAATATCTGAACGATGCCCAACAAAAGTTATTTTATCTCTTAAACCTTTAGATTGAATGCTGTTTTCCAGTTCTTCTAAATAGGCCTGTTTTTTAGCATCAGCGCCACCGACCACGATTGCATGCAAGTTTGGATATTGGTTTTGTAATTGTTGCATGAGTTCAATTAAGGTTTCATGTCCCTTTAAACGGGTGATACGTCCCGGCAGACAAACTAGAAATTTATTTTCCAGTTGCGGGAAATCTTTAAAGCTTTGATTGATCCAGAGTGCAGAAGGTTGGTAACCGTGAGGAAATTCTTGCGGTGAAATGCCGCGATAAATTCGGACAATATGTTCAGGTGGGCAGTTTTTATAATGTTCAGTAATATATTTCACCACACTGTCAGACACGGCAATGACTTTTTCTGCTTGCGTCATAATGGCGCTATAACGATTAGTCGAATAAAAACCATGCACAGTCGAGATCAGATGTGGACGTTGATGTACAGGAATGCCTTTGAGGGCAAAATGCGTTAGCCAAGCAGGTACACGTGAACGAACATGCACGATATCGGGTTGATGCTGCTGAATCAGTTTGCGTAATGGTCGTATTTGCCACAGGCTAGATAAGGATTTTTTATGAATGGCTAAACTGAGATGTTTTGATCCTTCAGCTTCAAGTTGAGCGACTAGACGTCCACCATTTGAAACCACGATAGATTCGTGACCTTCGGCAATTAGAGCACGTGCAATTTCCAATGTGCCACGTTCAACGCCACCACTGTTTAATTCTGGAAGAAGTTGCATAATTTTCATTGGTATTCTCTTCAACTTTTTTTAAAGGTGGTGTTAGTAAATTTCTTCATAGCCTTCAGGGCGAGTTTTAAAACGGCGGTGGAACCACATATATTGGGTCGGTGCGATACGCAGCTGATTTTCAATAATTTTATTTACCAGAATGGCATCTTCAAGTTCATTATCACTGGGTATGCTATCGACCATAGGCTCAAGCAGTACATGGTAACGAGGGTCTTTAATGTCACCATCTCGATAGAAATACAAAGGTACTGCGACGGCTTTTGACATTTTAAGTAAACGACGATGTGCCGTGACTGTAGCGGCAGGCACGCCAAAAAAAGGTGCCATGATGCCTTGTTTTAAACCATAATCTTGGTCGGGACTATACCAAATGGCATGACCATTTTTAAGATTTCGGATTAAGCCGCGCATATCATCATGGTCAATTTGATGGTCATAAATAGTGGCACGACAGCGATAGATGAGCATGTCGAGGAGAGGATTATTCTGCGGACGATACACCACACCCAGCTCAAAGTACTGTGAGCACAGATAGCCGCCTGCATCTAATAAAGTGGAATGTGTACCCAGCAGTAATACGCCTTTGCCATCAGCTTGTGCATGATGCAGATGTTCTAAGCCTTCAATACTGACCCGATCTTTAAACCACTGTGGACAATACCATGCATTTAAGGTTTCAAAAATGCCCAGCATTTGATCGACAAAGACTTGTTTGGCATGGTCTTGGAGCTGTTCAGCTGTCCATTCGGGAAAACACACTTCTAAATTTCGAAGCGTGGTGTGACGACGTGATTTCAGTTTGCTAAATGCAATATGGCCTAAAAAAGTGGCTAAACGATGCTGAATTGCCCACGGTAAAATCGCCAAAATCATGAGAAAAATAATACTCATCCAAATGCCCCAATATTGTGGCAATAGAAATGACCATTGAAATGTACCCGGTTGATAGTTGGTTTTTTTACTCATTGTTTCGTGCGATGACCTGAATTAGACATGACGGTAGTGTAGCACGAACATAATTCTGAAATAAAAAAAGCATCTGCAGATCTCTCTACAGATGCTTTTTTAAGTGGATGAATTAGTTGCCTTTCGACATGTTATCTAATTCTTCCCAGCGTTCTAACTTTTCCAGCAATAGCTCATCAATTTCAGCTAAACGTGCAGAAATTTTTGCAGCAGCGTCCGCATCAGAGACGAACAATGAACCATCAGCAAGTTTTTCATTTAAGCTGGCTTGCTCTGTTTCTAAAGCTTCCATTTCAACAGGCAATTGTTCCAAAGCACGTTGATCTTTATAGCTGAGCTTTGCTTTTTTTGGCACAGCTGCTTCAGCTTTCGCAAGGGCTTTTTTCACATCACTTTTTTGATCTACCGCAGTTTGATCAGGGCGTTGTTCTAGATAGTCCTGATAACCACCGATGTATTCATCGATATGACCTTTACCATCAAAGACCCAAGTCGATGTCACGACATTGTCCATGAATGCACGGTCATGCGAGATCAGCAGTAATGTGCCTTTATAACCACCAAGCATTTCTTCTAATAGCTCTAAAGTCACCATATCCAAGTCATTGGTTGGCTCATCCATGACGATTAAATTCGATGGCTTAAGCAATAGTTTGGCTAACAGAATACGGTTACGTTCACCACCAGACAATGCTTTTACTGGGGTACGCGCGCGTTCAGGTGAGAACAAGAAATCTTGCAAGTAGCTGTAAATATGACGACGACCGCCATTTACATCAACAAAATCCGTACCTTCTGAAATGTTGTCTTTAACCGATTTTTCAAGATCCAGTGCATTACGCAGTTGGTCAAAATAAGCGACTTCAAGCTGTGTACCTGTTTTCACAGTACCGCCATGCTCAATCTCACCTAAAATGGCTTTAATCAATGTAGTTTTACCCACACCGTTGTCACCGACTAAACCAATACGGTCGCCACGCAGTACCAATGCAGAGAAGTCTTTGATAATTGGTTCTTGGTCGCCAAAAGCAACACTAAGATGTTCAATATCGAAGACCAATTTACCTGAACGATTGGCATCTTGCGTTGCCATGCTCACTTTGCCTTGCTGTGAGCGACGTGCTTTCGATTCTTCACGTAAATCTTTCAGCGCACGAACACGACCTTCGTTACGGGTACGACGCGCTTTAATGCCTTGGCGAATCCAAACTTCTTCTTCAGCTAAACGCTTGTCGAATAAAGCATTTTGCTTTTCTTCAGCTTCCATCTGCATCGCTTTAAGCTCAAGGTAACGTGTATAGTTACCTTCATAGCTGCGCAAAGTACCACGATCAAGTTCAACAATACGGGTGGCAATGCTGTCGACAAATGAACGGTCATGCGAGATAAACAATAAAGTTAAGTTGTTTTGATCAAGCAAGAATTTTTCTAACCATTCAATACTTTCAACGTCCAAATGGTTGGTTGGTTCGTCGAGTAAAAGAACGTCAGGTTGCGTTAAAAGCGCACGTGCCAAAAGCACACGACGTTTACGACCACCCGATAAATCGGCTAGATCAGCATCAGGGTCAAGACCCATTTTGCTTAAAATAGAATTCACTTTAGTTTCTAAAGCCCAACCATCGACTTGATCAAGTTTGTGCTGGAGTTCACCCATGTGGTCGCAGGCTTCCATATCGCCCAGTACACACGCATCACTGGCTTCATGGTAAGCTCTGAGCACAGTCGCTGCTTCACCTGCACCATCTGCAACAATATCTGCAACTTTACCAGAGTCCATGGGTACATCTTGAGCCAACATGGAAATGGTGATGCCATTTTGTATAGCAACTTCACCACGATCTGGTAGTAAACTTCCCTCAATGAGTTTAAGTAAAGTAGACTTACCTTCACCGTTACGGCCAATCAAACAAACTCGTTCACCGCGCTCCAAATTAAAGTTCGCGCCGTCGAGCAGGGACGGTCCGCCAAACGCGAGTTGGACATCCCTTAACGTAATATAGGCCATACTGTTTCCTGAAATCCAAAATGAGGACTTAAAATGACTAAACAAAAAAATCTTAATGATCAGGCGTCATTTTCCGCACCCTTGGAAGATTTGCAAGTGCGAATTACATTTTTAGATGATTTAGTTGAACAATTGAATGAACAAGTCACGCGTCAAAATGCCGAAATAGCTGATTTAAAGAAACAAATGCAGTTTTTGTATCGACGAATTGAATGTGCAGATTTATCCGAAGGAATTTCAGCTTTTGATCCGATGGCTGATCGTCCCCCGCATTATTAAGTGAATATTTTTCGGTCTTGTGCTGAATTGATTTGACCTTTTAAGCCAAGCTCGCTCTAATGCGGGCTCAAAGTTTCCTTATTTGTCTATTGAGATTATGTCCAACAAAGTCGTTCTTCTTGATCTTGAAAATAATATGCCAACGGCACAGCTGTTGCGCGACATTATTCAACACTATGCGGTGATTTACCTATTTAACTGCACAGGAAAATTTGAATATTCACTGGAAGATTTAACTGAGTTTTCAAGTTGGGTCAGCAGCGGTCAAGTGGTGATTTTAGAAACCGCAGAGGTCGATCAAAAAGAATTTGAATATGCTGTGGTGGTTGGACAGCTCATTGCCTTGCTAGAACCCGAAACTTGTATTGAAGTCATTTCTGCCATGCCAAGCAGTGAAATCTTAATTGAGATGATGCAGTCTTCAGATATCAACTGTAGCCTGATTCACGTTCAGGCTGAGCAATCTTCTTGCAATTCAAAATATAATATTCCAACTGTTGAGACGATTCAGCAAAAACCGAATTTGCTGTTGGTGAAAAAATATTGCGATGCATTGGGGAAAATGAAAGGAAAACCCAACTCGATTGAGAAACTTAAAAACTCGATGAGTAATATTTTGCAAGTGGCAAATGAACAAGTACAGCCGCTGATCGGTTTGTTGATTAATTTAAAAATTGTAAAACGCTATGATGAGCAAATTAGCTTCCGTAAAAAAGTGTTGAAACAATGGATACAACTTGATTTAGATGCAGTGACTTCTGTAGAAAAAGTGCAAAATACCACCGAAATCTTTGCGCAACGACAACTGGAAGCTTTGTCCGATGAAGGGTTAGAACATTCAAATACCAATCATCATGCACAAAAAGATTTGTTTAAAAACTTCTCAAAAATTGATCCTGTTCAGGTGATTATTGCGCGTAAATTACGTGAATTAAAATCAGATAAGCCGAAAGATATTTATGCTTTACGTGATTTATTAGAACAAATTTTCCCAAAATCGGATGTTCGATTGTTGCTTAAAGAATTGATTGAAAAAGGATATATTTATTGGGATGGCACAGAAGTGCTGTATAGTCATGAAATGTTCTTGAATTAATTTCATCGCTGTAACTTGCGTTTTATATTCAGCTTATGCAACTCTAATAAAGGAATATAAAGGTTGTACTATGGAAAATACGGGTATTTGGGTTGTTGGCTTCATTATTCTTTTTGTTTTGGGCTCGATTTTGGGTCTTCGCGTTAGTCCGCGAGAAAAAGCATTGGGAATGATGCGTGACAAAGCACGCAAAATGGGCTTGCATCCACGTTTAGTGGCGGCTCCAGAGTGGACTAAAATTCCAATGGCGTCTTCAAACCGTGCCAGTATGGTTGCGTATTACAGTGTTTTAATTCCTGATGCTCGCTTGCCTCTTATGCGTGCACGTGTTGAAGATCAGAAGCTAAAAGTTGTGCAGGGTGATAATAAGTTTAACGCTTTACCCATTGCATTAAAGGGCATTTATGCTATTGATATGCAGGCAAACTGTGTAGGACTCTATTGGGATGAAGAATCAGACCTTCGAGCAACACAGTTAGATGACATTAAAACTTATTTACAGTCTTTGGCTGAACTTTAATTTATATACCTATTTAAACAGGAATGACGGTTGACTATGGCGAACGCTCCTCGGTCCACATCCAAAAGCACCACAGCAAAATCACCGAGTGCTGCGAAAAAACGTGCCTTAGTGATTGTGGAGTCGCCTGCAAAAGCGAAAACAATCAATAAATATCTCGGCCCAGATTACATTGTAAAATCATCAGTCGGGCATGTCCGTGATCTACCTACGGGTGGTTCTAAAAGTACAGAAAAAAAACCGGTATCACGCGCTAAACTTAGCGATGAGCAGAAAGCTGAAAAATCACAAATGGCTTTGGTCAATCGTATGGGCGTAGACCCTGAACACGATTGGAAAGCGCATTACGAAGTGCTTCCGGGTAAGGAACATGTGGTTGCGGAACTGAAAAAACTGGCATCGCAAGTCGATGAAATCTACCTCGCAACGGATATGGACCGTGAAGGGGAAGCCATTGCTTGGCATTTAAAAGAAGTGATTGGTGGTGATGATTCGCGTTATCAACGTGTGGTTTTTAACGAAATTACCAAAAATGCCATTCAAGAAGCCTTTAAGCATCCCTCACGTTTAGATATCGACAAAGTAAATGCCCAACAAGCACGTCGCTTCTTAGACCGTATTGTGGGCTTTATGATTTCGCCATTGCTGTGGGAAAAAATTGCCCGTGGTTTATCGGCAGGTCGTGTGCAGTCGGTTGCGGTGAAATTGGTGGTTGAGCGTGAACGTGAAATTCGTGCCTTTATTCCTGAAGAATACTGGCAGGTTTTTGCAGACACCAAATCGAAAAAAGATGAGATTCGTTTAGAAGCAGTGAAACAAGGTGGTAAAACCTTAAAACTGCAAAATAAAGCACAAACTGATGCTTTATTAAAAATTCTCAATGATGCCGAATACAAAGTTTCTGTTCGTGAAGACAAACCGACCAAGGTAAATCCAAGCGCGCCATATATCACCTCGACTTTGCAACAAGCAGCAAGCACACGTTTAGGTTTTTCTGTAAAGAAAACCATGACCATGGCGCAGCGTTTGTATGAAGCGGGTTTTATCACCTATATGCGTACTGACTCAATATTCTTAAGTGATGACGCCGTTAGCATGGTGCGTGATCATATTGAATCTGAGTTTGGGGCAAAATATTTGCCTGCGAAACCGAATAAATATGGCAATAAAGCCGGTGCACAAGAAGCCCATGAAGCGATTCGTCCATCCAATGTTGCACTAAAAGGCGATAGCCTTGTTGGTGTAGATCGTGATGCACAGCGTTTGTATGACTTAATTTGGCGTCAGTTTGTGGCGTGTCAAATGACATCTGCGGAATATTTATCTTCTACGATTTTGGTCGATGCCAATGGGGTAGAACTTAAAGCCAAAGGTCGTACCTTGGTATTTGATGGTTTTACCAAAGTTCGTGGTGCCAACAAAGCCGATGATGATGTGTTATTGCCTGCGGTAAAAGTCGGTGAAGTTCTTAAACTTGAGAAGCTAGATCCATCTCAGCACTTCACTAAACCGCCTGCACGTTTTACTGAAGCATCATTGGTCAAAGAACTTGAGAAAAAAGGCATTGGTCGTCCTTCAACCTATGCGGCAATTATCTCCACCATTCAAGATCGTGGTTATGTGAAGTTGGATAACCGTCGTCTCTTTGCCGAGAAGATGGGCGAAATCGTAACCGATCGTCTTGATGAAAACTTCAATAACTTGATGAATTACGCGTTTACCGCTGATCTTGAAGGTCAGCTGGATAAAGTTGCGGATGGTGAGCGGAATTGGAAAGAGTTGCTGGATAATTTCTACGGTGACTTTAAAAAACGCTTAACCACGGCACAAGGCGAAAACGGTATGCGCCGTAATCAGCCTGTAGAAGTGAATGCGGTGCATTGTAAAGAATGCGACCGTCCGATGCAGATTCGTACGGGAACGACGGGTGTGTTCTTGGGCTGTTCAGGCTATAACTTGCCACCGAAAGAACGTTGCAAAGGCACATTGAATTTGACGCCTGTTGAGTCGCTAGCGGTATTGTCGGATGATGACAGTGCAGAAACAGCCGATTTGATGTCGAAAAAACGCTGCCCAATTTGCGAAACGGCAATGGACAGTTATGTGATTGATGGCGGTCGTAAATTGCATGTTTGTGGTAATAACCCAGACTGTGAAGGTTTTGAACTTGAAGAAGGTGAGTTCAAAATTAAAGGTTACGATGGTCCAAGTATTCCATGTGACAAATGTGACGGTGAAATGCAATTGAAGACCGGTCGTTTTGGACCCTACTTTGCTTGTACCAGCTGTGACAACACGCGTAAAGTCTTGAAAAGTGGTCAGCCTGCACCGCCGCGTGTCGATCCAATTAAAATGGAACACTTACGCTCAACCAAGCATGATGACTTCTTTGTACTTCGTGATGGTGCGGCAGGTTTGTTCTTGGCAGCAAGCAAATTTCCGAAAGTACGTGAAACGCGTGCACCGAAAGTTGCAGAACTGCGCTCAGTGGCCGATCAGCTTGATCCGAAATATCAATTCATTTTACAAGCACCTGATGTTGACCCTGAAGGGAATCCAACTTTGGTAAAATTCAGCCGTAAAAACCAAGTGCAATATATTGGTTCTGAAAATGCTGAAGGTAAACAGACCAAATGGAGTCTGGTCTACCAAGATGGAAAATGGGCTGAAGCTTAAATATTGAAAGATGTAAAAATGCTAACGTCGGTTAGCATTTTTATTTCTAATTTTAAAAGCTCAAATGATATTTATTTAATAGGCATAAATATGATTCCAATTCGCTCAATTATTGTCTCAGGGGTTGCCTTATCCAAAATAAATGGCGAGATAAAAATATTGCTCATGAAAAGGAATAAAGGTGGTTTTTGGTGCCATGTTGCAGGAAAAGTTGAAGTGGGTGAAAAGGGTTGGCAAGCCATTATCAGAGAATTTCATGAAGAAACAGCCATTGAGGTTAAACAATTATACAGTGCGGATTATTTGGAACAATTTTATGAAGCAGAGTTCAATGTCATTGAACTTATACCAGCATTTGTAGTGTATTGTGAGGAAAATCAAAAAATAACCCTCAATGAAGAGCATTCAGAATACATGTGGTGTACTTTAGATGAAGCTGTAGAAAAGGTTAATTTTGATGGACAGAGAAAATTGTACCAATATGTCTGGAACAATTTTGTTAAAAGACCACCCTTTGAATTATTAAAAATAGATATACAGCGGCTTTCATAAATTCTCTTTATGCATCTTGTATTTTGATTGAAATAAGCATCAGTCTTATCTAAAGAGAAAAATAAATAGACTGCCACTGGTGATAAAAGAAACCAATGAATTAGATACTCATTTTGGGGATGGATTTTACTTTATGTGGAAAAATATTCGAATTTTATGTTTATTGATCATTTTACTGATTGTCGCAGTCAATGCGTACCGTGATCAGAATCAGGATTGGAATAAACCCATCATTGTTTTATTGCATCCTGTGAATGCGGATGGACAAGGGACGACGCAACAATATATTCAGCAATTGTCAGTAAATGACCTGAGTGATGCACAAGAATATTTGAAACAAATGTCGACTCAGTACCGTGGGCAACCCATTTCGATTTATTTCCAAATGGGACGTGAGCTGAAACAGCGACCGCCAAAAGTGCCTGAAAATGCAACGATGCTCGATAGCATTTTATGGAGTTTAAAATTCCGTTTTTATGCATGGAAACAGCATGAAAGTAGCGATGGTTCACCAAGTGTAACGCTATTTTTAAATTATTATGATCCAAAACAAAGCAAAGAATTAAAGCATTCCACTGCTTTGCAAAATGGACGAATTGGTTCGGTCAATTTATTTGCGTCAAAAAAACAAGCAGAGCAAAACAAAGTCGTCTTGGTACATGAGTTATTACATGCCTTTGGTGCGACCGATAAATATGATTTAGCGACTGGAGTACCGCTGTATCCAATTGGTTATGCATATCCAAATCAGCAGCCGTTATTTCCACAAGCCAAAGCTGAACTGATGGCAGGGCATATTCCTGTGTCTGTAGACAAAAGCAAAATGCCAGATCATTTAGGACAGACGTTGATTAATGAAATCACGGCAATAGAATTGGGTTGGAAAAAATAATTTAGATAACGCTGAATTTATCTACAGTTTTGAGAAAGTAGCGGTGGGTAAAAGATGCAGATTTTAAACAGACAACAGCTTGAAAATAGTCAACAATAAATTTATTCCTAAACAAAAGACTTGAGAATAAGCATGAAAACAGTAGGAAATGATTTAGTTCGACATCAGTTGCATGAAAATCGAAAGTGGTATTTGGGTCTGGGGATTTTACTGACCTTGTTTGGCATTGTATTGTTGGCATCTTTACCTTTTGCAACGCTCTCGGCGGTATTTTTGTTTGGTGCGTTGATGATGATCGGGGGAATTATTCATTTCATTGCAGCATTCAAAATTTTTGATGGTGGCTTTCGTTGGTTGTGGGCATTGTTTGGCGTGTTGTATTTAGTCGCAGGTTATTATGCGTTTACCACACCAGTCAAAACAGCGATTGTTCTGACCAATATTTTGGCGATTATTTTGATTGTCGCAGGTGTGATTCGTCTCTTTAATGCTTTTATTTTCCGAGCATTTCAGGGCTGGGGTTGGACGTTGTTTTCAGGTATTTTAACCTTGCTGACAGGGATCATTATTTTGATGTCACCAGAGGCACCTTTCTGGGTACTGGGTTTATTCCTTGCCGTGGATATTTTATTTCAGGGTATCAACTATTTAACTTTGGCTTCGTATATTAAAAGAGAAGTCCCGAAAAGTTCCGCAGATGTTTAACTCAAATTCGACCAAAGAGCGCTATATGCGCTCTTTTTTATTGCTTATGATAGATATAAATCCAACTACACAATCTGTCTTATGCCTAAAACCTTTGTCCTTGCACCAGATTCGTTTAAAGAAAGCCTGAGCGCTGAACAGGCTTGTCAGGCGATGCAACGCGGAATTGAAAAAGTTTTTAGCGATGCGACCTTTATTCATGTGCCGATGGCAGATGGTGGTGAAGGAACCGTGGATGCCTTAGTGGCAGCATTGGCGGGACAACAGATTTTCTGTGAAGTCACGGGGCCGTTACCGACACAAAAAGTTCAAACGTATTTTGGCTTGCTGGATGATGCTGAAACGGCTGTGATTGAAATGGCAAAAGCCAATGGGATTCATCTGCTGGAAAAATCGCAGCGCAATCCTTTATTGACCACAACGTTGGGAACGGGGGAGATGATTAAAGTTGCTTTAGATCATGGCGTTACTAAAATCATCATTGGTTTAGGCGGTAGTGTCACCAATGACGCAGGTGCTGGCATGGCACAAGCTTTAGGGGCAAAATTTTATGATATCGATGGTGGTGAAGTTGCTGTCGGTGGTGGGCAACTAAAGCAAATTCATCAGATTGATCTTTCTGCTTTAGATGCTCGTTTAAAGCAGGTTGAAATCATGATTGCCAGTGATGTGAATAATCCTTTATGTGGTGAACAGGGTGCATCATCTGTGTTTGGACGCGCAGAAAGGGGCAACGCCTGACATGGTGAAACAACTGGATCAAAACCTCAGTCATTTTGCTGATTTGGTTGAGCAGCAATATGGACTTGATATTCGAAATGTAGCAGGTGCGGGCGCAGCCGGTGGTTTGGGTTTTGGTCTTATGGCATTTGCCGGAGCAAAGATACGTTCAGGCGTGGAACTGGTAATTGAGCAAACCCAATTGGCTGAGAAAATTGCTCAAGCAGATTATGTGTTTACCGGTGAAGGCGGCATTGATTTTCAAACCAAATTTGGTAAAACACCGTTTGGTGTGGCACAAGTGGCAAAGCGACTGAATAAACCTGTGATTGCCTGTGCAGGCTATGTGGGTGAGGGCATAGAGGAACTCTACGCAGAAGGTTTTACTGCGATTTTTGGTATTGTTGACGGAGCTTGTGATTTGCAAACAGCTTTAGACAATGCTGAGAAGAATTTGCAAAGAACTTGTCAGAATGTTGCTCGGATATTAGCACTAACTTCGTAACAATCACGACCACATTATTCTCAATAAATTTAAATATTTTTGCGTAGCTCATGCCTTACTTTTCAAGGATGAAAAGTAACAAAAATCCTTGTGTTGGATTGAGGGTATGTCCAACTTTATGGGGTCAGATCACCAATCCAACGGACGGCATCCATGCCGTCTTGTCTAGTATCAAATTTTCTTTGAAATTAAAAATCGGCATATAAGTTTGGATAGATTGTATGAATTAAATCTCAGACATTCTTGTTGATTTAAATTGCTTTGATTTAAAAAATGCTCATTCCATCGTCGTTGTATTATTGATCTGTAATTATTCATTTTGATCGGCTCATTTGTTATAGATCAAACTATGCCATGATCATCAGGCTAAAATTCATAATTTATCGATAGCTCTGTTAAACTACTCATCTACCTAACACGATGAGACATCATGAGTTTAGCCACCCTGATTAATGAATTAAACCCTCAACAAAAGCAAGCAGCAACAACCGAAACAAAACATAGCTTGGTACTTGCAGGGGCAGGCTGTGGTAAGACCAAAACGATAGTGGCACGTGCAGCCTATCTGATTGATCAAGGTGTGCCAGCCAATCAAATCCAGATTCTCACCTTTACTCGCCGTTCAGCCAGTGAAATTGTTGCACGTGTCGAATTGGCTTTGGGCGAGCAAGCCAAAGGCTTACGTGCATCGACGTTTCATACCTTTTGTATGTATTTATTGCGCCGTATTCCTAAAGCATTTGGTTTGGAACAATTCACGATTATCGACCGTGATGACCAGATCATGATGTTTCGTTTAATTCGCGGCAAAGATGATAAAAACAACCCGAATCAACTGCCAAAACCGAAAGAACTTTGTGATCTGTATTCTTTTGCACGCAATACCCGTCAAAAACTGAGCGTGGCTTTAGAAAAACAGCATCCTGAACATATCGTGTTTAAAGATCAAATTGCCGCAATTATGCAAGAGTACGAAGCACGAAAACGTGCACGTAGCTTCTTGGATTATGATGATATTTTGGCGATTGTGGCTTCGGCTTTAGAGCAATCTGAAGGCTTGGTCGATTATGTCTCTTCCATTTGCCAACACATGTTGGTCGATGAAATGCAGGATACCAATCCACTGCAATGGGCTTTGCTTGAGCCGCTAAAAGACAAAGTGAGCCTATTTTGTGTGGGTGATGATGCGCAATCGATTTACGGTTTCCGTGGTGCCGATTTTGAAAATATTCACCATTTTAAAGAGCGTGTGCCTGATGCGCAGATTTTTAAATTGGAACAAAATTACCGCTCGACGCAAGAAATTTTAGACTTGTCGAATTGGTTGCTGGATCAAAGTGAAATCAAATATGACAAACGCTTAGATGCGCATCGTGGTGAAGGCGTTAAGCCGAAAATGCACATTTTCCCCAATGAATTTGATGAAGCAAAATGGATTGCGATTGACATCAAAGAGCGTCATTACTTAGCTGGAAATGCATGGCGTGACCATATGGTATTGGTGCGTTCAAGTTTTGCCGCACGTCATATCGAAGCAGCCTGTATTCAAGCCAATGTGCCCTACCGTTTTATTGGTGGCATGAAATTACTTGAAACTGCGCATGTGAAAGATTTATTAAGTTTATTGCGTGTGATTGCCAATCCTTTGGATGATATTGCGTGGATGCGCTTCTTGACGCTGTGGAATGGCGTGGGTGATGTAGGTGCGAGTCGTTTAGCACAACAACTTTTGCAACAAGCCGATATGGATGGCATTTTTGAAAAGTTGGAAAAGTTCGCTCGGATTCCTGCACAGACGTTATTGATCATGAAGCAAATGAATGTCTTGCGCCATGAAGTCAAAGAGTCGGTCAGTCTCGGCATTCAAGCCATTGAAACGCAGCTTGCTGAAAATTATAAAAAAGACTGGAATCGCCGTCAGGGTGACTTTGAGTTGGTGAAACAATTGGCATCGAAACATTCACAGCTCAGTGAATTTTTAGAAGAATATGTACTCGATCCAGTGTCGATCAGTGAAATTGAACGCCAGTCAGAAGATGATGTGGTCACACTGATCACCATTCACTCTGCCAAAGGGACAGAACAGAAGGTTTGTTATGTGGCCAATGTCACAGCGGGACAATATCCACATGCACGTGCGCAAGGCAGTTTTGATGATGTGGAAGAAGAGCGCCGTGTGCTTTATGTGGCATTGACCCGCGCACAAAATGAATTGATTTTGACCAAGCAGAGTTTAAACCTTTGGGCACGTGATCAGGTCGATGAACAAGGGCGTAAAGTGGAAAGTTATTTTCTCAATGATTTAACCCGCAATTTGTGTACCATGGAAACCCATCACAAAACCCGTCAACAAACGGTAAAAAGCGCTTTAATCGAACGCCAATCGATTAATTTAGATTTTGGCATTAATCTCGATTAAACTATAACAATTGCGTTATTTTGTTTTTTATTGCGAAGTTCAAAAAGTCGATTAGGCGAGTGCTTTTTGATGATTTTGCCTATTTAAAGGTTGTGAGATGAAAATTTTAGTTCGTAATTTAGAACGTACAGTAACAGAAGCTGAATTACTGAAGCTATTTCAAGCATTTGGTACTGTGAATGCGTGTACTTTGGTTTTAGACCCTGCAACAGGTAAATCTAAAGGTTTTGCCTTTGTTGATATGCCACATGGTCGTGAAGCCGTGAGAGCGATTAAAGGCTTAAATACGCTTCGTTTGCACGGACATGGTATTCGTGTAAAACAGGCGGAAAATAAGCCCGAAGAGAAAGCTGAAGTGAAGTCAGAAGCAAAATAAAGATAAAAAGGAGCTATGGCTCCTTTTTTATGGATTTATATTGATGAAACGGTGGTTCCAAGCCCTGTCTATTGTGGCACCCAATGCTATGCGTATCGCGCAGGGCATAAAAACGTTAGAGGTTCGCTCATGGCAACCTGAGCAACTGCCCTTGAAAGATCTGGTGATTGTCGAAAATCAACATTACTTAAAACATGAGGGTGATGAAGAGCAGGGTGTCGCGGTGGCTTTGGTCGATGTCGAATCAGTTCATGTCTGGCAAGCTGATGAAATGGATGCCGCATGTGCACGTTATTGGGCGGAGGGTTATTTTGCTTGGCAGCTCAGTCATATTCGACCCATCAAGAACAAGATTGAAGTGCCTGCAAAGCGGAAAATCTATTTAATTGAAATGGATCATGCATAATTTTTATTGTGAATTGATTCAAAATAAAGTTTAATCTTAGCTGTGTAAAAAACGCCAAAATTTAGGAATATCACTATGTCCCGTGTTGCTCGCTTCCATGCTGACCGTACCAATCAAAAACTGTATTTTGCACGTCTTTCATGTCAACAAGCAGAGCAAATCGAACATATTCAACAAGTACAGGCACATCGTGAAGCAGCCGTCTTTCACTTGCATGGTGCCGTGTTGGCTTTTTTACAAGAATTGGTGCGTTATTATCGTTTAAATGACTTGGCACCCACTTTGAAGTCCATTGAAGAGCATATGGCTGCAAAAGGGCAAGTTTCTCCAGAAGTCATGGTAATGCAGCAATTGGCAAAACACGGTTTTATTGCCGAATTAAAGCGTGCATATCGTATGTGTCAATATGCACCTGAACCAAGTGCGCCAGAACCAGAAAATGAAACATCATCAAATTTAATTATTAAAGTGACGCAAACGCCACAAGCATGGTTGCCTGATAGCAAAATTTTGCGTGAATGGCACCGCGATTTAACCCAGCTGATTGATGGTTTTCGTAACGAAATGGTTGAGTTTTAATCTTTTTGATCTGCTCTTGAAGTTTTTAGCATTGACCTTATATAAATAGTCTACGTAATGCAAAGTGCAACAGCCTTTGCCACCATGTTGAACATGGAGGATATATGTCTATAGAACAGTTGAAAGAATTATTTGGTAATCAAGAAGCGATTTTAGAATTGGTTCAACTTGAAGGTGGCGAGTTGGCATTGCGAAATGCAGGCTCTGAAAAAGAACCCTTAGTTAAAATTCATTTTAATGATGAAGTGAAGATGCTGTTGGGCGATCAGATGCCGGTGATTGCACAACATATGGTACAAGCGGCTTTATATGCTTTGATGGAAAAGCAAGTCAATGAATTACATGCAGAAATAGTGGACGAACAACCTCAATATTTGAGTTAAGCTCTTTTCCATAAAAAAACGCACCGATGAGTGCGTTTTTTTATCACAAAATTTTTATCACAAAAACCTAATGCGTCGGATCTTGATGATGCGCAATCTGGATTTGATTGAGAATATGATTGGTCATATTTTTCGCCATTTCCTCTTTGGCAAAATACACTTCACCAATCGCCTCACGACGAATCACTTCTGCTTCTTCCTTACTTTCGGCACAGACCAGTACCTGAATTTGTGGATTCAAGGTCTTGGCAATATCGACAATTTTATGAATATCTAAAATATCCATAGGCGAGAGCACCAGTAAACGCGCATGTTGAATATGTGCCTGAATCAGTACACCTGCTTCGGTGGCATGACCTGAAACAGCGGCAATGCCTTTGTCACGTAAATTTTCGACAATTTCACGGTTTTCTTCAGCAATCGACCACTTTAATGTCTCTGAGCCATTAAAGCTTTGGTAATACGACGCCCCACTTCACCGTGACCGACAATCACCACCTGATCACGCAAATATTCTTGAGAGACTTCATCGGGCAGCATAGAGAGCGGATCGCCACTACGTTCGAGTAAGCGCGCCAAATGCGAGCGCTCTCGAATCCAGTTTTGAACGGGTTCAATCGCAGAAAATACAAAAGAATTTAAGGTGATTGAGATGAGTGCACCTGCAAGAATCAGGTTTTGACCTTCCAGTGATAAGAGTTGTAAAGACACACCCAAGGTCGCCAAAATAAAGGAGAACTCGCCAATTTGTGCCAGACTTGCACCCACTGTTAAAGCAGTATTAATGGGGTAGCGGAAGAACAACACCAGTGCCATGGCTGCAATGGTTTTACCAATCATAATAATGCCCACCACAGCAAGTACATGCAGCGGTTGTTCAATTAAAATTCTTGGGTCGAATAACATGCCGACAGAAACAAAGAACAGAATGGAGAAAATTTCACGCAGTGGCAAAGTTTCTTCTTCTGCGCGGTGACTAAAGTCCGATTCTTTCACCACCATGCCGGCAAAGAATGCACCGAGTGCCATCGATACGCCAAAAACTTTATAGGCACCAAAAGCAATGGAGACTGCGGCAGCAACCACGGTTAAGGTAAAGAGTTCACGCGAACCTAAGCGCGCGACAAGTTGCATAATAAAGGGAACTAAGCGTTTGCCAATAATCAACATAAAGGCAACAAAGCCCGCAACTTTAAGCAAGGTGATTGCGAGGGTCATCCAGATATTTGCAGTAGGATCTGATCCTGCAATTGGCGTTCCACCCAGTAACACGGCTGTGGCAGGCAGAAGAACCAAGACCAGCACCATCACCAAGTCTTCAACCAACAACCAGCCTACGGCAATTTTCCCGTTGACGGAGTTGAGTAAACCCCGATCGCCTAAGGCTTTGAGTAAAACCACCGTACTGGCACAGGACAGACTTAAACCAAAGACCAAGGCAGAACCAAAACTCCAGCCCCACATCATGGAAATACCGATGCCCAGTAAGGTTGCCACCGCAATTTGTAAAATTGCTCCGGGTAGTGCAATGCGACGTACCTGCATCAAATCACTTAAGGAGAAATGCATCCCAACACCAAACATGAGGAACATGACCCCAAGTTCAGCCAATTGGTTGGCAAGATGCATATCTGCGACGATGCCGGGTGTGTTCGGACTAATAATAATCCCGGCAATCAGATAGCCAATCAGGGGAGGGAGGCGTATACGAGCGGCAATATAGCCAAAAACAAGTGCCAGTCCAAAGCCAACGGCCAATAATATAATTAGATCTATGTCATGAGGCACTAAAAACTCCTTAAGCCTAGGTTAAGGGTAAAAAGGACAAGCACAAAAAATGCCAAAAGATTATTTTAAAGTTTATCAAGCTGGACAAAAAAAATGCAAAAAAAAACGACCCAAAAGGTCGTTTTTTTAAAAAAGCAAAAATTATTTAATTTTAGCTTCTTTGAAAATTACGTGTTGACGGATTTTTGGATCAAATTTTTTGATTTCCATTTTTTCCGGCATAGTACGTTTGTTCTTAGTAGTGGTATAGAAATAACCTGTACCAGCTGAAGAAACTAGACGAATTTTATCACGCATGGTTCAGACTCCTTAGACCTTTTGACCTTGAGCACGAATGTCCGCAAGAACTTTGTCGATACCCAATTTGTCGATAATACGCATACCTTTAGTGGTTAGGCGAAGACGTACAAAACGTTTTTCGCTTTCTACCCAAAAACGGTGGTGATGCAGGTTCGGCTCGAACCGGCGTTTGGTTTTGTTGTTTGCGTGCGATACGTTGTTACCAACGATAGGACGCTTGCCGGTAACTTGGCAAACCTTAGACATGGTGAACTCCATTGCTAGACGGCACCGATTGTGCGCTAGTCATTAAAAGTAAACGGATGAAATCATTCAAGGGGCGTTTTATACCAAAAATACGCTTAAAAGACAAGCGAATTTAATAAAAACGCAGCATGATTATGTGTGATAGCTCATGCCTTGATCAGTTATCGAAGAAGGGTCTTTGAAATTAGTCGATGAATCGGCTTGTTAAACGGTGGAAGAATAAATTTTAAGCTATACAGCTTAGGATTAGACATCACTGACCGTTCATGTGACAAACTGAAGAAACCTTCTGGACCATGGTATTTCCCCATACCTGAAGCACCGACACCACCAAAAGGTAAGTCATCTTGTGCAACATGGGTCAAAACCGTGTTTTGTCCGAAATGCCCTGAATGAGTACGCTGTGCGACATAATCAGCACGCGCTTGATCAAAGTCGAAGTAGTATAATGCAAGTGGACGAGGACGGCTATTAATAAACGCAATAACATCGTCAATTTGATCATATTCTAGAATAGGCAGGATCGGGCCAAAAATTTCTTCTTTCATAATCTGCATGTCTGGCGTTACGTCAGTCAGTAACGTTGGCGCAATTTTTCGAACCAAGCTTAAATTTTCATGTGCAGGATTAATTTCAATAATTTTAGCACCCTGATTACGAGCATCTTCTAAATAACTTTGTAGGCGATTGTACTGTTTGTCATTAATAATGGAGGTGTAGTCTTGATTGTATTCAATATTTGGATACATCTCTGTGACACACGCACGATAGTGCTCAATAAATTCAGCCGTTTTGCCTTTTGGTAGGAACATATAGTCGGGTGCAACACAGGTTTGCCCTGAATTCCATAATTTACCGGCAGCCAGACGTTGCGCGACATCTTGTAAGTCGATAGACGGATGAACCAATACCGGTGATTTCCCACCAAGTTCTAAAATTACAGGCACTAAATTCTGCGCTGCTGCCGCCATAACCGTTTTACCAATTTCGGTAGAACCAGTGAAAATCATTTTATCGAAGGCTAAGTGGCTAAAAGCATCGGAGATTTGTCCACCACCATTGATGACTGCGACCAATTCGATTGGAAACGCTTCATTGAGTGCTTGTTCAAGTACCAGACCAAAATGGCTCGATGCGCTTGAAATTTTAATCATGGCATGGTTGCCAGCCGCAATTGCACAAATAAGCGGGCCGACAGACAACAATAAAGGATAGTTCCAAGGGGTAATAATTCCCACAACACCTAAAGGTTGATATTGCACCCAAGCTTTTGCCGGTTGATGGATAATTCCGACATGGCGTTTCGAAGGTTTCATCCAATGGGTTAAATGCTTGCTATAATATTTAATATGTTCAAGACAGGTCAGTAGCTCGCCAATTTTGGTTTCGCCAATAGAACGGTTACCATAGTCTTGATTAATTGCTTCAGCAAATTGATCTTGATACTTAACTAAGATACGCTTTAGACGTGCTAAACGATCAATACGTTCCTTTGCTGTTGGTAAAGGATGGCGTTGATAAGCATCTTTTTGTTGTTCTAGCACATCATGTAAGTGCTGAATATCAAAAGAATGTGGTGTCATTGAAGTTGTTTTTGTTTGACTGTTCATGGCCTATTACCATTAAATAAAAAGCGATTAGTTTATTTTTTAGAGTAAAAGCTCTAAATAGTCAAGTTACTTTATGTGTTAGCTAGCTAACCTATTGAATGAATGGTTACTTTAGGATGTCTCACTCCAAAACGGTGAAAACCAAAGAACGTATTTTACAGCTCAGCTTACAGTTATTTAATGAGCGCGGTGAGCGTTCTGTTACAACAAATCATATTGCAGCTGAACTGAATATGAGTCCGGGTAATTTGTATTACCACTTTCGCAATAAAAACGAAATTATCAAAGAGTTGATGGAGCAGTATCAAAAAGAAACTTTGGAAATGCTTGCATTGCCAGATGATCGATTGCTCGATGCCAATGATAAGATTCACTATTTTCAAGTGCTTAGCAGTCAGCTTTGGGCTTATCGCTTTTTGCATCGTGATGTTTATCATTTGGTTGAAAATAATGAAGATTTTCGCAAGATGTACCCACGCTTTGCCGGTCAGGTGATGCAGCAGGGGCAGAAAATTTATAAAGCCTTTGTGAATGCAGGGTTAATGCAAATGACGGACTCAGAAATTGAAGCCTTAATTATTAACTTGTGGATTGTTTTGACCAACTGGACCAACTTCTTATATATGTCGGGTCATATTACCGATTCAAATACTTTAGAAGAGAAGTGGGTTTGGCAGGCATTGCGTCAGATGGTGTTTTTAGAAGGTGCTTATTTGCGTGGTGAAAGTCGCCAAACTTATGAGCATTTAATGGAAACGTTAGGCCCTTCAGAACTTTTTGAAAGCTTATCTGCGCGTAAAAATAATGATGCGCCATCGTCTATTTAGAAAGCCTTAAAAAAGCGTTAGAATGCTCGGCTTGTTTTTTAATTTAACTGATTAGTGATATAAACCAACATGAATATGACCACTGCCAACACAGCACGTTTACTGATTACTTGCGAGGATAAACCAGGGATCGTGCAAGCTGTATCGAGTTTTTTGTATCATCAAGGCGCAAATATTACCGCACTTGATCAATATGCAACTGAGGCTCAGGGCGGGCGTTATTTCATGCGTGTTGAGTTTGAACTGGATAGTTTACAAAGTCGCAAAGAAAGCTTAACCCACACTTTTGCCAGCAATGTTGCAGAGCGCTATAACATGCATTGGCGTTTGGCATTGGTGAGCGATGTTAAAAAAGTCGGCGTTTTAGTCTCTAAAGTTGATCATGCTTTGCTTGAGCTGTTGTGGCGTCATGCGCGTGGCGGTTTGCCGTGTGAAATTACCACTGTGGTGTCAAATCATGAAGATTTACGCGAATCAGTGGAAAATTTTGGTATTCCTTTTATTGTCGTTCCAGTCAATAAGGACAATAAAGAAGAAGCTTACGCAAAAATTGATGAAATCATGCAGGGCAATGACTTGCTTGTGCTTGCGCGTTATATGCAAATCTTGAGTGAAAGCTTTGTGGCGAAATGGGAAATGAAGATTATTAATATCCATCATTCATTCTTGCCTGCCTTTGTTGGTGCCAACCCGTATAAGCAAGCTTATGAAAAAGGGGTGAAACTGATTGGTGCAACAGCGCATTATGTGACTGCCGATCTAGATCAAGGTCCAATCATTGAGCAAGATGTAGAACGGGTCAATCACGATTTTACCGTTGATCAATTGCGTGAACTTGGACAGGATGTCGAGCGCAATGTTTTGGCGCGTGCGGTGAAATGGCATCTTGAAGACCGTATTATTGTGGATGGTAATAAGACGGTTGTTTTCCAATAATTTTTTTAAAATGATCGATTCAAAAGGTATGCTTTAGGCATGCCTTTTTTGTTTTTGATTCAAAAAACTCATTAAAACTCTCGAATTAATAGTTGCAAATGAAAACACTTCTCATTTATTATTACGTTGCTTTAATTGTACTAACCGATGAGTTTGATTGTTTAAATCTTTATTGATCGACAATCGCTTGAATTAGGTAACTGATTTTAATGAGTCAATCTTCTGCTCTACATATGCAAACTCCCAATCCGATGAAAAAGAAAATTATTACCGCACTTATTGCTGTGGTGGTCGGTCATATGGGCGTTTTATGGGCGGTGGGGCAAATGAAGACCCCTGAACTCAAACAGATTGAGAAAAAACCCTTACAAGTTCGTTTTGTTAAAATTCAACAGCCACCAATACCTTTGCCTCCAAAGCCTAAAGCTGAACCGAAAAAAGAAAAGCCAAAGCCTAAAGAAGTGAAACAAGTTAAAATTGTAGAAAAACAGCTTCCGCCACCGCCGAAAAAGGTCGAGAAGGTTCAACAAGTTAAAAAAGCAGAAACAGCAAAACCTGTTGTGAAACCAGTTGCGGCGAAACCGACACCATCACCTGTGGTAACGACCACTGTTTCTGAAACGAAAGTAATGAAGCCTGTACCAACACCTGTTGCACCACCTGCACCTGAGACACCTCCAGCACGACCTGCCACACCACCATCGCCAAAAAGTGTATCGATAGGTGGTTCGGGGGTGCAATGGAGTCGTTCGCCTAAACCGTCATATAACAATAGTGATTTAGACGGTCAAACGCGTACTGTGGTCGTGCATATTGAAGCGAATGAAAAAGGGGTGATTACCTCTGCGCGTATTGCACGTTCGAGTGGTGTTGCAGCTTTAGATGAAAAGATTTTACGCTCAGTGCGTAGTTCCAAATTCAAACCGTACAAAGAAAATGGCTTGGCTTATCCAATTAGCGCTGACCAACCATTTGAATTGACATTGAATCCACGCGGCTAACATTTATTAGGAGTTCGAGTATGAACTTTTCAGTTTATTGGCAACATGCCGATGCAGTGAGTAAAACCCTGTATTTCGTGTTATTGGCAATGTCGATTACGACATGGACGATCTTCGTTTTACGTTTGATGGGGACTCGCCAACTGAAGCAACAAGCTTATGCTCAACTTTCTCAAGCGTTAAGTAAGTTAAAAGCAAAATTTGCGCCTTTGAATTTTGAACAACGTAAAGCTGTTGCAGAACAAGCTTTATTGCGTCAAATTTCTGCTGAAAAAGCCAATGCGGAAAAAGGCGTTGCCGTTTTAGGTACGATTGCTTCACTGGCGCCTTTTGTCGGCTTATTTGGTACTGTTTGGGGTATTTTCCATGCCTTGGTTGCGGTCGGTAAAAGTGGTCAAGCTGGTTTGGCACAAGTTGCAACACCTGTGGGTGAAGCTTTGATTATGACCGGTTTAGGTTTGGCGGTCGCTATTCCTGCGGTACTGGCTTATAACATTTGTGCGCGTGCCAACCGTAGCTTAGCGCATGAGTTACAAGACCAAGCACACGGTTTGTTAATTGATACCATGTTGCAACAAGATTCTGCTGCACAAAAAGTAGAAGCGAAAGCAACTTCAGAGAATTTAGTTGGAGGTCAAGCTTAATGGGTTTTCAATTGGGCGAAGACAACGATGTAGGCATGAATGAGATGAATCTCATTCCACTCATCGATATTATGTTGGTATTGATGATCATCTTTTTGGTGACAGCAACCGTTGCTAACCCATCAATTCCATTAACCTTACCAAAAACCACAGCGGAAATTACTCAGCCGCCACCTAAAGCAATCACCGTGAGTATTAATGCCAACGGTGAAGTGGCTTGGAATGCCGAAGTGATTAGTTTAGATGAGTTACAAACTCGTTTGAATGAAGCGGGTCAAGCTGAACAGAAGCCAACGGTTCAATTACGTGCAGATAAAGAAGCACGTTACGATACTGTTGCACAAGTCATGTCACGTGCGAGCGAAGCCGGGCTCAGTGATATTGCTTTCCTTAGTGATAACTAATCTGAACATTTAAAAAGCGACCTGAAGGTCGCTTTTTTTATCGCTGAAATTTGCCCAAAAATAGACATTAATCAGACTTAAGTAAGTTTTGAAACTTACTGCGTAATTTCATTAATTTCGGTGGAATAGCAAAGTTACAGTAGCCTTGTGATGGATTGCGGGCAAAAAAGTTTTGGTGATATTCTTCAGCAGGGTAAAATTTCGGTGCAGGGCTCAGTTCAGTCACCATATTTAAACCATCAGCTTTGAGTCGATCAATGCTTTGTTGTGCTTGCTGCTGCTGTTCATCATTCAGGTAATAAATCACGGAACGATATTGTGTGCCGATGTCATTGCCCTGACGATTTAACGTGGTTGGATCATGAGTGGTAAAGAACACATCTAAAAGTTGTTCAAAGCTAATTTGTGTCTCATCATAATCAATCAAAATAACTTCTGCATGGTTGCTGTCACCACGACAAATATCATCATAGTTCGGATTGTCAGTGTGACCACCGGCATAACCACTCATGACTTTTTGCACACCTTTGAGCTGTAAAAATATGGCTTCGACACACCAAAAACATCCGCCACCAAATAATGCTTGTTGCATGGTTTTATCCTGTATTTGTTTATTGTTTTTAATATAGGGACTTTTTATGAAGCTACAATGTCTTTATTGATGATTAAAAGTAAAAAGCCTGACTGAACAGGCTCTTTATCGCTGCGATTTAGCGCGGCTGAACTGAACTTTTAAACTGAATCAGGACATTGCCATGACGATCAAGCAATTTGAGTGTTTTACCAAATACTTGATAGTTTGCCACTTGAGTCAATGCTTGGTTAAATTTTTGCGAGACATTGTTGTTGTCTAAACATGCCATTTTTGTTCCTGCCATTTGACTCAAAACCAAGGTATCTCGTCCAGCTTCATAGCTGCCCATAATACGATTACAGCCATCTGCGCCACTCACGCGTTTTGTTGCCGCATCAAATTGTAAGCTTGGAATATTGTGTGCAGTCGGTGCAGTCTTAATTTCGCTATTGCCAATATGTGTTGCAACCCAAGTTTGGTTTTGTAATTGAACTAAATTTGCAGTTTCAATGGTCGCAGAGGCATTGGGCATCGTTTCACAGCCTGTAAAAGCAAGCGCTGCACCAATGATGCTGATCGCCAATAACTTTTTTAACATACTGATGTCTCATTTTTTAATTGAATTTAGCTTCTATATAAGCAAAAAATGATGGATTAAACTAGCTTTAAATGTATGTTTTTTATTTTAAATTTACTGTGTTAATGCGGATTTTCTATTTTTCTTTGCGGTAAGTTTTGCCGAATAAGTGCTGAATATTGTGTGCTCGAAAGATGCTTTAATTCACTGACCCGTGGGTTGATATACGCTTTTTCATACCACTGTTTCATGCTGAGGTCGTGTGAAATGGCCTTTAAGTCATACAGATAATTGGGTAAGTAACCTGAAGCCAGTAGACGATAATCTACAGGTAAATGCTGTTTAGATACCGCTTGTATCATATCAAATACCAGCGTGGTGCAGTTACTGGTGAGGGTGTTATACCATTTAGGCTGTTGTTTTAAGTCATTGGCTTTGTGCAGGTATTGTTCAAATAAAGCACGACTTTCTGCTTTTGACATGTTGATGGGAAAGAAATAGACCTGTTCACCACGGCTATTACTGCGGGTATAAATTAAATCTTTTTCATCCGCAGCCACAAGACTGAGTTCATATTTTCTAAAAAAACCACCAATGGTCGAAAATTCTTCATTTTTTTCTTTGCGAATTTCAATCGAGAAGGTCAGTGGTTGCGTATTGGCAAAATCAAAACTCACCAAGGTATGGGCAATGCGCGGCCCCATCCAATAGGAAGTAATGATATTGACCCCTGTGATTTGCTTTAAATCAAACTGGCGAGATTCCCAGCGTTCATCATAACTACCATCTGCATGCCAATTAAAATTACGCACATTGTGTAAGGTGACGAGGTCGCCTTGTTGTTCATAAGAAAGCACTTGCGCAACTTCGGGATTCCAGTCGCGATCTGGTTTGGCTTCTAAGCTGAAATACCACCATACACCGCAGAGCAAGCCAAGCATATAAATCAAGATATCGGTGTGGCGGCTAAAGAAAGCTTGGCTGACATAAATTCCAAGAATGCTGAGTGCAAAAACAATCCAAATGCCAATTAGTACTCGGGTGATTAACCAGCCAAGGGGTTCTTGAAACCATAAAGCAAGACACAGCCAAATAGAGGACAAAATAACAAACAGACTGAACATGGAATGTAGTAGCCCCATGCCCAAAGCAGCAAAAAATTCTGTTTTTCCAATATTATGCATATTTGACTGTTATAAATAATTCTTTGCTTTATTTTCGATACGTTGCGAACTCGAAAGCAATCCCTGTTTTGTCGTCAATATGTTGTTCCGCTGCGACCTTTTTAAATTCAGTGGGGATTTCTGGATAATAGGCATCACCTTGAACATCAAGTTCGACATGGGTCAATTCTAGTCGGTCAGTAATATTCATGGTTTGTTTGAAAATTTCACCACCGCCAATAATAAAAATGCTGGTCGGTTTTTCAGAAGCTTGCACATCAGCAACAGCTTGAGTTAAAGCGTCTTCAATTGAATACGCGACTTTAGTCCCTTCAAATGACCAGTTATGGTCACGGGTAATGACCCAGTTGACTCGGTTTGGCAGGGTGCGTCCCATAGACTCTAGCGTTTTACGTCCCATAACCACGACACCACCTTGGGTGATGGCTTTAAAGTGTTTCAGATCAGCAGAAATATGCCAAGGTAAATCATTTGCTTTACCAATGCAGCGTTGTTGATCCATGGCTACAACGTGAACAACTTCTAAATTTTGGAATGTCATAAAGCTCGCCTTATTTGACTGTATCCCCCATTTGTTTTATTCAAGTCCCCCTTTTTTAAAGGGGGATTTAGGGGGATTACGAATTTAGTGGAATGACTAATTAGAAAAATTAAACCGCAACAGGGGCTTTAATACCCGGATGTGATTGGTAATCGACAATTTCGAAATCTTCAAATTTAAATGCGAAGATGTCTTTGATTTCTGGATTTAATTTCAGTTGGCACAGTGGCATTGGCTCACGGCTTAATTGCAATTGTGCTTGTTCAAAATGGTTCACATATAAATGTGTATCACCACCCGTCCAAACAAACTCACCCACGCCTAAACCACAGACTTGGGCAATCATATGAGTAAGGAGTGCATAGCTGGCAATGTTAAATGGAACGCCTAAGAACACGTCTGCGCTACGTTGATACAGTTGGCAAGAGAGTTTGCCGTTCTGTACAAAAAACTGGAATAGGGTGTGGCAGGGTGGCAGGGCAACATTGCCCGCTTCATTTGGATTCCAACCCGAGACAATTAAACGACGTGAATTTGGATTGGTTTTAATTTCGTTGATTAACCATTGAATTTGGTCAAAGCCATCTTGCTCATACAAGCCATCCGCTTTTTTCGTCGCACCAAAATTACGCCATTGATGACCGTAAACGGGACCCAGCTCGCCTTCAGGACGACCAAAACGCGCCGTTTGTTCTGCGGTTGACCATTCATCCCAAATTGAAACTTTGTTGTCTTGGAGGTATTTAACGTTGGTGTCGCCTTTGAGGAACCATAATAATTCAATCGCGATGGAGCGAAAATGAACTTTTTTGGTGGTCAATAACGGAAAACCTTGAGCAAGATTAAAGCGCATTTGATGACCAAATACAGAACGTGTACCTGTTCCAGTACGATCGCCTTTGTCGCCACCGTTGTCGAGGATGTGTTGTAAAAGGTCTAAATACGCTTTCATAAAAATTCCAAAAAGTTGAGTTCCCCTAAGCACAAACCGAGTCATTTAAGGCTTGTTGCGAAAGGATCATCTAAGTCGAGTTAACCTAGCAGTCTATACTAAAATGAGGGTTTTTTTAAGCGTTAAGCTAGAGGAATTGGGTTGGGGTAACGGTGAAAAAAATGCTGAATTTGAATTTAATATTGCTGAGTTATGGGGTGAGATTTTGAGAAAAAGGCAGGATTGCTTCGTTATTCTTTGCGCAAAATTTTATGCAGCTGAATTTTATTTCACTTTTCCACTATTAAAAATAAACTAAAAAATAGCCAGTTAGCGCTTCTATGTTAACAAAGACAAGATATCTTACATATTTTATATGGAAAATTAATATTCTGGGGTTACCATTCTGAGCGCATAAACAAGCAGCTATGTGTATTGCTTAAGATTAGATTTAGTACAGTATTTAAAGAAAAGTTAGAGGTTTTGGAATGCTTTATGATCAACATGTGGAGGTACGTGATATTCATGCGCCCGCAGCAACAGAAATCATTATTCGTTCAAAAGCAGGTCAAAGCTACAAATCTGCAGTCAATTCAGATCCGATCATCAGACCAGAAAAATCAAAAAATAAAAACTATACTTCTGGTAGTGCTCAGCGAATTGATATTGATAAATTTACCCAAAGATTGAAAAGCATCACCAGTCAAACCAGTTCAAAAAAATGTGCAAAAAGTATCAGGGTGGCTTTGGAGTCAGCCGGTGCTCAGTTCAAAAGCCATCCGATTGCTGCTTCAGATTGGGGCAATACCCTGATGAAAATTGGTTATCGACAAATTAATCCTAAGTTTGATGCACCTAAACAAGGGGATATTTATATTATTCGTCGAACCAGTAAACATACCTATGGTCATATTGCTGGCTTTACCGGTACGCAATGGGTGTCCGATTTTAGACAAAAAAGTTATGATGTGTATAAAGAAAGTGGTTTGACTTACCAATATTATCGTCCTGATTTTTAAGTTGCTGAAAGATCAGTAAATTGTTTAAATAACAAAAGCCCCAGTTGGGGCTTTTGTTATTTAAACTGACCAAATAATTGTGCCACAAGGGCACTTTTTTTATTGGGGCTTTAAGTTTAAGGCAGCTGTTTGATTGGACTACCGCCTAAAGCCTGCATCAAGGTGACATAGGCATTGTATTGGCTTTGTTTGGTTTGCACCAAGGACAGCTGGGCATTGCGCGTGGTGGCTTGCGCATCTAATAGATTTTTAAGTGCAATGGCACCGTTACGATAACGCACTTCAGTTAAGCGCTCAGTTTTTTCAGCAAGTTGGACATTACGTTCTTGCAGCGCCACTTGTTGATTAAGTTCAGTGCGTGCCGACAACGCATTTTCAACATCAGCAAATGCTTGATACAAGGTTTGACGATATTGAAGAATCGATTTTTCATAGTCCAAATCACTGATTGCCAAATCTTTTTTCATATCGTTATATTGCAAAAACGGTAAGCTGAGGCTTGCGCCCAAAGTTAAAGCCGGATTTTGCAATAGATTGCTTAACGATGTACTGGATGAACCTAAATTGCCAGTCAAGCTGATGGATGGGTAGTAACTGGCTTTGGTGGCATCTTTGGTGGCTAAGCTTTTACGTAAACGTAATTCGGCAGCTTGCAAATCTGGACGACGTGCCAGCAAGTCCGCAGGTAAGCCTGCTGCAATGCTGGGCAGCCCAATACGGGGTAAGCGGGCAGGTTCTTGAATGTTGAGTTGCTGTACGGGCATGTGTAGTAAAACAGCCAAAGCCGTACGTGCTTCTACACGCAGTTGTTCAATTTGACTTAAAGTCGCTTTTTGGCTTTGCACTGCTTGTTCCGCAGAGGTCAGGTCTAAACCTGACACTGCACCTGCACGATATTGGGTCCGCACCAGTTCATAGGTTTTCTGTGTGCTGGCTAGATTTTGCTGCGCAATTTGATAACGCTCATTCAGATAACCCAATTGCCAATATAAATTGGCAGTGGTCGCAATTAAGCTTTGTGCGGTACTTTGTAAATCCTGTTCAGTTGCCAGTGCTTCCCAACGTGTTGCTTCGGTTTGGTTTGCCAGTTTTCCAAACAAGTCCAATTCATAGCTGACCCCACCGCTCAGTGACAAGCCACGCGAAGAATCATCACCTGAATTTAGTTCAATATTGTGTCCCGCAGATACGCTTGAGCTGACACGTGGACCTTGTTTATTCTGCGCTAAGCCAGCTTGTAAGCGTGCTTGCTGTAAATTAATCCCTGCAACAGCTAAATCAGTATTACTGCCAAGGACTTGATTGACCAATTGATTGAGCTGGGTATCGCCAAACAAAGTCCACCATTGATCTGCATAGATATTAGCATGCACTTGTTGGCTCACGGCTTTGCTGTTTTGAAAATGATTTGGCATGTTTACACTCGGTTGTTGATACGGTGTTTTCACCACCGCAGCGCAACCGAACAGTGAGCTACTCAACATCAGGGCTGTAGCAAGTTTGGTAAAATTCATCTGCATTTCTGAGTATCCTTATTCGCGAGAAAGTGCATCCACAGGATTTAACTGTGCTGCATTACGGGCAGGGATAAAGCCAAAGATAATCCCAATCATGCTTGAACAAACAAAGGCTGCAATAATAGAGGTGGTTGAATAGGCCATTTGGAAGGTGTCTCCAGCAAAGTGACTAATCAGCTGTCCAATGCCTAAAGATAAAAGTACACCTAAGATGCCGCCTAAAATACACACCAATACCGCTTCAATCAGGAACTGTTGCAGGATGTCACTTTGCCGTGCCCCAACCGCCATACGCACGCCAATTTCTTGAGTTCGTTCAGTCACCGAAACCAGCATAATATTCATCACGCCAATTCCCCCGACAATCAGTGAAATCACCGCAATTGCAGAGACGAGCAGGGTCATGGTTTGTGTGGTTTGCTGAATGGTTTCCCGAATACTGTCCGAGTTTTGGGTAAATACATCTTGCGCGCCATGACGTTGCACCAGTAAGTTTAGGATGGCATTTTCAGCGGCAGCACTTGGGTATTCATCCTTAACACGGACAATGATGCTACGGACATTCGACTGTCCCAGCATACGGCTCATCACGGTTGAGTAGGGTAAGTACACATTGAGGCTGTCAGAATTTCCCATCATCGATTTTTGCGCTTCAATCACGCCAATAATACGACTTGGCACACTGCCCAAAAGGATGACTTGACCGACAGGGTTCGTCCCATCGCTAAAGAAAGTTTTTTGGGTATTGTTATCAATCACCACATCTTGCGCACGTTCAGTCACGCCTTCTTTGTCAAAAGCTTGTCCAGATTGAAAGGTCATACCTTTGACATAGAAAAAGTCTTCACTCACCCCATTCACGGTGGCCGATGCCTCAGTATCTTTAAAGCGGGCAGTAACGCTACTGGTGACGGAAGGACTGACCCCATCGACATAAGGCTGTTCAGCTAAAGCTTCGGCATCGGCAGGAACTAGGGTTTTGACTTGCGCTGTTTTGGAGTTATCGCCAAAACCACGACCTTGGAATACGGTAATGGTATTGGTGCCTAAGCTACTAATATTTTCTAAAATTTGCTTTTGTGAGCCATTTCCAAGTGCCACCACTGAAACGACCGATGCAATACCAATAATAATTCCGAGCATGGTCAGGAAGGTACGCATACGGTGCGCATTCATGGCCAATAATGCCATGCGGAAGGCTTCAGCCAATCGATCTGCCGCTGAACGCCAAGAAGGCGTTTTCTTTTGTGGTGTACGATCGAGCTGCTGTTGCTCAAGCACTTCGCCATCCGACTCAGGGACATTGACCCGATCGGAAATAATATTACCGTCACTAATTTCAATAATACGTGAGGCATTTTTCGCCACGTTCATATCATGGGTAACAAGGATGATGGTATGACCTTGGGCATTGAGTTCACGTAAAATACGTATCACTTCAATCCCACTGTTTTTGTCCAATGCACCAGTCGGTTCATCGGCTAGGATCACATCACCGCCATTCATTAATGCCCGAGCAATGGAAACACGTTGTTGCTGCCCCCCTGAAAGTTGACTCGGGCGGTTTTGGGTTTTTTCAGCTAGACCTAAATCAGAAAGCAGTTGGGTCGAGCGTTGTTGCCGTGCAGAGGCATCGACGCCTGCATAAATGGCTGGAACTTCGACGTTGCCCGCGGCAGTCAAATCTCCCAGTAAGTGATAACGCTGAAAAATAAAACCAAAATATTCACGCCGTAGTTGTGCGAGTTCATCGGCTTCTAATTTGCGAGTTTCACGTCCTTTGACCTGATAACTGCCCGATGTGGGTTGATCTAAACATCCGAGAATGTTCATCAGTGTTGATTTACCCGAACCCGATTGCCCAACAATGGCGACCAGTTCTCCAGCGTAAATCTCTAAATTGATGCCCTTCAAAATCTGAATGGTGTTTTCCCCAGCAGGGAATTCACGAGTCAGATCTGTGACCTTCAGCAAAGGTGGTTGATTTTGACTCATGATTACATTCTCATTGGACCAGCGCCTGCGCGGTTACTACGTTTTGCAGCATCATTTGAGGTATCTGAAGCATCGGCAATCACCACTTGGTCACCTTGTTTTAAGCCTTTGATGATTTGGGCGGTGACGCGATTATTTAAGCCCACCAATACCGCTTGTGGTTTTGCTGTTCCATCGGCTTGAACCACGCGAACCATAGATAAAGATGCTTTACCTTGTTCGATGAGTGATTTTTCTTCTGCCGAAAGCTCTAGACGTTTTGGACGATCCGTCTGGGTTTGATCCGTTGAATTTTTTGCTGTTTGTTCTTTTGCGGTATCGCTACGTTTCGCTTGAGAACGGTTTGAGCTTTGTATTGCTGCGGCAGGAATGGTTAATACATTTTTGGCTTCACTGAGGATGATATAAACTTGTGCCGTCATATCAATGCGTAATTTGCCATCTTCATTGGGTACATCAAATAATGCGTTGTAATAAACCGCAGTACTAGATGACGATGACGTATTACTGCTTTCGGTATTAATTGAGTCAGGTGCAGGTTCGACTTGGCGTAATTTTGCATAATGTTTTTTATCGCTATTGCCCAAAGTGGTGAAATAAACGATTTGACCTTGTTCAACTTTCATCACATCGGCTTCGGAAATTTCAGCCTTAACGGTCATGGTGTCAAGTTTTGCTAATTTAACAATCGTTGGCGCACTTTGGTTGGCATTTACGGTTTGACCTTCCTCAGTCACAATCGCAACAATTGTTCCGTCCATCGGCGCAATAATTTGGGTATAGCCCAAATCTTCTTTGGCTGTTGCAAGCGTTAAGCGAGATTGTTCAATTTGTGCATTAATGGCCAAAATATCCGCTTGTGCTGTTTTATAGCTGGCCAATGCGGATTCTAACTCTGCACGAGAGGTTGCATCTTGTGCATACATGGCTTGTTGACGCTGATATTCAGATTGAACTTTCGCTAGATTGGCTTGTTTGACTGCCAATTGTGCTTGTTGGTTTTTAATACTGGCTTCAGCCGTTTTTAAATCATTTTCCTGACGAATCGAATCAATTTGGGCAATCAGTTGACCTTGTTTCACTGGGTCACCTAATTTGACATACATTTTTTTCACCTGACCTGAAACCTGTGCACCAACACTGACCATTTTGGTCGCTTCAAGTACACCTGTGGCAAGCACAGAATCTTCAATATCGCCACGTGCAACTTCAGAGGTGATGTATTGCTGTTGCTGCGGCTGAGGTTTGAAGAAATACCATGCGGTAACGGCAATCGCAAGAAGACAGACCACAGCAACGATTATTTTGGATGGTTTTATTTTTGGCATAATGATCGTAAGCATTCAAAAAATTGAATAGAGTATAAAAGTTAAATAAGGATAAAACGTGAACTTTTTAAAAACAAATGAGAATTATTATTAAGAAGGAGCTGCGGGTTAAGTCTGAGTAAGTTAGATATTGATGAATGAATCAAATTGCGGATGTGATGCACTCAAAAGATCAGATTCACAAGCGCTGACAGGTAGGCATTATTCTGCAAATAAACGCTGACCGCAGAGACTGACAATCGCTTGCATTACCAAATGTTCAGCATTTTCACGGCTGAGACCTTTAATTGAAGCATCAATACGCAACAATAGGGCAGGCCAAGTCAGAAAACAGTTCGGGTTCAGCCGTCTAAGGGCTTGTTGATATTGACTGACTTTATTTTTCCAAATGCCCAGTTGTAAGGCATTTTGTGGTTGTTCAAACAATTGCATCAGTAAGCGCATTTCTTTGCTAATGCTCCATAAAATCAGACTCATCGGTTCACCTGAGGCAACCAAATATTGAAAAATTTTAATTGCTTGGGCTAAATTTCCCGCTAGAAGTGCATCATTTAAGTCGTAGGTGGTATAGCGAGATTGATCCTGTAAACATTCATATAAATGATCAATCTGAATGATATCCACATCGGCAAAAGTATCACTGACACGCATGAGACTGTTTTTTGCCGCCAGTAGGTTGTGTTCGTGGTGCTGTTCAAGCCATTGCCAAGCATCCTTGGCCAGTTTAATTCCGAGCTTTTCTGCCTCAATGCCTAAAATCCGTTGTCGATCTTGTGGATAGTTGGCCGTCAGAGGCACAGTAACGCCATTGGCATCGACCACTTGGAAAAAACTGGATTTTAAGCTGCTGCTGTCTTGTTTAGGCATCACCACCAGCAACAGGTTTTGCTCATTGTGTTGAATGTAGTGTTTCAGCAGTTTAAGACTACTGGCATCGGGTTTGATGTTGCCATGCACTTCAATTGCCAGTTGATTGGAAAAGAGCGATAAGCTATTTAAAGCATTAAAAACATTTTTCCAATCACTGACACTGCTAATGTCATAGCGCTGCCGTTCAATTTCTTGTTTGTGCCAACTTTGACGAAAAGCATCCAGTAGGTTTTGTTCAAGTAATGGCTCTTGACCATACATAATCCAAGCGCCGCGAGCTTCATCAACACGTTTCAGTGCTTGTGGATAGTCAAGTTTCATAACTGAAGGTCTATATCTAAGGTTGTGTTGCTGGAAGGGTTGGTTTGGTCACAACTTTGGGTAAACGATTGGATGAAATCTGACGCACAATTTGCTGTGCCACATCATCCACAATCACTTGGTTTAAAAACTTTTGTTCTTGGTCATCGGTGTTTACTGTCGCCACATCATATTGATAGCTACGTGAAGCAGTAATAGTTCGAGGTTCCGTTACAGGATGACCTTGCGCATCTTCAATACGGAACGTTACGGTTAAACGCAGTAAGGTTTCTACCAATTTACCGTTAAGCTCATGACGTTGTGGCTTATATTCAAGTACACGTAACACATAAGCATCAGGGTTATTGCTCAGTTGAATACCCGTTGCACCTAAATAAATCGCCAGTTTTTCGTGTAATTCTTCTGTGTTATTTGGAAGCGCTAAACTCATTTTAGAGTACGCGACAGGAGCAGTCGTTGGGTTCATGCCTTTTAAATGAAAACCACAACCGACTAAGCCGGCACTTAGACCCAAAGTTAATACAACCGCTGCAACACGTTGAACTAAGTGCATGCTTTTTCCTCTGTTTTATCCCAAAGATGGGTAAATGAATTTCTGAGTTGATTGTAAAGTCAAAGCCCGTTGATTGACAACGGGCTTTGTTTGGCTTTTGTTTAGAAATCCCTCCCGACCTCCCTTTGAAAAGGGAGGAGTTCCCCTCTTTAATAAAGAGGGGTTAGGGGAGATTAAATTAAACCACCAAATTGACTAATTTATTCGGCACCACAATTTCTTTCTTGGTTGGGCCTGTTAAGAATTGTTGTACTTCAGGCAATGCTTTGGCTTGAGCCAAAATATCTTCTTTAGAGAGATCAACAGACACTTCCAACTTGCCACGAAGTTTACCATTGACCTGAACCACAATGGTTTGCGTGTTGCGGGTTAGCGCAGACTCATCCACAGCAGGGAATAGGGTTTCAGTTAACTCAATACCGAATTGAGCCAATAAGGTCTGACTTAAATGCGGTGCAAATGGTGCAAGTAACGTAAGCAAGCTAATAATCGCATCGCGTTCAACCGCAACATCATTATCATCTTTGGCTTCAAATTTATTGCAGGCATTTAATAATTCCATTTGCGCGGCAATGGCAGTATTGAAGGCATGACGACGTTCAATGTCATCACCGACTTTTTGAATGGTTTCGTGGGTTTTACGACGTAAATCTTGTGCCGCTGATGACAAGTTCGCAGCATCAATTGCAGCAGCATGGTTGCCTTTTTCTAAGAAACCTGTGGTTAAACGCCATACACGTTTCAAGAAGCGGTTTGCACCTTCCACACCGGCATCAGACCATTCAAGGGATTGATCGGGTGGCGCAGCAAACATCATAAAGACACGTGCAGTATCTGCGCCGTATTGCTCAATAATCGATTGCGGGTCGATGCCGTTATTTTTCGATTTCGACATTTTTTCTTGACCGCCAACCACAACTGGCTCGCCATCACCCATGTATTTCGCAGAAAGCACACGACCTTTTTCGTCTTTTTCTAACTCAATATCCGCAGGGTTAAACCATGTTTTCTTACCAGATTCGGCTTCACGGTAGAAGGTATCAGCTAAAACCATACCTTGAGTCAGCAAGTTAGCGAAAGGCTCGTTCCCTTCAACGACGCCTTCATCACGCATCAGTTTATGGAAGAAACGCGCATACAATAAATGTAGGATTGCGTGTTCTACACCACCAATATATTGGTTGACGGGTAGCCATGATTTTGCAGCTTCAGGTTTAACTAAACCACCGGTAAAGTCTGGAGATGCATAACGTGCATAGTACCAAGATGATTCTACGAACGTATCCAAAGTATCGGTTTCACGACGTGCATCGCCACCACAGCTTGGACACTTGGTTTCGTAAAACTCAGGCATCTTATTCAATGGATTGCCTGAACCATCTGGCACAACGTCAGTTGGTAAAATTACAGGAAGCTGTTCTTCAGGTACGGGTACTTGACCACAAGTGTTACAGTTGATCATTGGAATTGGACAACCCCAATAACGCTGACGAGAAACACCCCAGTCACGTAAACGGAATTGAACTTTCGGATTTGCCAATTGTTGCGGCTCAAGTTTAGCCAACAACGCATCATATGCTTCCTGAATGGTTAAGCCATTCAAGTCACCTGAATGAATCAGTTTGCCTTCTTTCGCGCCGTACCAATCTTGCCATGTGGTTGAATCATATTCACCATCATCTGCTTTGGCATTGTCAATCACTTGGGTGATTTGAAGACCGAACTTATTGGCAAATTCGAAGTCACGTTCATCGTGTGCAGGTACGCCCATCACCGCGCCTGAACCGTATGACATCAACACATAGTTGGCGATCCAAACAGGAACTTCTTCGCCTGTTACAGGATGTTTTACAAACAAACCTGTTGCCATGCCTTTTTTCTCAGCAGTAGCAAGATCTGCTTCTGCCACTGAACCCATACGGCATTCTTCAATAAAGGCTTTTAATTCAGAGTTGTTTTCAGATGCTTTCAGTGCAATTGGATGCTCAGCAGCAACAGCCACATAGCTCACACCCATTAAGGTGTCTGGACGCGTGGTATAAACGCTTAAACCATCTGCATAAATTTCAGTGTTTGCAGAAGGGAAAGTAACATCCATCCCTTGTGAACGACCAATCCAGTTGCGTTGCATGGTCAAGACTTGTTGTGGCCAACCATCTTTTAAGGTATCTAAATCGTCTAATAATTCTTGTGCATAATCGGTAATGCGGAAGTAATACATTGGAATATCACGTTTTTCAACCAATGCACCCGAACGCCAACCACGACCATTTTCAACTTGTTCATTGGCTAAAACGGTTTGGTCTACAGGATCCCAGTTCACAGTAGAAAGTTTGCGATAAATCAAACCTTTCTTATACAGCTGTACAAATAACCATTGTTCCCAGTGATAATACTCTGGGGTACAGGTCGCAAATTCACGATCCCAATCGACTGAAAGCCCCAATTTTTTCAATTGGTCACGCATATACGCGATGTTTTCAAACGTCCATTTTGCAGGCGCAACTTGGTGTGCAATCGCTGCATTTTCAGCAGGCAGACCAAAAGCATCCCAACCCATCGGTTGCAGGACAGTTTCACCTTTGAGACGGTGGAAACGGCTAATCACGTCGCCAATGGTATAGTTACGCACATGACCCATATGCAGTTTGCCGCTTGGGTAGGGGAACATCGATAGGATATAACGATGTTTACCTTCTACAGTGTCGGCAACTTTAAAGGCTTTGCGAGTTTCCCAGTCTTGTTGGACAGTGGATTCAATCGCGCTCGCTTGATATTCAGGGTCAATGTGAGAAATAGTCATAAACGTATATAAAGACAACGGTTAAAAGTTTGTTGCACAGCATAGCGCAAAACGCACTAAAAAGTGAATTTTGCGCCTGACATAAAGCATAAAATATAAAAGTTTTTTAGCCAGCAAAAATCATTTCATCGGTGAAACCCGAAATTGCTTACTCTCTCACAATTGATACCTTAGTTGGATTGGATGGACGTTCTACCTCTTGTCCTACATTTAATCCAGCATTTGCAGTAGCGACGCCAGTATTTACATGATTTTTAGTTTCTTTTGATGCCTGATTTTCTTCCGCTGTTTCTGTCGCAGCGTTTTTAGCATTTTGTGTTTGATTGCTTGAACCGTACGTCGCTATTTTCCCTTTTTTCTGTGCAGATTTTGGTGGAGGGGTTGCGGTGTAATGGGTAGAACCTTTTGCATCCACCCATTTGTAATATTCTTTCGCGAAGCTGGTGGTCGAACTTAGGCTGAAGCTCAAGCATATTGCCATGAATCCAAGTTTGATAAACGGTGATGACATGAGAAAGAAGTCCTTATCGTCATAATGAGTGAGGGTGAAGTATTAAATTGAGTGAAACCAATAGGTTTTATATTTTATATGGTTTTTATTGCATTGCAGAAAAAAAAGATAAGCTGAGCAATGCAATTGATGACTGGATTAGACATGAATCATCATTCAATGAGTGCTCATTTTAAAAATGTCAGCGGTTAGGTTTTGATTAACTCTTGACCCAATTATTGATCTTGTTCAAATAAAAATAATGACCATATATGGGCGAAAGAAAGACATTGTTTAATTTTTGGCTATATTTATTCAGCTAAAAACCAATAAAACATTAAAATTATTTATTTAATTTATAATATTTTTTTATGAGTAGGTCTTTAAGTTTCAGGAAGTTACTGCTTCTTCAAATAAAATTGCAGCCGAAAAGTCAAACATGAAAACAGCTGTTTGGGTTAAAAAATAAGCGGTCTGTAAATAAACAGAAAAAAGCCAATTTTTAAACTTGACTTTAATAGGTGAAACCACAAAAATGCTGGCTGTAGTTTTATATGTATTTATTTGATCACCCTTCGAATAAATGTCATGTCATGCAATGGGCATTCTCTCTAGCCGAGAAAATGAACAAAGTAAACAACAAAATGTGTTTATCCCAACACGTTTTAGATCTCATATTGCTTGAACAGCAAACAGATCAGAAATTTTTCCTATTGCTGCGAAAACTATGAAATATGTGTGCTATAACAGAGCTCACAATCAATGAATGAAACACTGGTTATGTCTTTCATAATACAGTGAAAAAAGATTAGGGTGAATCACGTTGGAACTTTTATCTGGTGGTGAAATGCTAGTTCGCGCATTGGCGGACGAAGGCGTTGAGCATGTTTTTGGATACCCAGGCGGCGCAGTATTACATATTTATGATGCGCTCTTTCAACAAGACAAAATCAATCATTACCTTGTGCGTCATGAGCAAGCTGCTGGTCATATGGCAGATGCTTATTCACGTGTTACAGGTAAAACGGGTGTTGTTCTCGTCACATCAGGCCCAGGTGCAACCAATACGGTAACGCCAATTGCAACGGCATATATGGACTCAATCCCAATGGTGATTTTGTCTGGTCAGGTTGCAACACATTTAATTGGCGAAGATGCATTCCAAGAAACAGACATGGTGGGCGTTTCTCGTCCGATTGTGAAACATAGTTTCCAAGTGCGCCATGCAAGCGAAATTCCTGCAATTATTAAAAAAGCATTTTATATTGCAGCTTCAGGTCGTCCAGGTCCTGTGGTTGTTGATATTCCTAAGGATGTAACCAATCCTGTCGATAAATTCGCTTACGAATATCCTGAAAAAGTAAAGATGCGTTCTTATCAACCACCACACCGTGGTCATTCAGGTCAAATTCGTAAAGCCATTGAAGAATTGATTAGTGCTGAACGCCCAATCATCTATACAGGTGGTGGTGTTGTTCAAGGCAATGCCTCTGAACTTCTTACAGAACTTGCGCATTTGTTAAATTATCCAGTAACCAATACCCTGATGGGCTTAGGTGCTTTCCCGGGTGATGATGAGCAATTCGTTGGCATGTTGGGTATGCATGGTACGTATGAAGCCAATATGACCATGCACAATGCAGACGTTATTTTGTGTATTGGTGCGCGCTTCGATGACCGTGTCACCAACAATCCTGCAAAATTCTGTCCGAATGCCAAAGTGATTCATATTGATATCGACCCAGCGACGATTTCAAAAACCATCATGGCGCATATTCCAATCGTGGGTGCAGTTGAACCTGTACTGCAAGAGATGTTGGTTCAATTGAAACAAATGAATGTTTCTAAACCAAATCCTGAAGCGATTGCGGCTTGGTGGTCGCAAATTAATGAATGGCGCAAAGTTCATGGCTTACGTTATGAAGCGGGTACGAATGGTGTAATGAAGCCACAACAAGTGGTTGAGGCGCTTGATCGCATTACAAATAGCGAAGCAATCATTACTTCAGATGTTGGTCAACATCAAATGTTTGGTGCAAATTACTATACATACAAACGTCCACGTCAATGGATTAACTCGGGTGGTTTAGGCACCATGGGTGTGGGCTTGCCTTATGCAATGGCAGCAAAACTCGCATTTCCAGAGCAGCAAGTAGTATGTATTACCGGTGAAGCATCGATTCAGATGTGTATCCAAGAATTATCAACCTGTAAGCAATATGGCTTAAATGTGAAAATTCTTTGCTTAAATAACCAAGCTTTGGGCATGGTTAAACAATGGCAGGATATGAATTACGAAGGTCGTCATTCAAGCTCTTATGTCGACTCATTACCTGATTTTGCCAAACTCATGGAAGCTTATGGTCATGTGGGTATTCAAATTGACCATGCCGATGAGCTGGAATCTAAGCTTGCTGAAGCGATGGCGATTAATGATAAATGCGTGTTCATTAATGTGATGGTTGACCGTACTGAACATGTTTACCCAATGTTGATTGCAGGTCAGTCTATGCAGGATATGTGGTTAGGAAAAGGAGAGCGTACGTCATGAGACATATTATATCGGTACTCGTTGAAAACGAAGCTGGTGCGCTTTCTCGTTTAGTCGGTTTATTTTCTCAACGTGGTTATAACATTGAGACTTTAAACGTTGCACCCACTGAAGACCCAACCCTGTCGCGTTTGACCCTCACGACCTATGGTGATGATCATAAAATCGAACAAATCACCAAGCAACTGAATAAATTGGTTGAAGTGGTGAAAGTGGTTGATTTGTCTGAAGGTGCGCACATTGAACGTGAACTCATGTTGATTAAAGTAAAATCACTTGGGGCGGCACGTGCAGAAATTAAACGTACTGCGGATATTTTCCGTGCGCAAATTGTCGATGTCACACCGACGACCTATACCATTCAAATTGCGGGTACAACTGAAAAGCTTGATGGTTTTATTGATGCGCTTTCAGAAAATACTATTCTTGAGGTCGTGCGCTCAGGTGTATCGGGTATCGCACGTGGCGAAAAAGTTTTAACAATTTAATTTTTATATCAAATTCAACCTCTCTGTGATGGAGAGGTGCTAAGCGAAGTGAATAATAGAAAACATCACAACGTAAAGCTGAAAAGGAAACAAACAGCATTTTAGCGGAGACAGCAATGCAAATTTTTTATGATAAAGACTGTGACTTATCGATCATCCAAGGTAAAAAAGTAGCGATTATTGGTTACGGTTCACAAGGTCATGCACATGCGCTTAACCTTAAAGAATCTGGTGTTGACGTAACTGTAGGTTTACGTGCTGGTTCTACTTCTTGGAAAAAAGCGGAAAATTCAGGTCTTAAAGTATCTGAAGTTCCTGCTGCTGTTGCTCAAGCTGACGTAGTAATGATCTTGACTCCAGATGAGTTCCAATCACAACTTTATCGTGACGTGATTGAACCAAACATCAAGCAAGGTGCAACTTTAGCATTTGCTCATGGTTTCTCTATCCTTTATAACCAAGTTGTACCGCGTGCTGACTTAGACGTGATCATGGTTGCACCTAAAGCACCGGGTCATACAGTACGTTCTGAATACCAACGTGGTTCAGGTGTGCCTGACTTAATCGCAATTCACCAAGATGCTTCTGGTAATGCACGTAACGTTGCACTTTCTTATGCTTCTGGCGTAGGTGGTGGTCGTACGGGTATCATCGAAACTTCATTCCGTGAAGAAACTGAAACTGACCTTTTTGGTGAGCAAGCAGTTCTTTGTGGTGGTGCGGTTGAATTGGTTAAAATGGGCTTCGAAACTTTAGTTGAAGCGGGTTATGCTCCAGAAATGGCGTATTTCGAATGCTTGCACGAACTTAAATTGATCGTTGACTTGATGTTCGAAGGCGGTATCGCGGACATGAACTATTCAGTATCGAACAATGCTGAATATGGCGAATATGTAACGGGTACTGAAGTGATCAACGAACAGTCTCGTGAAGCAATGCGTAATGCATTGAAACGTATCCAATCTGGTGAATATGCAAAAATGTTCATTAACGAAGGTGCGATGAACTATCCATCAATGACTGCACGTCGCCGTCAAAATGCTGCACATGGTATTGAAGTAACTGGTAACAAGTTACGTTCGATGATGCCTTGGATTCAAGCAAACAAAATCGTAGACAAAGAAAAGAACTAAGTTCTAATTTCTAAGTTAAAAAGCCCTTGTTTTATAACAGGGGCTTTTTTTATACAAAGTTTTGCTTTTCCTCCTTGCGCTTCATTCAAAGCAGTGCTTTGAATTCGCTCATACCTTGGATTCAAGCAAACAAAATCGTAGACAAAGAGAAAAACTAAGTTTTTTCATTGTGTATTGATTAAAAAAAAGCCGCTCATTTGAGCGGTTTTTTTGTGATACATTACGCATAACAGTCTGCATTGTTGAGTGTGTTGAACTATGAAAACTAAATTGTTGCTTTGTATTGCTGCTCTTGCTTTTTCCAACATAAATCATGCTGAAATCGTTTTAAATACTACAGAATTAAAGCCATTTAATAATGTTCGTGTTTCTATGCAACGTATGTTGCGTTCGAATGAGGGGCGTTACTTCCTGAGTTTATATGCGGGTATTTGGAATCCGCATGCGACTTTATACGACTTTGTTTATCAGCAGGAGATTCGTTTAAAAGGCTTACAAAAAGGCGATCAGCTGACGTTGAAATCTGTTGGCTCGGATAATCTTGAAAATGGGGAATACCAATTCACAGGGATGCTTGATTCAAATACGGGTGACCTTAAGGCAGTGCTTTTGAAATCTGATCATAGTTTTGAGCAGTCTATTCAGTTTGAGCCTGCAATCAAAATTTCAAACAAACCCAATTTTATTTTTAACTTTTATGGTCTAGACAATCTAAGTGAGCCATATAGTGTGGCACTCAAACAACTGGATGTGCTGAATAAAAATAACAATGCTGTTGCACAAAGCTTGGCAGGATTTACTGCATTTCCAAAAAGTATCGGTTACATGGATATTAATTTTGATGGTTATTATGACATTGTATTGTCAGATATTTCACAAGGTCGATCGATCAAGGACAAGCGTTATATTTACTGGATGTACAATCCCAAAACACAAAAATATCAACGTTCTCCTCAACTTGAAAATATCGTAGGCTTTCCTAATCTGCATGGAGAAAAACAGCAAATTGATTTTGGAAATGGGCAAGTGTATCAAGTGGAAAATGGCTTGTTAAATCGGATTGAGTAGCCAAGCTTATTTAGCTGTGGGTGTGGTCAAGGTATTGGAAAAGAGAAGCGAGACGGCCCAGTGATTTTGTTTAATAGTAGAGCAGGCAATGTTTATCCGAGTGGTGGAATGGGCGTTGTCCTGCTTATTTAAGCTGTGTTTGATATCAAGTTTTCGTTGGTATGATCTTACCTAAATGCATATACACTACGTCATTGGTCGTTGCTAAGCCACTCCTGTTGTTGTATTTAACAGTATAAATTTTATAAAGTTATTTTATAGAAAAACAAATTGAGAGCGATAAATGCTTGCTAAGATATTCAAAAGAGACCCTTTAGAATACTGCTGCGATGCACGATTATTTTCTTAAAACATGACATGCTGTATTCAAGTAAGTACGATAAATTACCGCTGAGAAAACTTTCGAATGAAATAAAAAAATAAATACAAGTGAGCATTATTTCAATTTTTAAGAATAAGTATAAGTGACGCTAAGTTAATAAAATTAATGATTAATTATATGGTTAGGTGTTTTTTGTTGCGAATTTTTAACGCAATGATTTGAACTTAAGCTTTATGCTAACGTCATTGGGATGTGTTTATAAAGTGCAAACAAAATCACACTTTTATTAAAAAAAACCGATAAATCGCGGTTTTTTGTAAGCTGTGTAATTTTAGTCTATTTTTATGTAAATGCTTGATTATTTAAAAAAGTCATTAAAATTATGTGTTTATTTTTTTGATTCGTTTATTTATCGCTTGATTATTATTTTAAAAATTTAATATTAAATGAGCTGGAGTTTTAATTTGTTTCATTTTAAATAAAACATAATAAAAATGAATCACTTTTTGAATTTGTAAGTAAAAGTAAAATAAAAATAAAAATAGTGTGAATAATAACGCTTTTTCATGTTTTTAAAACAATAATAATAAGATGATCTAACGGTTACGGAAGCTTACTCATAATAAAAAGAGTTACAAACGTAATTGTTAAAACTATTACAAGTGCATATTCTTTTTTAAAAAGAAATGGAGAAGAACATGAATAAAATGACGCAAGCTGCATTGGCAGCATTAGTACTCGGTGCTTGTTCAACAGGGATTTATGCAGGAGATGATGATCGCGGTGGTTATAACGATGGCCCCAAAGGTTGTGATACAAATTGTAGTGGCAAAATCGATATTAAACTTAAAGTTGAGCCACATTGTGAATTAAAAATCCACACTCCTACCTTAACCTTACAAGATAGAGCGGGCGGGGATACTGTAAATGGGCGTTTCAGTGTGGGTGCAAATGCGAAGTTTAAAATTAACCTAACAACTGCAAATGGCTCTAAACTTAAAATGGGTCCTCATGAGTCAATTCCTATCACAATTACCACTAAACGTGGCGGAACAGTTATTCCTTTAAATGCGACAACACCAGATCAACCCTTTACACCAGGTGGCTGGACAGGGTATGACGTTAAAGTGGTAAGTCAACCAGTGGGGGTTTCTAAACCAGTGGGTACTTATACTGAAGAATTACGAATCGCGGTGTCATTTTAATTGAATAATATAACAAAGGGAGTTGGTTTTACACTTAATTAAAGCCAACTTTCGCTATAAAAATATCAGAATCTTAACAAGAAAATTTTTTTCAAGTGCGGGTGAAATATGTATAAGTTACTAGTGATGTTAGCGCTTTCTGTTTCATTGACTTTTCCGCAAACAATATATGCAGGACTAAAAATTACCCCTATTCAACTTTATATTTCAAATATGAAAAAGCAGCGAAGTGCAACTGTAACATTAGATTATACCGAGTCAGACAAGCTTAAAATATTTGAAGTTTCAGCAGTAAAATGGGTGCAAAATTCAAAAGGTGAAGATGTTTTAGAACCTGATTCAACGGTGGTTATCAATCCTAAAAATTTTGTATTACAACCCAATAGCAAGCAAATTATTCGAGTGGGTTTTACTCAAATACAACCTAAGAAAGCTGAAGAAACTTGGCGAATTATTTTTAATGAAGTGGCACCAATTTCAGAAGAATCTGCCGTCAGTTTTTTGTTTAATATTTCAGTTCCATTATTTGTAGGGCCACAAGAAAAAGTTAAATTGAGTTTTAATCCAGTATATAATGGAACTCAATTTTCATTGAATGTGAAAAATACAACCAATACACACGTCCAAATTAAAAAAATAACGATACTCGATGAGAAAAAGAAAGAAGTTGCAGTGAGTGAGGAGATGAAATATTTACTCAATAATCAACAACAAAATTTTGACTTTGGTGAAATTAAACTAGGGAATCTGAATAAATATAAACTTATTATCGAAACGGATAGAAATGAATTGCCGATGGAATTTAATATGTCAGGGTGATCGCTATGCAAAAAGTTATATTGTTTTTGCCATGTATATTTTTAAATATGGTGCTGCCTGTTCAGCAGACACATGCAGAGGGTGGTAATGTTATCTTTAGTAGTGTTTGGTTAAATGGTATAGATAAAAATGTAGAAACTCTTGCATTTGAAGAAGATAAAAAAATATACATAGAGTGTCTGGCTTTAAATACCTTAGAATTAAAAGCAGAGCTTTTTACTAAGCATCCAGTAAAGCAAGATTTTTGTTTGGTATCGATGGATCCTGTTCGGGCTGAGATAGATCCACGGATCCAGTCTGTCAAAATGACTTTGCCTGCAGAGTTTTTTCAAGTCAATAGAATGAATCAAGAACAGTTGATTATGCCTAATAAAGCCTCCTTAGGTGCTTTTCTAAATTATGATTTATTTTATGGTCAATCCACAATGGATGAAGAATTTAATACCTTGGTGGAACTTGGGGTATTTAAAGATTACTGGATGTTGCAAAATTCTGTCATTGTGAGGGGAATGGACACCAGTGCATATTATGATGGTGAAGAAGTAGAGGAAGTGGTTCGTTTAAAGTCATCGATTGGTTTTGATTTCCCAGATAAATACTTGAGTCTGATTATTGGTGATACGACAACAGTATCAAATCCATTTGTAAATTCGGTACGTTATGGTGGTTTAAGTTTTGGAACAAATTTTACCGATAGACCCGATTATGTTTATTGGAACATGCCAACTTTAAAAGGCAGTGCAGTTTTACCCTCAACTGTGGATTTGTATATTAATGGGGTCAATATTTCGCAACAAAAAATCACCCCCGGAGATTATAATTTACAACCGGGTGCCATGATTCAGCAATCGGGTGATGTTCAGGTTGTGGTTGAAGATGTTTTAGGCAATAGAACGGTTCAAAATTTCCCGATGTATATTAATAATCGACTACTTAAACCAAAATTAAATGAATACAATATTTCTTTGGGTAAAGTCAGATACGATTATGATATTAGAAATGATGATTATAGAGAGTTTTTTACCAACCTCTATTTTAGACGCGGAATAACAAATTCAACCACATTGGGTTTTAATGCTACATATAGTGAAGATGTTAATAATTTAGGCTTGTTGTGGACGCAATCCCTGAGTAAGTATGCTTTATTGGATACCTTTGTTTCTGGAAGTAATAGTGATAAAGGTTCTGGATATTCTGTTGGTGGTTCTCTTAGTCGGACGATGGATGATTTTTATTTTGGTTTTAGTGGGCAATATTCAAGTAACAATTATAAAACACTAGGTTATAGTGACGAATCCCTCATTCCTAAATATGATTATTTATTTTATTACAGTCAATATAATATTCCAATTATTCATAATTTTAATATAAATTATATTGAACGCGTTTATTATGAAGATAATGATTTTAATGTTTTAGATAGTCGTATTTTAACTGTTGGAATTTCAAGAATGTTGCGCCCAAATATTTCAATGAGCACTTCTTATTTTAAAGAGTTTTCAGGCGAAAAGAATTCAGGTGGATATTTGTCTTTAAATTATAATTTTGGCAATAATAAAAATGCCTATTTTTCTCAATCAACAGAAAGTGAAACAAGAGTTCAATTTGTGAAAGCATCCACTGAACAAACAGGCTTTGATTATGTTTTAGGTGCGGATCAGCGTAATGGAGATTTTTCTTATCAAGGTTATGGTTTGCTTAAGTCAAATATAGGTGATTTAAGAGTTCAATTAGACCAATCCGATGAATATGAAAATAATCAAGTTAATTATCGTGGGGCGGTTGTTTGGTTAGATGGCAAAGTGGCTTTAACAAAATCAGTCGATAATGCTTTTGCTTTGGTTAAAGTAACAGATTCTCCAGAGATTGATATTGCACGGTCTTTATCTCCTATAGGAAGTACCAATAAAAATGGCTATTTATTTGTGCACAATATTATTCCTTATATTCCTTATGATATTTCATTTGATCAAAATCAATTGGCCATTGAGGACGCATTTGATTATTCAAGTAAAAGAATGATTGGCTTAAATCAACGTGGTTATATTTTAGATTTCCCTGTTTATCATACTAAGCAAGTTGTACTACGTTTATTGGATCAAGATAATCAGCTGTTCCCTCGTGCGACCCCTGTTTATATCAATGGTGATGAAAGTCAGTATTTCCCTGTAGATGCGCAAGGTCGTGTTTATTTATATGGCTTAAAACCGGATAAATATCGTATTTCGGCAAAAACTCAAGAGGGGAAAACATGTCGTGCCGTTTTTGAAGTTTCAAACCAAAATCAAAAAGCAGCAGAACAACCAGTCATGGATGTAGTCTGTCGCTGAGGGTATTACCATGAAAAAAATGACGATGGTTATTTTGCTTTATGCAAATTGTACGCTGACTTATGCAGGGCAATGTTCTTTGGATTCGATCTCTGAACCGATCATGCATTTGGCAGATTATTACCGCAGTCAAGCTGCGACTTCTTTTAAAGTTTTTTGTAATCAAGCGTACTCGATCAGATTTACCAGTCTAAATTTACGAAGTTCTGATGGTTCGAGCTATGTGTCGAATGGTAATTATCAATTAAAAACCCAAATGAGTATTTCTGGCCCTGTGAGAAATCAGTGGAATGTTCCACTTTCTCAGGCGGGAGGGTCTAAAGATAATAAATATGTCATTGCAGTACGACTCGAGGAAAATCCATCTGTGCGGACTCCAGTCGGTACATATAGCGATGTGATTTACGTCAGCTTATTGTTTTAGTTGCACCGTTGAATCACTTGCTTGCTGGGTAAATAGAATGAAATAACCCAAAGCCTCAGAAGTGCAGCTTTGAATCAGTGTGTTTTGGTTGAGCGTTGCCGTTATAAGACATGTCAATTAAATGTCATCTAAAGATCATCAAACTGAAAGAAACAACATCTAAACTCAGTTGAAAATAACGATATAGGTGTTGTATGACAAATTTGTATGCGACCAGCCTGCTCAAACAACAAAATTTTCCAGAAAGTTTCCAATTTTATTTTAAGAAAAGTAAGCAAGAGGGCACGCGTGAGGAAATACAAGTTTTACAAGACTTGGTTCGACCACGCCTGAAAATAGCCATCGTCACAGAAACATGGCCGCCAGAAATTAATGGTGTCGCGCTATCGTTACTACAATTATGCAAAGGATTGCAAAAACAAGGTCATAAAATTTTATTGATTCGACCTGAGCAAAAGCAGTCTTGTCAGGATTTTTCGCCCAATAAGGAATGTTTGGTCAAAGCGCAATCTATTCCTAAATATCCATCTTTACAATTTGGTTGGCCGCAATTTTTAAAGGTCTCAAATGCACTGGAAAATTTTGCGCCGAATGTGGTGCATATTGTGACAGAAGGCCCCTTGGGTTTAAGTGTTTTACAGACAGCAAAAGCCAAAGGAATTCCTGTTTCCAGTGGCTTCCATTCGCCTTTTCAAGAGTTTAGTCGTTTCTTTGATTTGGCCTTTTTGGTGAAACCGATTCAGCGTTATTTACGTTGGTTTCATAACAATACACAAATGACCTGTATTCCCAGTAAAGAGACAGAATATATTTTAAGACAGTTTGGTATTTGTTGTCCGTTGGTGGTGGTTGGGCGAGGGGTAGATGTTGCGCATTTTTCTCCAGAGCACTACTCGAATGTGTTGCGTCAACAGTGGAGGGTCAGTTCAGAAACCAAAGTGCTGCTTTATGTAGGGAGATTATCTCCTGAAAAGGAAATCGATGTTTTGGTGAATGCTTATTTGGCCATGAAGCAAACCGCGGAACAGGATATTAAGTTGGTTATTGTTGGTGATGGACCAGATCGTGGTCGTTTAGAACTGTTGTGCCAAGGTGGTGATGTTGTTTTTACAGGAATGTTAACCGGTTTGAATTTGGCGCAAGCGTATGCCAGTGCAAATGTTTTTGTCTTTGCAAGTCAAGTTGAAACTTTTGGCAATGTGGTGCTAGAGGCGATGGCAAGTGGTTTGCCCATCATTGCTTATGATTATGCGAGTGCACATTTACATGTCAAAAAGGGTGAAACAGGGTGGTTAAGCCCCTTGGGGGATATAACTGGTTTTATTCAGTCAATCTATGCCTTACCCCATAATCAGCAGTTGAAAGGTATGGGGATTCAAGCCCGAAAAGCGGTACAGCATATTGGTTGGCAATATCCAGTACATCAGTTTGAAGAAGCATTGTATGGGGTGGTGAAGGAGATACAAATGACATCCTAAATTTTAAGTCGACGCTTAAAGGAGAATCATAATGAATTTAAAAAAAGTCAAAATAACGGTGCTGGATCTGGATTTAAAAGGCTGTGTGTATTTGAATCATTTTTCACACTCACAAACAGTCGCTTATTTTTTTAAAATCATTAGTCGTTTGGGTGATGGTTTATTTTGGTTGACGATGTTGGTTGGTCTTTGGATGCTAGAAGGGTTATTTTATTTGGTACAGCTACTTTATCTGATCATCAGTGGATTGATTGGGACGGTCATTTATAAAATTTTAAAACAAAAAACCACACGTCCTCGACCTTATCAAGTGCATCAAGTGATTCGATTACAAGAACAACCGCTCGATCATTTTAGCTTTCCATCGGGTCATACTTTACATGCCGTCATGGCAAGCACGGTCATGGGTTATATACAGCCGATGCTACTGATTCTAATGTTACCTTTTACCATTTTGGTTGCAATCTCACGGATGGTACTCGGTTTGCATTATCCAAGTGATGTGTTGGTGGGTGCGTTGATTGGTGTGGTCATTGCCAGTGGGATTATTTGTGCTGCACCATTTTTAAATATTATCTTATAAAAATAGTGCTTTTAAAAATTGAAAAATCGTTTTTCGATTTTAGGAATTTGTTAAAGTAGTCGTATTCATTTAGCGTTTAGGAATACCCATGGGTTTACGTTGGACTGACAGCATTGATCTTGCCATTGAACTTTTAGAAGCACATCCAGATGTAGATCCACAATGGATTCGCTTTACCGACTTACATGCGTGGGTCTGTGCATTGCCCAATTTTAGTGATGATCCGACCAAATCGACAGAAGGTCTGTTGGAAGGGATTCAAATGGCATGGATTGACGAAGCAAACTGATCCTCCGCTTTCTGCATGTCGAAAAAAGCATTTTTTTTACATATGAAAAGCAGAAAATTGCCCATTATTCGGTATAATGCGCAAAATTTTAACGTCAAATTGACCTAAGGAGCCAATCATGGCTATTGAACGCGCTTTATCTATCGTAAAACCTGATGCTGTTGCTAAAAACAATGTTGGCGAAATTTTTGCTCGTTTTGAAAAAGCGGGTCTTAAAATCGTTGCAACTAAAATGAAACATTTGACTCAAGCTGAAGCTGAAGGCTTCTATGCTGAGCATAAAGAACGTGGTTTCTTTGCTGACCTAGTTGCATTCATGACTTCTGGTCCTGTTGTAGTATCTGTTCTTGAAGGCGAAAACGCTATTCTTGCACACCGTGAAATCCTTGGCGCAACGAATCCTAAAGAAGCTGCTCCAGGTACAATCCGTGCAGATTTCGCTGTAAGCATCGACGAAAACGCTGCTCACGGTTCTGACTCAGTTGCATCTGCTGATCGTGAAGTTAACTACTTCTTCGCTCAAACTGAGATCTGCCCACGTACTCGTTAATTCGAAGTATTAAAACCAGATAAGTGCTATTATACTTATCTGGTTTTTTTATTCTCTGAATAAAGCTTTGCTCACATATTGAGCTTCTCCTTTCATCTTTAGACATGGTTTAGGTAATTACACATGAGTACTGAAGTAGTCGCTACTGCAGCAATTCCTGCTGAACAGCAACAGTCTCCATCCGCTCCGACGCAGCAAAATACTGTTACGAAAGTGAACTTACTTGGCATGTCACGTCCGCAATTGGAAAAATTCTTCGAAGATATCGGGGAAAAAAAATTCCGTGCGGGTCAGGTGATGAAGTGGATTCATCAATTTTTTGTGACTGATTTTGCTGAAATGAGCAATATTTCAGGCAAATTGCGTGAAAAACTTGAAGTGCTTTGCGAAATTAAAGCACCAGAAGTGGTACATAAAAATTATTCTAAAGATGGCACACGTAAATGGGTTTTTCGTGTAGGTGATGGTGACGGCTCGTTGGTTGAAACCGTTTTAATTCCAGCCGAACATCGTAGTGGATTACGCCGTACCTTATGTATTTCTTCGCAAGTTGGTTGTGCACTGGATTGTTCATTTTGCTCGACAGGGAAACAAGGTTTTCAACGTGATTTAACCCCTGATGAAATTATTGGTCAGTTATGGGTAGCAAACTATTCATATATGGAAAACGTGCCTGTTGCTGATCGTGAGCGTTCAGTCACCAATGTGGTGATGATGGGTATGGGTGAGCCTTTACTCAATTATGATGCAGTACTCAGCTCAATGCGTATTATGCTTGATGACTTTGCTTATGGGATGTCTAAACGCCGTGTGACTTTGTCAACTTCAGGTGTGGTGCCGAAAATTGATCAGCTGGTCAAAGATATTGATGTTGCTTTGGCGATTTCTTTACATGCGCCAAATGATGAGTTGCGTAATGAATTAGTTCCGATCAATAAAAAATATCCGTTAGAACAACTAATTGCTGCATGTCAGCGTTATATTACCAAAGATGGTAATGAGAGTTCACGTAAACACGTCACCATTGAATATGTCATGTTGGATGGTGTTAATGATCATCCTGAGCATGCGCAGCAGATGATTAAGTTGTTAAAGAACTTACCAAGTAAAATTAATTTAATTCCATTTAATCCATTCCCGCATGCCCCATATGACCGCTCAAGTCGTAACCGTATTATTTCTTTCCAAAAAACTTTGTCTGATGCCGGTTTTGTGTGTACGATTCGTCAGACACGCGGTGATGATATTGATGCTGCATGTGGACAGTTAGTCGGTCAAGTGGCCGATCGTACACGTCGTGCGGAACAGTGGAAAAAGAAAGTAGCACAGCAGAATGAGATTATGCGCTCGCAAGGATAATAAAGGGGATGCCAATTGAGAAAGCCCACATATAAATTAGCTTTTATTACAACAATTTGTATGTCTGCTATTTTTATTGCTGCTTGTCAAACATCGACAACAACAATGAGTAAGAAAGACCCTGCAAAGGCTGTTAAAGTTCGTACTCAATTGGCAGCCGAATATATTAAATCTGGAGAGTTGGATTCGGCAAAACGCGCTTTAGATCAGGCACTGGATATCGACTCGCGCGATTCAGCAGCCAATATGATGATGGGGATTTTACTGCAACAAGAGGGCAGTAAAGTCAGCATGGATAAAGCAGAAGCATATTTTAAGCGTGCAATTTCTGCTGACCCTAAAAATGCACAAGCGCGTAACAACTATGGTACTTATTTGTATCAAATTGGGCGTTATAATGAAGCGATTGAACAACTCAATGTGGCTGGGACTACACTGGGCTATGATCAACGCTATAAAGCTTTGGAAAATGTAGGACGAATTTATTTAAAACTGGGTGATGTTGCGAATGCTGAAAAATCATTCAAACAAGCCCTGCAAGCGAATCGTGATTCCTCTATTTCAATGTTAGAGTTGTCGGAAATTTTTTATCTGAAACAACAGACCGCTGCTGCGACTCAATTGTATGAACAATTCGTGCGCGAAGTCGGTCAAAAAAATCAAGGTGCGCGTGCGCTTTGGATTGGTATCCGGATTGCACGAGCAAATAGTGACGAGATGGGAATGCAGGTGCTTGTGAATCAATTACGAGCACTGTTCCCAGAAAGTCCCGAATACCAACGTTATCTGCAATTAAAGTACAGTACTGAGGCCGTATGGAAGTAAATCCTAATTCACAGCAATCGAATGGTTCAAGCGTAGTACCCAATGCATTAGGAAATGTTCAGCGTCCAGGTGAGTACTTACGTCAAATTCGAATTGCACAAAAGCGTGAATTAAATGACGCTGCCAAAGATTTGAATATCCCTTTAAAAGCGTTGACCGCTTTAGAGCAAGATGACTATAAATCTTTACCTGAAGCGACCTTTATTAAAGGTTACTATCGCATCTATGCAAAATACTTAAAGGTAGATGCAACCAGTATTATTCAGCGTTTTGATGAGATTTATCAAAATGATACGGGGTTGTTGCCGAACCATGCTTTAAATAATTCACCCATTAAAATTATGGGAAAACTTCCCGGTTCTAATAGTGATCGTAATAAAAAGTGGTTAAAGCGCATGGTCATCGCTGGTGTGGTACTGGTGATATTGGCGATTGCAGTCATGGCGATCTCAAACTGGTCAACAAGCAAAAGTGATAGTCACGACGTTGCTCCAGCGGAATCAGATGTAGAAGTCTTGAATTTAGATAATTCGGCAGCTGTATCTGGTGATCAATTGGAACTCGAGTTTAGTCATCCAACCTCTGTTCATATTGTAGATTCGACTGGTAAAGTGCTCGCAACAGGTCGTCAAGCAGAGGCAGTGAAATTGAATGGTGAAACACCGTTCCAAATTCGCCTTGATGATGCATCAGCTGTCACCTTAACCTTGAATAATGAAAAGATTGCCTTGTCACCTTATACAGTGAATGGCAAAGCCGACTTCCGTTTGTCACGTTAATGGGTAAAGAGAAGAGCGATATTCATGATTGTAAATCCGATTAAGCGTCGTCCCACGCGTAAAATTCGTGTTGGTTCAGTCTATGTGGGTGGTGATGCACCCATTAGCATCCAAAGTATGACCAATACTGAAACCTGTGATGTTGATGCAACCGTTGCTCAGATTGAGCGTTGTGCCGAAGTTGGTGCGGATATCATGCGTGTTTCAGTTCCATCGATGGAAGCTGCAATCGCATTTGGTGAAATTCGTAAACGTGTTTCTGTACCTTTGGTTGCTGATATTCATTTCGATTATAAAATCGCATTGAAAGTTGCTGAAATGGGGGCGGATTGTTTACGTATTAATCCGGGGAATATTGGTTCTGAAGCAAAAATTCGTGAAGTGGTTGCTGCGGCAAAATATCATGATATTTCCATGCGTATTGGTGTCAATGCGGGTTCGTTAGAAAAAGATATTCAGAAAAAATATGGTGAGCCAACGGGTCAGGCATTGCTTGAGTCGGCAATGCGTCATATTGATATTTTAGATCGTTTAAATTACCAAGAATTTAAAGTTTCGGTTAAAGCATCGAATGTGTTTTTAACCATGGATGCGTACCGTCTGTTGTCTCAACAGATTGATAATCCGTTGCATTTGGGTGTCACCGAAGCAGGGATTTATCGTACTGGTTCAGTGAAATCTGCGATTGCGTTAGGTGGTCTATTGATGGAAGGCATCGGTGATACGATGCGTATTTCATTGGCTGCTGAACCTGAAGAAGAAGTGAAAATTGGTTTTGATATTTTAAAATCACTGAGCTTACGTTCTAATGGCATTAACTTTATTGCGTGTCCGAGTTGTTCACGTCAAGAATTTAACGTGATTGCTGTGATGCAAGCTTTAGAAGAGCGTTTAGAAGATATTCGTACCCCAATGGATGTATCTGTCATTGGATGTAAAGTGAATGGCCCGGGCGAAGCCAAAGAAGCCGATATTGGCGTTGTGGGGGCTGCACCGCGTTCACTGGTCTATCGTAATGGTGAAAAAAGCCATTTAATTGATACCAATCAGTTGGTTGATGAAATTGAAAATATGGTTCGTCAACGTGTAATAGAGCTTGAAGAAGCTAAATCTAAAGAAATTATTCGCACAAGTTTTTGAGTAGCTCATGAGTTCAATTGTCGCAATCAAAGGTTTTAATGACGTTCTGCCAACGCAAACTGCTGCGTGGAGACGTCTTGAGCAACATTTAGCATCACTTATGGATGCGTATGGTTATCAGCAGATTCGTTTGCCTATCGTTGAACAAACCAATTTGTTTAAACGCTCAATTGGTGACGCGACGGATATTGTCGAAAAAGAAATGTATACATTTCTGGACAAAGGTAATCCACCTGAGTCTTTGACTTTACGCCCTGAAGGAACTGCTGGCTGTGTCCGTGCCATGCTTGAGCATAATTTGCTTCGTGGTGCGACCCCGCGTGTGTGGTATATCGGTCCAATGTTCCGTTATGAAAAACCACAAAAAGGTCGCTACCGTCAGTTTCATCAATTTGGTGTGGAAACATTTGGTGTGGCTACGCCTGACCAAGATGCCGAATTGATTCTGATGACTGCACGTTTGTGGAAACGCATGGGTGTTGCCGATAAAGTTCAGCTCGAACTCAATACTTTGGGTGAGTCGGACGAACGCGCAGAATACCGTGCCGCATTGGTTGAATTCTTGAACCAGCATAAAGCTGAATTAGATGAAGATTCGCAGCGCCGTTTAACCACCAATCCACTGCGTATTTTGGATTCTAAAGACGCACGTACACAACAAATCCTTGAAAATGCACCAAAATTGCATGACTTCATGGGTGAAGACAGCATGAATCACTTTGCGACCTTGCAGCAGTATTTAACTGATGCAGGCGTAGAATTTGTGATTAATCAAAAATTGGTTCGTGGTCTCGACTACTACAACAAAACAGTCTTTGAGTGGACAACGACACATTTAGGTTCACAAGGCACCATCTGTGCAGGTGGTCGTTACGATGGTCTTGTGGGTCAATTGAAAGGCAAGGCTGATCAATCTGTACCTGCTGTTGGTTTTGCCATGGGGATGGAGCGTTTACTGCTTCTACTTGAACAAGTTGAAGACCAGACACCAGTACGTGATTGCGAAGTGTTCTTATTGTCAGATGCTGCATTGCAAGGTAAAGCATTGCTGCTTGCGGAACAAATTCGTAACCAACTTGAAGCAGAAAATAGTCATATTCGTCTGAAAGTGGGTTCACAAGGTTCGATGAAGAGCCAAATGAAAAAAGCGGATCAATCCGGCGCTATTTTTGCTGTGATTGTCGGTGAGCGTGAGTGGGAAGCGCAGCAATTAACCGTGAAAGAATTGGCAACTGCCGAGCAAACTGAAGTTGCTGTGGCAAATGTTGTACCATTCTTCATTCAAAAATTTTCTTCAAAATAAGCTTAAAAAACATAAGGAAAAGGTAATCACATGAACGCATTAAGTGATGATGAACAACTTGATAGCTTAAAATCTTTCACTAAAAAATATGGTTCTGCCATGATTAGTGGGATTTTAATTGCGTTGATTGCCTTTTTCGGTTGGGAATATTGGCAGAAGAAAAATTTGGCTGAATCACAAATGGAAACAGCCAAAGTTCAACAGTTGATGGATGATGCGAAGAATGCACAAGGCAATGCCGATGTATTTAATGCTTTATCTGCAACTGCGGACAAAATTGTTAAAGAAGCACCAAATTCTGCACAAGCCATTCAAACGCAATTGCTCATGGCGAAACTGGCTTATGACAAAGCAGATTATGCACATGCAGAACGTGCATTGAAAAAAGTTGAAAATTCTAAGCTGGATGATACAGGCTTGGTTCAAGTGGTTAAACTGCGCTTGGCTTATGCTCAGCTTGCTCAAAACAAATATGATGAAGCAATTAAAACTTTAGCTCTTGTGACCGATCCTGCTTTTAAAGCGACCGCTGACGAAGCACGCGGTGATGTTTATGTTGCTAAAAATGATACAGAAAATGCGAAAAAATCGTACATGAGTGCATGGGATGCACTGGTTGAGCGTCAACAAGAACGTCAAATTTTACAAATTAAACTCGAAAGTGTCGGCGTTTTAGTTGATGATCCTGAAGTTGAGCGCCCAATTTTAGAAACACAAGCGGATGAGTCATGATGGATAGAAAATACAAAATACCTTTTGCGCTAACAATTTTAACATTTGCACTTGTTGGCTGTTCAACAAATAAAATAAAAGTGGAGAAGGTTAAACCGAATCCATTGCCGAAACTGGTACAAGCCAAAAGTCTTGTTCCTGTATTTTCTCAAAGTGTTTCTTCAACCAGTGAAGAAGATCCATTACGTCTACGTTTAGATGTGGACAATGGTGTGATCTTTACAGTTGACCCAAAAGGTGAAGTGTCTGCTTACCAAGGTAAGCAACGCTTATGGGAAAAAAATATTTCTAAACAGGGTTTAAGCTCTGGTGTAGAAGCGAGTGAAGGGACTGTTGTTGTTGGTAATAAAAAAGGTCAACTCTTTGCACTGGATCAAGCTACAGGTGAACAAAAGTGGACGGCACAGTTATCTGGCGCAATTTTATCTGCTTCATTGATTCAATCTGGTCAAGTGATTACCGTGACCAATGACGGTACTGTTTATGCCCATGATCTTGCAACAGGTCAGCAAGTTTGGACATATAACTTACCAAATGTACAATTTAGCTTACGTGGCATGGCATCACCTGTTGCACTCGATTCGCGTACAGTTTTGATTGCTTCATCCAATGCTTATGTCTATGCCCTTGATGTATTAACGGGTATTCCACGTATGCAGCGCCGCGTTGCAGTCAGTGATGGTCGTTCAGATATTCAACGCCTGAATGATGTTGATGGTGATCCCGTAGTTGCCGGACAATTTTTGGTGACGACCAGTTTTCAAGGACAAGTCACTGTGACCGATTTAGCTTCACAACAAGTGGTGTGGAGCGAAGATGCAAGCAGTATTTTGCGTCCAGAAGTGTTTAATAACACCGTTTATGTGGCTCAAGCCGATGGCAAAATCACGGCTTATGCACTGACAACTGGTGAACAATTGTGGCAAAACGAGAGTTTACTGAACCGTAAACTGAGCAATCCTGTGATTTTGGGGCAAGACCTTGTCGTGGGTGATCTAGATGGTGTCTTACACTTAATCGATCCGACTTCTGGGCAACTGATTGGTCGTTCAAAAACCAGTGGTGAAGTGCGTTCATTGCGTGTGATTGATAATCAGCTGTATGTTTCTACTCGAAAGGGTGCGTTAAGCGTTTGGCAGAACCGTTAATTTTGTTCTAGCTTATGTTAAACTAGGCAAATCCGTATTTTTTTGAACACGGGGTATTTGAAAATTTTCAATGCCCCGTGTTTTATTTAGTTATTTATATTTTATTTTCTTCCATTGTTTCTGATGTTCAGACCAGTCTCACTGGCTGATTTTGAATAAAGGTTAATCTATGAAACCCGTAATTGCGCTCATTGGTCGTCCGAACGTCGGAAAATCAACGCTATTTAACCAGATTACCAAGAGTCGTGATGCTCTCGTCGCCGATTTTGCAGGTCTTACCCGTGACCGTAAATATGGTGATGCAACTTATCAAAATAAATCATTCATTGTTGTAGATACTGGTGGTATTGGCGAAAGTGAAGCTGGTATCGATGCATACATGGCAGAACAGTCTAAAACTGCCATCAATGAAGCAGATATTATTATTTTTGTTGTCGATGCACGCGCAGGATTACTGGCATCTGATGAACAGATTGCCCGTGAAATTCGTACTTTGGGTAAAAAAGTTTACCTCGTTGCGAACAAGGTCGATGGTGTTCATGCTGAAGCTGCTGTAGTTGAATTTTATCAACTGGGCTTTGGTGAGCCATTACACGTTGCAGCCAGTCATGGTCGTGGCGTGGCACAGATGCTTGAGGAAGTGCTTGAAGACGTTCCTGAAGATGGCGACGAAGATGAACACGATAAAGCAACAGGTCTGCGTTTAGCGGTCATTGGTCGTCCTAACGTGGGTAAATCGACCTTGGTGAACCGTTTACTGGGCGAAGATCGTGTTGTTGTTTTCGACATGCCTGGAACGACGCGTGATTCTATTTATATTCCGTATGAACGGAATGAAAAGAAATATACCTTGATTGACACCGCGGGTGTGCGTCGTAAAGGTAAAGTGGATGAAATGATTGAGAAGTTCTCAATTGTTAAAACTTTACAAGCGATTAAAGATGCGCATGTTGTGGTTGTGGTCTTGGATGCACGTGAAGGTGTGGTTGAGCAAGATCTGCATTTAATTGGCTATGCTTTAGAAGCGGGTCGAGCAATGGTGATTGCCATCAACAAATGGGACAACATGTCGGACTATGACCGCAAGCAATGTAAGCTTGATGTTGATCGTCGTTTTGACTTTATTCCATGGGCAAAAGTACATTTCATTTCTGCATTGCATGGTACAGGAGTTGGTGATTTATATCCTTCGATCCATCGTGCTTATGATTCTTCGCATTTAAAAGTTTCACCTGCGAAAATCACGCAAATTTTGAATGATGCGACTGAAGCACATCAACCGCCTATGATCAGCGGTCGTCGTATTAAAATGCGTTATGCGCATATGGGTGGACAAAATCCACCAACGATTGTGGTGCATGGTAATAAGGTGGATAAAACCCCTGCAGATTATCGCCGCTATCTTGAGAACGTATTCCGTAGAGTTTATAAACTTGAAGGTACGCCAGTTCGAATTGAGTTTAAAACCTCTGAAAATCCATTTGAAGGTCGTAAAACGCAAGTGGATGAACGCGTTGCAGCACGTAAACGTCGCCATGTGCAGAAATTTAAAAAGGCTGCTAAGAAATATAAAAGCTAATTGATCTGCTCTTGATTGAACAAAGCCCGAAGTTTACTTTGGGCTTTTTTCTTTTAAGATGTGATTATATTTTTGAGAAGGTGATTGATGTGACCAGACTGATACGCGTAGAGGTGGATACACTGGAACATATTGTGCCTTTATCTCAAACATTGGATCGTAAGGCTAAAATTCAGCTGCAAAAGCAGGCTGTCTATGGTTATCGCAATCAATTGTTGTCCGAGCAATTACAGATCACGCTGCAACAAAATGATTTTTCTAAAACCGAGTATGGCAAACCGTATTTAATTAATTTCCCTAAATTTTATTTCAATCATAGTCATAGCCAAAAACATTATGCTTTAGCAAGCAGTACGCAGATGCAAGATTTAGGTGTGGATATTGAAGACTTAGATCGTAAGGTACGATTTGAAGCTTTAGCAGCACATGCTTTTCATCCCAATGAATTACAACATTGGCATGCATTAGAACAAGACCGAAATTATTGGTTTAAGGTTTGGACCACCAAAGAAGCAGTTTTAAAAGCCGCAGGGTTAGGGGTGCGTTTGAACTTAAATGAATTAGATACGCGGATTCATCCAGTTCATGATGGTGGATTATGTCATCATCCCTTAATTGGTACATTTGCCTATCAAAACTTCCATTTGGCTCAGGTGATGCTTACGGTTGCATGGCGTTCTGAAGCCTCCTGTCAAGGTTTTACTTTTCCCAAAATTCAAATTATTTCTGCGATATAGTCTGTTAATAATCATCTAAATTGGATGAGAATTTTAAGTTTTACCATTCTTTTTTTATCTTTGCATTGCGTTTTTGCTGGATGCTAACTTTGTTCTTTAGTGAAGTGATTACAAATTTTTTATTCAAAATGAAGACGGGGTGAGGTGTTTTTAGTTTTTGATTAGGGATTTTAAATTAAGAGTTAATCTAATCTAACCAACTGAAATGTAATATATTGTCTTTTTTTATGTGAAAAATCATATTATGATATGTCTGTTGTTTGTTTGCTTTTTGTGTGTTTTTTGAGACATTCTTAACAAAAATATAGCGACAGGCTCATTCATAACTTTAGTAAAAGGTCGTAATAATGAAAAAAACTATATTGGCACTGATATGTGCGCTTGGAGGGCAAGTTGTTTATGCTGAAATGATTAAAGTAAATGGGGAAGGTACAGCAACAATTATAAAAAAAGATTTGAATGCAACACGAAATCAAGCTTTGCAAAATGCGAAACAAGATGCGGTGATTGCAATGATTAAAAAAATAAATGGTCCTCAAGCCATGGAGCAAGCACAGCCACATCTTGAAGCGATTATAAAACAAGTAGATCAAACGTACATCAGTAATCGAGGAAGCTCGACTCAAGGCAACAATGAACTGGTCACGCAAATTACTTTGGAAATGGATGATCAAGAATTTCGTTCAATTTTGAATGATTTAGGCTTAGCCAAAAAGACCAGTCGTACTAGCCCGATTATGATCATAATGGATGAATATTTTGGTGTTCCAAAAGATAACTCCAAACCTGTCAAAGAATTTACCTCATTCTATTCAGACCGTAGTTATGCCTATGATGAAAATGCCAGTTATGATGCAAAGGAAAGTGCTAAAGCCAGTGCATCGGATTCGTATTCATCTAAAGGGCGCTCATCCGCTGCATCAGTCTCTGCTTATGACAATTATTATGGGGCGGGTGTAAGTGGATCTGCACGTTCAGCCAGCCATAACAATTCAGGTAAATCTGCATCATCGAGCAGTTATAACGCCAGTGAATCAGCGCGTTATAACCAGTCAGAACGCCAAAATGATATTCAAAGCTTCGTGAAATATGTTGAATACCAAACACCAAGTACCAAAGCTGAACGTGATAACCAAACTTTAAATGCAATTTCAGCAGCAGCATCGCGTTATGACTTACGCTTACTAGATTCAGATATTTTCCGTAGTACCTATTTGAAAGGTCGTAGCCTCACGATTCAGCAACTTTTAGGGGATGCTGAGTTGGCTAAATTGGCAGTTGCTGCCCGTAAGGAAAAAGCCGATTGGTTTATGGCGGGAAGCTCGTATATTTATGATCGCGGGCGTTCGCAAGCGACAGGGCAATTTGTTTGTGATGGTGCAGTAAGCTTCAAAATTTACTCGGTAGATGATGGCACATTAATGGGGGGAGAAACCCGTACTGAGTCTTCAACAGGTGCAACGACAGACTCTTGTCGTACCAATGTCGCAAAAAAATTAGGTGATTTAGCGATTAGCCAAGTAGGCCCACAAATTCTTGCTTACGCTAAAAACCGTTCAATGTATGGTAAAGAAATCACTGTTTTTGTAAAAAGCGTATCAGGGAATGTTTCAACGCGTTTAGGTGATGACCTTTATGTTGCACTTGAAGAAATTGAAGGTGCAGAAAACATTGATATTCGTACCCAAGATGGCAAATTGGTCGAAATGACCATGACATATAAGAGCAATAAACCCGTCACCGCAGAGCTAGCCAAAGCCTTACGTAAAGTTAATCCGACATTGTCGAGCGCTGAACGTTTACAGGCTGGAAATACCATCACTTTATGTATCGGTGGTACGCAGTGCAAGTAAAAGCTAAAGCATTATTGTTTGTAATGTCGATGATTTCGGTGTCTGTGGCACAAGCAAATATTCAGATTTATCCATCGCAAGGGATTTTTGGTTTAGATCAAGGTTGCCGTCAAGATCCAAATCACATTGAAGCCAATGGTTCGCCAATTATCTGTGATTTTAGCAAAGCTATTCAAAATGAAAGCACGCGAAAACAAGCGCAGGAGATTTTTGTTCAAGGGCTACAACAAAGTTTTCCTGAAAATATGGTGAGTCATATCGCTCAAAAGACGAAGCATCGAACTTATGTGGCTTCTTTAGAAGTGTTGCGCGCCAGTGAATATGTGGTGAATAAGGATTCCACATCCGAGATTTTCTTACCTGTGACTTTGAGTCTCAAATTGACTAATATTTTATCGGGTGAAGTGCTCTATAGCGATAGTGTAACCTTATCTCAGCCGATCAAAGTTTTAAGTAATGCTGTGGATGCACCCGCAACCAGAGCTGAAATTGAGAAAAAATTTCAAAGTACCTTGCTGACTTTAGTGCAGCAAGTGACTCAAGACATGAAAGCTAAATTCATGGTCACAGAAATTCAAAGCAATGTGATTGATCATTGGAAATCATATTTAATTTTGGATAAAGGCTTTAAACAGGGCATTGCCAAAAATGATGAGCTAAGTTCAGCTGATGGCGATTTAATTCGTGTTGTGCATGCCGATAGTGATTATGCCGTTGCGATTCCAGTGTTATTGCAAAACAATGCCAAAACCTTCAGTAAGATTGCCAGCAATACCCGTCAAACGTTGAATAAGCCGAAAGCCTTAGTTGTTGATGTGTTGACTTATCAAGGTGAATCCAAGGATTTGGTTGAGCAAATTTTTTCCGATGCTGTCGGTGAAAATGCCTCTTTCTCTTTAACACCTGTGAATAAGCGTTATAGCGCACTAGCTCAAAGTATTAGTGAACAAACAGCGTTGGCGCAGGCTGAAGATGTCAATCAGCGAGAGTTACCCGAATTTTTCATCCGTATTAATGTGATGCCTGTGATTGCTTATGAACAGGCTGTGGGGAAAATGACTCAACAGCAAGTGATTCACAGTGAAGTTTTTGGAGAAATGATTGATCGTTCTGGTCGTGTGATTTATTCAGCACATGCAACGGATGAGATTAAAGAAACGATTTCCCAAGGGATGGGGTTTTCTTTAGATGCACGTAAAGAAATTTCATTAAAAAATGCTTTGATTCAATTGGGTAATAAGTTTCAAAAAGGGATTCAATTCACCCGTTCAGATTTGAAAGTGAGTGCATCGAGCAATCAAAATATTACGATTTCCGATCAAGGTGAGCGTTTAAGCGTAGGGATGAAAATACATGTTTTTAATCAACAAAAAGTTGCGAAAAAAAATGTATTCATTCCAACTTGGGAAGCAACGGTTATTGAACGTCAAGGTGCTCAAGTCAAAGCACAATTGGATTTTCCAGTCAGTGGCAATGACCGTCTAGCGGTGCAATCTGGTGACGTTATTTGGGTGGATAGCAATGCATCTGTAGGCGATTCAAAATTGGCGCGGGTATTTTGTCCAAGTTTGCATACAGAACAAGTTGGTGATATTCCATTTTATGGTTATGGCCCATTAATTTATCACGCGCTTGCCAGCGAATCAAAGCGACCTTTTTATGCGACTGGGGCAGGTTTTAAAGGTCAAATACCATTAAAAGCTGCAATTGTTCAGTTGACTGAAAATTCAGGTTTTAAAAAGAATTTAGATCTTAAACTTCATCTGCCAAATGATGAATGCTTGCAGCCTGTTTTTAAAATTCAAGTCAAAGATAATTCTGTGAAATGTAATGCAGATCAATCCAGTTGTAATGCCACTTTGGTTATGGGCAGCGGTGCACGCAGATTTAATCAAAAGTCTGAACGCATTGGTGCATATGGGCTTCAGCAAGAAGTTGAATTAAAGGGTATTGATCATCAGCACCAACATGCCATGTACAACATTCAAATGTTTAACGCATTACCTCAAATTCTCAAACAAATCGTGCAAAAAGCCGATTCTTCAAATTAAAGGATATATTCACATGAAAAAAATGGCGATTGCTGTTGTAACAATGATGACTTTAGGCAGTGCAACTGCGCATGCCGGTTTTGGTAGCTTAAGCGCTATATCATCAAAGTTGACTGAGTCAGCAACAGGTGTTTCATCTGCAAATCTAGATATAACAGGCTTTTTTACCCAAGCGAAAGCCACCAATGCAATGTTTATTGAAAGTCGTAGTGCTTTAGCTTCTTTGTTGGCGAGTAAAAAGGATTCAGATGAGTTAAAAACCAAACAAAAAAGTTTGAAAATGACTTCTGATCCAAAAGAAAAAGAGGCGATTCAAAAAGAAATCGTCGCAATGTCGAATGCTGTTTTAGAAGCATCAAAAAAAGATGAAGAAGCGACCGTTGCAAAACTTTCAGCACTGGATGTTAAACAAAAGCAATTATTGTTAAATTCAGCAACTAACTTTGTGATTGCTAGCTTAACAGCACGTGAGTTAGCGTTGGGCGCAAAACAAGTTAGTATGGGATTGATGACTAATCCAAGCAGTTTAACTAACACTGGATTGTCATTAGTCGATGCAAAAAATGTGGTGGGCGATATTACCGGTATTGCTAAAAACTCAAGTATGGCTTTGGTGGAATATCCTAAACTGTTTAAAAAAGCGGGTATTGAATTTAAAATGCCAGAAAGTTCAGCATCTAAACCACAAGATATCTCTTCATTTTTATAAGTTGTGACGGAAATTTAATCTCTAAAACAGAGAATAGAAAAATCTCATTCAGAATTAAATAATTTTTGTAGTGAATAAAAAGAGCCTGTAAATCAGGCTCTTTTTGTTTTCGTTAGCTAGTCTGTTTTTAGCGATGGCTTATTTTCTTTTGGCTAAAATACGATTGCTGATTCGATTGACAAACTGCGGACTCATACCAGACAGTGTAAAGAGCAGTTTAGTTTTGAAGCCTACGGGCTGATGTGTTGGTGTAAAGATGCTATCTTGGCGTTGCACCAATTGATAAATCTGTTCTGCGACATCATGAGCACTTAAATGCACCCCCATGTTTTGAATACTGCCGGCATCCATATCTTTAACCATGGCTGTTTGTACAAATAGCGGCATCACATCTAAAACGCGGATGCCATATTTTTGCCATTCAATGTCTAATCCTTCGGTAATGCCACGCACAGCAAACTTACTGGCAGAATAAGACACCAAATCGGCTTGTCCATAAATGGCAGAAGCGGAAGATAAATTAATCACCCGAGCAAAAGAGGCTTGTTTTAAAAAGGGCAAGGCAGCATGGCAACCATTTAAAACCCCTTTGACATTAATGTCGATGGTACGATGATGTGCGGCGATATCGGTCTGTTCAAAAGCACCTGAATATAAAATCCCTGCATTATTGACCAACACATTAATTTCACCTGCCCAAGCCTGAAACTCGTTTAGAGCCTGTTGCCATTGGCTATAGTTGGACACATCGAGTAACCCCGCTTTTGCCTGCGGTCCCAATTGTTGCGCCAGTTTTTGCGCTTGAACAGCGTTAATATCATAAATGCCCACTTTGTAGCCATGTTGATAAAACAGCGTTGCAATTGCAGCGCCAATGCCTTGTGCTGCCCCACTAATAAATATACTGTGCATGTCATTTTCCCTGTTTATTTTGTTTTTGTCGCGCTTCGGTTTTTTCATTTATTTGGCTTGAGCATAACAAATATTAACAGTGAAAACTGAAATTTATATAACGTGATTGGAGTGATAAAAACGTGGATAAATTATTGGCAGTGATGCGTGAGTTACGTGAAAAATGTCCATGGGATCAACAACAAACACCACAAAGTTTAACCAAATATGCCATAGAAGAGGCTTATGAAGTGGAAGCCGCGATTCGAGATGGCAACACCGATGAAATTCGAGATGAACTTGGTGATCTGTTGCTGCAAGTGGTTTTTCAAGCGCAAATGTTTAGCGAGCAGGGGGCATTTAATTTTGATGATGTGGTACAGGCGATTACTGAAAAATTAATTCGTCGTCATCCGCATGTCTTTCAAGCAGAACAATTTTCACAATTGAGTTCGGCAGATGTTGCGGTGCTGTGGAAGCAAATTAAACAACAAGAAAAACAAGGCAAAGCACAATCTCGCTTAGATGAAATTAAGCATGGACCTGCGCTTCAACAAGCGGATGAAATCCAAAAAAATGCGGCACAAATCGGTTTCGATTTTGCTGATGTTGCAGGCGCTTATGGAAAATTAAATGAAGAATTAGCCGAATTACAGCACGCCATGCAAAAGCAAAATTCCGACGAAATATTCGATGAATTTGGTGATTGTTTATTTTCACTGATCAATGTTGGACGTAAACTTGGCGTGTCGAGTGAAATGGCACTTTTAAGTACCATTCATAAATTTAGAACGCGTTTTGCTTTCATTGAAGATCAGGCTCAGCAACAACAGCAAAAAATTGAAGCGCTCTCTTTAGCAGAAATGGATCAATTGTGGGAGCAAGCAAAACAACAATTAAAATAATAGGTGTCCTAATGAAAAAAATAAAACAGCTGCTTCAGCGCATTTTTTATCTGTGTTTATGCATGTCATTGTTGGGTGGATCGAATCTTTATGCGCAACAATTCGACCAACAATATTTAAAATGGAAGGCTGAACAAGAAGCCCAAGATGCACGTTTAAAAATCCCACGCGTCTCTACAACCCAGAATCATTATTTGGCAAAGCCCGCTTTACAACCATCCAGTGCTGCTAAAATAAGTTTGAATCAAGCCAATTTAGCGCAATTACAAGAATTATCTGGCATTGGATTAAAAAAAGCAGAAGCGATTATTGCCTATCGTCAAAAAAATGGAAAATTTAAAAACATTGAGGAATTGCAACAGGTGAAGGGCATAGGGCCTGCATTATTTGCCAAAAATAAAGACCGATTAGGTCTGTAATTTATGCTTTAAGTGGGCAAGAAAGAGCGAACAATATATTCAGCATTGAGATAATCAAATTGCCCTTTGATTGTGTTAGATATATGATTAGCGTCATCTTAGATATTTTACGTTCAGACGTAGGAGACAGCGTCTTTTGCAAACTTTGCACGCGTCAAAATGTGGTTTATCAACCGCTCAATTACCTTCTTACATCTTAGATGTTATCGATGCCTTAACCAAGGCAGGCTTTGAAGCGTATATCGTCGGTGGTGGTGTTCGTGACTTAATGTTGGGTCTAAATCCTAAAGATTTTGATGCCGTCACCGATGCGACACCCGCTCAAGTGAAAGAAGTTTTCGGACGACGTTGTCGTATTATTGGACGACGTTTTGAGCTTGCTCATGTCTATTCCGGTCGAGAACTGGTCGAAGTTGCCACTTTCCGTGCGCCACCGAAAAAAGAGGTCACCTCTGCTTCAGGTATGATTTTACGGGATAATAATTGGGGCACGATTGAGCAAGATTTTGCTCGCCGTGATTTTTCGATTAACGCGATGTATTATCAACCGCGTAAAGGCATCGTGCTCGATTTTTGTCATGCCATTGATGACATAAAAAATAAAACCTTACGCTTACTGGGCGATCCAACTTTACGTTTTGAAGAAGATCCCGTCCGTATGCTGCGTACTTTACGCTTTGCAGCAAAATTGAATTTTAGTATTGCACCTGACATTTTAGAAGTTTTCACTCCTGAAATGACCCAGTTGCTGCGTGATATTTCTCCGCATCGTTTATATGATGAGTCGCAGAAATTATTCACCATGGGGCATTTGAATCGTGTGCTGCCGATGCTGATCGATTTTGATATTTGGCGTCAGCTCTTTGCAGACATCGATCCAGAGATCTCAACATTTATTGAACGTGCTGCCATCAATACCGATCAACGTATTCAAATCGGTAAAACCATCAACCCTGCATTTTTCTATGCGGTTTTGTTGTGGAAGCCCTTTTTAGAACGTTGTGAGTTTTATTTAAACAAAGGTATGGTTGCTGCGGAAGCGCGCGCGCAAGCGGGCTTAGATGTCTTAAAACGTCAAGCAACGCGAACCATTATTCCGCGTTTTGCAGAAACTTTTATTCGCGAAGTTTGGGAAATGCAAACCCGTTTGCTCAGCCCTAAACCACAGCAAATTCAATCTTTATCGACCCATGCGCGCTTCCGTGCAGGATTTGACTTCCTGTTACTGCGTGAGAAGTCTGGTGATCACAGCACACAAGGTATGGGAACGTGGTGGGATTCGTATCAGCTGATGAACAGCGATGAAAAAGAACGTGCGATTAGCCAATACAATCGCCAGCGTGCTAAAAGTCGTCGTAAAGCATCAGTAGACGATGTGGTTGAGTCTAAATCCGTGTCTGTTGAAATTGAACCTTTGGTTCAAGAGGTTGCACCACGCAGTCGTCGTGAACGTGACCGTAAGAGCCGAGGCAAACCTGAAAGACCTGTTCAAATGGTGACTTCTGGTGGTTCGGAAATTCGCGCGGATCACCCGATTTTAAAACGTAAACGGGTAACACGTGATTTAAACCAAGTGGTTTTTGGGCCGACACAATGACCACGGTAACCTATATTGGCTTAGGCAGTAACTTGGGTGATTCACGGCAAATTTTGATTGAAGCTGTGCAAAAGCTGGCGACACTTGGAACAGTGAAAACATCGAAGTTATATCAAAGCCCACCGATGGGGCCACAAGACCAACCGAATTATTTAAATGCGGTGGTGCAACTAGAAACTGATTTAGCCCCTTTGGCTTTGTTAGATCAATTGCAAAGTTTTGAGCAAGAGTCTGGTCGGGTACGTTTACGCCGTTGGGGTGAACGGACTTTAGATTTGGATTTATTGGTGTATGGTCAGCAACACATACACAATGCGCGTTTAACAGTGCCACATGCTGGACTGTTTGAGCGTGATTTTGTGGTGATACCCTTGTTAGACTTAGATGCAAATATAGAAATTAAAGCACAACGATTAAAAGATTTACCCATGGTACAACATCCGACCCTTGTGGTTTTGGATGATGACTCTTGGTCAAATATTTAATTTAGACATGTTCTTGGAACGTGTTAGAGGAACATTTTGATGATTAGTCTCAGTGACTTAAGAAAATTTAAAACTGACGGACGCAAATTTTCTTGTTTGACTTGCTACGATGCTAGCATGGCGAAAGCAATGGAAATTGCAGAAGTCGACACTATTTTAATTGGCGATTCTTTGGGGATGGCGATTCAGGGACGTGATTCAACGTTGCCTGTTACTGTAGAAGATATGGCTTACCATACCGCAGCAGTACGTCGTGGTAATCAGCATGCTTTTATTATGACTGATTTGCCATTTATGAGCTATGCCACTTTAAATGATGCATTAAGCAGTTCAAAAACTGTAATGCAGGCGGGTGCGCAAATGGTCAAAATGGAAGGCGGTGCATGGTTAAATGAAACCGTCACTGTTTTGACCCGAAATGGTATTCCAGTCTGTGTACATTTAGGTTTAACCCCACAATCGGTGCATGTCTTTGGTGGTTATAAATTACAAGCACGTACCCGTGAAGCCGCGGATCGCTTGATTGCTGATTGTAAAGCAGTGGTTGAAGCGGGTGCTGCTTTATTATTATTAGAATGTGTACCTGCACAATTAGGCAAAGAAATTAGTGAGTTGTTCCCGCATGTTCCTGTGATTGGCATTGGAGCGGGTGTGGATACTGACGGTCAAGTACTGGTTGTTCAAGATATGCTTGGCTTGACCTTTGGTCGCGTGGCTAAATTTGTGCGTAACTTTATGAAAGAACAAGCGGGAGAAACTGCAATTTTGGATGCTTTTAAAGCCTACCATGCTGCGGTACTAGAGGGTTCTTTCCCTGCTAAAGAACACACTTTTCAAGTTGAGCTGTAAACATGAAAACAGAAACCACGATTCAAGGATTATCAGCGTCACTGAGTCCAGCTCGATCAGCGCGAAAAATTATTGGTTTTGTTCCAACCATGGGGAATTTACACGAAGGTCATTTAAATTTAGTGCGTGAAGCGCGTAAAATATGTGACGTCGTGGTGGTCAGTATTTTTGTCAATCCGATTCAATTTGGCCCAAATGAAGATTTTGAAAATTATCCGCGTACTTTAGAGCACGATAGCCATTTGTTAGCCGATGTCGGTTGTGACATTGTTTTTGCGCCCAGCGTTGAACAAATGTATGGCAACAAACCACGCTTCACCAATATTAGCGTGTCTAGTATTACCAATGATTTATGTGGTTTACAGCGTCCGGGTCACTTTGATGGCGTGGCGGTGGTTGTTACGAAATTGTTTAATATTGTGCAGCCGAATTTTGCTTTCTTTGGACAAAAAGATTATCAGCAATTGGCGGTGATTCGTCAGTTTGTACGTGATTTGAATATTCCTTTAGAAGTGATTGGTGTACCGATTACGCGTGCAGAAGATGGTCTGGCACTCAGTTCGCGTAATGGCTATTTAACTGAAGAACAGCGTAAAATAGCACCGAGCATTTTCCAAAGCTTAAAAGCGGCTGAACAAGAACTTCACAATGGTGTTAGTCTTGTAGACGTGTTAGAAAAGATTAAGCAGACGTTGACACAAGTTGGTTTTATTGTGGATTATGTGGAAGCACGTACACCTGAATTGCAAAAAATTGAAGCATTTAATCAGAATGTTATTCTCTTTGTTGCGGCTAAGTTAGGGACAACTCGACTGATTGATAACGTGCAGGTTAAATACACTGCATAGTTTTAAGCAAACAGCATAAGCTAAAGGACAGCCTTGCCATGAAGCGTATTTTAATCGTTACAGGACAATCTGGATCAGGGAAATCATCTGCCTTGCAGGTGCTTGAAGATTTAGGTTACTACTGTATTGATAATTTACCTTTGGCCTTGCTGCCTGAAATTGTGGCTAAGCTAGATCGTGAAAATAATCTAGAGCAATTGGCTTTAGGGGTGGATGTCCGTAGTACTCGCGCAGATTTGCAAGAATTTGACCATGTTTTTGAACAATTGCAGAAACATGGTTCGGTTGATATTATTTATTTGACCACGCAAGACCAAGAATTGATTTCTCGTTTTAGTGCATCACGTCGCCCACACCCGTTATCGAGTCGTTTTAAAAGCTTGACTGAATGTATTCAGGAAGAAAAAACATTATTACTTCCGATACAATTACGTTCAACAGTACATATTGATACCACCGATAAAAGTGTGCATGATTTAAAGCACACTTTATTGTCTAAACTTGGGCAATCGGATAACTTAATTTTAATTTTGCAATCTTTTGGTTATAAACACGGTATTCCACTTGATGCCGATTATGTGTTTGACGTACGTCATTTGCCTAATCCACATTGGGATTTGGAATTGCGAAAATATTCAGGTTTAGATTTGCCTGTACAACAGTTTTTGCTACAAAGTGAACAAACCAATGAGATGTTCCAAGATATTTATTATTTTTTAGATAAGTGGTTGCCTGCCTTTGCCGAAGGTCATCGTCACTATATAACGGTGTCGATTGGATGCACTGGAGGGCAGCACCGTTCAGTATATATCGTGGATAGACTCAAAAAAGCCCTTGAGGAAAAATGGTCTATTCAAGTCTTACACAGGGAAATGAAGCACTGGTCATGATTGACACAACTGTTGACGTAATTAATAAACTAGGTTTACATGCGCGTGCGTCTGGAAAGCTAATCGAAGTCACCACCAAATTTCGTTCATCGATTCAAATTGGTAAAGGTGATAAATTAGTAGATGCAAAAAATATTATGTCTTTGCTTATGATGGGCGCAGGCAAGGGTACAACTTTACGTTTAGTGCTTGATGGTGCAGATGAAGAACAAGCTTTATCTGAAATTCAGGCACTATTTGCAGCAAAATTTTACGAGGCAGATTAATCGTGGCACGTCGACCGCAACAGCGTTTTACTGAAGATGACTTTGACACTTTAGAAGGGCGTGCAAGCAAAACCGAACAAAAAAAAGCAGTTCAGCGTATGGCTGCTTTAGGTGAACAATTGGCTGAATTGAGTCTTAAACAAATTCAGAAACTTCCTGTGGAAGAGCGTTTAATTGATGCTTTGTTAGATGTACGTAATATTACGGCACATGAAGCACGCCGTCGCCAATTTTTACGTATTGGTAAATTGTTGCGTAATGAAGATGAAACGGTGATTTTATCTTATTTAACGCCACAGCAAGGTGCGAAAAAAACAGCACAATTGAACCGTTGGGTCGATCGTATGATTGCTCAAGGTGATCCTGCGATTAAGGAATTCATGAAAGCGCATAATGCGGCAGAGCATCATCCAATTCGTCAGCATATTTTGCGTATTCATCGTGATATTGCAAAACAGTTGCCTGAAGATGAATTGGCAGCTTCGAAGCTGAAATTGTTTAATTACATTCAACAAGTGGCTTTAATTTCAGACAATTAATTTGTTCATCTTTAAAGTAAAAAAGCGGCTCTTGTGAGCCGCTTTTTTTATTGGTAAAAACCGTTTTTATGTGACGAAGGTTATAGAGAATTAATTAAATTGGCTATGCGGAATAACGTGTGGAAATTAAAATGCACTGACCCTGCTACGGCAGGGTTTTTTCAATCTCAAACTGTCAGCGGAATTTTTTATAAATACTCCAATGTTGACTTATTCTATATACCTAAGATATTTTATCTGAGTTAAAACTTATAATTTTTATCACTTTATATACAAAAAATTCTTTTTATATAATCATTTTTTATTGTATAAGCACCTTCTTAGGATTCATCATGAACCATTTTAAAAAAACAGCTTTATTAATTTCATTAAGCCTTGTATTGACTGCTTGTGGTGGTGGCGGTAGTGATAGCGGGAACACCCCTGGCTCTAACACCTCTCCTAATACGGGTGGTACTACTGGCAATGGCTCTAACTCAGGTTCCAATGAATCTACAGGCTCAGTTCTTGAAAAATTAGATACATCTAAAGAATATAGAATTCTCTATGATTACTTCTCTGCAAGCGGTTCATCTAAAGTCATTGATATTAAACAAAATGACCAAGGTATTGTGACTGAATTTGATCCGATTAAGTTGTATGGAAATATTGTTGGTAAAGAAATTAATGGTAATAAAAACTTTGCTTTAGCCCGAATTACTAAAGGCACAATTGATTACAAAAAATATACGGGTGAAACTGAAACATCAGAAGTATCAACGTATAACAATAGCTCATATTATTATTTTGCATATATTCCATTAGGAAGCAAAGTTAGCTCTGCTTCCACTAAGCAAGTTAATTGTACTGATCTCAAAACGACTCAAGCTAGATTGCTAAGTGGAGGGGGATGGGATCGTACTTCCTTTATTACACCGACTGTACATAATGGCAGTATTACCTTAAATCCAAATGGTTCAATTGGTATTGCATTTACGGTTAAAGCAAACAGTGATGAAACCTCTTATGTTTCTTCAATGAATTGGATTGAAAATAATAATGTCTACAATAACTTTAATGTTTTAGGAATTGCTAACCAACAAGGTCAATCTAGCCAAAATGGTACATTTGCTATAGGTGAGAACGGTTCAAATAGCTTTGTGGTCGGCTCTATTTATAATATTACTTTAAGTGGTGGGGTAATCTATAAAGGTCTTATGTCAATGACATGCAATGTCTAACTAAAGTGACTTACATCCGTTGAGCATTATCCGATCTTGATTAGCTCAACGTCAAATTAAGCCTTGCATTGCAGGGCTTTTTTTACGAGAATTTAATGGCTATACGTTATTCCGTATAGCCATAAGATTCACTGACACCGCGCGTTCCTTTGCCCAATCACGTAAGATAAATTTTTGTAGTTTCCCTGTCGATGTTTTCGGGATTTCGGTAATGACCAGATCTTTAGGCACTTTAAAACGTGCGAGATGTTGTTTACAGAATTCAATCAGTTCTTCAGCTGTTGCTGTTTGACCGTTCTTCAGTTCTACAAAGGCACATGGAACTTCTTGCCAACGTGGATCAGGTTTGGCAACCACGGCTGCTGTGAGTACGGCAGGGTGTTTATATAATATTTCTTCGACTTCAAGTGATGAAATATTTTCACCCCCTGAAATAATCACATCTTTGGAGCGATCGGTAATTTTGGCATAACCATCGGGCTGGCAAACAGCAAGATCACCGGTATGGAACCATCCTCCTGCGAAAGCTTCAGCTGTTGCCTCGGGATTCTTTAAATAGCCTTTCATCACAATGTTGCCACGGAACATAATCTCGCCCATAGTTTGTCCATCATGCGGCACTTCCTGCATGGTTTCAGGATCAAGGACTTTCATGCTGTCTTGCAGCGGATAAGGTACGCCTTGACGTGAATGGAGTTGCGCTTGTTCTTGAATGGACAAATCACTCCAGCCTGCCTGTGAGGCACAGAGCGCAGAAGGGCCATAGGTTTCAGTTAAACCATAAACATGAGTCACATTAATCCCCATATTGCGCATGCCTTCAATGGTTGTCGCTGGCGGTGCTGCGCCTGCAACCATGACTTCTACACGGTGCTCAAAGGCCGTTTTTTGATCTTCTGGGGTATTAATCAGCATGGATAAAACAATAGGCGCACCGCAGAAATAATCGACTTTATGTTCAGCAATTAATTTAAAAATCAGCCCAGCATCGACTTTACGTAAACAGACATTGGTGCCACCGTTGGCCGCCATCGTCCATGCAAAGCACCAGCCATTACAGTGGAATAGGGGCAGTGTCCATAAATAGGTTGCGCGAGGTGTCATACCGCAAGCAATGATATTACTGGCTGCGTTGATGTAAGCACCACGGTGATGGTAAACCACGCCTTTAGGATTGCCTGTGGTTCCAGAGGTGTAACTTAAACTGATCGCATCCCATTCATCTTGAGGGAGATGCCATTCAAAATTTGCGTCGCCGTCAGTTAGCCAGTCTTCATATTCAATTTGACCAATCGGGGTCGAAAATCCATATTCATATTCAGCATCATCGACATCAATCACATAGATCTCTTGCGGAACCAGTGCAAGCGCTTCTGTGGCAACTGCTGCAAATTCAGGGTCGACCAATAAGACTTTAGTTTCAGCGTGTTCTAGCATGAAGGCTAAAGTCTTGGCATCTAGACGTGTATTTAAGGTGTTGAGTACAGCACCCGCCATAGGAACAGCAAAGTGCGCTTCAATCATGGCAGGGATGTTGGGAAGTAGTGTAGAAACGGTATCATTTTTACCGATGCCGAGTTTTTGGAGCTGGCTAGCAAATTGACGGCAACGATTGTATGTTTCACGCCAAGTAATACGACGCTGACCATGAATAATTGCATGTTGATTTGGATAGATATGCGCCGCACGATCAAGATAGCGTAGCGGTGACAACGCTACAAAGTTTGCAGGGGTACGCGGTAATTCATCATATGCGCTCACCATTTTGAAACTCCATTCTATATTTATTTTTAAACCTTGTTGAAAAGATATGCATTTCTAATGAGTCTTGCATTTAGGCTTTAGTCGAGTGCTTTTTTTGAAATTGTAATATATTGAATATGAATAAAATTATTTTATTGTGCGTGGTTTTTTTGAACGGATGGGTTCCCATATTTGATTTTTTAGGTATTTTACTCTAATTGGGGGGTTAAAGTGATATCAGCCAAGGAATAATAATGAAAATACAACAGGCGAATGAAACATGGAGCAATTGGTCGGGAAGTCAAAAAGCTTCGCCGCAAATTTTCCAACCAAAACATGTGTATGAATTACAAAAAATAGTGCAATCACATGCACAAATTCGCACCGTGGGAGCAGGTCATTCATTTAGTGCAGTGGCGAGAACAGATGCGGTGCTGCTCAATCTCGATCATTTAAAAGGCGTGCTTGACATTTAATGAACATCAAAGCCAATGTACAGTTCAGGCGGGAATACGCTTAGATGAGTTAGGTGAAGCTCTTGCCCCGATGAATCAAGCTTTACTGAATCAGGGCGATATTGATCAGCAAAGTTTGGCTGGTGCAATTTCTACAGGAACGCATGGGACTGGGGTGGATTTGCCCTGTTTATCAGCTTTCGTGCAAGGTTTTGAATTGGTCACTGCGGATGGCGACTTATTACAATGTGATCAGCAGCACAACACGGAAATATTTCAGGCAGGGCGTGTCGCACTGGGAAGCTTGGGCGTATTGACAAAAATTACCCTGCAAAATCGGGAACGATATAAATTAAAAGAACAGATTCAACTGTGTTCCATTCAAGATATTTATACCCATATTGATCAATGGAAACATCAGCACCGCCATCTGGAATTTTGGGCATTTATTCATTCCGATCAAGTCATGTTAAAAACGTTAGACGAAACCGATCAAGATTTGCAGCCTCGGCAGGAGTCATGGCTTTCGGAAGATGCTTTGCTGACCATGTGTTCCGAGTTGACGCGTATTTTCCCCGTTACCAATGCTTATTTACAAAAAATGCTGAAGGTTTTTGTGCAACCTAGCAACGCTGTTGATTGGTCAAACTGTATTTTTCCAACACCGCGCCAGACAAAATTTAATGAAATGGAGTATCAGTTGCCGATTGAGCACGGTTTACCATGCTTGCAAGAGCTTTTAGCTACGCTACGAAAACATAAAGTGCCGATGTTTTTTCCAATCGAATTTCGTTATGTCAAAGGTGATGATATTTGGTTGAGTCCATTTTATGGACGTGATTCAGTTTCTATTTCCATTCATCAATTTTACAAACAGGATTATCACCAGATTTTTAAGTTGGTTGAGCCTATTTTGCAGAAATATCAGGGTCGTCCACATTGGGGGAAATTACATTCTATGACAGCAGAATCACTGCGTGATTTATATCCTAAATGGGATGATTTTATGTTGTTACGGCAACACATTGATCCTGATCAGAAATGGCTGAATCCACATTTAAAACAATTGTTTTTGTCTGAAAATTAGGAGATGAAGATGCAGTCGAATTATTTTCAGCAATTGACACAGGATTTAAAACAGCAGGGCACGGGCACACCACAACTGATTTTAGATTTAAAAATCTATCAACAAAATTTGGATGATGTACAGTCAAAATTGCCCCGTCATTTAAAACCACGTTTGGTGGTGAAGTCTTTAGCCTGTATGCCGATGCTGAAAATGGCCAGTCAAAAGTTAGCGACACAGTGCTTTATGGTTTTTCATCTGCCGCATGTGGCAGAGATCATGAATACTTTTGAGCAAGCAGATATTTTATTCGGCAAACCTATGCCAATACGGGCAGTGGAATTGTTTTATCAAAGTACTGCTCAGCACGATATTCATATTCAATGGTTGATTGATGATGTTCATCGCTTACAGCAGTATTTACAACTTGCTCAAAAATATAATCTTTGTCTAAGTGTGAATATTGAAATTGATGTCGGTTTACATCGGGGTGGTGTGCAAAATCAGCCGCAATTTGTGGCACTGTTAAACGTGATTCAACAGCATGCAACGCATCTAAAATTAACGGGTTTAATGGGCTATGACGCACATGTTGCCAAGTTACCCAAAATCATTCAAAGCCCTGAAAAAAGTTATCAGCAATCACAACAACAATATCAACAATTCAAGCAGATTATTCAGCAGCAATTCCCTGATTTATGGCAGGAAAATTTATGTTTTAACGGCGGGGGAAGCCCGACCTTTATGCAACATTGCCAACAAAGCGTCTGTAATGATTTGGCTTTTGGTTCGATGTTGCTCAAGCCCAGTGATTTTGATGTGCAAAATTTAGCTGCGCTACAGTGTGCGCTCTGGATCGCAGCTCCAGTCTTGAAAGTTTTACCCTATAGCCAATTGCCCGGTTTAGCGTTGTTAAATCATCTGCCACATTTTTATCAAGCTTTGTTTATCTATGGCGGTGATTGGCGAGCGAGATTATATTTATCCTGCAAATAGCCGACCACATAGTTTATATGGTCGCAGTAGCAATCAGGAAATGTTGCTGGTGCCTAAATCGTGTGATATTGCGGTAGATGATTATGTGTTTTTAAGACCCAGACAAAGTGAAGCAATCATTCCACAATTTGCCAATCTATATGCTTATGCAGATGGGCAGTTTCAAACGTGGAGGTGTTTGCGAGAATAACAAATCCGCTTAAAGCACGATTCCCGTTATTTTAGCGATGATGACTAGGCAAAAAATGACAAATCTATCGCAGATCGAGTTTTTTCCCGCGAAAAGGTTTAATCGAAGGGTTAAGACGTGTAAAATTCTAATCGAATTTTATTTATCCACCGTTTTTATCTTTTGAGGTTCTCCTCGATCATAATCTCGCGGTGATATGCCCCATGGTACGGGGCATCACTCCTTAAGGATTTTTTTATATGCCAATTATCACTTTGCCAAATGGCGATCAAAAACAATTTGATCAAGCCGTATCTGTGATGGACGTTGCGTTAAGCATTGGTCCTGGTCTTGCGAAAAATACAGTAGCAGGTCGTGTAAACGGTCGTTTAGTTGATGCATCAGACTTGATTGCTGAAGATGCAACCGTACAAATCATTACACCGAAAGACGACGAAGGTGTAGAGATTATTCGTCACTCTTGCGCGCACTTGGTTGGTCATGCTGTTAAACAATTGTTCCCAGAAGCAAAAATGGTCATTGGTCCTGTCATTGAAGAAGGATTCTATTACGATATCTTCAGTGCAAAACCATTTACTTTAGATGACTTCGCAGCCATCGAAGCACGCATGAAAAAGCTGATCGATGAAGACTATGATGTCATTAAAAAAATGACACCGCGTGCAGAAGTCATTGAATTATTCACGCAACGTGGCGAAGATTATAAATTACGTTTAATTGATGATATGCCAGACGAGACCCAAATGGGCTTGTACTATCATCAAGAATACGTCGATATGTGTCGTGGTCCACACGTACCCAACACTAAATTCTTAAAATCATTCAAGCTCACTAAAATGTCAGGTGCTTACTGGCGTGGTGATGCGAAGAATGAACAGTTACAACGTATTTATGGTACAGCGTGGGCAGACAAGAAACAGCTTGCGGCGTATATCAAACGTATTGAAGAAGCAGAAAAACGCGATCACCGTAAAATTGGTAAAGCTTTAGACTTATTCCATATGCAAGAAGAAGCACCGGGTATGGTGTTCTGGCATCCGAATGGTTGGACGATTTACCAAGTACTTGAACAATACATGCGTAAAGTTCAGCAAGACAATGGTTATCAAGAAATTCGTACACCACAAGTGGTTGATTTTTCACTTTGGGAAAAATCAGGACATGCTGCAAACTATGCAGACAACATGTTTACCACGCATTCGGAAAACCGTAACTATGCGGTAAAACCAATGAACTGCCCATGTCACGTGCAAGTCTTTAACCAAGGTTTAAAATCTTACCGTGATTTGCCTATTCGTTTGGCTGAGTTTGGTTCATGTCACCGTAACGAACCATCGGGTTCATTACACGGCATTATGCGTGTGCGTGGCTTTACTCAAGATGATGCGCATATTTTCTGTACCACTGAACAAATTGGTAAGGAAGTTGCTGATTTCATTAAGCTCACTTTAGATGTATATAAAGACTTTGGCTTTGAAGAAGTGCAAATGAAATTATCAACACGTCCAGAAAAACGTGTGGGTGATGACAAACTTTGGGATGTGGCGGAAAAATCTTTGGCAGATGCTTTAGATGCAGCAGATCTGGCTTGGGACTTACAACCAGGCGAAGGTGCATTTTACGGTCCAAAAATTGAATTCTCATTGAAAGACTGCTTAGGTCGTGTATGGCAATGTGGTACTATTCAGTGTGACTTCAATTTACCAGAGCGTTTAGACGCCTCTTATGTCACTGAAGACAATGATCGTGATCAACCTGTTATGTTGCACCGTGCAATTCTTGGCAGTTTCGAACGATTTATTGGTATACTAATTGAACACTACGCTGGCTTTATGCCACCTTGGTTAGCGCCAGTACAAGCGTGTGTAATGAATATTACAGATTCACAAGCTGAGGCATGTGAGTCAGTCGTCGCAAAACTTAAAGAAAGCGGTATCCGCGCGATTTCAGACTTGAGAAATGAAAAAATCGGCTTTAAGATTCGTGAACGCACTTTAGAGCGTATTCCTTACTTATTGGTTCTTGGTGACCGAGAAGTAGAGGAAGGTACAGTCAACGTACGTACCCGCTCAGGAACAAATTTGGGTACTATGTCAATTGATGCGTTCGTTGATCTAGTAAAAGCAGCCGTAGCCGAACGCGGCCGGTACATTGTGGAGTAACAGCGATTAAACAGCCTGACCGTAATCAACAGGGCGGTAATAAATCAAACCGTCCTGCTTTGAATGATGAAATTCGTGCAAAAGAAGTCCGTCTTGTAGACGAAAATGGCGAACAAAAAGGCATCGTAAGCTTGGCTGATGCCTTACGTGCTGCTGAAAGCGTTGATCTTGACTTGGTTGAGATTGTTGCAAATGCAGAGCCACCAGTCTGTAAAATCATGGACTTCAATAAGCATTTGTTTGATCTTAAGCAAAAGCAAAAAGAAGCGAAGAAAAAACAGCATCAAGTACAGGTGAAAGAAATCAAGCTCCGCCCTGCGACTGATGTTGGTGATTACAACGTAAAATTACGTGCAATCATCAAGTTCCTTGAAGAAGGCAACAAGGTAAAAATCACCTTGCGCTTCCGTGGTCGTGAGATGGCTCACCAACAATTAGGTCTTGCTCAATTGCAAAAAGTTGAAGCAGATGTAATTGAATACGGTACAGTCGAACAAGCACCAAAAATGGAAGGTCGTCAAATGGGTATGCTACTTGGACCTAAACGTAAAAAGTAAGCACTCATTGATCAAAAAAGCACTGCACATGCAGTGCTTTTTTATGTCTGTGTTTTGATGGGGCTTATCTTGGAAGTTAAAAAAGACCAGTCATAGACTGGTCTTTTTTTAGTTTATTTCACTTCAGGTGATGCGAGCCGCTGTGTTACTTTTTGGCCAATTGGAATATGCCGCGGTAATTTTTCTTCAGGAATAATACGCTGCAATTCTATGTTCAATAAACCATTTTCATAGTCAGCGCGTTGTACCTCAATATGTTCATCTAAGCGTAAAGACAGTTTGAATGAACGATTGGCAATGCCTTTATGCAGAAATTCAACGCTTGTATCCGATTTTTCTTCAGCTGATTTACCTGTGATCGTGAGGACTTGATTTTCAAGATTAACCTCAAGTTGATCTTGATTAAATCCAGCGGTTGCAACGACTATACGATAATTATGGTCACCGGTTTTTTCAATATTATAGAGCGGATAATTCGGTGTATCGCTTTGCATTGCATAATCGAATAAGTCATTGAGTCGGTCAAAACCAATGCTACGACGGAATAATGGACTAAGACTGAAGTTGCTCATTGATAGAACCTCCTGAAATTAGCAAAGTTTTATAAACAAGTTTTTGATTGCTGCATTCGCAGAACTTTCAGCAATATCCTGAAAAGATCCTTGCTGTATCTTAAATATAGGATTGCTTTTGTAGATTTCAACAATAAAATTTAAAAAAAAGTAAAAAATCTTCATTTGATAATTGCTTGCAAAATTTTGTGTTCAATCAGGGTATTTGCTACATGAAGTTGTACTGTTTGTTGCCATAAAACATGCTATAACTAGCTGTAAATCTCAATAATGTGATGTAAAAAATGAGAAAGGTGGAAGGTAGATAATATGATTGATCTCTATTATTGGGGTACGCCCAATGGTCATAAAATTACAATAGCATTAGAAGAAATGGGATTGGATTATCAAGTTTTCCCGATTAATATTTTGGAAAATGATCAGTTTCAACCCGACTTTTTACGTATTTCTCCTAACAATAAAATTCCAGCCATTGTGGATCAAGATGGTCCTCGCGGCGAAGCGATTTCAGTGTTTGAGTCTGGCGCAATTTTACAATATTTAGGTCGTAAAACAGGCTTGTACTATCCAACAGATGAACAGCAGCGGGTTGAAGTTGAGCAGTGGTTGATGTGGCAAATGGGTGGTTTGGGGCCGATGTTAGGACAGAATCATCATTTTAGTAAATTCGCACCTGAAAAAATTCCGTATGCGATAGATCGTTATGTGAATGAAACCAAACGTCTTTATGGTGTGTTGAATCAACAGTTAATTGGTCAAAAGTATGTGGCAGGAGAGTATTCCATTGCCGATATGGCGATTCTGCCGTGGATATTGCGTTATGAATGGCAGCAAATTCAGTTAGATGATTATCCATATGTAAAAGAATATATTACGCGTTTAACCGCACGCCCCGCAGTACAACGTGCCTTAGCATTTCAAGTGAGTCCTTGATTGTAAAAAATAGCGCATGTTTTTATGCTAAGATCTTGGTATGACAGCGCTTAAATTTCGCAGAAATAAACCACCCATTACGGTGGTTTTTTATTGGATGACATGATGATGAAAGATTTTTTCTTAAATTTAACGCGTATTATTGAAAGCAATGCGAAGATTTATTGGGCGATTATCTTTGGTATGGCATGTTGTTTGTTGCTCTATATTGCCGAAGTGGTTCATATGCAATCCGTGGCAGAGATGCTAAAAGCCAGTGCTCCATCGGTATCGGGTGAAGTCTTTGGTACGATTGCACGACGTTATAATTTAGCGCGTGGATTGGTGATGGTGTTATTTATTCTTTGGTCTGTCTATGAATATAAGACAACCAAGAAAAAGCTTGGGCTTTAATCCTAGTATTTACCGCATGTTGTCCTATTTTTTACTGTTTATTTCGGCTTTTGGTGCAGCAACCTTATTACCATTGCAGTCCGAAGCCGTTTTATTGGCATTATTCGCTGAAGGCAGTCATTCTGTTCTTGGCTTACTTTTTTTCGCCAGTTTAGGGAATATTTTGGGCTCTTGTGTGAATTGGTGGCTCGGTTTTAAAATTGAACACTATAAAGATAAAAAGTGGTTCCCTGTTTCTGAAGCTAAAATGCTTAAAGCACAGACCCTGTATCAAAAGTATGGTTACTGGTCACTGTTGCTCAGTTGGGTGCCGATTATTGGCGATCCGATTACTCTAATTGCAGGTTTGCTTAAAGAAAATTTTGTGCGGTTTATATTGATGGTCAGTCTTGCAAAAGTGGGACGTTATGTTTTTATCTATTGGGCTTTTTCCATGTTTTAAAAAAGAGATGCTGCTGCATCTCTTTTTATGTTTTTTATTCTGGACATTGATTGAGATCAAACTTGATTTCATCCTTAAAACTTGATTTTTTATAGAGCCATAATGTGCTAGCCGTGCGCTTCACAGCAATTTGGCTATGTGAGACTGCCTGAACAATAGCTTGGTCTACCGCATAAATGCCTGAACCTTTTTTCACTTTGACTTTTTTCACATCACCATGTTTATTCACTTTAAAGCTGAATTTAACCGCACGATTATGTCCATTTAACTGGTCAGAATCGAGATCTAAAGTCGGTTGGCTGCGATATGAAAAGGCGGTTTTTTTCTTTTGTTGTTGAGCCTGCCAATTTTTAGAATCAAACTGATACTGGCAAACTTCGCTGTCATTATCTGAGCTTAATTTTAAGCTAAAGGTTTGATAACCAATCACTGGCGTTGCGGTATCATTTTCAACATGCGGTTTTACATGTGCTTCACGAACCGCTTGCACTAAAAGATTATCTAAATGCGTTAAACCGGTACTTTCCTGTACGCGAGCTTCGGCAATATTGCCCGTTTCATCGGCATAGATCCGAATAATGGCACTTCTATTTTGATCTTTTAAATCTTCATTTTTATACTGCGGGCGCGGAAACTTGCTCCACTGAATACGTGTAGTCAAATGCGCGGGAAGGGCTGCGCTTTTCTGAACGGAGAGTTGTTTTGTGGCTTTAGGTTCAGCACTATAAGCAGCGCTTAACGGTAAGCTGATGAGTAGAGAAAAACACAGAATTTGTTTCATAAATATATATTTCTTTAATCAAATCAGAGAGGGCAGCGATGGCGGAGCATTGTGAGTGCGCAGTATTTCCTGAATTGAAAATACTCGCAAGTCTAAAAAATAAATTAATCTCTCTGATCATTGCCTTTGCCAATGTCTACACCAAATAAATCCTTGGTTTTGATCCAGCTTATCGTGACCACAAACATGGTTACACAGCCGCCAAATACCGTTGCCATGATGGCTCCCATATATTTTGCTGCTAAGCCAGATTCAAAAGCACCGAGTTCATTGCTGCTGGAGACAAACATGCCATTTACTGCGGCTACGCGTCCACGCATATTTTCAGGCGGATAAATTTGCAGAATGGTTTGTCGAACCACGACTGAAATACTGTCACAAGCACCCGTCAGGGCTAAAGCCAACAGTGATAGCCAGATGTTATTTGAGAAAGCAAATAACAACGTGAATATGCCAAAACCTGCGACGGCCAATAGCATATTGCGCCAAGCATTCTGCGTGGGTGGAAACTTGGTTAAGGCAATCATGGTAATGAGTGCACCAATAGAAGGCGCTGCACGTAAATAACCCAAACCTTCAGGGCCAACTTTTAAAATATCTTCAGCAAAAATAGGCAGCAGTGCAATCACACCACCAAACAGTACAGAAACCAAATCAAGAGAAATGGCCCACAGGACAATTTTAGTTTTCCAGATAAAACGGAAACCATCACCTAAGCTTTCGATTAAATTATCCGTTTCAATTTTGGGGAAACTGCGTTTTTGCAACAAATTAATTAATATAAAGCAGATCGCCAGTAATACAGCCACAGAGAGTAAACTGCTTTCACGACCTAAAAATGCCAACATGAAGCCACCCAGCATTGGGCCAATAATGACGCCGCTTTGCCAACCAATCGTGGTCCACGTTGCGCCATTGGCATAGAGTTCGCGCGGAATCAGGAATGGTTTAAGCGAGGTTGCAGATGGATTATAAAAACCACGAATTGTGCCTAAGCCAAAAATCACGGCGTAAATTCCCCAAGACAGCGTATTGACTGTGATATGACCTAATCCATAGCGATGAAACAGCCACCATAAAACGATTGGTAAGGGCACTGCAAAGAACAAACAGATTTTCATGATGGTCTGTTTGTTAAAGCGATCGGCAAAATAACCACCCCATAAAGACAGTGCAATAAATGGAATCGCTTCAGCTAAACCAATGAAACCCAAGGTTAAAGGGTCTTTGGTAATTTGATAAAGTGAATAGGCGACAATAATTTCTTGAATTAAAATAGCGAGGGTCAGACAGAACTGGTTCAGCGTTACAATAGAAAAATCGCGGTAACGTAGTGCTGCAAAAGCATCCTGTACAGGGTTCATATGGGTTCAATATTCTTATGTTGTGATAATTGTAGTGCTAAATGCTTGGTTTATTCATAAAACAATCTAATTTTTTATCTTAAAAAAATAAGACGAAATCCAGTAAGTAATCAATAAGTATATTTAAGGATATTTACTTTTGTTTTAAGCAAAGATGCTTTAGAATACTGGCTCCCTTACCTGCAGGTCGTTTTTGCAATGGTGCAGACGCTCCGAACAGGTGTTCAAAAGAGGTTGTTATGCCTAAGATGAAAACTCGCCGTGGTGCAGCTAAACGCTTTAAAGCGACTGCTAACGGTTTTAAGCGTAAACAAGCGTTCAAACGCCACATTTTGACCAAAAAATCTGCTAAGCGTATTCGTCAATTACGCGGCTGTGTAATGGTTCACGTGAGTGACGTTGCTGCAGTTCGCCGTATGTGCCCATACATCTAAGGAGATTATAAATGGCTCGTGTAAAACGTGGTGTCCAGGCTCATCGCCGTCATAAAAGAATTCTTGCTCGTGCTAAAGGTTACTACGGCGCTCGTTCACGCGTATATCGCGTAGCGTTCCAAGCAGTAATCAAAGCAGGTCAATATGCTTACCGTGACCGTCGTCAGAAGAAACGTCAATTCCGCGCTTTGTGGATTGCTCGTATCAATGCTGGTGCGCGTCTAAATGGTTTGTCGTACAGCCGTATGATTTCTGGCTTGAAAAAAGCTCAGATCATCATCGACCGTCGCGTACTTGCTGACATCGCTATGCATGATGCAGTTGCATTTGCTGCTATCGCTGAAAAAGCGAAAAGCGCATTAGCTGCTTAATCATCATAGATGATTCAAAAAAAGACCGCTTTTAGCGGTCTTTTTTTATGGTGAAAATTTTATAAAAATGAATTGATCGATTAGAGAAATAAGAAGATAAAACTTGAGTGATCTGTGGTTAGGTTGAATCAAATTTACGATTTGGAAAGGTCGATAAAATAAATAAACCAATCGCTGTAAAGCCAATCACTTGCAGGATCAGCACGATTTTATGTTCGGTAGGCAGTGCTGTAATTAAAGTCATCAATGCAATAAACGGCATCAGCCCAAATAGAATCGTAAAGCCATTTTTATAAGCATTATCTTTCGCGATTTTTAAGCTTAAAGTTCTGCATAGATGTATGCCCATGCCAATGAGCAGACTGATTCCCGTCAACAGAGTAGAGAGTTGTTGCACTGTGGAACAGAGATAAATCATGACACAGGTGGCAATACAGACCATCAGTTTAATTTGACGAGTGCATTGATCTGAATACCAAAACTGCAACATTATTTTTGCTCATCTGCAATGTCATTTTTATTCATCAATGATAATGGCGAGAATAAACAAATGGCTAAAGCCATAAAGCCAATCCCTTGTGCGCCGGGAATTAAAATTTCACCCTCTTTCATATGCATAAAAATGAGTGATATTAATAGCGCAATGGGAATCCACGTGAGCAGTCGATATAACAAACCTGTTGGATTTTGTGCGGCAAAATGAAGCTTGCAATAACGACAAATCAGAAAAATAATGCCTGTACCTAAGAACATGAGTATTGCATCAAGTTTGAGCGGTTCCATCCAATAAAGCACGCCTGTGACAATCGCAATGCCAACAAAAATCATCAGTTTACGGAAGGATAGAAACTTGAGGATTAAACCAAAATTCGAGCATATTTTTCGGATAGATCAATGAGGACTGAATTGTACTTTAGCAAAAATAGCCATAAAAAAGCGAGGCTTTTGCCTCGCTTTAAATTTTATGAATTTTTGAGTGGACCCCAATCATAAATTTTCTTTTGGTAGGCATACCACATCATCCATAGCCCAATCAAAATCATCGGTACAGTGAGGAATTGACCTTTACTCATCCAGCCAATAAACAGTTGACCATGGTCTGGTTCGCGGAAAAATTCCACCACAAAGCGTGCAATACCGTAGCCAATCAAGAACAGGGCTGAAACTGCCATACGTGGGCGTGGTTTTGAACTGAACCACCAGAGCACAATAAACAGAATAAGACCTTCTGCAAAGGCTTGATAAAGCTGCGATGGATGACGAACCAATTGTAGAGGATCGGTCGGGAAAATCATCCCAAATGCAAAGTTAGGATCAGAGACTTGGCGACCATACAGTTCACCGCCAATAAAGTTACCAATACGACCAAACATTAAACCTGTTGGTACACAAGGTGCAATAAAATCGAGGGTTTGGAACCAAGTCATCTGGTATTTTTTACACCAGAACAGCATGGCAATCATCACGCCCAAGAAGCCGCCATGGAAGCTCATGCCGCCTGTCCAGACTTGGAATAACCACAATGGATTGGCAAGAAATTGCTCAAAGCCATAAAAGAACACGTAGCCCATACGACCACCGACGACAACCCCTAAAGCACCATAGAAAATCAGGTCAGAGACCATATCGGGTGTCCAGCCATCACGTTGTTTGGTTCGATAGGTGGCAAGCCCCCAAGCAAATAAAAATGCCAATAAATACATCAGTCCATACCAATGTACTTGTAGGGGTCCCAGTGAGATAGCCACTGGATCAATATTTGGATAGGTCAGCATTGCTGTTCCTTGTCATTATGTTTTGCACAGATTTTAGCTGAATGTGATGAAAAATGTTGTACATTCAATGTGTAAAGATAATGAGCACGGATTATGTGTATTGTGGCTTTAGCTTGGCAGGTGTTGGATGATACGCCTTTATGCCTAATTTCAAATCGTGATGAGTTTTATCAGCGTCCGACCAGTGGTTTAAAACCTTGGCAAAATAGCCGGATTATTGCTGGACAAGATTTACAATCGGGTGGAACGTGGATGGGGGTGACGGAGTCAGGACGATGGGCTGTATTAACCAACTTTCGAGATGCCAGCGATCAAAAAAAATATCCGACTTCACGCGGACACTTGATTCAACGTTTTCTTGAATCAGATTTAACCCCCATCAGATTTGCCCAAGCATTAGAAAAGCAGCAATGTGATTATGCAGGGTTTAATTTATTTGTCGGTGATCAGCATCAAGCGGTCTATATGAGCAATCGAGGTGAAGCGCCACAAGTCTTAGCCCAAGGGGTGTATGTGGTGTCCAATGGTTTAATGACCGAACATTGGGAAAAGACCAAACATTTACGTAAACGCTTTACCCAAGAATTTTTACCCATGTTGCAACAGACCGCAACATTAGAAGCAGACTTGGAATTCGCAGTGTGGGATATTTTAGAAGATGAACGCAAAATAATCCCTGAACTTCTTCCTCAAACAGGGATTAGTGCTGAAATGGAAGCGCTATTGTCTTCTACTTTTATTCAAAGTCCAATTTATGGTACACGTTGTTCTAATTTTTTAAGGCTGAAAAATCAGACATGGTTATGGCAGGAAAAATCGCAACAAGGGCAGACTCAAGGCGAAATCATTAAGCTTAATTTTTCCTTGAATCCATAAAAAATGCCGACATCAAGTCGGCATTTTAAAACTCTATGGCTTATGCACCGGCAATAATACCGCCATCTTTGCGGGTAATCACGACCGTTGCAGAACGTGGACGTGAAGTGGTATTGGCTGGGTTGGTCTGTGTTGCAGGCCAGTGGCTAGTCGGTGTGTTATAGCTTTTTGAAGATTCACCAGGGTGCTGAACGTTAATGAAAATGGCTTTATAGTCAGGCGTCATCGTCACCCCAGTAATTTCACATTCTTTTGGCCCAGTCAGGAAGCGGCGCAAATTATCATCATTGACTTTTGCACCCATCAGCGTGGTTTGTCCTGACGAAGTGGTGACTGCACCACCATCTCCGACTTTACCCGGTAATGCCGCCAACATCATACAGTTGGTGACGTCAGTATAAGCACCATCATCGGTTTGAATCCAAAGGACACCACGTGGGTCAAACCACATGCCATCGGGTGAAGACAAATCGTTATTGTCATTTAAGCCAGATAGGTTGATGTTGCTAGCCATCGCAGCTTCAGCACCGAACAAGTAAATATCCCAAGTGAAACTTTCCGCTGTAGTGGTATCACCATCTTCACGGAAACGAATGATATGACCATTTACATTGCCTTTTCCGCCCTCAGGGTCAGAGTAATTACGTGGATTGGCTGCATCGACAGGTTGTGCCGCATTATTACCACGATTCGAGTTGTTGGTTAAGGTCACATACACTTCACCATTTTCAGGGTTGACTGCGACCCATTCTGGACGATCCATTTTGGTTGCGCCAACGGCATCTGCTGCAAGACGCGCGAAAGTCACGACATCGGCTTGAGAATTAAATGGATACAGGCTGTTGCTAGAATTTAGTCCATTTTTACCATGGCTGAGTTCAATCCATTTTCCTTTACCCGCTGCATTGAACTGAGCCACATAAAGTTTGCCCGAATTCATGTATTTGTCACCAGCTTTGTAGCCGCCGTTGACATCTTTGGCATCCCATTTGGCATCAGATACGAATTTATAGACATATTCACCACGTGAGTCGTCACCCATGTAAAACGCTAAATTATCATCTTCACGTAAACGGCTAGAACGGCAGTCTTCATGCGCGAAACGACCCAGTGAGGTACGTTTTACCGGATTTTGACGGTTATCAAACGGATCAATTTCGACAATCCAGCCAAAGGTATTTGGACTATTACGGAAGTCAGCACTTGCCTGTGCAGCAATCACGCTGGCATTCCAGCGGTCGTAAAGATCCTGTGTTTCTACCTGTGCGACTGCTGTTTCCCACTTATAGCGTGAGCTGGCACCTTGTTTTAAACCATAACGATTGAGACTGTTAATTTCAGCAGCTGTACGCAAGGCATCATCGGCAGCACTACGCACAAAATAGCCAATAAAGTTTTCTTCAGTGGTTAAATAGGTGCCCCAAGGGGTATAGCCGTTACCACAGTTATTATGCGTACCACGGGTTTTCAAACCTGTTGCTGAATATTGGGTCACCAAAAGCGGAGAACCTTGCGCAACCCCTTTAAAATCCATTTCTGTAGATGCGGTAATACGGCGGTTAAATAGGAGAGGATTTTTCAACGCTGATGGCTTGGGTTTTACTGTCTTTCTTGATATGAATGACTGAAACACCATGAGCATTCATTTCGCGCAGGACTTCATCTTCAGGACGGCGACCACTGACTGTGGTTGGACCTTGTGGATGCAAGAACGTCTGGTTGATATATTCATGATTCATTACCAGCAAACCTTGATCTGCATTCGATGCTTGGTAACGCATGCTTGAAGTATTGAGACCAAAGTAGCTCATGCCGTCATGGCAGTCGCCAGAACGAAACTGAAAACTTGGACCAGAAGGGACATTGTTGTCATCCCATTCGACATAGTTGGGATTGATTGAATCGCCCATTGCGTACAAAACATGGGCTTGATAACCCTCTGGCACGGTCACAATATCATTTAGATTTTTTGCGACCGCCTTGAAACCGAGTTTTTCAGGTTTTTTTACTGGATCTACTGGCTTAGGAGGAGTAACCGTTGCGCCTGAATTTTGATTATCAGTGTCATTACAGCCTGTAAGTGTTGAGGCTAAAGCTAAAGCCACTGCACCACTTGCCGTTTTGGTAATCAGACTACGACGAGTGATGCGTTGCTCTAAAATGTCACGAAAATGGATATTGTCCGAAGTGTTGTTGTCTAATTCTTGGTCTTCATGATATGGCGTAAAGTCTGTCATGATATTTTTTCCATGCGTATGGTTGTTGTAAAGTTGGACTCAATGTAGGTGAAAAATATGACAGGCTTCTGACGTTTAAATGACAGTCTGGTGAAGAAAATAAGTCACTCTAATGAAAAAAGCGTGATGAAAAAAGCAGACCGAAGTCTGCTGAAGTTTTTTACCTGTATTTAAGCGACACGCCGCTTTTCAATTAGCTTGCCAAAGAACAAACCGATTTCAAATAATAGCCACATGGGGATGGCGAGCATGATCATGGAAATCGCATCGGGTGGGGTGACAAACATGGCGACAAAAAAACAGCCGACCACAATAAAGCGCCGTTTTTCCACTAATTGTTGGGTCGAAACCAAACCAATTAAAATCAGCAATACGGTAATAATCGGGATTTCAAAGGTAAAACCAAACACTAAAAACAGTTTTAGGCAGAAGGCTAAGTAGCTGTTAATGTCGGTCATTGGTGCGACCGTTTCGGGGGAAACACTAATGAAAAAATGCAGAATGGACGGTAGTGCAACACAGTATGCAAAGGCAATGCCTGCATAAAATAAACCAATACTGCCCAGCAATAATGGCATCGCTAAGGTTTTTTCTTTTTCATAGAGTGCCGGTTTTATGAAACTCCACAATTGATAAATAATGAACGGCATAGCCAACATCAAGGCAACAAAGAAGTTTAATTTAAACGGCGCCATAAATGTTGCTGTGACATCAGTCGCAATCATGGAGGAGCTAACGGGGAGCTGCGCACGTAAAGGTTCAGACAACAGTTGATAGGTTTGGTTGGCAAAAGGCAGCAAGCAAAAAAATAGGGCAATTAATAAGCCCACAATTTTAAATAAATGCTGCCGCAACACCATGAGATGTCGTGTAATCGGCATTTCTTCGAGATTCGATGCTGCTTTATTTTCTGTCAGGGCAACCGCTAATGGGCTTTCTATCGGGGTATTCATACAGCCACCTTGAATTCGTTTAATTGCGAGATTGCAGGTGTCATGTTGAAGCGCTGTTCTGTTGAAATTGCAATCTGACCAGATACTTGTGCACTTAAATAAACCGACATGGGCTGATGTTGCTTGATAAAGAGATAAAGCCTAGGCGTATTTTTATTGTGGGGCACTGCGTCTGGTAATGGTTCTTTTGTTGCAGGTGTGATTGTTGTTGTAGCTCATGCAGTTGAGCTTGCATCTTTTGCTCAAGTTCTTGAATCCGCTGCATTTCATTTTGCATCTGTTCCCGTAACTCAGACAAACGCAATTCGCGGTCAATATCGTTTTGCACACTGCTGATCATACGTTTGATTTTACCGTACCATTTTCCAGCAAAGCGTGCAGCTTCTGGAAGCTTATCTGGCCCGAGCACCAATAAAGCAATGATGCCGAACGCCAGCAGTTCAGTCATACCAATATTAAGCATAACGTTTTAGCCTGAATGTGTTTTTACCGTGGAATTGACTTCAGCATGCGTGTTTTGATGTTCAATCGTTTTAGGTTCATTGAGAGCCGATGTTGCAGCTTCATCTTCCTTAATCGACTTTTTAAAATCTTTAACGGCACCACCGACATCTTTACCTAAGTTTTTGAGTTTAGATGTACCAAATAATAAAAGCACCACAATTGCAAAAATCACAACGTGCCAAATCGATAATCCTGCCATGTTCTTTACTCATTTTTTATTGAGTTCCATCTGAACATTTTGCCATGACAGCAATGTGACTAAAAAATTGCAGTTTAAAGACAAAAGGCATTCAATCTGCTGTTGTGTTTGATTCAGTGCTAGCCTATTTATATTACGTATTCGCAAGTAAAGGCAGCTTGCGAAGATTTTTAGATAACTTATTAAAAACGCTTCGCATTGCAAAACTCGTCAAATATTTTTTATGAATCAATTCATCGCAGAAACCTTACTTTTCAATCTTGCGCTCATATACATCTCATACCTCGAAGTTGCGGATGATATTTCTACGTATCGAATAACATTATGAATTTAAAATAAAAAAGCCGTCAATTTCTTAACTGACTGGCTTTACTTTAAAAAGAGGGGCTTTTTTGCCTAAACAGGCTGAGCAGCACGGTTGTAAGGGCGCAATGCTTAATGATTTTCTAAACTCGCTTTAAACAACTGCATCGCTTGCCCACGATGGCTGATTTTATTTTTTTCTTCTTTCGACATTTCTGCACTTGAAATATTTAGTTCAGGCAACCAGAACAAAGGGTCATAACCAAAACCATTTTCACCACGCGCTTGTTCTAAAATTTCGCCTGTCCAAATGCCTTGGAAAATTTGTGGCAGGGGATCTTCAGCATGTTGAACCAGAGCAAGTACACAAACAAACATGCCTTCAATCACTTCGCCATCTTTACGCAAAGGTTTAAGGTCTGCTAATAGTTTTTCATTGTTGGCAGCATCATCGCCATGTTCACCTGCATAGCGCGCAGAGTAGATGCCCGGTGCACCACCCAGTACGGGAACACAAATACCTGAGTCATCGGCAATGGCAGGTTTTCCTGAAATGCGAGAGGCATGACGGGCTTTAATAATGGCATTTTCAACAAAGCTTAATCCGTCTTCGATGGCATCATCAATGTTGAGTTTACCTTGAGCAACACTTCAACAGGAAGATTAAGCCCAGCAAATAATTTTTCAAATTCAGCAATTTTCCCTTTGTTATTACTGGCAAGGACTAAAGTGTCCCTTGAGATAACCAATCTTGTGCAGACATTGATCAAAAACTCTGAATCTTTAAAAAGTGAATATGATTTTACCTGAAATAATGTACTAACGAATAATGAGTCCATAAAAAAGCACCCGAAGGTGCTGTCTAGAATCAGTGCAATCTTATTGCGCTTGAATCCATTTGTCGGCACGGTCACGCGCCATACGAATTTGGTCTTGGCTTAAGTTTGCGGCTAAAGCGGTTTTTTTACCTTCAGACAGGGAAATCACTTTGTTGTCGAGCATGCCATCACGGGTTGAAAGTTCATACCATTGGTATGCACCCACGTAATTTTTCTTTTGCTCTTCCATCATTGCGAGGTTAAAGCTGGCACGGTTGTCACCGTGGCTGGCTGCTTTTTCAAAATATTTACGGGCTAAAGTTTCATCTTTTTTGGTGCCAACACCATCAGCCAACATACGACCGACATTCAATTGGGCAGCAGAAAGACCTTGATCCGCAGCAGCCTTATACCAAGCAAAAGCTTGTTTTTCATCTTGTTGAATGTCTTTGCCGTGTTGGTATTTGGTTGCTAAATAAAATTGTGCGCCCGCTTGACCAGATTTAGCCGATTTAATCAGACTATTAATATCCATCACAGAATATTGTGCAGCCTGACTGGAAACAGAAGGTGTAGAAGCAACATAATCTGCATGGGCTTGAATACTAAAAAATCCAACCAATAGTGTGCTGAGTAATATTTTTTTCATAGTGCGCTCACTCGATAAATAGCGACTTCACCAAACAGATTCGGAACATGTTTACTGAGTAAACTACCTTGTTGGTTCCCATTCACGGCGAGTCGATTAATAATCCGGATGTCATTTTCAGCACAAAGTGCTTCAAAATCATGGAAAGTACATAAGTGGATATTCGGTGTGTTATACCACATATAAGGTAAAGCATTTGAAACAGGCATCATTCCCTTTAAAGCCAAGAAAGAACGCGTCTTCCAATGGGCAAAGTTAGGAAAGGTAATAATCGCCTGTTTCCCGACACGCACCATATCACGCAATAATACGTCTGGTGCATCTACAGCCTGCAAAGCCTGTGCCATAACCACATAATCAAATGACTGGTCTGCAAAACGACTTAAACCAAGATTTAAGTCTTGCTGAATAATATTTAACCCTCGACTGACCGCAATTGCAATCTTTTCTTGATCGATTTCTAATCCATAGGCACGAATATTGTGCTTTTTGCCCATATGGGCCAGCAATTCGCCATCGCCACAACCCAAATCGAGCACACTAGAGTCAGGTTTAATCCATCTTTCAGCAAGTTGATGATCGATACGCATTACACAGTCTCCTTAGGCGTTGCTTCAAGATGTTCTACGCCACCTAAAAATGCACGTAATGATTTCACGTAAAGCGGAATAGGGAACAAGAACGAATCATGACCTTGTTCGGCATCAATATCGACATAACTGACCGGTTTATGATTGCTGATCAGTGCATCGACAATTTCTTGTGAACGCTGCGGGGTAAAACGCCAATCTGTGGTGAATGAAACCACCAAGAAACGGCATTTGGTATTTGCCATTGCTTTGGTTAAAGACAATTCATATTCACGTGCTGGATCAAAATAGTCCAAGGCTTTGGTCATAATCAGATAAGTATTGGCATCAAAGTTACGGCTGAACTGTTCACCTTGATAACGCAAATAGCTTTCGACTTGGAATTCAACGTCAAAACCATACATAAATTTGCCCGACTTTAAGTCGCGACCAAACTTTTGTTTCATGGCTTCTTCAGATAAATAGGTGATATGACCGACCATACGCGCCAAAATTAAGCCACGTTTTGGATAGCTGTCATTTTCCAAATAGCGCCCGTTATGGAAATCGGGATCAGATAAAATGGACTGCCGCGCCACTTCATTAAAGGCAATATTTTGTGCCGAGAGTTTCGGTGCACTGGCAATAATCACACAGTTTTTTAACCGATCAGGATAATCCACCGACCATTGCAACGCCTGCATGCCGCCGAGTGAACCACCAATAATAGAATACCAAACCTCAATCCCTAAACGATCGGACAATAACGCCTGAGTTTTCACCCAGTCACGTACCGTTACCAATGGAAAATCTGGCCCATAAGGACGGTTGTCATTTTCAGGATTGGGCGAGATAGGCCCCGTTGAGCCACTGCAACCGCCAATATTATTCAGGGAAACCACAAAGAATTTAGACGTATCAATCGCTTTGCCTGGACCAATACACGCATCCCACCAGCCTGCTTTTTTATCGTCTTCATGATGATAGCCTGCCGCATGATGATGCCCAGACAACGCATGGCAAATCAAAATCGCATTGGACTTGTCTGCATTAAGCGTACCGTAGGTTTCAATCATGATTTCGAAACGTGGCAGAATACGACCACATTCAAGCTTTAACGGCTCTTCGAATTGGAGCTTTTGTGGGATAACGATGCCCACTGAGTCAGCTGGAAAAGACACAGGAATAATTCGCCTTAAATCTTTAGAATGTATAAATAAAAGGATACCACTTGCGGGTATCCTTTCTAAAGTCTTTTTATTGCTTAAGCAAACGGTTTAAACCGCAGCAGCAATCACCTGATCGGTGCTTAACACGCCTTGTTCAATCAAGCGGTTGGTACAGGCAATAATCGCTTCGATTGAAGAGGTTACGATGTTGTCATGTATCCCTGCACCAAATGCAGATTTACCCGTACCTTTGACTTGAAGCTCGATCAAGGCCAAAGCTTTGGCATGTGCACCAGAACTGATGCTACGTTCTTCATAGCTTAAGACATCAATCGGCAACTGAAGTGCATTCAAAATCGCAGAAATTGGACCGTTGCCTTCACCGCGCAATTGTTGAGTTTCACCATTCACTTCAACATCAAGTGCAATCACTTGATTGCCATTTTCATCTGACAAACGATAGTTTTTCACCGAATAATGTGCATCTTTGGCAGCAACATAATTTTCTTTGAACAATGCCCAAATATCTTGTGCTGTGACTTCTTTGGCTTGTTCATCGGTGACTTGTTGTACTGCTTGCGAGAATTCAATTTGTAAACGACGTGGCAATACCACGTTGTAATTTGATTCTAATAAGTAAGCGATACCGCCTTTACCTGACTGTGAATTGACGCGAATCACGGCATCATAGTCACGACCTAAATCTTTCGGGTCGATTGGCAAGTAAGGCATATCCCACATGTCTTGGTTCTTTTGGAATTCAAAGCCTTTTTTGATGGCATCTTGATGTGAACCCGAGAATGCAGTGAACACCAAGTCGCCAGCGTATGGATGACGTGGATGCACAGGTAAGCCCGTACATTCTTCAATGGTGGCAATGATTTCGTTAATGTTGGAGAAATCTAAGTTAGGTGCAACACCTTGGGTATACATATTTAAAGCAATTGCGGCAACGTCGACATTACCCGTGCGTTCACCATTACCAAACACACAACCTTCGACACGGTCTGCACCTGCCATAATGGCCAATTCAGACGCTGCAATACCACAGCCACGGTCGTTATGACAGTGCACAGAAATGATCACGCCATCACGACGTTGAATGTTGCGATGCATCCATTCAATTTGGTCGGCATAGACGTGCGGGCCTGAAACCTCAACCGTTGCAGGCAAGTTTAAAATCACTTTATTCTCTGGAGATGCTTCCCAAATTTCAGTGACCGCATCACAAACATCTTTTGCGACTTCTAATTCAGTTGCAGTGAAACATTCTGGGCTGTATTGGAAAATCCAGTCCGTATTTGGATATTGTGCTGCGTATTCTTTAACTTTTGTCGCCGCATTCATGGCTAATTTTTTCGCACCCGCCACATCAACATTCAAGACTTTTTCACGGAACGTCGGTGAGTTTGAATTGTAAATATGTACGATGGCACGTTTTGCACCGACTAAAGATTCAAAAGTACGCTCAATTAAATGATCACGTGCTTGAACCAAAACCTCGATATAAACGTCATCTGGAATATGACCTTCTTCAATCAATTTACGGGTGAAGTCAAAGTCAACTTGTGATGCAGAAGGGAAACCAATTTCAATATGTTTAAAGCCAATTTTCACCAACATTTCGAACATTTTGAATTTTTGTTCAAGATCCATCGGTTCAAAAATCGCTTGGTTACCGTCACGAAGGTCTGTGCTCATCCAAATAGGCGCTTGATTAATTTCTTTATTTGGCCATTGACGGTCTGGCAAGTCTACACGTTGATACATGCGACGATATTTTTTACTTGGATCAGCTAACATCATGAGGTAACTCCTTGTGCAGCATAGGTTGCTCGCGTCTTGGGTAAAGGCAACTACTTACTACTTATATAGATTGTGTCTATTTTATCGATTTACAAGTAATTTTCGGAGAATTATCACCTAAAGTAGCATAAATTTTATGAAGTGGATGAAACACTTCACAAGCTTAAGCACGGTTATCTTGTAAACGAATTAACTTGACTCTAATTCTAAAATAGAGCACTTGGAAATAATTTCCTTATTTTGCAGTGTATGAATTAATTAAGAAAAAAAATTTCGATATCGTGTTTATTTTTGCAAAATATATTCTTTATTGATGTCATTAACGGTGGCTGTTCCCATTAAAGCCATCGTAATCTCAAATTCTTCCTTTAAAATTTTAAGCACATGTGCCACGCCTAAAGCGCCTGCGGTTGCCAATCCATAAATATAAGGGCGACCAATACACACGGCTGTTGCACCCAAAGCAATGGCTTTAAACACATCAGAACCACGGCGAATACCGCCATCTAAAATTAAAGGGAAATCTGTAGGGACGACTTTTTTGATCAGTTGCAAAGCGGTGAGCGGGGAAATACAGGTATCTAAGACTCGACCCCCATGATTAGAAATAATCAGTCCTTGCACACCGTATTGCAGTGCAAGTTTGGCATCTTGAGGATGCACAATGCCTTTTAAAATCACAGGCAGGGAGGTGTGTGCAATGATCCATTCAATATCCGCCCATTTCGGTGCAATCTGCATTAAGCCATTAAATACAGGATGTTGATTTTCATCTATTTCAGGCAATGGAATATGTGTGGGTGTATGTGGATGCTGCATCCCTTCAGGTAACTGAAAAAACACCCGTCGTTCACGATCCCGAATGCCTGTATGTGGTGAATCAACGGTAATGACGAGGGCTTTAAAATTTTGTTGTTCTGCCAGTTGAACCAAGGCTAAAGATTTTTCACGATCGCCTTGCCAATACAATTGAAACCATTTGTATGGATTGTCTGCTTTTAGGCTACGCATATCGGTATTGCTAAAATTACTTAAAATGAAGATTGCTTTCCAGCACTTCAGCCGCCAAAGCCGTAGCCAGTTCTGCTTCAGGATGAAATTGTTGCTGATGTCCAATCGGGGCTAAGGAAAATAGGATGAGGGAACCTTTGCCCCAAAATTTCACAGGCGGTATGACCTTGGGTCAGGTCATTTAAATGCCTTGGAATCAGTTGTATTGTTTTAAATTGATCCAGATTCGCTTGCACACTCAGTTCATCCATCGAGCCGCCCTGTAAGTAGTGCCAGACCATAGTTGGAAGATGCTGCTGGGCTTGTTTTTCGTAATCGGCAATGGTTTGTAAATGAGCAGGAATTTGTTTTAAGGGCGCGAGGGGAGTAAAAGCGTTCATAGGTCGCCCCATTGGCGTAATAAATTATGATAATGACTGGTCAAATGGATGATTTCTTCTGAATCACCGACCTGTTGGCGTAGTTTCATAATGGTCATATCAAGGTTAAACAACATGCTACGTTGCCAATCATCTTTCACCATGCTTTGTAACCATGTAAATGCCGCCACCCGTTTGCCCGCAGTGACCGCTTCAACCCGATGTAAACTGGTGGCAGGGTAGAGAATGGCATCACCTGCGTCTAACTTGACTTCATGGCTACCATAATGATCTTCAACAACCAGTTCGCCGCCTTCATATTCATCGGGTTCAGATAAAAATAGAGTGATGGAGACATCAGTCCGAATCGCTTGCCCCGTTGCTGTTGAATATTGCACCGCGCTATCGACATGGTTGCCATAACTGCCGTCATGTTGATAACAATTAAATAAGGGCGAAAGAATATGTTTCGGTAATGCTGCTGATTTGACCAGAGGGTGCTGCTGTATGGCATGCAATATTTTGGGAGCAAGGGATTGATAGATGATGCTGTTCACATCAATTTGTAGATTATGTTTAATTTTTTGAGCCTGAATGCCCGCACTTTGTTGTCCATGAATCCATGCCTGACTGGCATCTAATTGCTGACGTAATTCAGTCACTTGTTGTTTGGTCAAAACTTCAGGAATATGTAACATCATCAGGCTTATCAACCTTCCTTAAATGGGTTGAACCCAAAAATAAAAATGTAGTGCATTACGTATAACACACTACATTTATACTCAATTTTGTCAGCTTAATTAAGCTTTAAATGGCTTAAAACTTATAATTAAAGGTCAGTGCAGCTGAACGAGGCTGACCTAACACGACACGACCACCACCATTGTTTAATGTACTGATATAGTCTTCATCTGCAAGGTTATAAACATTGAGGTTTACAGAAGCATTTTTGTTGATGGTATAACCAGCCATGGCATCAAAGACCACATAACCTGGAATACTTGGCATTGGGGCAGGTGTAGTGTCTGTAGTCACGACACGTTTTTGTTCATCAACATAACGTGCGCCTAAGCCCAGTTTAAAACCTGCGATATCATAAGTAGACCATAAACTTGCAGTCCATTCTGGTGACCAACGTTCAGCTACAGTTGTCGCCGTTGCAGTACGTTGATTTAACTGTTTCACTTTCATATGCGCGACACCCGCTGAAACATTCCATGCTTCAGTGATTTGCCCTACAGCACTTAGTTCTACACCATCGACGCGTTTTTTAGCTTCTTGCACTGATAATAGTGAAATTGGATCAATGGTGAACTGATTTTCATTTTCGGTACGGTAGACTGCACCATTGAGTGCCAATTTACCTTCAAGTAAGTCCCATTTGGTGCCGATTTCGTAATGATGGGTTTCTTGGGGTTCAGCAGCTGAACTATTTGCACCCGTTGCTGAAAGGGCAAAGTTTGCACTTCCCGGCGGAGTCAACGATTTGGCATAAGAGGCATACACACTGCTAAAGCTTGTCGGTTTAAATAAGCCACCCAGTTTCCAGCTGACCAATGTGTCATGGGCATTTAAATTAGTTTTAGTTTCAGTAACAGCAAGCGTTGTACTATTGGTTGCCAAAGCGAGAGCATCATAGTCCGTGTCATAATAATCAACACGAACACCGCCATTTAATTGGAAACGCTCACCAAATTTGAGCGTGTCAAATAAATACGCAGCAGCAGTATTTGTTTCACCATTGCTATAACCACCGTTATAAACTAAGTCAGGCATTGCTTGGTTACGGTCAGGATTATATAAGTTTGCCGGTGGCGGGGTAATTGTTGCTTGCCCCGGCATTTGTGTAGCCATGGTTTTGTTAGATTGCTGTTCTTTTAATAATTCAAGCCCTGCAACAAGAGCATGTTCAACTGCGCCCGTTTTTAAATTGATGTTTAACGTACTTTGATTGGCGAGTATTTTATTTTCCTGATCGATGCCTTGGCGAGAACGACTCACTGTCCAAGCATTCGGATTGGCTGGCGTGTTGTTGGTGTTGAGCGTATTAATCCCTGTTAATACGCGTTGCATGTTGGTTGTGCCTGTACGGGTAATATTGGTCAGCTTAATATTTTTTGCTAAATCACTTTCAATTTTTGCCGTGAACATATCGGCATCGACATCTTCATGATCATTGACATGACCATAGTAGTTTTCACGGTTCACTTTAGGTGCTGAACTTAAAACAGAATCTGTATTGTAAAAACCTTCCATACCAACAGTAGGAATACCGCCATCTGGAATATTACGTTGACGCACGTGTTGTGAATACAGATACAAACGTGTATCGGTATCTAAACCAAAAGCAATCGAGGGTGCAATTGCCCAACCATTGTTTTCAATAAAATCACGACCTTCAACACCGCCTTCTTGTCCCATCGCATTTAAGCGAATCGCAACGCCATCATTAATGACTTGGTTAATATCGGCAGCGAGGCGTGAATGTTCCGCAGTATTATAGGTTGCAGAAACCTCACTTGAGTTTTCGGTTTGAGGAAGTTTAGTCACCAAGTTGATATAACCTGAAGCTGCACCACGACCTGCTTCAGCACCTGAAGGTCCTTTGACCACTTCAATTTGTTCTAAGTTAAAGACATCACGGGTAATTGCTCCGAGGTCACGAATGCCATCGATATAGGTCGAAGTTTGGGTTGAAAAACCACGCATTTGGAATGCATCACCCGCGCTGGTATTGCCATTTTCACCCAATTGAAGCGTAATTCCAGGCGTGTTACGCAACGCTTCTGTTAAAGAGGTAGCGCCTTGTTCTTTTAATAATTCTTTTTTAATCACGGAAATGGTTTGCGGCGTATCGACCAATGGTTGAGTATATTTCGGTGAACTGACTGTATTGGCTTTATATTTATTTTCGACCTCAGATTGAACTGTAATTTTTGGTAGAACGGTTGTCTCATCTTTAGGAGGTGTTGCCGCATGGGTCATGAGGGGGAGAGATGCAGCTAAAGCAACCAATGGAGCTGTTCTATTGTGTTTACGGCTTTTAATCTGTGCCATTTGGGTAATCCCTAATATCGTATATGACAGAATTCCTTACTGCCTGCAACGTTCGAGATGATGCAAAATAGCAGTAAATGTGGAGGTATTGTTATAGCGAGTAACAACTGATGCGAATTCTAGTGATAATAATTATCATTAACAATGTTATTTCTTTTAAAGTGTGCCAATTTAACGATGGAAATAATGTTTAAATGAGACTTGGTGATTTAAGAAAACAATCATGAATGGTGGAAAGTGAACTGAATTTTTAAAGGAATGAATCGAACGGTAAAATATATAAAAATTATCATCTTATAAGTTTTTGAAAAAGATCAAATATTCTGGAGCTAATAAAAATACTCTCCAGAATTGGATTTATTGAATAAGTTTTTCTTAAAGTTCTGCCCATTTGCGCATCAGGTTATGATAAAGATTGGTGAGTTTGACCACTTCTTCATGTTGATCGCCAAATTGCATACGCAGGTTTTGAATAGATTGGTCTAAATTAAATAACATATGCCGTTCAGCATCGTCACGAATCATGCTTTGTACCCAAAAAAATGAAGCAATACGGCAACCTGAGGTTACGGGGGTGACTTCGTGCAAACTGGTCGATGGGTAAAGAATCATATCGCCCGCAGGAAGTTTAATTTCATGGTAGCCATACGTGTCTTCAACCACGAGGTCGCCACCTTCATAGTCTTCTGGTTCAGTTAAAAAAACGGTACAGGATAAATCTGTACGTAAACGCTCATTAGTGCCCCGAATACGACGAATTGAATTATCGACATGAAAACCAAAGGCTTCATTATTTTCATAACGGTTAAACAGTGGGGGAATAATGTCTAAAGGAATTGCCGCAGATAAAAAGAGTGGATGTTGACCCAAAGATTCTAAAATAATCGTACTTAAGTGCTGAGTCAGTGGAAGATCTTCAGGCAGTTGTTGATTTTGTTTCACTGTCGCAGACAGCGTTCCAGCGGTGACTTTGCCATTGACCCATTCAATTTTTGCCATTTCATCACGAAAATATTGAACTTGTTCTTTACTCAGTACGTTTGGAATATGATGAATCACGCTAATATACCTTGAGAAAAATGAATTCTTTGGCTATAAAAATAGCCTCATGATGAGGCTATTTTAAATCAAAACCCATAAAATATTTATGGGTTATTTGATTGGATTTTAGTATTTAAAGTTCAACGATAATACAGCACTGCGACCTTCAGCTTCAGTTGCATAGTGTGATGAATAGGCTTTAGTGAAGTAACGCTCATCAGATAAGTTGTTTACATTTAATTGTAAATCAACATTTTTGTTCACGTTATAACGCGCCATTGCATCGTAACGCACGTAACCTGGTACGTATTTAGTATTTGCAGCATTACCATAGACTTTATCCATAGCAACAGCGCCAGCACCTAAGGTTAACTGTGGCATAACTTGGTACGTTGTCCAAAGGGTTGCACTATTTTTCGCAACATTTTGAACCTGCTTACCGTTATTTCGGTTAGTAATATAGATTGGTGCTGCAGTTGTTCCGATGTTTTCAAAACCACCATCAACCAATTCACTGTCTAAATAGGTATAACCCGCAGATACAGCCCATTTGTCCGTAATGTTACCGTTCACGCCAAGTTCGATACCATCAACACGCGTTTCACCAATATTGCGTGTCGTTCCATCTTCTGCTGTCGCACGCGTATTGGTTTTTTCAGTACGGAAAATCGCAGCGGTTAAATTCAACTTATCATTCAGCACATCCCATTTGGTGCCGAGTTCATAGGTTTTAACTTCTTCAGGTTTTAAATTCTGAATAGCCGCAGTAATCCCTTCAGAACCATCACCACCATCTACACCGGCAGGGTTTGCAGAAGTTGCATAGCTTGCATAGATACTGCCATTTTCTACAGGTTTAAATGTAATACCTGCTTGGTAGTTGATAAAGTCTTTATCATTTTGAATCGTTACTTTATCACCAGCTTTAGCCGTTGCATGGAACCGCGATTACAGCACTATTACGTGCGCCATAAGTCATGGTTTGTTCAGTTGAATAGTCATCCCAACGAACGCCCAAATCTAAAATCCATTGTGGATTAAATTCAATACTATCTAAGAAATAAACAGATTTTGATGTGCTTTGAATGTTGTATTGGTCTGCACCATTAGTACTGATTGAACCCGTCCAAGGCGCATTACTTGGATTTTGTACCGAAGTACACCAGCCCGAAGCAATATCAGCAGCTGAACAAGCATTGTGTACGCTACCTGTAGCTGTGTCAGACCATCAATAATGTATTGCGTACGGTCTGTTTCTTGATCGTTATATTCAGCACCCAAGTTAAAACGATGTTGTAGGGCACCCGTATTGAATTTACCTGTTAACGCTAATTGGTCGGTAAAGGTATCGGTATCCGCAACACGAGAGTTTACGCGACGCCAAATATTACCGGTTAAAGCACCACCCGGTTGATAGAAATTCCCTCTTGAATCATCTGGATTCGTCCAAAGGTAATCATTTTTCGAGTTGTTATAAACAGCAGTATTGGTCAGGGTTAGATTATCTGTGAGGTCATGCTCTAACTTAATGGTTCCCGCTTGATTTTCTTGTTTTTGGAAATCACGGTTTTTCCAACCGTAATATTGACCTTGTTTAACATCAATCGGTTTACCATTGCCATTCAGAGCTGCATTTGCATTAGTCGCAGCAAATGGGTTGTTATATGGAATACCTGAATCTGGCGTGTCATCAGACTTTAAGTAGTAATAACTTAAAGTTGCGCGAGTATCACTATCTAAACCAAAAGTAATACTTGGTGCAATACCGGCACGTGCATATTCTGCACCGTCTGCTTGGCCCGCTTTTTCATTGTGGTGACCCATCACAGCAACACGTGCCGCAATACCATTTCCAAAATCTTTATTACCATCTAAGGTAATGCGTTGGTAACTATCTGTACCCGCGCCAACTGAACCTTCTAAAAAGTCGCCTTTTTTAGCCACTTTAGAAATCATGTTGATGCTACCGCCAGTCGTACCTGCACCACCCATTGCAGAGGCTGAACCTTTGGTCACTTCAACTTGTTCTACCGCAAACATCTCACGGTTTTGTGAAGTTGAGTTACGCACACCATCGACATACATTGAACTTTCAGAGTTATAACCACGAATAAATGGACGGTCACCATTTGGGTTACCGCCTTCACCAGCGCCAAGTGTAATACCCGGTACGGTACGTAAAGCATCGCTTAAAGTGGTGACTTGAGTGTCTGCAATCAGTTGTTTTGAAATAATAGAAACTGATTTAGGGGTATCAAGAAGGGGAGCTACAAATTTAGAATTTTCAGATTTATCTATTTTCAGACTTTGTTCTGTTTTTGCTTGAGTGTGAATAGTATCAAGTTGAGCAACTTGATCTTGTGCAATGGCATTACCCGCGATGACTGAAAGTGATGACACAATCGCAGAAGATACGAATTTTTTGCGTGTTTTAATGAAGGCCATTTCTAACTCAAAATGTGTACTGTGAAAATGTATGATAATAATAATGATTCTTATTTTTTATCACCATTAAGTTGAATTGGAATTGACGATTCTCAATATGGAATAAAACGGGATATTAGATGAAGTAATGTAACGAATTGTAACTAAGTGATTGATTATGTTGTTATATAGGAAAACCCTGCATAAGCAGGGTTTTTTATGGGGATTTTGAATTTTAGAAATCGTACGAAATTGATAACCAGTAGTTACGACCAGCTAAATATGTACCAGACATACCAGAACCAATCACCATATAATCGTAATAGGATGCTGATTCATTAGTCGTCGTCAGGTAAGTACCATTGCTAGTGAAATCTTTATCAAGCAAGTTATTTATTGAACCATTAATACGAAGGTTGTTGTTAACCGTATAGCTCGTACCTAAATTAAATAGGTTATAGCCTTTTAACTTGTTACCTGTTGCATTATAAATGGTGGCTGCATCACCAACAGTTTGTACAGTACTGTAACGTTTACGATCAGACTTATATTCGTGCTGTAACCAAATATCAAATGCATCATTGATATGCCATGTAGAGGTCATGTTGAAAGCATTTTTAGGTACATTACTTAGGTAAGAGCCTTTGTCTTTACCCTTAGTAATTTCCGACTCCATATAAGTGTATGCAGCTTTGATATCCCATTCAGGAATAATATTGTATTTTAAGCTGAATTCGAGACCTTTGGTTTCAGCTTCATCGGCATTAATCTTTTGTGAAAAAGTATCTTGTGTGATGTGTGAACCATAGCTAACGCAACCAGCAATATTTGGGTTTGTAGCAGAAGAACAGTTTCGAAGTTCAGGACCATCTGTTATTAAGTTATTAATTTGTGTAAAGAAGGCTGTCGCGGTGAAATCAAGGTTATAACTATTATTATAATTAAAACCAAATTCATAGTTTACCGACTCTTCAGGCTTTAGGTTGGGAGAACCAATACCAAATGTTGCACCTTGATTAGATACATTAATCACACCATTGTGAAGATCTTTTGCTGATGGTGCTTTATAACCTGTACTTATGCCACCTTTTAACGTTACAGCATCTGTCGTATTCCAGACTAAATAACCACGTGGGCTAAATTGACCACCAAAGCCAGAATGATCTTCATAACGCCCACCCAGCGTGAAGCTTAAATCATCGATTATGCGCCATTCATTTTCTGCATAAAAAGACAATGAGCCTTTTTCAAATTTCGCACCGAGACCTGCAATATCATCGGCAATTTCAGATTTTTTATATTCAGTACCCACAGTTAATTTATGATTGGCAATGGGTAATACAATATGTGAGTCAGCAACAAAGTCCGTATTTTCTAAGGTGCGGTCTTGACCTGCTGCTGCATTATTAGGAAATGTATTTCGTGGAATCGTACGACCTACGGTTTCAGTTTGAGTCTGGCTAACATATGTTTTCCATTGACCAAAACTGTAATCACCTTCATGCCCAATAGAATATTGTTCGCGATTAAATTCTAATTCATCTTTATAACCATTCGCACGACTAGGAATATCTTGTGTACCTAAACGATTGTCGTCATTACTATAAATTTGACTAGAATGGAAAGTATCTAGCCAAACTGAGTTCTGGTCGTTGATCTTAAAATTAAGTTTTCCGCCAATATCATAAATATCTGCTTCGCTTGGGCGAGGGTCGCGTCCAGTCGTACCCGTAATACGTTCAGATTTTTGACGATCTAAATAACTACCACGAATTTGTAGACCTAATTGATTATTAATAATTGGACCGTTAACGACAAAACTGGTTTTCCAAGAGTCTGCTTCAGCATTACTTTCCATGACGTTACCACTTACCGTAACGTTGCCATTCCAAGTATCTGAAATTTTTTTAGTGATAATATTGATCACGCCACCCATTGCATCCGAACCATAAAGGGTTGCCATTGGTCCACGAATCACTTCAATACGTTCAATGGCAGATAAAGGAGGAAGAAAGCTATTAGAGGATTCTCCAAATCCATTTGGTGAAACATCGGATGATGTTGTTTGTCGACGACCATCGATAAAAATAAGGCTATATTCTATTCCCTAAGCCCCGCATATGAATATTTAAACCACCTGTTTTACCAGTACCGGCTCGAATATCAATGCCTTCTACATCTGAAAGCAAATCGGCAATACTGGTCGCATTTTTCTTTTCGAAATCTTCTGTTGTAATAACCCTTATAGAAGCAGGAGCATCTTTAATTTTTTGTTCATAACCCGCCGCGGACACCACAATGGTCGCAAGCTGATGTTTGGAAGAAGATTCTGTTTCAGTATTTGCAAAAACAGAAGCGGAGGTAATTCCTAGAATAGCGATGCTAAGCGGGCGAAGGTTGAACTTACTCATAAAATAGAATTCCAAAGATGGACGAGATAAATAATTGAAAATAAATAAGATAAAAAACAAACACCTTAATAGTAATGATAAAGCTTATCATTTGCAATAAAAAATATACAAAAGTGCCACTAAAGGATAAAGATGAGAGTTTTGTTTACATAAAACGTAGATTTTATCGGGGAAAAACGCAAAAATAGTGGTTAAATCATCCTGCTTTGTATATCTTTCAATGTTGTCATATAATGTGGCACTTTTAAAATTGCAATTACTATTTCTATATCGAGGAAGCCATGCAAGTAACTTCTGAAGCGGTTTCGGGCGTTGCCCGTCGTTTAAATGTATCTGTACCGACGAGCCGTGTGAACGAGCAATTTGAAGCTCGTTTAAAACGCACTGCCAAAACTGCGAAGATCAACGGCTTCCGTCCAGGTAAAGTGCCTTTAAATGTTGTACGTCGTGAATATGGCGCAGGTATTTATCAAGAAGTTGTCAACGATGTTATTCGTGACACCGTGTTTGAAGCAATTCAGCAAGAAAAAATCAATGCTGTTGGCATGCCAAACATTGATAAAGTTGAAAACAAAGACGACGCTCTTGTTTATCAAGCAACTGTAGAAGTTTATCCAGAAGTTGAAGTGAAAGCATTTGACGCTTTGGAAGTTGAACGTAAAAAATCTGAAGTTAACGACAAAGACGTTGACCAAATGATTGAAAACCTTCAAAAACAACGTGCTTCTTGGGCTGAAACAAAAGGCATGGCTAAAAAAGACATGCAAGTAACTTTTGATTTCGAAGGTACTGTTGACGGTGAAAAGTTTGAAGGCGGTACTGCTGAAGACTTTAAACTTGTTTTAGGTTCAGGTCGTATGATTCCTGGCTTCGAAGACGGTATCGTTGGTATGAAGAAAGGCGAAGAGAAAGTAATTGATGTTACTTTCCCTGAAGACTACCAAGCTGAAAACCTTGCAGGTAAAGCTGCACAGTTTAAAATTACTGTTAAGCTTGTTGAAAAACAAAAACTTCCAGAAATTGATGCTGAATTCTTAAAAATCTTTGGTTTAACTGAAGAAGAAGGCGTTGAAAAATTAAAAGCTGACGTTCGCAAAAACATGGAACGTGAAGTAATGAACGGTCTTCGTAATCAAGTGAAAGCTGCAACTTTTGATGCACTTGTCGCTGCAAACGAAGTTGAAGTTCCTGCTTCTATGTTGGCTCAAGAAATTGACCGTCAACGTCAACAAATGATCCAACAGTTCACGCAACAGTTTGGTGCTCAAGGTGCGCAAGCATTTGACAGCAGCATGCTTCCAGATGACTTGTTCAAAGAACAAGCTGAGAAAGCTGTTAAACTTGGCGTATTGGTAAGCAAAGTTTTAGCTGATGCTAAAATTGAAGTTGATCCAGCGCGTGTTGAAGCGTATATCAATGAGATGGCTTCTTCTTATGAAGATCCAACTGAAGTGATTGAATACTTCAAAAATGACAAACAACAACGTGCTCAAATCGAAGCTGTTGTATTAGAAGATCAAATTGTTGATCACATTTTAGCTGCTGCTAAAGTGACTGATACAGATGTAAGCTACGAAGAATTGTTGAAAGAACAACAAGCTCGCCAACAAGGCTAAGCCCAGTTGATCTAAAAAAAGGCGCATCATGCGCCTTTTTTTATGTATGGCTTTATATAAATATGTCCTGAATTAACAATGTTTATATAAAAAATATCTGTTATTTAATTGGGAATATTTTGCAATTTCGGCAATTATCCCTCATATTGTGAATATGAGTTGAGTAACAAAAATTTAGGAATAAATAACGTATGTATGTTCCAACAATTGATAACGCTTTAGTACCAATGGTCGTAGAACAATCCTCTCGTGGTGAGCGTTCTTTTGATATTTTCTCACGTCTTTTACGTGAACGCGTCATCTTTTTGACTGGTGAAGTTGAAGACAACATGGCAAATTTAATTGTTGCGCAAATGTTGTTTTTAGAAGCAGAGAACCCAGATAAAGATATCCACCTTTACATTAATTCACCAGGCGGCTCTGTCACTGCGGGTATGGCGATTTATGACACCATGCAGTTTATTAAACCAGATGTTGTGACTTACTGTATGGGGCAAGCAGCATCAATGGGTGCTTTCCTGCTTAATGCAGGGGCAAAAGGTAAACGTTATTGCTTAGAAAATGCACGTGTAATGATTCACCAACCACTCGGTGGTTTCCGTGGTCAAGCATCAGATATTGAAATTCATGCACGTGAAATTCTATTCATTAAAGAACGTTTAAATCGTTTAATGGCTGAACATAGTGGTCAAGACTATGAACGTTTAGCGCAAGATACCGATCGTGATAACTTTATGACAGCTCAGGCTGCGAAAGAATACGGTCTCGTGGATGAAGTGTTAAGCAAACGTCCATAATTTTCAGATTTTAATATTGGAGTGAATATGTCCGAACATCCTCAAGGACAAAAGCATTGTTCATTTTGCGGTAAAACGCAGTCTGAAGTCGGGAAACTGATTGCAGGCGAGGACGCGTACATCTGTAATGAGTGTGTGGACGTATGCTTAGATTTAGTCCAAACCAGTCAACAAGTTGAATCGAGTGATTGGGCAACTAAGCCTTTGCCTAAACCACATGAAATTCGTGCTGCGCTCGATCAATATGTGATTGGGCAAGATGTCGCGAAAAAAACATTGTCAGTTGCGGTGTATAACCATTACAAGCGTTTAAAAGTCACCAATTCAGGTCATAAACCTGATGATGCTGTAGAACTTGCGAAAAGTAATATTTTACTTGTAGGGCCAACAGGTTCAGGTAAAACTTTATTGGCACAAACTTTAGCGCGTCTTTTAGATGTTCCTTTTGCAATGGCAGATGCGACGACTTTAACCGAAGCGGGTTATGTCGGTGAAGATGTTGAAAACATTGTACAAAAGCTTCTTCAAAAAGCAGATTATGATGTAGAGAAAGCGCAAAAGGGCATTATCTATATCGATGAAATCGACAAGATTACCCGTAAGTCTGAGAACCCATCGATTACCCGTGATGTATCGGGTGAAGGTGTGCAGCAAGCGTTATTGAAAATGATCGAAGGTACGGTGGCTTCCATTCCTCCTCAAGGTGGTCGTAAGCATCCGCAACAAGAGTTCATTCAAATTGATACGTCAAATATCCTGTTTATTTGTGGTGGTGCATTCTCTGGTCTTGAGAAAATTGTGCAACAACGTCAGGAAAAAGGCGGTATTGGTTTCACTGCAGATGTGAAGAAAAAAGACGAAACTAAAAAATTGTCTGATTTATTCCGTCAAGTGGAAGCCAATGACTTGGTGAAATTTGGTTTAATTCCAGAATTCATTGGTCGTCTACCTGTGATTGCAACATTGGAAGAGTTAGATGAAGAAGCACTCATGCAGATTCTAACTGAACCTAAAAATGCATTAACACGCCAATACCAATATTTATTCGGTATGGAAAATGTTGACCTTGTATTTGAAGATTCGGCATTACGTGCTGTTGCGAAAAAAGCATTAGAACGTAATACAGGTGCACGCGGTCTGCGTTCAATTCTGGAAAATTCTTTACTTGAAACCATGTATGATTTACCAAGCCGTACCGATGTAGGTACTGTGGTGGTAAATGATGCGGTGATTAATGCTGGAGAAAAACCAGAACTAAAACCAGAGCGTCAGCCAAAAACAGAGACTGAAACTGCACCTAAAGTAGATTTAAAGGTGATTAACTCTAAATCTGCTTAATTCGCTATTCGTCTGAAACGTGCGGAAAACTTGTGTTTTCGCACGTTTTTTATTTCCAAAAATAACATCGAGTGTTAATCTCAACTACTAGGCGTGGACGCCTAAAGACCATCGATTTATCGAAAAATGAATTGTTTAATTCGTACAAAAATAAAAAAATACGCGGTGAGGGAAAATCATGCGTGAAGTCTGTATTGCCGTTTGTGCAAGTTTTATTTTATTGGGGTGTCATGGTAAATCTACTATTGAACATACTCAAGCAACATCAACCTTAAAACCTGTGAATACTGAACATGAACCGGGTATGTTGGAGCAATACCGTTTTGGTATGTTTACCATCGGTGGTTGGGTCAATCAAACACCCGGACAGCGCTTCCATCCTGTACATGCACAAAATGATCAGGCTGCAATCGTGTATATGTACCGTCCCGATAGCAAATGGAACCGTCAGGAAATAGTCGCCTCCAGTCTTTTTATTAATAGTGAACGTATTCCCAGTTTACTAAATAATCATTATTACTGGATTGAATTGCCAGCAGGGACTTATCGTTTATCGAGCAGTCGTCCTTTGGGTGTGCAACATTTTCAAAAGCCGAAATATTTAGATTTTACTGTAGATGCAGGACAATCTTATTTTATTAAATATGATGAGGAAAACCTCAGTACGCGTCGTGAAGTTTCAGGCCCATTAATGATTGTGCCTGAAAAAACTGGCTTAAATGAAATAGCCTTTACTCAATTGAAGTCAGAAAGTTTTAACTTTGTCGCTCAAGATCAAAATACAGGTAAGGTACGTAAAAAAGCTCAAACGCTGAAACCTGCAAAATATGATCCAGCGGATGATGTGCAGCTCACATGAACCTTTTAAAATTTGGAACCCAATGACTTGGTAAATAGTTCTTCGTTTGAAAGTTAAAAAAGCAACATTTGTGTATAAAAAGCATTTATTGATAGCATGAAAAAGCACCCGATTGGGTGCTTTTTTACATTCTGTAAACTTAGCCTGCTGCAGCATCTACCACAGGGATTTTACCAATTTTTGCTTGCCAGATTTTTGGTGCAGTGGCATGGATAGACGTACCATTCACGTCAACCGCAACCGATACAGGCATATCTTCAACCACAAATTTGTAGATTGCTTCCATACCCAAATCAGCAAAAGCAACAACTTCAGCTTGACGTACTGCTTTAGAAACTAAGTAAGCAGCACCGCCAACAGCCATTAAATAGGTTGCTTTGTTGTCTTTAATCGCTGCAATAGCTGTAGGACCACGGTCTGCTTTACCAATCATGCCATACAAGCCAGTTGCTTCTAAAACTTGACGGGTAAATTTGTCCATACGTGTCGCAGTTGTTGGGCCAGCAGGACCTACCACTTCATCACCAATCGGATCGACTGGACCGACGTAGTAAATGAATTTACCTTTTAAATCTACAGGTAATTCTTCACCGTTATCTAACATTTCACACATACGTTTATGCGCAGCGTCACGACCTGTGTAGATCGTGCCGTTAAGCAATAAAGTATCGCCCGGCTGCCAAGAATTCATTTCTTCTTGAGTGATGTTGTCTAGGTCAACACGTTTAGAAGTTGAAGAATCCCAAGTTACAGCAGGGTAGTCAGACAATTTAGGTGCTTCAATATGCGCAATACCAGAACCATCTAGCTGGAAGTGTGCATGACGCGTTGCAGCACAGTTCGGAATCATGCCGACTGGTTTGCCCGCAGCATGACATGGGTAATCTTTAATTTTAATATCAAGAACAGTGGTTAAACCGCCAAGACCTTGTGCACCAATCCCCAAAGCATTTACTTTTTCGAAGATCTCGATACGAAGTTCTTCCATTTTGCTTTGTGGACCACGACGAAGCAATTCGTCCATGTTAATTTCTTCCATCAATGCTTCTTTGGCAAGCATCATGGCTTTTTCAGCAGTACCACCAATACCAATACCCAACATACCCGGTGGACACCAGCCTGCACCCATCGTCGGAACAGTTTTAAGTACCCAATCCACGATTGAGTCAGATGGATTCAACATCGCCAATTTAGATTTGTTTTCTGAACCGCCACCTTTAGCAGCAACAGTAATATCGACTTTGTTACCCGGTACGAGTTTGTAGTGAATCACAGCAGGGGTGTTGTCTTTGGTATTTTTACGACCAAAAGCAGGATCAGCTAAAACAGATGCACGAAGAATATTTGAGTTTTCTAAGTAACCCTGACGTACACCTTCGTTAATCGCGTCATCTAGGCTCATGGTTAAATCAAATTTAACGTCTAAACCCACTTCAAGAAATACGTTAACAATCCCTGTATCTTGGCAGATCGGGCGATGACCTTCTGCACACATACGAGAGTTAATTAAGATTTGTGCAATAGCATCTTTTGCGGCTTTGTTCGCTTCACGATCATAAGCACGGCTCATCGCTTGGATGAAGTCTTGTGGATGATAGTAAGAAATGAACTGAAGCGCATCTTTTACTGATGTGATCAAGTCATCTTGCTTGATAATAGTTGTCATATCAAATATCTCTTGAGCGGGCTGTTAGCTAGCGGGCTAAATTATAAGATAAAAAGCAAGTTTTGTGGGTATTTTGGCTGCTTTTTGGGCGAAAGTTTAATAGGTATTTCAACTCAAGATTAAGGTCATTTTGGTGGTGTTTTCTGACATAAATATGATGAAAGGTTGTCATATTTCAGGGCGAAGTTAGTATTCAAAGCATGAATTAAAAATATTTAAAATACATTTGTAGTTGTATCTATTTGAAAAATAAAAATTAAAAATATTATTTTGAGTTTTGTTTAATATGACAGCACTGTCATAATGTTGTCATAAAACTTTTACATAATGATCTCATTAAATTTAGAGTGTAAAAGCACATGATCACAGCAGTTGTTTCAGTGGTTGGTTTTTCAATGTTTATCGCAGCAACGTGGTTCTACGGTCAACAAGAAGATCAGGCTTAAGCTTTATCTTCTTTTTTTTGTTTAAAATAATTCAAATACATCCGATTCTCTATCTTCAAATCTTCAAATCTTCAAATCTTCAAATCTTCAAATCTTCAAATCTTCAAATCTTCAAATCTTCAAATCTTCAAATCTTCAAATCTTCAAATCTTCAAATCTTCAAATCTTCAAATCTTCAAATCTTCAAATCTTCAAATCTTCAAATCTTCAAATCTATTTAAATTTGCGTATACTGTTTAAAACATAAGAAATTTTGGATGATGAAAAATCAATTAGAACTTGCGCAAAATATTATTGAAATTTATAAAAAACATGCGCGTGCATGGACTGAATTACGCGGCAATTTTCTGTATGAAAAAATATGGCTCGATCATTTTCTAGCACTGATTCCTCAACATTCTAAAATATTAGATTTAGGCTGTGGTTCGGGAAAACCCATAGCAGATTATTTGATTCGAGCATGATCATAAAATAACGGGTGTCGATAGTTCAGATGTGATGATTGAAATGGCACAGACAAAATTTTCCTGAACAGCACTGGCTTCAAGCAGACATGCGAACCGTTGAATTCGATCAGAAATTTAATGCGATTTTGGCGTGGGATAGTTTTTTTCATTTAACACCGAATGATCAGCGGCAGATGTTTAGGCAATTTGCACGATTTGCGCAGCAAGGCACAGTATTAATGTTTAGCAGTGGGCCAAGCCATGGTGAAGCGATAGGTGATCTGTTTGGCGATGCTTTGTATCATGCAAGTCTTGCCCCTGAAGAATATCGAGCATTATTAGAAGAGCATGGGTTTAAAGTAATAAAAATGGTCGCTGAAGATGTTGAATGTACAGGACATACGGTGTGGTTGGCGCAGTTTATTTAAATTTTGCTTAATTGTAATAGAATTTGTTATATGAAATGTAGTATAACAACTTCGAATTATTTCAATGATTCAGGAAAACTTTCTAAAAGAATATTTAAGCTGTATTATCGTAAGTTGAAAAAAATTTCTAATATTGTTTGATATTAGTTCATCAAGTGTCCACTAATAGCTTTTATGAATGACTTCTTTATTCATAGTTCAGTCCAATTTTCGGTATTAATTTCTTCAATTTTTATAAAAACGATATAAAACCTTTCAGCAAGCTATCACGATTTCTGAACTGGGTAACAGTCATTTCAAAATTTCTTGTTGTAATACAAGCTCTAATATCTTGGCGCACTATACCGATTATCTTCATATAGCATCTCTAAAGCGGCTGACTTCAAAAGATTCACCATCTTCAACTGCACCACCTACTGGTATGCTCAGTACGTTTGTCCTGCCAAAGCATCGGATGTATGTGAAAATTGGAATAATAAAATCTGGCGGTTTTCATTAATGATGAACAGTCTTGATGCTTTATCTAATGCGCATTGAATTTTATCTTAAATAGAATTTTTCTGTACTGAGTATAAATAGCATAAAGTTAAATATAAATAATACTTCTTATTTTTCCTAAATTTGATCAGAATACTACTGAAATTAATATCACATAAAAAAACCACTCTCGAAAGAGTGGTCTTTGAAAACGATTAAATGAAATTAAGAGGCTTTGCTCGCCTTGGCTTCAATTTGTTGTTCAGCCTGAATTGCCGTCAAAGCAATGGTGAACACAATATCATCCACCAAAGCACCACGAGACAAGTCATTTACAGGTTTATTTAAACCTTGCAACATCGGTCCTACACTCACGACATTTGCCGAGCGTTGAACGGCTTTATAAGTCGTATTGCCTGTGTTTAAATCAGGGAAAATAAACACATTGGCACGACCAGCAACTTGTGAATCTGGCGCTTTTGAACGTCCAACACTTTCAACCGAAGCCGCATCGTATTGTAATGGGCCATCAATCAGTAGGTCAGGGCGACGTTGTTTGGCAATTTCAGTCGCTTTCGCCACTTTTTCCACTTCTGCGCCTGCACCCGATGTTCCTGTTGAATAAGAGATCATGGCAATACGCGGCTCAATACCAAACGCTTTAGCAGAGTCGGCAGACTGGATTGCAATTTCAGCCAATTGTTCCGCATCAGGATCTGGATTAATCGCACAGTCACCATAAACGTAGACTTCATCAGGTAACAACATGAAAAATACTGACGATACCAAGGAATATTCAGGTGCGGTTTTAATCAGTTGGAATGCAGGGCGAACAGTATTGGCCGTGGTATGTACAGCACCAGAAACCAAGCCATCCACTTGATCCAGAGCAAGCATCATCGTACCTAAAACAACCGTATCTTGTAGTTGTTCACGCGCTTGTAGTTCGTTGATTTTACCTTTACGTAGTTCAACCATTTTAGGCACGTAGTTTTCACGAATCAGGTCAGGATCAATAATTTCAAGATCATGCGGTAATTCAATATTACGTGCTTTAGCGACTTCAACCACAACTTCAGGTTTTGCCAATAAAATACAATGTGCGATACCACGTGATTGGCAAATTGCTGCCGCTTGAATGGTACGCGGCTCGTCACCTTCGGGTAATACAATCCGTTTTTTCGCTGCAATTGATTTTTGCACCAATTCATGACGGAAAGCAGAAGGGGATAAGCGTGGTTTATATGAACCATTTAAAAGCAGTGCAATCCAATCGGCATTGATGTGGCTAGAAACGAAACGTGTCACTTGTTCTGCACGTTCAGTGTCATCAATTGGAATTTCATTGCTTAAGTTTGCAAGATTTTGTGCCGTTTCAAATGTGCTTAAAGAGGTATGCAGAATCGGTAAGCCATTTTTAATGGCCGATTGGCAGAATGCTAAAACGGAAGCATTCGGTTCGTGATGTTCAGTCAATACTAAGCCTGCCAATGGAATACCATTACTGGTGGCTAAGCTACTGGCCAATAAAACATCAATGCGGTCAGAGGCACTAATAATCAGTTCACCTGCGACAAATTTATTCAGTTCATGTTCAATATTTGACGCAATTAAACTGCTGTGTAATACCCGACGTTGTTTAGCTTCACCTTGGTTAATCCATTCTGCTGAAATATGGGCTGCCAAATCAGAGATTCGCGGCACACTGAGCGTATTACTAAATGGCACTAAACCAATCACTGGAAGTTTTTCAGAACCAATATGTGCATGGGTTTTTTGAATCTGGGCGGTAAATTTATTGGTATCGCTAATCAAGCGTAAGCTTGGATCAATGGTCACTGGGATTTTAGCAGAGTCTTCGGGTAAGCCTTTAGTACGCATAAACAATACGCCAGCCATACGGGTAGACGATGCTCCACCCAAATAGCGTAATTGATTTTCGACTTTTTCAGCAGTCACTTCAGGTTTGTTAATATCGGCATTACTGACGATAATCACTTTTGCATCCAGTGCCTGAGCCAAAGCGGCATTCAGTGTCTGAAGCAAAGGCGTCACGACTGGTTTGGAACCAGACCTTCGACAATAATCAAATCATGATTTTTAGCAATTTGGCGATGTAATCGTACTGCATCTTCCAGTAACTCATCATTCTCACCTAAGTTAAGTTGTTGAATGAGCTTGAGATAAGGAATCGGTTCAACCGTTTCGCTGTTTGATAAATGGCGATACAGTGCCGTTGAACGGTCAGATTCTTGATGCGTTTCTTGTGAAAAAGGTTTAAGAAAACCTGCTTTTACACCTTGGCATTCCAAAGCGTAGACAAGTCCTAAGCAGGCTGAAGTTAAACCTACACCTTCTCCAGTGGGTACGAGCAAAATTGTTTTCATAAATTTATTCTAAATAATAAAAGATTCGTTTAATCCGATCATAAAATGTATGTGAGCTTAAGCAATCGCAACATCTTTAGACTTTTTTGCAGCTGCTTGATTCACCTCTTGGCTCACCACATACTCAGTTTCTTTAGCGATACGACCTTCTTCATCGGTCGGAACAACCCAAATTTGAGGACCTGTTCCCGCATCGATACGACCTTCAGTGCCACGCTTTAAGTTATCGTTTTGTTCTTTACTTAAGTTGAAACCAAAGTGAGGGAGGTATGCCAGTGTTTTTTCACGAATATAGGCAGAGTTTTCACCAATACCACCAGTAAAGAATAAACCATCAAGGCGTGGTAAGCCGCAGCTTAAAGCAGCAAGAGATTTAGCGAGGCGGTAGCAGAACACTTCAATTGCAATGCTTGCATCTTCATTGCCTTGTTCTGATGCTTCAATCAGCGTACGCATGTCATTGGATAAATCAGACAAGCCTAATAAACCGCTTTGGCTATTGAGCATTTTATCGATTTTATAAATATCCCAACCTAAGTTGCTGGCAAGGAAGCTATGGAGACTTGGGTCGACATCACCACTACGGGTTCCCATCACTACACCTTCTAGTGGGGTTAAGCCCATAGAGGTATCGACACTTTCACCATTCCAGATGGCGCATGTAGAGCTACCGTTACCCAAGTGTGCGGTAAGCCAGCCGCCTTGTTTATAACTGCCTGCCAATTGAGAACCACGTTCTGAAACATAGGCATGGCTAGTACCGTGGAAACCGTAGCGACGGACATTATGTTCTGTATACAAGAATTTAGGTAATGCATAACGGTATGCATGTGCAGGCATGGTTTGATGGAATGCGGTATCGAATACAGCGACTTGCGGTAATTCAGGGAATAAGCGCATGGTTGCGTCAATACCCACTAAATGTGCAGGGTTGTGAAGGGGTGCAAGCGGTGTTGCTGCACGAATACGGTCAACAATTTCAGGTGTCAGTAATTCTGCTTTGGTCAGTGTGCCGCCATGTACTACACGATGACCAATGGCTTGCGGATTATAATGCGATAAGCGTTCTAAAATGGTTTCCAAAGCCTTTTCATGGTCGGCATGTGGAATTGAAAGTTCAAGTGCAGCACCACCTGCGGTAATGCCTTTGATGCGTGCTTCAGCAGAGCCTAAATTTTCTGCCAAACCAAAAATACGATCTTCACGACGTTCAGAAACAAGTGCATATTTAATTGATGAAGATCCGCAGTTAATTACTAATACTGATGTAGACACGTTTTTATACCCGAATTTTAATTGAAAGTAAGTTGTCTGTAGTGATCTTCATGCAGTACGATTTAATGCAATCTAGATCTGTGTAGATGTTTTAACATGTGATTTTTTTTTGTCCAAGCTAGACTTTAGGTGATTAGACTTAAGCACTATCGACCTGAAAACGATTAATACTTAAAATTTATCAGTTGATTGTTTTTATTTATAGTTATGTTTTGTTTGCCAAATAGGTTATTGCTTGTATAACAGTAGCATCATGTATCTGGAACCATCGAATAGGCTTCATTCTGAAGGCTTAGATTGGTATTTAATTTCTGACCAACGCACAATCACATAAGCAATTAATGCCACCATAAAAAACACCAGCATCATCCAAGCCAAGCCCTGTAAGGTTTCAATAATCGTGCGGTAAATTTCCAGTACCCAGCGTTCTTGAGTTAATTCAATCACAATTTTTTTGTCATTATCTGTATAGGTTAGTAGGCGTGATATATTTTTCCATATCATAAATACGAATGCCTGATGACGTGCCAACGACCATGCCCGCAAATTTGGTGTATTTAGCCCAAGCACTGTGAATGGGGTCATTGATAATACGAGCCAGAATTTGGTTAATGGAATTGGAAAAAATTTTCATGACGCCAAAAGAAACCAATAATGCCAATGAAAATGTACAGATCATTAAATAATAGAACATCATGTTTTTTCCTTTTATCGTTGTTTTTATGATGTTACGAAATTTAGCGCAGGGATATTGTAGTGACTGTGTTCAGCCTCATGCTTGAAACTGAACACTAAAATTTTAGTAGAATTAGCGGCTATTATTGGCGAATTTGACCATCACCGAAAACCACCCATTTTTGCGAGGTGAGACCTTCGAGTCCAACAGGGCCGCGGGCATGAATTTTATCGGTTGAAATACCAATTTCGGCACCTAAACCATATTCAAAACCATCAGCAAAACGCGTAGAGGCATTGATCATCACCGAACTTGAATCGACACGCGCTAAGAACTGGCGGGCAAGGCTAAAGTTTTCAGTAATAATCGCATCGGTATGATGTGAACCGTATTTATTGATATGCTCAATGGCTTCATCAATGCCGCTCACCACTTTAACGGCTAAAATTGGCCCTAAATATTCGGTGTACCAATCTTCTTCGCTGGCAGGATTGACCATTGAACCGAGTATGCGCTGTGTTTCGCGGCAGCCACGAAGTTCAACTTGTTTTTCTGCATACAATTCAGCAATGCGGGGTAAAAATTCTTCCGCCACTTTTTCATCGACCAGTAAGCTTTCCATGGCATTACACACGCCATAACGATGCGTTTTGGCATTTAGTGCAATCGGTAAGGCTTTTTGCAAATCGGCTTGTGCTTCAACAAAAACATGACAATTGCCATCTAAATGTTTAATCACTGGAATACGTGCTTCATTGCTAATCCGTTCAATCAGGCTTTTACCACCACGTGGCACAATCACATCGACATATTCAGACATGGTAATCAGATAGCCAACCGCTGCACGATCCGCGGTATTAATCACTTGTACCGAATTTTCAGGTAGTCCAGACGCTTTCAAACCATGTTGAATGGCTTGAGCAATGGCTTTATTGGATTCTAATGCTTCAGAACCACCACGCAAAATAATGGCGTTGCCTGATTTTAATGCCAGCGATGCTGCTTCTAAAGTCACGTTGGGACGTGATTCGTAAATCATCCCCACAACACCTAAAGGTACGCGCATTTTACCCAATTGAATGCCTGAAGGGCGATAGGCTAAATCGGTGATTTCACCAATTGGGTCGACCAGATTCATGACGTCTTTTAAGCCATGTAACATGTCTTTAAAGCGTGTGGGGGTAAGCTCTAAGCGATCAAGTAATGCATTGTCCAAATGGTTGTCACGACCTTTGGTCATATCCATTTGGTTCGCAGCTAAAATTGCAGCTTCACTGTCTTGTAAAGCAGTGTAAATTGCAGATAAAGCATTGTTTTTTGTTTGGGTAGAAGCGCTTGCTAACACGCGAGAAGCTAGGCGTGCTTGTTGTCCTACCGTTTGCATATATTGTTCAATTGAATCTTGCATAGCGGTTTGATCACTTAGAAATTACACGTTCGATAGTAACAGTCTGCAACAAGACAATGAAGCATCTCGATTGAAAAAATCGTTGAAACTTTTCAGGCTGTTAATATTTTGCAATCCTTTTTGTTTGTAAATTTAGATGAGTGGTGATGGAATAAGTTGCACGTGAAATCATCCTCTGTATAAAATGAAAATATAGGGACATAGACGTCTGATAATTAAAGCGAAGAATGGATGCAGTACAGCGCAGAAGTTCTATATATATTTTCTTGCAAAATAACAATAAGGCAAGGATGGAGGAAGGGATATGAATTCCATGATCCAAATGGATGCGGAAGTACAACAGTCAAATATGAGCGTTGGTTTTTTTGATCTTTATCATCGAAACAGTTTTAAAGCGCCTGCACGTACCACATGGATTGATGGCTGGAAAATCGAATATATGGCGATTGCTCAGCCTGAAACGATGCACAATACGCCCATTGTGATTGTCGGTGGGGCATTTCAAAATTTTAACTCTTATAAATACTGTGTTGAGCAATTGCTTAGTGCAGGCCCAATCATCTTAATTGATTTACCTTCAATGGGTGCAAATCAGCAGATCAGCAACCATGATACGGGTATTTCGGCAGGAACTTTAGAGCTACCCGATTTAGCCAAAATGTTAGGGCAATGGCTCGATATCGAAAATCTGTCTAAAGTTTCGGTGATGGGCATGTCGCTGGGTTCGGTGGTTGCCTCGAGTTTTGCCGTGCAACGACCAGAGTTGGTTGATCGCATGGTTCTGATGGGGGTGATGCAAAAAACCCGTAAAAGTTGGCGGATGTTGCTTGAAGAATCTCTGCATTTGATGAAAGAACAACGCATGGACGAATTTGGTCAGGCGGTGATTTTATATTTGGTCAATCATGCCAAAATGGATAAAACGCGAATGTCGCCTACGGCAAAGCGTTTGTTTTTTAGGCAGATGGCTGAGTTTACGGCAACCGAGCAAGAACGCTATGAAATTAACTGTAATCGTTTGCTGCGTTTAACCGATGTGCCTATTCCACAATGTAAAGTGCTGGTGGCATGTGGGCAATATGACAGTTTTACTTTGCCACATGAAAATGCCAATTTTGCATTGCAATGTCCAGAGATGGAGTTTGCCATGATTGCCAATGCAGACCATGTTCCACAACTACAACGCCGTAAAGAAACCATGAGTTTATTTGCGACCTTCTTACAAGGTCGATCCATTCAAAATGTGGAAGGCATTATTCCCATGACACGGGCGCAATTGCTCACCTTAGAACGTCGTGGAGAAGAACGAATTACGGTACAACAACCAATGACGCTATTGACCCATCGTCATTCAGATTTGCAACTGCCCACCCATATTGTTGATTTAAACTACTTTGGTATTTTACTTGAATTTGCTGAAGGCTTAACGGCAAAAGCTGAACAATATCCACGTGATTTGGCTTTGCATTTGGAAGATGACGAAGGTCAATTTAAAATTGAATGTTTGATTTTTGACGTGGGTTCAACGCAAATTCGTGCTTTATTTAAGCATGGCAGTTTTGAGGTGGCAGAGCGCTTAATGCGTTATATACAACGGCAAAAAGAAGCCGTTGCAGTATTGGAAGCGGTGAGTTAATTTCTGCAATATGAAATAAAAAACAGCGTTAATCAACGCTGTTTTTTATGCTGGCATGAATCATCCAAACCAAGTCACCAAGATGTTCCTCGCTAGGGGATAGAGGTGCCTGATGGTCAAAATAGTGTTGCGGTTGAATAATATTGACTTGTTCAAAACCTGCTTGTTGGAAAAAACCTTGCGCTTGTTGCGGATGAACGAAATGAAAACTAAAAGCGCTACGCGATATCCATTTCAGTAATTTACTGCAACCCCAAATAAAGTTGGCTAATTTATTTTTGACTGGTTCAGGGTAAATATCCGTGAGGTAATGCAGTTCTTTGAAATTTTGCCCGTAATGTGCAATGGCTTGTAGTAATTGTAAAAGCATGTCTTTGTTGAAGTAATTAATTAAACCTTCGCTAATCACCACCAATGGACGAGTGGGATCAAAGACTTGAAATGCTTGTTCAAAGTCCGCAGTGAATAAATCGACTGATAAAACTTCGGGGCTAGTACGATCAATTTGTTGGAGGGCTTGAGTTTTCACTTTCGCCATATCGGGTAAATCAAGTTCACGATAATCAATATTGGGGAATTTTTGGCGAAAATTCCAACCGCGTGGTGAAAGCCCACTGGCGATTTCCAGCACTTGTAAGTCGGGGTGCTGCTCAATCAGTTGAGTCAGATGTTGGTCAATCATGCTGTGGCGCTGTTTGAGTGTCGTACGCATGCTGCCACCGACAAATTTTTCCGCCCAACTTTCTAAAGGATGAACCAATTTTGCCAGCATTTTACCTTTAGCTGTCGCAAAAACAGGGTGGGAAATCCCCATGCTGTACCAAATATAGCCGGTATAATGCGCAGTAAATGAAATATGTCGATGTTCTGAAAGCTGTTGTGTCATGTCATCCTGACCTTATCTGTTTTTTTAGTTTTAAATGTAAGTTGATTGAATTTTTTACCTTCATCGCGGCTTTTTTTAAATTTCTTGTGCAAGATAAAATGAGCCAAGCAATGTAAAAAGTCTGTGACTTTATTTTTGATTATCATAAAGAAAAAGGAACACCTTGTCGTGTTCCTTTTGTCGCATTAATTAAATGATTTTTTAAAGTTTTCGATATTGTCTTTTACTTTTTTCCATTCAGCCCCTAATTCAAGGGTTTGACCGACCGTGATTTGTGGGATTTTTCCACGCATACGTTCCAAGCGTTGTTGATTGGGTAGGGGGAGTTGCTCCATACCTGCTAAAGCAGTACATGCTGCTGAACGGTCATTACAGACTAAGCCCATATCACAGCCCGCTTTGAGTGCAGCTTGAATACGCGCATCTGCGCCACCGACCACACAGGCAGCTTGCATGGTTAAGTCGTCTGAAAAAAGTACACCCTCAAAGTTCAATTCTTGACGTAGGACTTTTTGAATCCAATAGGGTGAAAAACCGGCTGGATTTGGATCGATTTGATCGTAAATCACATGCGCTGGCATGAGTGCATCAAGTTGTGGCATGAGTTGAATAAAAGTTTGCATATCTTTGTTGATAGATTTCGTCATACGAACGCGAATCTACAGGTGCTGCAACGTGAGAATCGGCTTTGACTGAACCATGCCCTGGGAAATGTTTCCCTGTATTTGCCATACCCGCACGTTTCATGCCTGCTAAAAATGCACGGGCAAGTGGCACAATATCTTGAATATTTTGGGCAAATGCACGGTCACCAATCACATCACTGACATCATTTAAGTCCAATACCGGTGCAAAGCTAAAGTCGATCCCCACAGCCAGAACTTCGGTTGCCATCAGCCAACCACATTGTTCAGCTAAAGCAATGGCTTGTTCAGGGTCAGTGAGATAGCGTTCACCTAAACGACCCATCGCAGGAAGCAAGGTGAAACCCTGTTTTAAGCGTTGCACGCGACCACCTTCTTGGTCAACGGCAATTAAAATATCAGGTCTTACACGACGCATATGATCTGTTAAAGCACGAACTTGTTGTGGTGATTCTATATTTCGCGAAAATAAAATCATGCCGCCTACTTGCGGTGCTTGTAATAGTTCAATATCTTCTTGAGTAAGTTCTGTGCCAGCGATGTCTAGCATCAATGCGCCAATCATATGGGTGTCCGTGTTGGTATTTTATAAAGCAAAAACAATACCTGAATTCTGCAATGATTTGCTACATTTTGACAGTACAGAATATGATAAAACTACACGACATACACATATTAAGTTGTTTAAGAATTTGAATATACTCACTTCATGCTGAAAAACAACATTGTAATATTGGTCAAAGACCAAGGAAGTACGAATTATTTATGAAACTTCAAACATTAGCTTGTGCCGTTGCAATTGCAACGGGTGGATTTTTCTTTTCCCATGTAATGAACGAGGCAATTGCAGCCAATAATACCGTTGCAGCCCCGCAAACCATTCAATCGACACAAGAACAAGCACTGGTATCACGCCAATTGGCAACGTTGGTTGACCGTCAACATTACTTAAATATGCGTTTAGATGCCAATACCTCCAATCGAATTCTTGATTTCTATTTGGATAGTTTAGATGCCGACCATTCATTATTTTTGACATCTGACGTTGAACAATATAAGAAAAATTATGGGGCAACTTTTGGTGCTGCATTAAAAGCAGGCGATTTATCGGGGCCGTATTTAATTCACGCCCAATATCGTGAGCGTTTAAAAGAGTTTTATCAATTCATGTTGGCTGAATTGAAAAAACCACAAAACTTAAAGCAAAATAATGTTTATATCGAAACCGATCGTGAAAAAGCGCCTTATTTTAATTCGGTAGAAGAACAGCATAAACATTGGCAAAAAATGTTGGTGTCGCAGCTCATTAACTTAAACATTAGCAAAGAAGAAGAGGCTGCCAAGCAAAAAGCCTTAAAAGATGATCCTACTTTAGCCAATGGGCAAGATTTAACCAGTCCTGAGGATTTAACCCCTGTTCAGACCTTAACCAAGCGTTATACGCGTCAACTTGAGCGTGTGAGTCGCGTGAAAAGTGATGATGTCTTGGACAAAACCTTAAATGCGATGATGCTGACTTATGATCCGCACAGTAACTATTTTCCACCTGTCGATGCGATGGAGCTGAACCGCCAAACCACGTTGCAATTAGAAGGGATTGGGGTTTCGATTCGTCCTGAACGTGGCAATGAAGACTACACCAAGATTGAAACGATTGTCGAAGGTGGGCCAGCCAGTAAGTCAGGTCAGATTAAATCGGGTGATCGTATCATTGGCGTTGCCGAAGGCGGCGACAAAATGGTCGATGTCGTGGGTTGGTCAAGTGGTGAAGTGGTCGGTTTAATCCGTGGTAAGCGTGGCACCAAAGTTAGTTTGCGTTTACTGGGTGCTGGCGCATCGATGAGCCAAGCGCGCACTGTAAGTTTGGTACGTGATGTCATTCAAGAAGAAGATGCAGGGGTACGTTCACGTACCGTTGAGATTAAGCGTGATGGTAAAAACCATACTTTTGGTGTGATTGAAATTCCATCCTTTTATTTGAACTATCGTGCGCGCCGTGCAGGCACAGAATATCGCTCAGTTTCTGAGGACACTAACAATGCGCTAAAAGCGTTGGCGGCAAAGAATGTTGAAGGGATTATTATTGATTTACGTAATAACCCCGGTGGCTCACTCGAAGAAGTTGCACGTATGTTGGGTCAAGTGATTAAGACCGGTCCAGTGGTACAAATACGCGACGGCAGTGGTAATGTCAGCGTATTTGAAGATGATGATGGCGGTGCACAAACCTATGCAGGCCCTCTGGCAGTGATGGTGAATTTGGCTTCGGCATCTGCCAGTGAAATTTATTCAGCCGCGATTCAGGATTATGAGCGCGGTATTGTGATTGGTAGCACCACCACCGGCAAGGGTACAGCGCAAGTTCAATTGGATACCTTGGCTTATGGTCAAGCGACTTTAACGCAGCGTAAATTCTATCGTGTCACTGGCGGAAGTACCCAAAATAAAGGCGTTGTACCAGACATTAAACTTGTTGATATTTACAATGAAGAATTTGGTGAACGTAAAGCGAAAAATGCCTTGAAGTGGGACACCATTCCAACAGCACCGTTTAAACGTGAAGGTTCGGTACAACCTTATGTGCAAAACTTAGCCCAGTTATCACAACAACGGGTGGAAAATGATCCGCAATTTAAATATTTAGAACAGCGTAAAGCCATTGCGAAAAAAACTGATGAGCAAAAACGTGTTGTTTTGGATATTGATCAGCGTAAAGCCGAGTTGAATGCGTTAGAGCAGAAAACGTTAGAGGCAGAGAATCAGCGCCGAGCGGTGACAGGGCAAAAACCGTATGCCAATTGGGAAAGTTATCAAGCGTCAATGGAGGCTTTGATTGAGGCACGTGCCAAAATGAAAGCAACAAAACGACCTGCTTTAGCTGAGGAAGAAGTGTTTGTGACTGAGTCTGCTCAAGTTTTATTGGATTATGCTAAATTACAATCGACTCAAGCTTCTGCGCAATAGCATGCTTGATTAGCATTATTTGCTTAAATATTAAAAAAACCAGTCAGTTAAACTGACTGGTTTTTATTTTTTGTATAGGGGGTGTTTGCTGTATAGAAGTACATCGTAAACTTGAAATGGTCTTTAATTTTAATTACTTAAAGATTTATTCCTGATTGAAATCTAGACGGTTAAATTCATTATTTTGTCTTTTTATTTATGTGCTTGGGGTTGTAGTATCAACAGTGCTATATCAAATTTTAAATTTGATAATGAGTGTTTTATGTTGTGCAAGCAGGTAAAAAGAGATATAAATTCTAGATGTTTTTTAGATCAAACATATTTATTGTTCAATACCTAAACTAAGCAGATGGTGACTTTAAGCATAGAAAGGCTGAACGGAGTAGAGATAATTAAAAAAAGTTTGATCTAGGTTTGCTTAATGAAATGAATAAATTATAAATAAAAGTGAATAGCGTAATGACCGCTTGACCAAAATGAAATAGTATAAGATTGTTATTTTAATTGATTTTTTATAAGTACTTTTTAGAGGCAAAAAGCTTTTTTGAAGGGGTCATTGGTATTAATAATGCGGATTAAAAAAAATATAACCTATACGGAAGCTGAATATGATTCATATACATTATGATTTTAGCCTCATTGTAGGTTCAATTATTGTTGCTATTTTAATTTGCTATTTAGCAATATCGATTGAACAATTATTATTCCGTGAGTTGTTTCAAAAATATAAAACGATTCTTCTTTTTATTAGTGGCTTCATTTTAGGTGCTGCCATTTGGTGTATGCATCTGGTGGGGATACTGGCCTGCCATTTACCAACAGAATATTCTTCTGATTACAGATTTGCTTTCGTTTCTTATATTATTGCATTTATTGCATCGACCTTTGCTGTTTGGTTAACAACCCAAGAAACATTACCTTTTATGCGCCTTATTTTGGGCGCACTTTTGATGGGGTTGGGTATCTCTGGAATGCACTATGTTGGCATGATGGGCTTAGTGTTGGAGCAGCATAAGGTTTATTATGATCCGCTGTTAACGCTTTTTTCCGTTTTGATTGCCATTAGTGGATCTGGTTTAACTTTTTGGCTGACTTTTAAATATAAAAATGCGGTGTATAAACTGATTCATATAAAAATATACCTTGCATTGATGATGGCTTTTACCATTGTTGGTATGCACTATACCGGTATGACTGCGGTGTCTTTTTATGCTATCGATGCCGCTCATCTGGTTTCAAATTACCAAACTGGACAAGGATCAATTTTATTTATTGTCGTCTTTATCAGCAGTTTAATCTTGGTTGCTACATTTTGTGTAGCGGTATTAGAGCAACGCTTAGAAGCACGCAATAAACAGCTGTCTAAAGCAAATCGTGAATTAGCCAATCGAGCGGTAGAGGATACTTTAACCAAGTTGCCCAACCGCTTATTCTTAGCAGAATATTCACATTTTTTATTCACTGAGCATTGTTATCGCGATGATAAAATTGCCTTTCTTTATATTGATTTAGATCGCTTTAAGGCAGTGAATGATGTCTTTGGTCATCATGTGGGTGATCAATTGTTGATACTGCTGGCGATGCGGATTCACAATAAACTCAAAGAAAATGAAAAATTACTGCGTATCGGTGGTGATGAGTTTTTGATGGTGTTGGAACAAGCAACCATTGAAACGGCTAGCGAAACGGCAGAAGATGTATTGGACTGGATACAAGAGAGTTTCTTAATTGCAGGCAAAGAGATTAATATTTCGAGTAGTATTGGCATCGCGATGTATCCAGATCATGGTAACAATTTACAAGATTTATTGATTAATGCCGATGCTGCAATGCTGACTTCAAAATATCAGGGCAGAAATACTTATTCGGTTTTTAATTTCACTGCGGATCAACAAGAAACCAAAAGCCAAACTAAACTCATCAATGATTTATATAAAGCAGTCGATGAACAACAATTTGTGCTGTTTTATCAGCCTAAATTTACCACCAAAAACCGTGAAATTTGTGGTGTAGAAGCACTTATTCGTTGGAATCATCCCAATTTAGGGCTTTTGACCCCCAATATGTTTATTCCTGGTGCTGAGAAAACTGGACTGATTATTCCAATGGGCTATTGGGCACTTGAGCAAGCATGTAAGCAAATTCAAATTTGGGAGAAAAATGGTTCAAATTACTTTCCGATTGCCGTGAATTTATCGGCAGTGCAATTTGAACATAAACATTTATTTTCAACGCTGGAAGGCTTATTTCAAAAGTATCAAATTAAACCGAAGCATTTAATGATTGAAATTACTGAATCTACAGCGATGCATCATATTGATGCCAGTATTCGTTGTTTTAATCGTCTACGTGAGATGGGGATTAAACTTGCCATTGATGACTTTGGTACAGGGCATTCGAGTTTTTTATATTTAAAAAATTTACCTGTGGATGAATTGAAAATAGATCGAGAATTTATTAAAGATCTTGCTATTGGTTCAAAAGATGAAATGATTTTAGCCAGTATTATTCAATTGGCGATTAAATTGGGTTTGTTGGTCACCGCAGAAGGGGTGGAAACACCCTTGCAGGCGGAGATATTAACCCGTTTAGGGTGTCAGCAACTACAAGGCTATTTATTGGGAATGCCAACCAGTGTTGAACACTTAGAAGAGATTAAATACACATTTTTTAGTTAAGATAGATGTTGTTTGAACAAGTTTAGTTCATTTCAAAAGTTTGATGATCTGCTACAATATCGGCAAATTTTTATATTGATCAGTTCTGATCTTTTACACTGCCATTCTGCAGTAGGTATCTTTCATGAGTTTTAAAGACGAATTAGCGGCACAGGTCGCTCAGCGACGGACGTTCGCGATTATTTCCCACCCCGATGCTGGTAAAACCACCATGACAGAAAAACTGTTGTTATGGGGTAAGGCAATTCAGGTTGCAGGGATGGTCAAAAGCCGTAAGTCAGACCGCGCTGCAACTTCTGACTGGATGGAAATGGAAAAAGAACGTGGTATTTCCATTACCACATCAGTGATGCAGTTTCCTTATAAAAAACATGTCATTAACTTACTAGATACCCCCGGGCATGAAGACTTTTCTGAAGATACCTATCGTACATTAACTGCGGTTGACTCTGCATTAATGGTGATTGATGGTGCAAAAGGGGTCGAAGATCGAACCATTAAATTAATGGAAGTGTGTCGTATGCGCGACACGCCGATTATTTCTTTCGTCAATAAAATGGATCGTGAAATCCGTGAGCCTTTAGAGCTTTTGAATGAAATTGAAAATGTCCTTAAAATTCAGTGTGTACCAATTACATGGCCACTGGGTACAGGGCGTGACTTCGCTGGGGTGTATAACCTACTCGAAGAAAAGTTTTATGTGTATAAAGCAGGTTTTGGTTCAACTATTACCGATATTGAAATTCGTGATAGCTATGACCATCCTGACTTGCGTGAAAAAGTGGGCGAACTTGCTTTTACTGCATTTGAAGAGTCGTTAGAGCTGGTGCAAATGGCCAATGAGCCATTGGATCGTGACTTGTTCCTACAAGGTAAACAAACCCCCGTATTGTTTGGTACGGCTTTGGGTAACTTTGCGGTGGATCATGTGCTGAATACATTTATTCAGTGGGCGCCTGAACCTAAAGCACATCCAACACAAGAACGTACAGTTGAAGCAACAGAAGATGGCTTCTCTGGTTTCGTATTTAAAATTCAAGCCAATATGGATCCGAAACATCGTGACCGTATTGCTTTCATGCGTATCTGTTCGGGTAAGTATGAAAAAGGTCTGAAAATGAATCATGTCCGTTTGGGTAAAGATGTACGGATTAGTGATGCCTTAACGTTCCTTGCAGGCGAGCGTGAACAGCTTGAAGAAGCGTGGCCGGGTGACATTATTGGTTTGCATAACCACGGCACCATCCAAATTGGCGATACATTTACCTCGGGTGAAAATCTACACTTTACCGGTATTCCTCACTTTGCACCGGAAATGTTCCGCCGTGTCCGTTTAAAAGATCCGTTAAAATCGAAACAGCTGCAAAAAGGCTTAAAAGAGCTTTCAGAAGAAGGTGCAACGCAGGTATTCATGCCGCAAATCAGCAATGATTTGATTGTGGGTGCCGTCGGTGTTCTTCAGTTTGATGTGGTTGCCTATCGCTTGAAAGAAGAATACAAAGTGGATTGTGTTTATGAGCCAGTCAACATCAATACCGTACGTTGGGTTTCATGTGATGATGAAAAGAAATTCAATGAATTTAAGAAAAAAGCCCATGATCAACTGTCCCTTGATGGTGGTGGTCATTTGACCTACCTTGCACCAAGCCGTGTGAATTTACAGTTGATGCAAGAGCGTTATCCAGATATCCAATTCCGGGCGACACGCGAACACTAAATAGAACGCAAAATAAAACAGCTTCTTTATGAGGCTGTTTTTTATCTAACATCATTTATATAGATTAATCATTTTAAAAAAGAGTTGTGAGCATGAACGGGAAAATAGTGGCTGCATCCGTGATCGCCATTGGTCTGATACTCAGTGCCTGTGATGCTAAAAAAGAATCCAAAGAACCTGCACAGGAAAATTCACAAGCCTCTATATTTAAAACAGAGCAAGCGGAAGTTCTGCCATATTTAAATATCCAAGAACAAGAGGCAAAAATTGCCTTACCTTTTTGTGAAACCAAAAATTGTATCGATCTCAGTATTCAAACAGTACATACCGAAGATACTTGGCTCAATGACTGGATTGCCAAGAGCCAAGCCAAGGTGATTCAAGATCAAATTGGTCTGAAACAAAATATGACTTTGCAACAAGCCATCAATGCTTATGTGAAAAAATCGGATGCATGGCAAGCGGAATTTTCCAAAAATAAAGCCTATGAATTGTCGATGTATACCCGAATTGCCTATCAACGTAACCAGTATGTATTGATGCAATTAGGCGTGGATACCAAGCAAGAAGGCATTAATGTTAAAGAGCGCCATTACTTCTTTGTGGCGGATCGTAAAAAGCAGCAAACGGTGGCTTTATTGGATTTAATTCAGCCGAAACAGCAAGCTTACATAAATAACATTGTGCAGCAAGCGTATCAAAAGTGGTTAAAAGCACAAAGCACTGAAGTCAAACAACATGCGCCGAAAAAATTGTATTGGGGACAAGCCGATTGGTTCTTTGATCAAGAAGGCATTGGTTTACATTACCGTACCCATGAAATTGTCAAAGATGGCACGCAACTGGATATTTATTTAAATAAACAACAAACCAAGCAGATATTGAAAGTTGATGCTTATCAGCATATGTTCTAGTGATCCATGGTGAATACAGTCATCTCATGGCAGTCAATTTGTCAGATAAAAGTTATAGGTCAGAATCATGTTAAAAAATAAAACACTATTTACGATCAGTATTCTTGCATCCATGATGGCATTGAGTGCCTGTCAACCGAAACACACTGAGCCGAAAGAAGATCCAGTACAAAAGCAGACCACAGTCGAAGCTGAAATTTTAAAATTGACGGGTGATACTGAAAAGTTAGCTTTGGCTTTACCTGAATGTGATGGTAATAGTTGTCCTGAAATTTCGATTGAGCGTCTTGCGAGTAACCAAGCTTTTATTGATGAATTGATTGATCAACAAATTTTAAAACAATTAAATCAGATTTTAGATATTTCACCGAAGTTGCTGAAGGCAGATCAACAGGCGGCAAGTGCTGCTGATCCGAAGGATATTCAGGTTAGTGATCAAGCGACTGCCGCAAAAAGCATTGGCAACGGTTGAAACAGCTAAGCAAAAACTGGAAAAACAAGTTGCCGCCTTATTTAGTGACATTTTTGGCTTTAGATAAAGAATTAAAAGCTTTAAGTGCCAATCATCAAATTAGTTTGATGATTAAGCCGAAAATTTTAAATGCAAATTTACCTTTGGCGACTGTGGTTTTAAATTCCAGTAGTTATTTGGGCGGGGCACATGGTTCTTCGTCACAGCGCTATTATAATTTTGACCTGAAACAGAAGAAACAGGTTGAGCTCAATGATATTTTAGCGCCCAATCAAAAAGCCAATTTAGAAAGAAAAGCACATGAGGTTTTTAAAACGTGGGTGCTGGAATCGAAATTAGCCAATAGCGTTGAAGAATATGAACAGGCGTGGAAATTTACCCTTTCAGATAATTTTTATTTATCTAAACAAGGCTTGATTTTGCAATATGGTGAATATGAAATTGGTCCCTATGTCGTAGGATTGCCACGTTTGACGATTCCTTATGATCAGTTGCAAGGCATACTGAAAAAAGAATATTTACCGCAGGCTGAAGTCAAAGATCAGGCTGTGGCTGCCAGTGCTGCCACAGTAAATAAAGCCAAACCTTAATGCTTTATTCACTGTTTGATACCCATACCCATTTTGATGTTGCCGATTTTGATTCAGATCGGGAGCAATTGGCACGCGCAGCAAAAGCGGTTGGGGTAGAACGCTTAATTTTGATTGGTTTTATCCAATCGCGTTTTCAAGCTTTGCTGCAAAGCCAACATGATTTAAATCAATTAGATCATGCACCGAAAAGCTATTTAGCCCCGGGTTTACATCCTTTTTATATTGAACAGCATCAACTGTCCCATCTTGCCGATTTAGAAGCTATTTTAAAAACAGAACAATGTGTGGCGATTGGAGAAATTGGCTTAGACACCTTTTTAAAACAGCACAAACAGCCCGAAATTTTTCAAAAGCAAAAAGATTTTTTTTCTGCACAAATTGAATTGGCTGAGCAGTTTCAGAAGCCCGTGCTTTTGCATATTCGTAAATCGCATGCTGAAACATTGGCGATTTTAAAACAGCATCAATTTAAATTAGGTGGAATTGCACATGCTTTTAGTGGTGGAATAGAAGAAGCGAAAGCCTTTATTAAACTGGGTTTTAAAATTGGTGTAACGGGACAAATTACCAATCCGAATGCGAAAAAATTACATGCCGTGGTGCGGGCGATTGGTGTTGAACATTTGGTGCTCGAAACGGACTGTCCCGACATGACACCCTTATGCTGTCAAAGTTCGACTGAACATCGCACCCGAAATACGCCAGTCAATTTACCGCATGTTTTAATAGGATTGGCAGAAACACTGCATCTTGATCCTGATGTTTTAGCACCACAGCTATGGTTAAATTCACTTCAGGCTTTACAGCTTGAGTGTTGAAAAAGCATGGTTTAATACCTTTTATCTATAAATATTCGTATTTAATTTTAGACTCTGCTATGAATATATTGTATTTGACTTGGTCATGATTTTGTCTCGATTTAATGTTTTATCTGGCTTTTACATGACAGAACAGTGGTATAAAAAAGAACAAACCCTATTTTATATTTAAAATTTTAAATGAAAAGAATGAGTCCATTATGCAAAGTAATAACCCCATTTTAACTCGGGTAGAAACCCACAGTGATTTTAACGACACGATGACCGTGCAAGGCGCGGTTCAAAAATCGATCTTACTAACCGTCATTGCGGCTGTAGTTGGATTATCACTATTTTTTTATAGCTTCATCACCTTAAATTTATCACTGGCCTATGCTGCGGCAATGGTTGGTGCAATTGGCGGCTTGATATTGGCGCTGATCACGACATTTAAGCCGAATACTGCACCCGTGTTGGCCATCCCTTATGCCTTGTTTGAAGGGGCATTTTTAGGGGGGATTTCAGTGGTTTTTCAAGTCAAATTCCCCGGTGTACCGTTGCAAGCTTTACTTGCGACTTTCATTACCACTTTGGTGATGTTTACCTTGTATCGCTTTCAAATTATTCGTGCGACAGAAAAATTTAAGGCGGTCGTACTGTCAGCATCTATTGCGATTGCCATTGTTTTTGTGGTGCAAATTGTAATGCGCTTGGCTTTTAGTTCGAGCATTCCTTACATTTTTGAAAGTAATTGGCTCGGGATTGGTTTTGCTGCGTTTGTTGCGGTGATTGCTTCTTTAAGTTTAATTCTAGATTTTGACCTGATTGAATCATCAGCTGCACAATATGCGCCGAAAGCGATGGAATGGTTGTGTGGTATTGCATTACTCGCAACCTTGGTTTGGATGTATTATTCCTTCCTTCGTTTGCTCAGTTTATTGCAAGGTGATGATTAATCAAGCTAAAAATTAAATTGCTTGTAAGCTCAAGGCCGTTCGATTGAGGTAATGCCAGTCAGTTAATAAATTGACTGGCATTTTCTTTTTTAAATTATAGATACTATGAGATTCACGGAAATGTCATCCGCAATTGTCCGAGGTAAAACTATTTTGAAAAAGTATTGTTTCTGCGATTAATTGATCAATAAAAGGTATTTGACGAGTTTTGCGGTGAGGCGCACTGCGCCGCAAGATGCCTTTCTTGCGAAGCTCTGCTTCTCATTTGGGCTAAACCAAAGAACAAAATGAGCTCCAAGTATTTGATTTAAAGATATATGACTCCGTCGTGAATAATAAAAAGTTAAGGAATTTATTTCTAAAATCCTTAATTGATCAGCATTACCTAGATTGAGGGGCATTTTTTATGATTTTTACAGAACATATTAAAAAAAGGCGCATTATGCAATTTCGCAAATGCTTCAGACTTGGCATTATGCTTGTAAATTATTTTAAGCGAGATTCACATGGCACAAGGACTATTGGCGGGTAAGCGTTTTTTAATCGCGGGTATTGCAAGTAAATTATCCATTGCATTTGGTATTGCTCAAGCTTTACACCGTGAAGGTGCTGAACTCGCATTTACGTATCCAAATGAAAAATTAAAAAAACGTGTAGATGATTTTGCTGCACAATTTGGTTCAACTTTAGTTTTCCCTTGTGATGTTGCTGTTGATGCAGAGATTGACCAAGCTTTTGTTGAATTGGCAAAACATTGGGATGGTTTGGATGGCGTGGTTCACTCTATTGGTTTTGCTCCAGCAAACACTTTAGATGGTGACTTTACCGATGTTACCGATCGTGAAGGCTTTAAAGTTGCACATGATATTAGCGCATATAGTTTCATTGCGATGGCACGTGCTGCAAAACCATTATTAACCGTTCGCCAAGGTTGCTTACTGACGTTGACTTACCAAGGTTCTGAACGTGTGATGCCAAATTACAACGTAATGGGTATGGCAAAAGCATCATTGGAAGCAGGCGTACGCTATTTAGCCTCTAGCTTGGGTAGTGAAGGCATTCGTGTCAACGCGATTTCAGCGGGTCCAATTCGTACATTAGCAGCATCAGGGATTAAATCTTTCCGTAAAATGTTAGATCTTAATGAAAAAGTTGCACCACTTAAACGTAATGTCACCATTGAAGATGTAGGTAATGCTGCACTATTCCTTTGCTCACCTTGGGCAAGTGGTATTACGGGTGAAATTATGTATGTAGATGCTGGCTTCAATACGGTAGGTATGAGCGCAGATCTCATGGCAGATACTGAATAAAAAAACACTCTCCCTTTAATAAAGGGAGAAGCAAAAGACAATAAAAAAGACCGCATATGCGGTCTTTTTTATGCAAAAGCAAAGCTAAATTACGCTTGACCTTCAGCAGCAACTTGAGCACGTTGCATATTCGCTTCGAATTCAGCATCGAAGTTAATCGGGGTAAGAAGCAATTGTGGGAAGCTTCCTTTTGTTACCATATCATTTACAGCTTCGCGTAAGAATGGGAACAAAATATTTGGGCAATATGCGCCAAGAATATAAGGAAGACGTTCTTCTTCAACGCTATCTACCAAGAAGATACCCGATTGAGTTACATCAACGATGAATGCTGTTTCACCCGCATTGTTCGCTTGAACAACCACTTGTAAAGCCACTTCATAATGCGTTGCATCAATTTTTTCTGCAGAAGAAGACAAATTGATATTGAGTTCAGGCTGCCATTCTTTGGTAAATACTTGCGCCCCAGGGACTTCAAACGAAATATCTTTAGTGTAAATACGCTCTAATGCCAATTGTGGTTGAGCTTGTTGTTCTTCACTCATTCTTTAATCCTTAATTATGAAGAGTTGACTTGATTTAAAGTTTTAAGCCAATAGTTCGTTGAGTTTGCCTTCACGCTCTAAAGCATAAAGTTGGTCAAACCCGCCAATGAACTGATCGTTAATAAAAATTTGTGGAACAGTACGGTGATTGGTGCGTTGCATCAATTCCATACGGACTTCAGGCGCTTCATTCGACAGATTAATTTCTTTATAAGCCACGCCTTTACGCTCAAGAAGTTGTTTTGCACGAACACAATACGGGCAAACTGTGGTGGAGTAAATTATTACTTCAGCCATTTAAATTCTCCTTAAGTGAATTATTTGCTTTTAATCAGAGGTAAGCCTTGGGCTTTCCAATTGTTTATACCACCATCTAAACGATAGCTATCAGCATGACCCACTTGTTGTAATGCTGTACCGGCGATTTGACCTAAGTTGCAAATAAACACCAGTGGGCGATCTGAAGATTTTAACTCTTCAATATGGCTTGTAATTTGGCTATACGGAATATTACGGCTACCACTGATATGACCTTCACGGAAGTCTTTCGCATCGCGTAGATCAATCAGCATGGCATTTTTAGCTTTGACTAAAATACCCAAAGATTGTGCTGAAATTTTACGGCCATTGCGTTGTCCTTCTAAAACGAAGAACAAAACAATCAAGACCCCAAGTGTTCCAAACAAGAAGGGGTGATTCCCCATAAATGCCAACCAACGTTCCACAAGTCACCTAATTACAATTTAAAATTGCGTAGAGTATAGCTCATAAATATGGCGATCAAAATCGCCGCTTCAAGGGCTAAGGGTTAAGAAAAATTAATTTTTTTGCTGTGCTTCAGCAATTTCATCGGTTAAACGTAAATAACTGTCTAAACGACGCTGTAAAATTTCACCTGATTCTGCTGCTTGACGCAAGGCACATTGTTTTTCATGCTTATGGGTACAATTGCGGAATTGGCAATATCCCAGCAGATTTTCAATTTCAGGAAAACCACATTGAACTTTGTCTGGGTTCAAATGCCATAAGCCAAATTCACGAATTCCGGGGGAGTCAATCAGTGCTGAACCTTCGCCAAAAGCAATCAAACGCGTTGAGGTCGTGGTGTGTTGACCCAGTGCTGAGTTTTCCGAAATGATATTGGTTTTTTGTGCAGCATCGGGAACAATGGCATTAATCAGTGAGCTTTTGCCAACACCAGACTGACCAACAAAGGCCACAGTTTCACCAGCCAAGCGATTTGCTAGCGCAGAGACCGCAGAGGCATCACCCGTCGACTGACATTGCATGACTTCATAACCTAAGGCTTGATACTCTTGCATCAGCTTTAAAATCGGGTCATTTTCTTGAATTAAATCAGCTTTATTTAACACTAAAAGTGCAGGAATTTGGGCATCGGCACAGGCTACGATATAGCGGTCAATGAGGCTAGGTGCAACTTCTGGAAAGGATGCAAACACAATCACAATTAAGCTGACATTGGCTGCCACAGGTTTAACTTTGTGGTAACGGTCTGGGCGTGTCAGGAGTGATTGACGTGGATGAATCGCAGTAATAATACCTAAACCGGTGTTTGGGTCTGCTTGCCACTTAACCCGATCACCTGTGACCAAGGCTTCTAAATTGGTACGGGTATGACAACGCCATACACTGCCGATTTCAATCGGCTTCCAAAAAGGCTCTGGTTCACCTGATTTGACTTCAGATTTAATGGGATGCTCATCAGGCATAGATAGGGCTTGAACTTCAAGTTGACGACCATAGTGCTGTACCACTAAGCCTTCGAGGTCATTTGAAGTGTCGAGTTCTTCTTGACGTGTTTTCTGTTGTTTCTGAATGCGACGTTGTTGCTGTTCAGTTAAACGACGTTTACGAATTAAAGCCATTCATATCCTAAAAAAACCATGAACTAAGGAAGGCAAAAATAGCATGAAGCGGGGTATGAGTTACAGCCAAGTTGCAATAAATTTGCTACTATAGCCTTTTTTAAGCCTAATAAGATTGCACATTTATGAGCAGCACTCCTGATACCCGCCTCATTTGGATTGACCTTGAGATGACAGGTCTAGATACCGATAACGATAAAATTATTGAGATTGCGACCATTGTGACCGATGACAAGCTCAATATTTTGGCGGAAGGTCCTGTGCTGGCGATTCATCAGTCACCTTTGATCCTCAATGCGATGGATGAATGGAATACGCGTCAACATGGACAATCTGGTCTGATTGAGCGCGTACGCCGTAGTAAATTGACTGCACAAGATGCAGAACAGCAGACCATCGAATTCTTAAAAAAATGGATCAATCCAAAAGTGTCACCAATGTGCGGCAACTCAATTTGCCAAGACCGTCGTTTCATGCACCGTTTGATGCCTGAATTGGAACAATTTTTCCATTACCGTAATTTAGATGTATCTTCGGTAAAAGAGTTGGCGAAACGCTGGCGTCCTGAAATTATGAGCGGTTTGAAAAAGAATGCCTCGCATTTGGCGATGGATGATATTCGTGATTCGATTGCAGAATTGAAGTATTACCGTGAATACTTCTTTATTATGAATTAATCTGTATAGAAAGAGGCTTAAGCCTCTTTTTTTTATGTGTGAAAGACCTGCCCATTTTTTATTTGAATCACATTCTATTTATTCTCTTGAACAGATAGATTATCGGAACAACACAGAATTTGATAAAATGCGCTGGTATTTTTTTAGCTGTTAGATGACGAATGACTGATCTCCCTCAAGATGATGAATATGAGCGCCGCTTTGCAGGTGTAGAAAAAATTTATGGAGAGGATGCTTTTCGTCAGTATGAACATAGCCATGTGATGGTGATCGGGATCGGTGGCGTAGGTTCTTGGGCAGTTGAAGCCTTAGCACGAACTGGCATTGCTGAACTGACCCTGATTGATATGGATGTGATTGCAGCATCCAATATTAACCGCCAACTGCCAGCCATGAGTTCAACTTTAGGGCGGGAAAAAGTTGAGGTGATGGCTGAGCGTTGTTATTCGATTAATCCGCGCATTAAAATTAATGTGGTCGATGATTATTTAACGCCTGAAAATGTTAAAGAACTTTTAGCCAATACGCCAGATGTTGTGCTCGATTGCATTGATGATGTCAAAGCGAAACTCGCGTTGATGCTGCATTGCCGATTTAATAAAATTCCTTTGATTGTTTCTGGTGGTGCGGGTGGGAAGCTTGATCCACTGAAAATTCGAGTGGCAGATTTGTCTAAAACCGAACAAGATCCCATGTTGGCAAAATTGCGCAGTCAGTTGCGTGCCAAAGGCATTTGTAAAAAGAGCAAAGAAAAATTTGGCATTACCTGTGTGTATTCGATTGATAATCCATTTTCAAGCGCAGAGGTTTGTCCAAGTGCAGGCTTACGTTGTGGCGGCTATGGTTCAGCAGTGGTGGTAACTTCAAGTTTTGCCATGGTGGCAGTATCCGAAGTGTTAAAAAAATTGGCTGCGAAAAAAGCTAAAGTCGAATCGGCAAAGTCGTGAGAAAACCTAGGGGCTGTTGATGTTTGAATGTGGAAACCACAACACAACTGTCCTCACCAAAAAAAGCACTGCAAATAA
>CAWETQ010000003.1:0-45093 GCA_963812025.1 uncultured Gammaproteobacteria bacterium
TTAATACTTCGTCAGTAATTAAGCAGCTCAACCAAATAAACCTTAACATCTCAGCACTTCGTGCTTCGCTTGTTTCCGGCTATCTCGTCGGGATGAGCACAGTATAGGGCAATTTCGTACACAAGCAAGCGCTTTTAACTGACTGTTTTATCGAGTGTTGTATTTTTATGCACTATTTTGGTTCATTTTTACCCTAATTTAAACATAAACATATAATTTTAAAGCAAAAATATGACTAAAATATTTCTGCTTTATTTTTTTCTTATTTTTTCACAGCTGTTGGTTTAATGCTCACACTAACGATTTTTACTGCTTGTTGCGGTACATTTTGATGCATACCGAAATTAGCCGTTGGAACTTTGGTAATTTTATCCACCACATCCATACCTTTGGTCACTTTACCAAACACGGCATAACCGGCATTCATCTGACTTTTATTTAAGAAGTCGTTATCGACTGTATTAATGAAAAATTGGCTACTGGCTGAATTCGGATTGTTGGTACGTGCCATCGCTAAAGTGCCACGGATATTTTTCAAACCATTATAAGATTCATTTTGAATGGGAGCTTTGGTTTGTTTTTCTGTCATGTTGGCATCCATGCCACCGCCCTGAATCATAAAGCCTGGAATAACGCGGTGAAAAATGGTGCCGTTATAGAAGTTATCTTTTATATAGCCTTCAAAGTTTTTTGCTGAAATAGGCGCTTTGTCATTAAAGAGCTCTATTTCAATATTTCCCATTGAAGTTTTCATTTCTACAATGCTATTTGCAGCAATCGCTTGCAAACTGATAAAGGCAGCACCTACAGCGAATAGTGTTTGTTTTAACATTTCTTTACTCTTCTATTTCAAGTTGTCATTGTGAATGACTATATATTAATCTTTCAATATAAATAAAACAGTATCTCTTGTTGAGATAAATGAGAATTACAATGAATGAAGCTTTAAGTGCAGTGACTTTTCATCATGATCCGCCTTGGCATTTACAGGGTGATGCTTTTATTTTGAATTATTGGTTAACGCCAAACTTTATTAAACACAATCATGCTTTTCACATTGCGCCTTCTCCCATTGGTCGAGTGGTACAGGTCATATTGGTTCGTTATCATGAGTCCCCTGTTGGCCCATATGATGAGCTGCTTCTATTAGACCACCCCTTAATCAGTAAAAGGCGCTTATCTTCGATTGCTAAAATTTATGTTTCGACCGAGACATCCGTTGTTCATGGTCAACATTTTTGGGGCATTCCAAAACAGCTTGCCCAATTTGAATGGTTAATCAAAGATGATGCGGTGTATTGCAACATTTCATTTGAACAACAAGAAATGAGCTTGTGCCTATATAAGTACAAACATAGCCAAAATTTTTATATGAATAGCCATCACTTACCAGCACGATTATTAAATATTCAACAAACATGGCAAGGTTTACATTACCAGTTCAGTCCGCAATTTCGCGGCAAGCTATGTAAACTCAAACAAGCGACATGGACAAATACGCTCGATATCTTCCCTGATTTTTCTCAAGCGAAGTATTTACACAGTTTTTATGTGCCCGAATTTCAACTGACGCTCCCTAAAGCGAAAATTGAGAAAAAATAAAAAGGTGTTTCACGTGAAACACCTTTTTATACAGATACATTCATTCAGAAAAAAAGCTTAAGCGTGTTTATCCCAAAACTTTCGATAGTTTTTACTAATTTCAATGACGTATTTTTTAGCGCGAGAAGAAATTGGGGTGAGATTAATGAAACCATGTGGTTGATCATTATATTCTTGGTAATGCACTTTCACACCACGATGACGTAACTTATATGCGTAAATTTCACCTTCATCATGTAATACATCATGACCCGCGGTAATCACATATGCAGGCGGCAATTTGTCGTGCTTACCATAGGTCGGGGAAATAATCGGATCATCTAATTCGACTTGATGTTGTTCTGCATAATAGTGCTTCACAAAATCAATATCCTCTCCAGTCAGAAGCAAACCATCTTTATAAGCATAGAACGATGGATGACGACTTTTAAAATCAACAGCAGGATAGAGTAGTAATTGGGCTTGTGGTGCATACACTTTATTGGCACTGCGTTGTGCAAGCACAGCACTAATATTGCCTCCTGCACTATCACCCGCCACTGAAATTCTATTTTTTAAAATTTTAAACTGTTTTCTATTTTGATAGACCCATGCCAATGCATCTTCACAGGTTTGAATTAATTTCATTGGGCTGGTTTCTGGTGCTAAAGGATAGTCAATACTCAAAACCTGCACTTTCGCATAGACCGCAAGTAAACGACACACTTCATCATGACTCTCTAATCCCCCCACGACAAAACCACCGCCATGATAAAACACCACCATCGGCAGTTTTTTACTTGGGGCGGGATGATAATGTCGCGCAAAGATCGTGCCGCTGTGTAAAGGCAAACGTATATCTTCGACTCGCTTCACAGGGGTCGGTTTGCTCTTAATCGACTGCATTTGCAAGTCAAAGGATTTACGCGCACGGATTACATCCTCGCCAATAAAACCACGATTGCCTTGTTTTAACTGTACGGCCATCATGCATTTGATTAATGGATCCAGCTCAGGATATTGATAGGGATAGCCTAAAACTTTAACCAAAGATTCTTGAGCGAGACTCGGCAAGCGATCTAAAGTGCGTGCTGCGATGCCTTGCCCTTTTTCGATCATCGTCTGTAGCGTTTGATTAAAAGCAACCATTCATGCACCTTCCCTTTCTTATATTCTTCATGTTTTCTACATGATCAGCTCATCAGTGACCATAATCTTATAGACGTTTAATCATCTGCATACACAGTAAAAACATCCCTACGCTAATCTTCTTTTTATACCTTGTCATTGACAATTTCCACGTATATTTCGGAGTGTTTTTGCTACTCCTTGAAAAGAAGGCTAGACGCTATGGCTAAAAAACTCATGATACTGGCTTTGGCGACCACATTTTTAGCCGTAGGTTGCGTAACATTGCCTGAAAATGGCGGTGATTAAACCATAACAAAATTAATCTGTAGCTTCATAAACTCAAAACTCAGGTTTGAGTGCGCAGACTTTTGATTATGGAGTGGGTTGAAGGGTTTCAGCTGGATGATTGTTTTACCCATGACATTAATATCAGCATCAACAATCCAATCATTTTTGACTGAATTACTCGAAAAACTGTATTTTTTGACAATTTTCATCAAATTAAACAGATTTAATTGCTTGTCTCGCTTGAATTTTTATCGCTTGCCCCGACCTTTGTATTAATCATGAATTTTATCACTCATGGCAGTTCAGGATTAACCCAGTTAACACTGAAGCCAAAAGGACTGTGCATGTTTAAGAACCCATTTAAACGGAGTAAATCTATGGCAACTGAGCAAAACGAACAAGCTCAAGATCTTGGGCAAGAGCAAGCTGATCAAGAAACAGCACAAACTCAAGCTGAAACAGAGCAAACTGCCGTTTCAGTTGAAGATTTACAAGTACAAATTAAAAACTTGGAAGAAAGTTTAAAACTTGAAAAAGCACGTACAGCCAATGCGGTATACGAAGCGCAAAAAAGCGTGGAACGTATTCAACGTGATGCTGAAAAGCATAAAGAAACGGTGATTGAGAAGTTCGCAAAAGAACTACTCGACTCGGTTGATAATTTAGAACGTGCAATTCAAGCCGCAGGTGACACGGAATCAGCATTACTTGAAGGTGTGCAACTCACGTTGAAATCACTGCTGCATACGCTGGAAAAATTCGGTGTCGTAGAAGTGGATATGAATAACGGTTTTAATGCCGATTTACACCAAGCAGTGGGTATCGCACCCGAGGCTAAAGCAGGTGAAATTGGCGCTGTATTACAAAAAGGTTATACCTTATCAAACCGTTTACTTCGCCCTGCAATGGTCTTAGTGGGTCAATAAAGTAAAGAATTCGAGAGTTTTTCTATTTTTTTCATCTAAAGAACTTGAAAAATTTTGAATGGCTCTCATATCGGATAACAAGCAAAAAACATTGTAAAAAATTTAGAGGAAACATCCAAATGGCTAAAATCATTGGTATCGATTTAGGTACAACAAACTCTTGTGTCGCTGTACTTGAAGGCGACAAAGTTAAAGTTATCGAAAACGCAGAAGGTACGCGTACTACACCATCAATTGTTGCATACAAAGATGGTGAAATTCTGATTGGTCAATCTGCAAAACGTCAAGCAGTGACAAATCCAAAAAATACATTGTATGCAATCAAACGTTTGATCGGTCGTAAGTACCAAGACCAAGCTGTGCAAAAAGATATCGGTCTTGTCCCTTACAAAATCATTCAAGCAGACAATGGTGATGCTTGGGTTGATGTCAACGATAAAAAACTTGCGCCACAACAAATTTCAGCTGAAATCTTGAAAAAGATGAAAAAAACAGCTGAAGATTACTTAGGCGAAACCGTTACTGAAGCCGTGATTACGGTTCCTGCTTACTTCAATGATGCACAACGTCAAGCAACCAAAGATGCGGGTAAAATCGCAGGTTTAGAAGTTAAACGTATCATCAATGAACCAACGGCTGCTGCACTTGCGTTCGGTATGGACAAAAAAGAAGGCGACCGTAAAATCGCAGTTTACGACTTAGGTGGTGGTACTTTTGACGTATCTATCATTGAAATCGCTGACTTAGATGGCGACCAACAAATCGAAGTATTGTCGACTAACGGTGATACATTCCTTGGTGGTGAAGACTTCGATAACGCTTTAATCGAGTACTTGGTTGAAGAGTTCAAAAAAGAACAAAGCTTTAACTTGAAACAAGATCCACTCGCGTTACAACGTTTGAAAGAAGCGGCTGAAAAAGCAAAAATCGAGCTTTCTTCTTCAAATGCAACGGAAATTAACCTTCCGTACATTACAGCTGATGCGACTGGTCCTAAACACTTAGTGATCAACGTAACACGTGCAAAACTTGAAGGCTTAGTTGCTGATTTGGTTGCTCGTACGATTGAACCTTGCCGTATTGCGCTTAAAGATGCTGGTCTTTCAACAAGCGACATCTCTGACGTAATCTTGGTGGGTGGTCAATCACGTATGCCAATGGTTCAACAAAAAGTACAAGAATTCTTCGGTAAAGAGCCACGTAAAGACGTGAATCCTGACGAAGCTGTTGCAATGGGTGCTGCAATTCAAGGTGCGGTATTGTCTGGCGACAAAACTGACGTACTTTTACTTGACGTGACGCCATTGACGCTTGGTATTGAAACCATGGGCGGTGTGTTAACAGCAATCATCGAGAAAAACACCACGATTCCTGCGAAGAAATCTCAAGTGTTCTCAACTGCTGCTGACAACCAACCTGCTGTAGACATTTCTGTGTTCCAAGGTGAACGTAAAATGGCACAGCAAAACAAATTGCTCGGTAACTTCCAATTGGGCGACATTCCACCTGCGCCACGTGGTGTGCCACAAATTGAAGTATCTTTCGACATCAACGCTGATGGTATCTTGAAAGTGTCTGCGAAAGACAAGAGCACGGGTAAAGAGCAATCAATTCAAATTAAAGCAAACTCTGGTTTGAGCGATGCTGAAATTGAAGCGATGATTAAAGATGCTGAAGCGAATGCTGAAGAAGATCGTAAGTTCGAAGAACTTGCTAAAGCACGTAACGAAGCGGATGCATTAGTGTCTTCTTCTCAAAAAGCAGTGAAAGATCTTGGCGAGCAAGTAACTGCTGACGAAAAAACGGCCATTGAAACTGCGGTAACTGAGCTTGAAGCTTCAACCAAAGAAAATGACGTTGAAGAGATCAAAGCGAAAACTGAAGCGCTTCAAAACATCATCATGCCAATTAGCCAACGTGCTTATGAAGCAGCACAAGGTGCTCAAGGCGGCGCGGAAGGTTTTGATCCAAATGCATTCCAAGGTGATGCGGGTCAACAACAAAAAGCGGATGACGGCGTTGTAGATGCTGAGTTCACTGAAGTTAAAGATGACAAAAAATAATTTGTCGCTTTAACGAAGTTATAAAAAAACCGCGCATAAGCGCGGTTTTTTTATGTCCATTTTTAATGTATTCAGTCAGGCTTTTTGCTAAAGTCATCAGCAAAATAAAATATCTTCAAGAATGGGTAAAATGAATCATCTCATCAAAATATTGCTGCTTTCAGGGGGATTCGCAGCTACGCTTATTGACCCAATCCATCTATCTATGAAGCTCAAACCCCGTGATTTAGATTAGTCAATTTTATGCGTATGCTCAGCCTTATTCTTGCCGTTATTTGGTTGTTGTTGATGACCTATCAAACACATCAGCACCATCAACTTCGCTATAACGCAGTGTCTGATCGACTTAAGCATCCTTTCGATACACGTCTACGTTATCGTATTGCCGAAGTTGACCCACGTTTTGGTTTAAGCCAAGAGCAGGTCATGCAACTGAGTCAACAAGCCACCGATATTTGGAAAATGGGCACAGGCAAAGATTATTTTGTTTATGACCCAAATGCCAAACTCACGATTCATTTAATCTACGATGAGCGCCAAGATGAATCTAATCAACGCCGTCAACAATTAGGCAATATCGAACACAATCAGCAAATTTGGTCGAACAAAAATCAAAATCTTAAGCAGCTTAAAGATGAAATAGATCGTGCCAACACCCTACTCGACACGAAGAAAATACAACTGGATACTCAATTACAGCAATATAATCAGCAAATTGCCATGCTGAATCAAAATGGTGGCATCCATCCCTCACAGCGTGATCTATTCATACAACAACGTCATCAACTACAACAACAAATCTTTGCGCTAGAACAAGAAATTCATCTGTATAACCAAAAAATTCAACAATTAAATCATCAGGTCAGTGAGCTCAATCAAATCAACAATCAGTTAAATCAATCTATTGATCAGTTTAATCAGCGCTTTCAAGCTCGGTTATTTGATAAAGGACTTTTTAATGGTAAACAGATTAATATTTATGAGTTTTCATCCACAGACGATTTGCGTCTTACCCTCGCACACGAATTTGGACATGCACTGGGTTTAAAACATAATCAAGATCCCGTCGCACTGATGTACCCACTCATGCAGGATCAAAATATGCAAAATTTCAGCCTGACCAATGCAGATTTAGCCTTGTTACATGCCCGTTAAGCAACGACCAAGATACAATGTAAAAATCCCTTACTTTTTATAAGTATATGTATCAGAATAGAGCGGAAATAGTGCGCATTTCATGTTATTGTGATGGACAGAAATAATAAGATAAAATCTCTGGAGACGCGTGTGAGTTACTACCATATTCTGATTGAAATGAATGATCACATTAGTACGATTGAGCAAACACGTGAGATCGAAATCTTTGATATTCTTGAGCTTCAACCTTATCTCCATTCAATTTTATTACCCTTTTTGAATGAACAATTGATTGAATTAGAAGATGAAAATCTTGAGTTCAGTGATATTCTTCATTTGGCAATCAAACAGACCTTATTGCCCATTCAACATTTAATTGAAGAAGAACAGCGCTTACTGCCAAGTGATACAGATGTCACCATTTCGGCACATGAAATTTTTAACAATCGTGATTTAAGCCAAGATGTGACGACCGTTGTTTTTGATCTTTTAGAAGCGGCTAAACTAGAACCTTAATGAGACTTTGTCTTTCATTTCTTCTCAAATTTGCTCGATCGTATTTTAATTTTCTAAAATAAAATTGATCTATAAAAAAAGCCCTCTAAAAAGAGGGCTTTAATATTTATAATTAAATAGAGAAAGATGAACCACAACCACAGGTTGTTGTTGCATTTGGGTTTTGTACAATAAAACGTGAACCTTCTAAGCCTTCAATATAATCGACTTCTGAGCCGATAAGATATTGATAGCTTAAAGAATCCACCAGCATTTTTACGTCGCCATTAAGAAATTCAGCATCATCTTCATTCATGCTTTCAGCGAAGTTAAAGCCATAAGAAAAACCTGAACAACCGCCACCTGTAACATAAACGCGTAACATTAATTCTTGGTTGCCTTCACTATCACGCAATTGGCGTACTTTATTCGCAGCATTGTCGGTCAGCACCAAAGTTTGGGCATTCATGTTGGATTCCTCTGTTCAATTCAGATGTCTTTAAAAGATAAAGACCATATTTCAAGTATATCATACCCAATATATGGTCAGTCTTTGAAGATTTAAAGTTAAATCTGAGTATTTTTATCAAGATTGTTTGTAGTTCTCATCTTGAAGGCTACATTCGAAGTTTTTTGGGTCTTCCTTACAACGGAATTGCCATAATAATTTCATCATCCGTTTATCATAAACACCACGTTTGGTTAAATCGACACGTGATTCGCGCATCAACTTTTGATAACCCGGTTTATCCGCGGTAGGAACTTGCATCCAATATTTTTGTGGAATATCCGATTTCATTTTACCTAAAATACCAAAGGCACGAGGCAACTGACCTTTCACCCATTCACGTGATTTTTGTCCATAACCCGCAGGGAATTTATCTGGACGAATAATCAGGTTACCCGTGACTTGTAAAATGGGATAATTCACAATAGCACCTTTACTGCCTAAACCTTTATGTAACTCTAAAGGTTTAAATACCGCAGCAGGTGCGCCAATAATATCGACCTGACCATTGTTAAATTTAGCACCAAAGTTGGTTACATCGGCACTGACCGCCTGTGCACCAATTTGCTGAACCATAATTTTTTGTGCTTCATCATAATCTAAAACGGCAATTTTTTTACCTGCTGCTTTCGCCACGGTATTGATGTTTCGATCATTGACCATTAAATAGGCATCACCGACTGGAATCACTCCCACCACTTCATATTTGCCACGAACCATCTGTTTGGAAAAAACAGGACTGGCTAAACCTTGCATCACCTTAACCGCCAGTTTTAAATCGGGAATCGCACCAATGGCATCTAAAGAGCCAGTAAAGTCGTTGAACTGACGCCCACGCATGCCTGTGACACTAATGGCATCACATTTACCCGCTTTAAAGTCTTCGGCAATAACCGCTTCGTTTTGCCCGACACGTAATTCAATATCTGCACCCCAATTTTTAGCGGCGAGTTGATAGTCTTTCATCAAGGTAAAAACATCACCACTTTTACCGACTAAATCAAATACGCACATCACTTGTTTTGCTTGAGCAACACCTGTTACAGCACATAAACTCATACCCAGTAGCAGTGTTTTAGACCATGGCATCATTATTTTCTCTTCCTTGTTTCTTTGTTTTCATTCAATCTTAGATTGAGGTTTTTTAAATTTTTATTTATTGCGAATCACACGCTTGTAATACTTGATTTCATTTTTAGGATAAAACGTTTTATCCGCATTTTTTAAGACTACGCCTTTTTGAGCTGACCACAATGGCAAAAATGACAGATTTAATTCGATAAAAAAGCCTAGATTAAATCTAGGCTTTATTTTTAAAAATCAACGTTATTCACCACCAAGTGAACATTCAAAATTGGCTTTATCGACAGAGCAACGTGCTTTTTTCAACACACCCATCATACCCGCATCATAAATTCCACGTTTGGTCATATCCATACGCCCTTCACGAAGCAGTTTTTGATATTTGGTTTTATCTTCAGCGGTTAAGTTCATTTTAAACTTCGGAGGAATATTGGCCTCAAGACGGTTAATCATCGCAAAACTTTTCGGTAAGTTTTTCACAAACCAATCACGCGATTTTTGCCCAAAGCCTGCAGGGAATTGATCTGGACGAATAATAAAATCTGCTGTGACTTGTAGTACTGGAAAATTAAACATCCCGCCATTTGCAGCCAAACCTTTATAAATTTCTAAAGGTTTATACGCATAAGCAGGTGCACCGACCATATCCACCTGACCATTGTTGAACTTCGCTACAAAGTTAGAAACGTCAGAGATAACCGCTTGCGCACCGACACGTTGCACCATAATTTTTTGTGCATCGTCATAACCCAATACAGCAAATTTTTTACCCGCGGCTTTTTCAATCGAATCAATTTTTTTATCACGTACAAAAATAAAAGCTGAGCCTAAAGGCGCAATACCAGCCACTTCATACTTTTTACCGCTCAAATTACTGACCATTTTCGGCGCATTACGTTGATCAAGGGCAAAAGTAATCGCACGTTGTGCAATTGCGTTGCTTGGTGCACCACCTAAAGCATCAATAGAACCCACAAATTTATTGTATTGACGGGCACGCATTGCCGTCATAAAAACGCCATCACATTTGCCTGCTTTAAAATCATTATCAGCAACAGCTTCATCTTGGCGTGGGATTAAATTAATTTCTGCGCCCCATCCTTTGGCAGCAAGCGCCCATTCCTGAGCCATTTGATAAGATTCACCCGATTTACCCAGTAAGTCAAATACACATACATCCACTTTAGCGGCTTGAGCTGTTGTTGTTAGAGTAATAGCAGAGAGTGCTGCTAATGCGAGAATCGTTTTTTTCATTGTTGCGGTCCTTTTCAGAATCTTGTTGTTTAACGAGTATCCGTTCACGTTATGAATATTAAGCAAGTTCAGTATAAAAAAATAGAGCATTTGCTCCATTTTTTTATATTCTATCGATCAATTTTTTTTAATTCTACAAATTAGCAATAAAATCATAAATTTATATAATTAAAATTATGACCTAATCGGCAAAAAATTTGCGTTATTTTACAATTCCTTTGCGAAGCCGATTTACTCACCCCCTAAAGAGCACTCAAAATTGGTTCGCTCTACCGTACAACGGGCTTTTTTCAGTACCGTCATCATCGATGCATCATAAACACCTTGTTTGGTTAATTCGATGCGACCATCTCTTAATAATTTTTGGTATTTTTCTTTTTCTTCTTTGGATAATTGCATACGATATTTCGCAGGAATACCCTCTTCTAAACGTTTCACCATCGCAAATTGACGAGGTAATTGTTTAATGAACCAATCTCTCGATTGAATGCCCAAATTGCTTGGAAATTTTTCCGTATTAAAAATTAAATCGGCAGTCACATTCAGCACTGGAAAGTTAAACAGCGCGCCATTCGCACCTAAACCTTTATCCATTTCTAAGGGTTTAAATGCATAAGCGGGCGCACCGACCATCTCAACTTGCCCTTTATTAAACTTACTCACAAAATCCGAAACATCTGACAGAACAGGCGTTGCACCCACTCGTTTGACCATGGCAATTTGTGCTTTATCATATTCTAAAACGGCAAATTTTTTCCCTGCCCCTTTTTCAATGGTATTAATATTACGATCTTTCACGAAAATGTATGCAGGCCCAATTTGCCCAATCCCACCCACTTCATATTGCACATTATCAATGGTGGTTTTTAATCGTTTAATATTTCTTTTATCGAGCACATAAATGATGGCTTTATGCGCAATCGCATTACTGGGAACGCCACCTAAAGCATCAATAGAACCTGCAAATTTATTATATGTACGCGCCCGCATAGTGGTCATATAAATGGCATCACATTTTCCATTTTTAAAATCGTTATCTGCTTTTTCTTCATTTTGATAGGCAATTAATCTGACATCTGCATTCCATCCTTTTGCAGCGAGTGCCCATTCCTCCATCATTTTATAAGATTCACCTGCTTTTCCGAGCAGATCAAACACACAGATATCTTGTTTTGCTTGAGCTATACTTGAAACAGTCAATAACAGTCCCGTGGATACCAGCCAAATTCCTTTTTTCATCATTTTTCCTTATTCTTTTTAAATTACCCCTCTAAAAATAACTATAGTGTTGTTTTAAGAGCAAAAATAGAGCTTTAATTTCATTTCTGACGAAAGGTTATTTTTTAAACAACTTGTCACATTATTATTTATTTACGCAAAGAAGCCACTTTATCCAATAATAATGCCTCAGACTTGTTCTTTTCTGAGTCGCTTCCTTTAGAATACGCGCACTATTCTTCTCATTTAGATATTTCAATGATTCAGTTAGATCAACTTTCTATACGTCGCGGTGGACGTGTTTTATTTCAAAAAGCATCCATGCAGCTACATCCAGGATGGAAAATTGGCTTAACAGGCGTCAATGGTGCAGGAAAATCAACATTATTTAATGCACTTCTAGGCGGCATGGAATCAGACAGTGGTTCTTTAACTCGCCCTGCGGTGTGGACCGTTGCCCATATGGCACAAGAAATCAAAGCTTTAGATATGAAAGCGATTGATTTTGTTTTGTCTGGTGATGAAGAGTATTGGGAAATTCAGAACAAACTGGATCATCCTGACAGCTTAAGCGATGATGAACTGGCCGATTTATATGGTCGCTTTGATGAAATTAATGGTTATTCTGCGCCATCAAAAGCATCACAATTGATGGCGGGTTTAGGTTTCTTTGAACATCAATCACTACTGGATGTTTCAAGTTTCTCGGGTGGTTGGCGTATGCGTCTGAACCTTGCTCGTACCCTGATGAGCCGTTCAGATTTATTGCTGCTTGATGAACCGACCAACCATTTAGACTTAGACGCCATTCTTTGGTTAGAAGATTGGTTGAAAGCCTATGAAGGTACACTGATCCTCATTTCACATGACCGTGACTTCTTAGATGCGATTACCGACCATATTTTACATATCGAAAACCAAGAATTGATTATGTATACCGGTAACTATTCAACCTTTGAACGTACCCGTAGTGAACGCTTAGCACAGCAGCAACAAGCCTATGAAAAACAATTAGAAACACGCGCACATTTACAGAAATATATTGATCGCTTTAAAGCCCAAGCCACCAAAGCGAAGCAAGCACAAAGCCGGATTAAACAACTGGAACGTATGCAGGAACTTTCAGCTGCACATGTCGATACGCCGTTTACTTTCAGTTTCCGTGAACCAAGTAAAATGAGTTCACCATTACTTGAACTTGAAAATGCTGATATTGGTTATGGCGATAAAATTATCGTGACCAATGTGAATTTGCAAATTACCCCGACTAGCCGTATTGGTTTACTCGGGATGAATGGTGCGGGTAAATCGACTGTAATCAAATCATTGGTTGGTGATTTACAATTACTCCAAGGCGAGCGTAAAGATTCAGAATTGCTCAATGTAGGTTACTTTGCACAGCATCAAATGGATGCTTTGGATGGTAATGCTAGCCCAATGTTGCAATTGGCACGTATTGCTGAGCAAAAAGTCAGCGAAGCAAGCTTACGCTCATTTTTAGGGAGTTTTGGTTTCAGTGGCGAACGGATGGATACGCCAAGTGAAAGCTTTTCAGGTGGCGAACGTGCACGTTTAGCCTTGGCTTTAATTGTATGGCAACGTCCAAACGTTTTGATTCTAGATGAGCCAACCAACCATTTAGACTTAGATATGCGTCATGCATTGACCATGGCATTAACTGATTTCGAAGGTGCGGTGGTTCTTGTATCACACGAACGTCAATTGGTTGCCAGTGTTTGTGATGAACTCATTTTGGTTCATGGTGGTGAGAGCCGAGAATTTGATGGTGACTTAGTTGCTTATGCAGATTGGTTACGCCAAGCACGTATCGACATGATTAAAAATGGCGGTAAACAACCAGCAGCACCGGTAAAATCGAAAGTGGAAATAAAGCCAACGATTTCCAAACTCGATAAAGAGGGTCAACGTAAAGAAACTGCTCGTCGCCGTGAAGCGGCTCGTCCAATCCGTAAAGAGATTGAAAAAAATGAAGCGCTGATTGCTAAAGTTCAACCACGTTTAGCAGAAATTGAAGTTTTATTGGGCGATACCGCCTTGTATGAAGCGAATCGTAAAGATGATTTGCTTAAACTGATGAATGAACAGACTGAATTAAAAGCAAAATTAGCACAAGCTGAAGAGCAAGTGCTTGAATTAATGATGGAATTGGAAGAACTCGAAAGCTCTTTTGAATAAGCCAAAATCAATTCTTAAGCAAAACTAAAGTGATGCTTATTTTATCATCGCAGTGCAATTTTAAACTTGCACTGCGATTTTTTAATTTTTCTACACAATGCTTTTGTCGAGATTTCAATCACCAGAGATGCAAGATGAATGAAATTTAAAAATTACCAACCATACACTTTAAATTCAAACTCAATGTTTAAGTTTAAAATACTTACCCACAATTCTACAAACACTTGTGGATAAATAACTTTCCACATGCATATTTAATAAAAATGAATCACTAAAAAACTTATCCACATACCAGTACTTAAATAAAATCAGCATTTTTACGCATTGAAATGCAGCTTTTTTCATTTTAAAAATCTGAGTTCTATAATTTTCCATGTCCCCTCATTGACCCACAATTCCTGAATTTTATTCTGATTTTCCAAACCAATGAGAACATTACAATGCGTCAAGTTTCGATCAAACTCGAACTCTTCAAATTCCACCGTGGGTTTTTGCGGCTTCCACACTCCATTTTTCACAGCATGGGCAATGCGTTCATAACGGGTCAAATTACTTTCTACGCGCCCTTCTTGCTCATACACCACTTTAAAATCTGTGTGCTCATATTGAGCCAACAGATCAAAATTACCGGTAAAAAAAGCATTCACCCAGATATCTCGGATCTTTTCCAGTTGATTATCCATCGTGTTAACCTCGTAATATTGCATGATGATTTCCTATTTTTTAAATACATCATGACAGAGGAATAAGTCATTTTGATAAAAAAATATGGTTAAAAGTTAATCTTATTTCAATAAAAATAGCATAAAAAAAGCATCCCGAAGGATGCTTTTTTACAACTTAGCTCATCAATACCTTAAGCATCAATATCCGCATTTAAAGCATTTTCTTCAATAAAGGCACGACGTGGTTCCACATCATCCCCCATCAAACAAGAGAACATACGATCCGCTTCAATCGCATCATTAATGGTCACTTGCAACATGTTACGGTTTTCAGGATCCATAGTGGTTTCCCAAAGCTGTTCCGCATTCATCTCACCCAGACCTTTATAACGCTGGATCATCATGCCACGACGTGAGTCAGATAAAATATGTTGCCAAACTTGATGGAAGGTTGCGACATTAATTTTACGCTCACCTTTCTGCAAATAAGCGCCATCTTCAAGCAATGTAAACCAACTTTTCGAGTTTTGCAGTAAACGCTTGTATTCATTTGAAGCCAAGAGTCCAGAATCAAGTAAATAATGATGCGGCAAGTTATGCACATAGACCGTTACACGTGGCCAATAATGCGTCACTTTCTCGCCATCGGCATGTTCTTTTTCAAAAGCTTCTAATGTGATTTCAGGACGCAAACTTGGCTGGTATTTTTCAATTGCAGCACGCAACTGTTCAGACCATTGTTTCACATAATCTTCATCATGATTTTGATCAAGCTTAAATGCGTCTAAACCCAGTAAACCATCTAGCAAGCTTGCAGGATAACGTAGCGTTAAACGGTTTAAACTTTTTTGTGAGATTTGATAATCAGCAATCACTTTCGCTAAAGATTCACCACGAATCGCAGGTGCCTCTGCACTAATATGCAAATTAAGTTCATCAATCGCATTCGAAATAAGATAGGTCTCTAAAGCTTCATTATCTTTAAGATATTGCTCTTGCTTACCTTTCTTCAACTTATACAACGGTGGCTGTGCAATATAAATATAACCACGCTCTACAAGTTCTGGCATTTGACGGAAGAAGAAGGTCAACAGCAGCGTACGAATGTGCGAACCATCGACGTCAGCATCGGTCATGATGATGATTTTATGATAACGTAATTTATCAGGATTATATTCTTCACGACCAATACCACAACCCAGTGCAGTAATTAGCGTGCCGACTTCCTGAGAGGAAATCATTTTGTCAAAACGCGCACGTTCTACGTTTAAAATTTTACCTTTAAGCGGAAGAATGGCTTGCATCTTACGGTTACGACCCTGTTTTGCAGAACCGCCCGCCGAGTCACCTTCGACCAAGTAAAGTTCAGACAATGCTGGATCTTTTTCTTGGCAATCCGCCAATTTACCTGGTAAACCCGCAATGTCTAATACACTTTTACGACGGGTTAATTCACGTGCTTTACGTGCAGCATCACGTGCACGTGCAGCATCAATAATTTTGCCTGCAATCGATTTGGCCGCTTGTGGATTTTCTAAAAGATATTCAGAAAAAGACTTGTTCATCGCCTGCTCGACAGCAGTTTTCACTTCACTCGACACCAATTTTTCTTTGGTTTGTGATGAAAATTTCGGATCAGGCACTTTCACTGAAACAATCGCCGTTAAACCTTCACGGGCATCATCACCTGTGACAGCAACTTTTTCTTTCTTCAGAATATTTTCACTATCAAGATACTGGTTTAAACCACGCGTTAACGCTGCACGGAAACCGGCTAAATGCGTACCACCATCTTTTTGCGGAATATTATTGGTAAAGCAACGAACATTTTCTTGATAAGTATCATTCCACTGTAACGCCACTTCTACGGTAATCCCCGTTTCAGCAGATTCAGTCGTGAAGTGGAAAATATCATTTAGGTGGGTTTTACCTTGATTGATATATTTGACAAATTCAGACAAACCACCTTCATAATCAAATACATGTTCAGCATCGATACGTTTATCACGTAACACAATACGAACCCCAGCATTTAAGAATGAAAGTTCACGCAAACGACGCGCTAAAATATCAACATTAAAAATCGTTTGAGAGAAGGTTAATTCGCTCGGATAGAAACGAACCGTCGTACCCGTCTCTTCGGTTTCACCAATTTCACGTAATTTATAAACCGGATCGCCATGATGATATTCTTGTTCAAAAACTTTACCGGCACGACGAATATTCAGTAATAATTTACTCGATAAAGCATTTACAACAGAAACACCGACACCGTGCAAACCACCTGAAACTTTATAGCTATTATCATCAAACTTACCACCAGCATGCAGAATCGTTAAGATCACTTCAGCGGCAGATACCCCTTCTTCAGGGTGAATATCCGTTGGAATCCCACGACCGTTATCTGCAACACTTACAGACTCATCTTCATGGATGATGACTAAGATTTCATCACAGTGACCCGCTAAGGCTTCATCAATCGCATTATCGACAACCTCAAACACCATGTGATGTAAACCTGAACCATCGTCAGTATCACCAATATACATGCCTGGACGCTTACGAACAGCATCTAGACCACGTAATACTTTGATACTAGAGGAATCATAAGCCTTTTCATTGGTTTGTTCTGTTTGAGAAGCAGCTTGATCTTCTGAACTCATGGTTTCTCCCTAGTGAAAATACAGGTCTATCCAAAGATGGGTAAAATCTAAAAACTATTGCACAACAACTTGAACTTGACCGTTTTCGACATTGAATAATTGATAAGAAATGGATAAATCATGTAAATGTTTTTTTACTGATTCATGCTCTAAAGTGGTAATAAAAACTTGACTACCAAGCTGGCTCAATCGCTCAATTAATCGCCGCTGTGCGGTTAAATCTAATTCTGCTGTCAGATCATCTAATAATACCACAGTTTCCTTATTACAGGCATGCAGCATTGCAATCTGTGACAGTTTTAAAGCCATAATCAGCAGCTTTTTTTGTCCCCGTGAAAGCACCACATCAGCATCGCCTAGCGTTGTTTTTAAACGTAAATCTGCACGATGTGGACCATATTCGGTATAGCGTCGATCGACGTCTTTCTGATGATGTACGGTTAAGTCATGCAGCAAGCCAAGTTCGCTATGAAAGCCCGAACTATACTCCAATTGAACCTCTAAATGAGGCAATAAAAATCTTAAATCCTGCTCAAAATAAACTTTCCATTGCTCAACAATTCCACTGCGCTGTGAATGCAACATTTCGCCATATTCAGCCAACATTTTGTTCCACGGTTCCAACTCATTCAGACTGATGTTTCGTCTCGATTTCAACAAACTGTTGCGTTGTTTTAAAGCACGAGAATAATATTGCCACGCATGATAAAACTCAGGTTCCACGTGGAACATCAACCAGTCGATCAGTTGTCGACGTGGTTTCGCGCCGTGGTCAATAATATCGGTGCTTTGTGGGTCAATGTGTTGCAAAGGTAGAATTTTGGCGAGTTGCCCTTGAGTGGCAATATGATCGCCATTGACTTTAATCAGCTGCTCACCTGAGAGTAATTTTTGCATCCCAATTTTTTCAGTGGCAGATTGCGCAAAAACAATGGCATTGGCTGTTTCATTTTGAATATAGTTTTTCGGAATGTGAGTGCGGAAAGAACGCCCTGTTGCCAATAAATGAATGGCTTCTAGAATAGAGGTTTTCCCAGAACCATTTTGTCCGTAAAAGACATTAAACGGCTGCAACTCTTGAAGTGCAACCGCTTTTAAGTTTCGAACACGTTCTATATTTAGACGCGTAATATGCATAGTTTGATCTTGTCAAAAATCTGCAAATTAAACACGCATTGGCATCACAACATAAGTTTGATCTTGTTGTGCTGGATCATGTACCAAGACAGATTGGTTGGCTTCAGTCATGGTCATCGACACATCATCACCATCCAAAGCACCCAACACATCTAACAAGTATTGTGCATTAAATGACATTTCCATCGGTGCATCAGCATATTGAATCACTAAGTCTTCAATCGCTTCATCTTGTTCTGGATTATTGGCACGAAGTTGCAAACAGTCCGCACCAAAATTTAAAAACACACCGCGTAATTTTTCATTACTTAAAATGGCAACACGTTGCAGCGATTGCTTAAATACATCATGCGCAATCAAGACCTTTTTATCACCACCACGTGGAATCACACGACGGTAATCTGGGAATTTTCCATCAATCAGTTTGGTGGTAAAACGAACCGTGATCGTTCCTTGTTCTTTGTCACGACTTGGTGTGTTGATGGTCACATTTAATAATTCACGACCAATCAGTAAAGATAGTTGCTCATCTTCAATGCTCAGTAAGCGTTGTAATTCAGCAACCGCTTTTCGTGGAACAATGGCTTGAATGGCTTGAGTCGCAGTTGAAATTGCGGCTGTTTCACATAGCGCTAAACGGTGACCATCAGTAGTCACTGCACGAAGCTGATTTTGATCAATTTCAAGTAATGTACCGGTTAAATAAAAACGCACATCTTGCACGGCCATCGCAAAAGCGGTTTTTTCAAATAAGCGTTTTAATTCGCGCTGGGTTACTGTGACTTGCGTACCCTGAGCATTTTCAGTGCTCAATAGCGGATAATCTTCAGCAGGCAGTGTTCCCAACACAAAACGACTATTACCCGATTTTAAAATACAACGATCTTCAGTAATTTGCAGGTCAATCAATGCCGCTGAGGGTAATGATTTACAGATATCCATCAACTTACGTGCAGGGACAGTCGTCTCACCGACTTGCAAACATGCACCTTCAGCCAAATTGGTGCTGGCAACCAATTCCACTTCTAAATCTGAACCGGTAATGGTTAACGATTCGTTGCTCACTTGAACTTTTACATTAGATAAAATATTTAAAGTATGGCGACGTTCAACCGCTCCTACGACATGTGATAGAACATTAAGTAAGCTTTCTTTCGCGATTTTCAAACGCACGGCACATTCCTCTAATAACTGAAGATTTCAGGTCAATTAACTAATTTTTTAGCAGTGTACTATGCGGCAGAATATGCCGCATTGCAAGAATAGAATTTGATCAAAACAGATCAACTTTGCAGCAAACGCTGCAGGTTTTTATAGTCTTCATTAAAGATCGGATCTTGTTCACGAAGGCTGAGTACTTTCTCACAAGCATGCATCACAGTACTGTGATCACGCCCCCCGAATGCCATACCAATTTCAGGAAAACTATCCCCTGTCAGTTCACGCGCAAGCCCCATGGCCAACTGGCGTGGACGTGCATAAATACGGGTACGTTTAGGCCCCACAATTTCTTTCAATGGAATACGGAAATATTCGCTCACCACGCGCTGAATATTTTCAGTACTGATGGTTCTCGCACGAATCGCCAACACATCTTTTAACGATTCACGTACCACTTCCAAATCAATCGGTGTGCCTTTAAAACGAGAAATGGCGACCACTTTGTTCAATGCACCTTCAAGCTCACGCACATTGGCCACGACTTGTTGTGCGACAAACAACGCACAATTACGCGGTAAATCTACGCCATTGCTTTCGGCTTTTTTCAATAAAATTTCAATACGGGTTTCAATATCCGGTGGTTCTACACCGACCGATAAGCCCCAAGAAAAACGTGAAACCAAACGCGCATCAAGTTCTGTAAGCTCTTTCGGATAACGATCCGAAGTCAAAATAATCTGCTTCGATTCATCCAGTAATGCGTTAAAGGTATAAAAGAACTCGACCAAACTGGCTTCTTTACCGGCAAGCAAATGAATATCGTCGACCAATAACAAATCTAAAGAACGACAATTTTTCTTAAATTCTTCAACCTTGCCTTGCTGTAAAGAACTGACAAAATCTTGGACAAAACTCTCAGCCGTCATATACATCACACGTGCATTGGGTTTTGCTTGTAATAAAGCATTTCCCACAGCCTGCATTAAATGCGTTTTACCTAAACCCGTAGGGCCATATAAAAATAAAGGATTATGTTGAGAAGCACCTAATTGGGTTAAAACTTTACGACAAGTCTCTGCCGCCATTTGGTTAGAACGACCTTCAACAAATAACGAAAAAGTAAATAATGGGTTTAATAAACGTCTACGACTATTTTTTATCGTTGATTCTTCTTTTTCTTTTCGTGGCTTAACCATTGCAGCGGGAGCAGATTGTAATGCAGCAGTTGTCGTTGCCGGTTGTTCATTGGCTGATAAAATTGCACCTGGACGAGAATCCACCAAAATTTCAACTTTACGTACCCGACCTTCCGACATTTGTTCTGCCAAAATCGTGATCAACTCAAGATGATGTTCTTGAATATAACGTGTCCAATAAGGATTGGGTGCATACAGTCTTAATGTGTCGTTAAGCTCTTCAGCAATCAAAGGGCGAATCCACATTGTAAAGACATTCCCCGAAAGCTCTTGTCGCAAACGAGTTAAACAGTCTGTCCAAAGCATGTGAAACCCCTATTTATTCCATTATTTATAAAAAAACCATTTGAGCCCGTCTAAGCGGGTCGCCATTCTATCGAAGTTATCCACATCTGTCATGGCAAAATTAAGGAAATATCATCCCAAAAAGCAAATCCCAACTTAAATTTAAATTTAAAACACGATGTGGATAAGTTTATCCGCAAGCTGTGGATAAAATATATCACAAAGTTATCCACAATTTAATAAAGTTATAAAAACATGTTTATCCACAAGATAAGGTAATGTTTATAAAAAATAAAAAGTGCTTTTCCACAGAAAAACAGCTCCCTAATAGTAATAAATTTAAATTTATAAATTTGAATTTAATAATAAGAGCGAAGCAATTTGGGGATAACTCGCAATAGATTTAAATTTAAATTCAAAAACAAGGGAATTAATTTTACCAACACTAAGTTGTGGATAATATTGTGAATATTTCTGTTCATAACTTATGTTGTTTTATTAATCAACAGCTTATATTGTGTATAAATTTGAAACAACTTTAAATCAATTCAAAAAACCTAATTTCTCTTAAATCTTTTTAAAAAGACTTATTTTGCAAGAAAAATTGTTTTTGATTGACAGCTCATCAAATGAGCACTAAAATCGCGAACCTTCATAGAAAGATCATTTTTGGAGTTTCGATATGAAACGTACATTCCAACCATCTGAATTAAAGCGTAAGCGTGTTCATGGTTTCCGTGCTCGTATGGCAACTAAAGCTGGCCGTCAAGTATTAGCTCGTCGTCGTGCAAAAGGTCGTCATAGCTTAACTGTTTAATTAGTTAAGTTATTACGATTTTGGGTGTTATGACACTTTATGGCTTCAGCACAGACGTACGCATACGCTGTGCTGCCGATTATAAAAGTGTGTTTGATGGTGCGCTTTTTAAAGTGCATCAACCCCATTTTTTATTTTTGGCAAAAATTTCCGAGCAGCCCGCAAGCCGTTTGGGTATTGTTGTTGCCAAGAAAAAAGTGCGTCGCGCACATGAAAGAAATAGAGTAAAACGTCTTGCTCGCGAAAGTTTTCGCCTACATCAACAGCAATTAGATTTATTAGATATTGTGGTCATGCCTAAAGTAGGTATTGAAGCAATCCCTAATGCCGAATTGCAGCAGCAATTACAATTTGCTTGGCAGAAGTTGCAACGCCTTGCCAATAAGCATAAAAAGATAGCTCCCTCCCCACAAAAGTAGAGATGGCCAATGGTACGTTTACTGCATTGGTTGATTCGATTCTATCAGATCGCGATTAGTCCTTTATTGGGACCCCGCTGTCGTTATATTCCAACATGTTCTCAATACGCTTTAGAAGCAGTGCATTCTTATGGTGCTGTGCGTGGTGCGTGGTTAGCTACAAAACGTATTTGTCGTTGTCATCCTTGGGGTGATTCGGGTTATGACCCTGTTCCCCCAAAAGCAATTCGTTTTATTTCATTTCAGCAAATGGATTCTCAAATGCTTCACGTTGCTGTACCCTTTCGTGATCGTTTATTGAACCGAAATCACTCTAACTACTTGGGATAATAGATATGCAGCAATGGGCCAGGTTTGCAATTCTAGGGGCCATGTTTGTCGTCGCATATTTGCTTATTTTGGCTTGGCAAAAGGATTATGGTCATGCGGAAACCAAACCTCAGCAAGAAGCTGCGGTTGTTTCGCATGAAGTATCTGCAGATTTGCCAAATGGTCAAACAGCTACAACAGCGTCTGACATGCCTCAAGCAAATATTGCAACTCAGCAAACAACAACAGATGCTACGGCACCTGTAAGTCAACAGCTTATTTCAGTACAAACTGACCTTTATCATCTTTGGATTAATCCTAAAGGTGGTGACATTGTTCGTATTGAATTATTGAACCATGATAAAAATAAAGACAGTGATCAACCGTTTGTCATGCTGGAAAGCGATGCAAAACGTACTTATGTTGCTCAGTCTGGTTTGATTGGTTTAAATGGGCCAGACAGTAACCGTAATGGCCGCCCTGTTTATGAGGTTGAAAAAGCATCTTATAACTTAGCGGATGCCAAAGCAGAAAAAACTGAAGACGGCAAAGTTGTTAAAGTTTTATCTGTGCCAATGGTTTATAAAACAGCTGATGGTGTAGAAATCATCAAGACATTTACCTTTAAACAAGGTGAATATCCGATTATTGTGAACCACAAAATTGTCAATCGTAGTGCAGGCAATTGGCAAGGTCAGATGTTTGGTCAAATCAAACGTGATAATTCGGATGATCCGGGTAAATCAGACCAAGGTATTTTCACCCTAGGAACATTCTTGGGTGGTGCTTGGGGTACGCCTGAAGAACATTACAACAAGCTTAAATTTGCTAACTTCAATGAAGAAAAATTGAATGTAGAAGCAAAAGGTGGCTGGGTTGCAATGGTTCAACACTATTTTGTCAGTGCTTGGATTCCGGGTGATCTCAAACTGACTCAAGCGGGTGGTCAGCCTTATAGTGCGAAATTAGAATCGCGTCAATCAACAGACAACATGAATATTATTGGTTTTACTTCACCGATGATTAATGTGCCTGCGGGTACTGCGGCGGAAGTTGATGCAACCTTCTATTCAGGTCCTAAAGTTCAATCTGAACTTAAAGATTTGGCTGTTGGTTTAAACCAAACGGTTGATTATGGTTGGTTATGGCCAATTGCGAAGTTATTGTTCTTGGGTCTTCAGTTCTTCCATAATATTGTGGGCAACTGGGGCTGGGCAATTATCTTATTGACTGTCTTGGTGAAACTGATTCTTTGGCCATTGTCGTCTAAGAGCTACCGCTCTATGGCGAAAATGCGTGTGATTGCCCCTGAAATGCAACGCATGAAAGAAGAGTTCGGTGAAGACCGTATGCGCTTCTCTCAAGAAATGATGGCCTTGTATAAACGTGAACAAGTGAATCCGCTTGCGGGTTGTTTGCCATTGTTATTACAAATGCCAATTTTCCTTGCATTGTACTGGGTGTTAATGGAGTCCGTTGAACTTCGTCATGCACCATGGTTACTTTGGATTCAAGATTTGTCTGCAATGGACCCGTGGTTTATCCTGCCGTTATTGATGGGTGCAACCATGTTTATTCAGCAGTCTTTAAATCCACAACCGGCTGATCCAATGCAGGCGAAAGTCTTCAAAATCATGCCAATTATCTTCACTGTATTTATGTTGTTCTTCCCTGCGGGCTTGGTGTTGTACTGGATTGTCAATAACAGTATTACCATCTTGCAACAAAGTTTGATCAACAAAGCTGTTGAAAAAGACCGTGCCAAACGCGAAGTTGTTTAATCACGACTGATTGCGAATAGCTGAATAAATCCGCTTAAGATGGTAATCTTAGGCGGATTTTTATTTGGCTGTGATTTAGGATTTTTTGAGGTGAATTTTATGCAAAACCGAACAACGATTGCTGCAATTGCGACTCCACCTGGACGTGGAGGTGTCGGTGTCATTCGTCTGTCAGGTCCTAAATCCTATGCCATTGCCGAAGCTTTGACGCAAAAAGACTTAGCAAAGGCACGCTTTGCTGGTTTTCGACAGTTTTATGATGCTGCTGGTGAGGTGATGGATGAAGGTTTAGCGATTTGCTTTCCAAATCCACATTCATTTACCGGTGAAGATGTGGTGGAGTTACAAGGGCATGGTGGTCCTGTCATTCAAAATGCTTTGCTGGCACGTTTGCTTGAATTGGGTGCAATTGCAGCCAAAGCCGGTGAATTTTCGATGCGTGCTTTTGAAAATGGCAAACTCGATTTGGTTCAAGCCGAGGCCATTGCCGACTTGATTGATGCAACCTCACAAGCCGCGGCTCGTTCTGCGGTGCGTTCTTTACAGGGTGCATTTTCGACCCGTGTGAATACTGTGTTAGAAAAACTGATTCATTTGCGTTTACATGTCGAAGCTGCGATTGATTTCCCAGAAGAAGAAATTGATTTTTTGGCTGATGGTAAAATTTTAGCGTTACTACAAGATGTGCAAAGTTCGGTTGCGGCAGTGCAAGCCTCGGCACGTCAGGGTCAGTTGCTGCGTGAAGGTTTACAGGTGGTGATTGCAGGTAAACCTAATGCTGGAAAATCGTCGTTGTTGAATACCCTAGCGGGAAATGAACGTGCCATTGTTACGGATATTGCAGGGACAACACGCGATGTATTACATGAAAAAATTACCTTAAATGGTTTACCGATTACCCTTACTGATACTGCTGGTTTACGTGAAACGGGTGATATTGTCGAGAAAGAAGGTATTCGCCGCGCAATTAAAGAAATTGAGCAAGCCGATTTGTTACTGTTGGTGTATGACGTCAGTCAAGGTGAAGATCCTTTGCAATTGGCACAGAATTATTTTGCGGAACATTTAGAACCGAAACGCTTAATGTTGATTGCCAACAAGTGTGATTTGACCGGTGCAATTGCTGAAATTGGTGATTATCAAGGATTCCGTCATATTACGGTGTCAGCCAAGCAAGAAACTGGTGTTCAATCGCTCATAGATGCGATTACAGCGCATGCCGGCTTCCAACCTGAAGAAGATACCTTTATTGCTCGTACTCGTCATTTAGATGCAATGAAGCGTACACAGGTGTATTTGGCTGAAGCACATGAGCAGTTGGTGGTGTATCAAGCTGGTGAGTTAGTGGCTGAGTCTTTGCGTCTGGCACAAAATGCCTTGGCAGAAATCACTGGTGAATTTAGTGCCGATGATTTATTAGGAAAAATATTTGGATCGTTCTGTATTGGAAAGTAATTTCAATTTAAGCTCATATTGCAATGAGTTCTAATAAGTTCCAGTTAGTATTAAATAGCATTAAGTTTTAAATACTTAGTGCTTTTTTATGCCTTTTTATTGTTTCTATATGTTCTATACGCATATCTAGTGCGATGTTTTTTTAGTCACTGATTAGCTACCTAACTGAAATAAAAATAAAATTCGATAGAGTGACTAACGTCATGCTGATTTCAAATGGATTGTTTTTCTACAGAAGAGAGGTTTAAAACCTAAAACCACAAGGAAAAAGATATTTTAGTTTAAATTTTTTACTTGAATTGATGTGCAAGTCGATACCGAAATTAAGCATATCAGTAAAAGTAGATTTCTCATTATCCCCCATCTGTTAAAATAAATAATATTTAAAATCAAATGGTTATAGCAACGATAAAAATTAAATTAACTTCTTATGCCAAACAAGTAAAGCGAAGCAAAGTAAACCAACGCCTATACAGAATCCTAAAACACCGATGGTTAAACCAAAATGATCGGCTAAATAACCCACGGCAATAATGGGCACAATCGTGCCTAAATAACCAATAAATAAATAGGTCGACATCACGGCTGCACGGTTATCTGCGGTGGTCATTTGGTGAATTAAACCAAATGCACCCAATAAGCCTAAGCCATGCCCTACACCTACCAAAATATCGCTGATAAAGAACAAAATGCTCCACTGCATACTCATGCATAAGCCGAGTAAAATAAAGCTGAGAACAAAAGTCATTAGCCCTAAAGTGAGGCTTTTCGCTGCTGGAAGATATTTAGCAAAAAACTGTACCACAGCAGAAATTAGTAAAATACTGGCAATCGCTGAACCACTGACCAAAGGTCCATGCCATGGAATCAGATCTTTAACGAAGGATGGCGATAAAGATGCAAATAAACTAAATGAACCAAAAGCACAGAAGGCAGTGAGACCTGCAATAAAAAATAAGGATTTATGTTGAGCTTCAGGTGTTTCTAAATGGGGTGCAATTGAAAAAGGCTGAGCTTTAAACTGTGGTGCTTTTAGCCAAAACAAACCGAAAAAACATAGAATAGCGGCGGTAATAATCGGTAGGTATGGTGTGATTAGAGGTTGATCAGAAAATTGGGCAATGAGACCACCAATAAAAGGCCCCAATCCAAAACCAATCACCGTAATGATCGAACTTAACTGTGGGGCATTTTGTTTATGACGGTCTGGAATGGTGGTGATAAGCCCTAGCATCGCAGAGGTGCTGATCAGTCCTGAGGCAATGCCAATAATAAAGCGCCCGAAAGCCAAGCAAATGGCATTGGGTGCCATGGCAGAAATGACTAAGCCTAAAATGATAAAAACGATCCCGATTTGTAAGGTACGTAGAAATCCTAAACTGTTGCTGATGCGACCTAAGAATAATAAGGTTGCCAGACAACCAAACATATAGGCGACAAAGATATAAGTGATATGGCTAGGGAGCAGGTGCCAAAGTTCTTGATAAATTGGATATAAAGGACTGGCGAGAGCAGTTCCAATGGTTCCAATACAAAGTGCTAGGCTGACCATGAAAAAGGGTCGCCATGATTGTTGAATTATCATACTGGGGTCACAAAAACACCCGCTAGATTTTAAAAATAGCGAATATTTGGAGAAAAATAAGAAGAGTTGTAGATTAATTCCTATTTGACTCCCGCGTCAATTTATAAGATGTAAGTGACTTAACCATAACGCTTTAATTGTTTTAGAAATTCAGCAAGTTTATGTTCATTAAGCTATTCACAGCAGCTTTAATTGCAGCAATATATGAGCTTTTATGGCTATTTAAAGCTGCATCAAGCGCATTAATTTTCCCTTATAAGTATTTCTATGGCATGACTTGCGGATAATAGACATTAATTCTCTATAAAAATGCATATGTTCCACGTGAAACATGGATCATAAAATATGTTTGGTTTAAGTAATGAAGGTTAAAAATGACTAAATTTCTGGTCGAATTTTGAGTAGAATCGCGTTGAATAATTTGAATCTTTGAGTAAAAAACATGATTAAAAAAACATTGGCATTGGCTTTTGTCAGTTTTATTTCAACCTTAAGTTTGGCCAATGTTGATACGGTCAAGAGCAGCCTCGCTAAACAACATCCAAACTTAAAGATTGAAAATATTCAAACCACCGATATGAAAGGTATTTATAGCGGCTCAATGGATGGACAAGTGGTGTATGTCGGTGAAGATGCACAGCATATTTTAATGGGTTCAATGTTTCGTTTAAGCGATCAGAAAAATTTGACCAAAGATTTAGTGCTCAAGCAAAACAGTATTGATTGGAAAAAATTACCTTTGCAGGATGCTGTAAAAATGGTGCGAGGTAATGGTAAACGCCAGATCGCAGTCTTTTCTGATCCAAATTGTCCATATTGTAAACAGCTTGAGACTGAATTAAGTAAGTTAAATGATGTCACGATTTATACGTTTATTTACCCGATTAAAACGCAATCTATTGCTGTTTCAAAACAGGTTTTCTGTGAAAAAGATCCTGCTTTAGCATGGTCAAATTTGATTGCCAAAGGCATTCAACCGAGTTCGAAAAAAACCTGTGCCAATCCGATTGAGCGTAATTTGAGTTTAGGTAAATCATTGGGTTTAAATGGCACACCGGCAATTATTTTCTCCAATGGTTTTAAAGTGATGGGTGCCTACCCTGCGCAAGAAATAGAAAAAATGTGGAAAGAGTTAGGTTTGTAATATTGATTGCTTGCTGAGCTAAAACATAAAAAAGTACCTCTTGAAGGTACTTTTTTATTTGATGAGTTGAGTGTTTTAAACCGTCTTTAAGCTCCTGATTTTTTCGAAACCAAGCTATAAAGAAATAAAATAATAATCGCCCCGATGACTGAGGCAATGAATCCAGCGGTAGAGTTTTCACCGTAGAGTCCGAGTAAACGCCCGCCATAGGTTGCTAATAAAGAGCCTGCAATACCTAATAATGCGGTAATCAAAAATCCTGCTTTGTTATCGCCTGGATGAATGGCTCGAGCAATTAAACCCGCAATAAAACCGACCACGATCGCAACGATGAGTGACCACATGTATCTTCTCCTTTTTTATCGTTTGTTTATATATTTTCAATTCGCTTTCATTTTTATCATTCATTATTTATTAAAAATGGAACAGATTAATCATGCTATTAACTGTTGTTTTTTTGTTTATGGTCAAATACTGATCATAAAAAAGTGGCCTTCGGCCACTTTAAGTATCGATTGTGTCTTATAGACCAATTTCACCAATAAATGGAATATGGCGATATTTTTGGTTGAAGTCTAAGCCATAACCGACAATAAACTTATCTTCAACTTCAAAGCCTAGAAATTTCACCTCAAGTTCGATTTCACGGCGTGAAGGTTTACTAATTAAAGTACACAGTTCAATCGAATGAGGATTACGCGTGCTTAAAATTTCCAGAACTTTGCTGAGGGTATTACCCGAATCAATAATATCTTCAATAATGAAAACATCTTTACCGCGAATTTCGCCGTCTAAATCTTTTAAAATTTTAACATCACGGGTTGAAACGGTACCGCCACCGTAACTTGATACCGTCATAAAGTCGAGTTCATGAGGTTTGCTAATGGTACGGCATAAATCAGCCATGAAAATAACTGAACCACGAAGTAAACCAATCAGAACAAGTTCTTTGTCACTATGGGCATAGTGAGCATCAATTTTTGCACCAAGCTCTTTGACTTTAGCGTGAATTTCTTCTGCTGAGATCATTACGCTCATATGAACGGTCATGGGTAGATACCTAAAAGCAAATCAAAAAATAAAAAAGGTGTTGACCAGCAACACCTCAAAAGATGTTCTAATTTTAATACATCTGCTCAAGAGATGCATCTTTTTTGCGCCTGAAAATGTATCAAGCCTTGAGCTGTGCAGTCTCATATTTGCTGAAAAAAACACAACTCAACCCGATTTTCAGCAGCAATACCGTCTTTTTGCTGACTATTTTTTGAGTTTTATGCCTTGATATAAACCGGTTCTCCATAAATATAAGTGGCATGGATATTACGATCATCGCCCATGGTCATCAGGGCAAATAAAGCATCTTCTATGCCTTTGGCACGTTCTTGGCGTAGTGCTTGTAAGGCCGTTGCTTTTAAATCTAACACAATAAAATCGGCTTCTTTGCCCAGATTAAAGTTACCGAGTTTATCCGCTAGATCTAAGGCTTTGGCTCCCCCTAAGGTCGCGTGATACAAGGATTCAAAAGCAGAAAGTTTATCGCCCTGAAGTTGTTGCACTTTGTAGGCTTCATTTAAGGTTTGCAGTTGGTTAAATGACGTGCCTGCACCAATATCTGTGCCTAAGCCGACTTTGACTTGTTTTTCCCATGTTTTTTTCAAAGGAAATAAACCACTGCCTAAAAATAAATTAGAGGTTGGGCAAAAGGCAATTGCTGAGTTGGTCTCATGCATACAGTCCCATTCCGCTTCTTCTAAATGGACACAATGGGCAAATACCGAGCGTTGTCCTGTTAAACCATAATGATGATAAACATCTAAATAGCCGTGTTGTTCAGGGAACAATTCTTTAACCCAAGCAATTTCATTTTTGTTTTCGCTTAAATGGGTATGTACATACACTTCAGGATATTCAGCTTTTAACTGCCCTGCTTTTGCCAGTTGCTCAGGGGTCGAGGTCGGTGCGAAACGTGGGGTAATGGCATACAAGTTACGACCTTTGCCATGCCATTTTTCAATCAGTGCTTTAGAGTCGTTATAGGCACTTTCTGCGGTATCGCATAAGTCTTCGGGAGCATGACGATCCATCATCACTTTCCCTGCAATTAAACGCATCTGATGTTGTTCTGCTGCTTCAAATAATGCATCCACCGATTCGGCATGTACGCTACAAAAAACTAAAGCGGTGGTGGTGCCATTTTTCAGCAGTTCTTGCACAAAAAATTGGGCGATTTTATCGGCATAGGCTTTGTCTTTAAATTGCAATTCCGTTGGGAAGGTATAGCTGTTGAGCCATTCGAGCAGTTGCTCGCCATAAGCCCCGACCATTTCAGTTTGCGGGAAATGAATATGGGTATCAATAAAACCCGGCACAATCAATTGTTCAGGATAATGTTCAAGCGGCATATCTTCATTCAGTAAATGTTGCCCATCTTGCCATGTGCCAAACCACGTGATTTTCCCTTCCGTGGTGATGACTAAACCATCTTCAAGGTAACGAATGGCTTGAGGAATATCTGCTGCTTGAGAAACCGTGTGTTGAATATCAAGAAAGCGACCACGAACGGCGCGTTGAGTCTGAATGGGAGACATACAATAACCTTTAACTTGTAATTTTTTCGATTGATTGTACCTGAAATTATTCTATGTTCAGGCATATTGAATGTCGATTGTGATGAGATCTTAAGGAGAAAATGATGCACTTGGCTGAAAATTATCAAAATCTGCTGAAGAAAAATCTTTTCAAGCATCGGGATATTTATGCCAGATTGCTTTTTTTACGCCAAGTGAAACCCGAGGCATTTTGCAGTGCAGGTGTGATTCGCAATTTAATTTGGTCTGTAGCGCATGATCAGCAGTATGAGATTTCACAGACGGAAATTGATGTGATTTTTTATGATGCAGAAGATGAGTCTGGTCTTGAGCAGCAGCATTTGGCTGAAATTTTAAAGCAGAAGTTTCCTGAAAATGACTGGGATGTCGTCAATCAGGCATGGGTACACCAGTGGTATATCACAGAAAATGGCGCATCGATTGCACCGTTACAATCGATTCAACATGCATTGTCTTTATGGCCTGAAACGGCGACGGCTGTGGCTGTGCGTTTATTGGAAAATAATGAGATTGAGATTATTGCACCCTTTGGTTTGGATGATTTATTTGAGTTAAAGCTAAGATGGAATACCGCGTTGGTCAGTCATGATGTTTTTATGAAAAGAATGGAAGAAAAGCAATTTTTGCAGAAATGGAGCAAGTTAAGCTTGTTGTGATGGGATGAGCCTTAAGCTGTTTATGTACATGTTTGGGTATCGAAAAGCTGTGGATAGCGGTTCCATATTGTTTATTTTGGTGATAAAAAAAGCCCTCCACTTGGGAAGGCTTTCATTATTAGTAAAATATTAAGACTGTGATTCTTGTTTATTGTTATAGCGAATGGATAACCAAGCGGTAATGGCTAAAGTGATGACAATGAAACCAAGTGAAATCCAAATTGGCATATGGAATACGTCTAGCATCAACATTTTGAAACCAATAAACAGCAAGATCAGTCCTAGACCGTAAGGTAAGTAGTGCATCTTTGATGCAGCCCCAGCCAGTAAGAAAAACATTGCGCGTAAACCTAAAATCGCCATTAAATTTGCAGTTAAGACAATAAAGGGATCACTGGTCACTGCAAATATCGCAGGGATAGAATCCACGGCGAAAATCACATCAGATGCTTCAACTAAAATTAAAACCAGAAATAACGGTGTTGCCCAGAGCAGACCATTTTGACGAACAAAGAACTTATCCCCTTCCATCTGCGGTGTGATACGCATGTATTTACGCAACCACTTTAAAATCGCCATATCTTCAATATTTGGGTCTTCTTCATGCCCTTTTAAGAATTTAAAGCCTGTATAAACCAAGAATGCACCGAAAATATAAAGGATCCATGAGAATTCTTGTACGAACCATGCGCCAATAAAAATAAAGATGGTTCTGAGAACAATCGCGCCAAGTACACCATAAAGCAGGATTTTACGCTGTAAAGCAGGTGGGATAGCGAAGGCAGCAAAAATCATTAACCAAACAAAGACGTTATCAATCGCCAGAGATTTCTCTAACAGATAACCGGCAAAGTATTCCATGACTTTGGTATTTGCGATGGCAACGCCAGCGGTTTGTTGTAGGTAAAGCCATAAGCCGCCACCAAATAAAGTTGCGACAGAAACCCAAGCAATACTCCAGTACGCTGCGGTTTTAAGTTTGACCTCTTGGCCGTGTCTATGTTTAAAGCCTAAAAAGTCGATAGCGAGCATGATGGTAACTAAACCGAAGAATGCTAAATACAGCCATAAATTGCCAATTGTTTCCATGTGAATCCTCCACACCTAACAACTGGTCATAAAAAAACCTTGACCTGTTGTCAGATGATTTAAACATCTGTGCCAACATGATCAAGGTCTTGCCTACATCTGAATACTGATATTGTGTAATTTCAGATGCTCAGATACCGACTTTTTTCAAAGCGTAATGACGATATTCTGACACGTAAGTCATCTAAAAATATGAAATGACTTACGTTTGAAGGAGGCTACTCCCCTTGTTCAACATAATTTATTTTTGGATTAAATCCAAATATGGTTAAAGAATCGCATATTTATTGTCATTGTGCAAATTTTACCTACACATTTACAGTTTAATCAGGTTTTTGCGCTGCACTCAAACTTAAGCCAAAACGCGCTGCAATGAATCCATCTCATGATGTACCGCCTCTAATCGGCAGCAACATGGAAATGCTTAGATATAGACGACTTACAGGAATCACGAATTTTAAAAGGGGCTATTTTTAACAATATTAACCAATAAAGATTTGATCATTTTTCTTTTAAAGAAGCTTAGCTGCAAAAATATTTTTAAAAATATAAGTTTATTTCAAAGTTTAACCCTCATTTTCATGACTGGTTTCTATTCGAAGTCTTGATCTAATAAGTGCTGAATTTTTCACTGAAAAAGAACAGTATTTTATAAATGACTGTGGCAATTTAAATGCAATTCCAATTAAAATTTGAGTAGAAAATGAATATTCAACAACAAGATAATACCAAGAAAGGTGCATTTTTCAGTGAAGTGAACGGTGAGCGTGTTGCTGAAATGGAATATACGTGGGCAGGCGAAGATAAATTTATTATTGATCATACCGATGTCAGTGATACTTTGCGTGGGCAAGGGGTGGGTCGTCATTTGCTCGATGCCGCGGTGCGTTTTGCACGTGAAAAGCAAATAAAAATATTACCACTCTGCCCTTTTGCTAAATCTGTATTCGACAAAGATCCAACTATTCATGATGTTTTATTTCGGTAAGATGTGTTGCGGAATAATGAATAATTTAGAGGGTGTGATGCAATTTCAATATCAAGATAATGGTCAGAAAGGTGAATTTTTTCTACTCAATGAGACGAATCAGCGCATTGCAGAAATTAGCTATGTTTGGCGTAGTGAAGGCATTATTGTTGCCGATCATACTTGGGTGGATGATTCTTTGCGTGGGCAAGGTGCTGCGCGAAAGTTACTGGATGTTTTGGTGGAATTTGCACGTGAGAAACAATTAAAAATTGTGCCGAGTTGTTCTTATGTGGATGTCATGTTTAAGCGTGATCAAAGTTTAGTGGATGTGGCTGCTTAAGATTAATCTCAACTTAGTTGGACTATAAAAATATTATTGAAATGATTACTTTAATAAATGTTAACAATCTTAGTTGAATAAAAAATATACTTTTTATTTGGAGTTATGAATGAAGTTTAAACAAAAATCTTTTAGAAAAATTCCCGATAGTTTATCTCAGTTTGGAAAAGATTTTTTATTAGGTGTGAAGTTATCAGTTTTAGAAGATAAGCAGATTGAAAAAATTGCAGATAAATTAAGTTGGGAGGATGGCGATAGTTTTTTACCTAATAAAATAGGAAGATTTAGTAAAAGAAATGCTGATGGTACAGAAATTATTCGCAAAGATTTACCAAAAGAAAAAGTAACACGTTCTTTTTGGACTACAAGATCTCAATTTGATGGCAGAGATAGTCGAACTACAGTTTCAGATTTTGTAACTAGAACATATGAACGTTATCCAAGAGAAACTATTCCAGCACAGAATATTCCTGCGTTATGTATTGAGAATAATAAGGAGTTATTTTTCTTTATAAAAATTGATCCTACTGATAGTGATGAATTATTTATTCATAAAGTGAATTTAGCACTTGAGGTATTTGGTAGTGAATTAGACATCCATTTTTCAGCAAAAGATGGCTTTGTTGCTTTGCCAGTAAAAATGCGTTTTGTTAATTGGATTATTTTGCCAAAAGGTACAAAACTAGAAATGGAAGAGGCGATAAGACAATCCTTATCACCAAAATTGAAGCCTTCAATTCGACCTGTGATAGAAAAAAGAATGTCTGAAATCCATAATTTTGGGCCTGATGAAGTTGTATTAGGTTTTGGTGGGTACAAAGGTTATGTTGTTTATAACTTTCCATCTAAAGGAATATCAGTTTTAGAAAGCGATAATCCAAATAATGCAACATATGTATTTGAACATTCTAAGTGGAAAGATTTATCCAAATTATCTAAAACAGAAATATTAGCTAATCATTTATTTAAAGAAAGAATCATTCATGACCAATCTTGGAAAGTTCAAGTTAATAAATTATTAGCCTAAAAAAAGCCCGCTTCGCGGGCTTCTTCACAAAAAATAGATTACGCTTTTAACGCAGCAATCAATTTCTGATGTAACCCGCCAAAACCGCCATTCGACATAATCACTACCGCATCGCCCTCACCTGCCTCACTGACCACTGTTTGAATAATATCTTCCAGTGAGCGAGCAACCACGGCTTTATTTGAAGCCGCTTCAATGACGGGTTGTAAATCCCAGTCCAGACCTTCAGGTTGATACCAAATGACTTCATCGGCTAAACGTGCCGAATGGGCTAAACCGTCTTTATGACTGCCCATACGCATGGTGTTGGAACGTGGTTCAATAATCGCCCAAAGTTTACGTTCAGCAAGGCGTTTACGTGCGCCGTCTAAAGTGGTTTCAATGGCAGTTGGATGATGCGCAAAGTCGTCATACACTTCAATGCCACGCACTGTACCCAACAATTCCATACGGCGTTTTACACCGCCAAAATTTGACAATGCTTCACAAGCAGTTTCAATCGAAACACCGACATGCTCAGCAGCGGCAATGGTTGCCAAAGCATTGGCAACGCTGTGCTGCCCTGTCATATTCCATGTAACGATGCCTTTGACAACACCATTTTCTAACACTTTAAAATGTGAACCATCAGCAGAGAGTTGTTCCGCAGAAAGCGACTGCTTTGGCATTTGCTTCTAAACTGGTTCGAACCACAGGCGTCCAACAACCCATTTGCAAAACTTCATCAATATTGCTTTCAGTAATCGGCGCAATAATGCGACCTTCACTTGGAATGGTACGGACTAAATGATGGAATTGTTTTTGAATGGCAGCCAAGTCATCAAAAATGTCGGCATGGTCAAATTCAAGGTTATTTAAAATCGCTGTTTTAGGATGGTAGTGCACAAACTTAGAACGCTTGTCGAAGAATGCAGAATCGTATTCATCGGCTTCGACACAGAAGTATTTACCACCGCCCAAACGTGCACTTTCGCTAAAACCTAAAGGAACACCACCAATCAAGAACCCTGGATTTAAACCCGCTTGATCCAGTACCCAAGCCAGCATGGTTGTGGTTGTGGTTTTACCGTGAGTGCCAGCAACCCCTAAAACGTGTTTGCCTTGTAAAACATGATCGGCAAGGAATTGTGGGCCTGAAATATACGGCAAACCTTCATTGAGCATATATTCAATAGCATCAATGCCACGTTTCATCGCATTACCAACAATCACCAAATCTGGATGTGGTTGTAAATGGCTGCGGTCATAGCCTTGCATTAAAGTAATGCCTGCATTTTCAAGTTGGGTCGACATCGGTGGATAGACATTCGCATCTGAACCCGTCACTTTATGACCCAAGTCACGCGCTAACAGCGCCAGTGAACCCATAAAGGTGCCACAGATACCCAAAATATGCAGATGCATTCGTTCTTTCTCCACTGCTTTTATAGACACATCACGTTTTTTTTTGTGCTGTTGTCGTGATTAATTTGATTTGAAAGCAACGATAGCAAGGGTTTAGGGGAAAAGATAGTTTTTCTTGTATCTATTCATGGGATTGTAGGAAGTGTTTTATAGCGTTGTGCGATGCATATTAGTCGGGAGGAAAAATCAGCACTGAAATGACATGATTTTTCATTCAAAAAACGTAAAATATTCACGAATGTTCCAGATAAATTCAGCATGTTATTTCCCCTGTTACTTTTAATTGTCTCGAATTGTTTTATGACCTTGGCTTGGTATGGTCATCTGAAATTTTTACATGGTGCGCCACTTTGGCAGGCGATTTTATTTGGTTGGCTGATTGCCCTGCTCGAATACAGTTTTATGATTCCTGCCACGCGATTGTTGGCGCAGCAAGGTTGGTCATTGGGCGAGATGAAAATCACGCAGGAAGTGGTGACTTTGCTGGTTTTTGTGCCTTTTATGATTTTTCTATTTAAACAGCCTTTTAAGTTGGATTATGTGTGGGCAGGATTGTGTCTTTTGGGCTGTGTCTATTTTGTTTTTAGAAGTCAGTAAAACTTGATTTTATAAAAATGTGGTTTACACAACAAAGCCTTTTCAATGATCCTTCAATTTTGGAAATAACCTTCGGTTCGACTTACTTTTGTTTTGGCAAAAGTAAGCAAAACCATTGTCATTCGCAAAACTCGTTAGATACCACCGAAAACTATATTAATCGCAGAAACATTACTGATTAAGTGTAGTCCTGCCTCAAACAGTTGCGAATGACATTTCCGCGTATCAATTTACTTTTAGGGTTTGAAATCAATTTCTTTATTATTTCTCTAAAAAAATAGCGGAAATATAGCAGTACGGTATCTGTTAAATTTTGGTGAGACGAATTTTCAGTCTATAATAGCGAGCTTCTGATTCATTTAAAGCTTGGCTATCGTCAAGATTTATCCTTCCTTACATTCGTTTATGGAATATTTGCAATGAATGCGGCCGCTGAACAAGACACTCCTTTAGTTGGAATTATCATGGGTTCTCAATCTGATTGGGCAACTTTAGAACACACTGCCAATATGCTCAAACAGCTTGGTGTCCCTTTTGAAGCTGAAGTCGTTTCTGCCCATCGTACGCCTGATCGTTTATTCGAATATGCTGAAACAGCACGTGAACGTGGTATTCAGGTGATTATTGCGGGTGCCGGTGGTGCAGCACATTTACCGGGTATGTGTGCAGCGAAAACTGATTTACCTGTACTGGGCGTTCCTGTGAAATCGTCTATTTTAAATGGCGTCGATTCATTGCTTTCTATCGTACAAATGCCTGCGGGTATTGCGGTCGGTACATTGGCGATTGGTCCTGCTGGTGCAACCAATGCGGCAATTATGGCAGCGCAAATTTTAGGTCTGACACGTCCTGAAATTGCAAAAAATGTTGCCCAGTTCCGTGATGCTCAAACTGAAAAAGTGGCAAGCAACAATATTCCAGGTCACATTCCGAGCCAAGCTTAAAACGGGACACATGTTATGGATAAAACCATCGGTATTTTTGGTGGTGGTCAACTCGGCCGTATGATGGCGCAAGCTGCCCTACCACTGAATATTCAATGTACTTTCTTTGAAGCAAGTACAGATTGTCCATCGGCTGTATTGGGTCAAGTGATTTCAAGCAAAGCTGAAAATGGTTTACAGGATTTCATCAACAGTGCGGATGTCTTCAGCTTAGAGTTTGAAAATACCCCCTTGGCTGATGTTGATGTATTGATCAAAAACAAAGATTTGCATCCACCTCGTCAGGCTTTAGCCATTGCACAACATCGTTTGTCAGAAAAAGCTTTGTTTGATGAATTAGATATTCCTGTTGCACCCTATCGTGCAGTGGATTCATTAGACAGCTTACAACAAGCGGTTGCTGAACTGGGCTTGCCGATTGTCCTTAAAACCACCACTGGTGGTTATGATGGTAAAGGTCAATTTGTCCTGCGTTCAGCAGATCAAATGGAACAAGCTTGGGCGGAATTGGGTCCAGCGGGTTCATTGATTGCAGAAAGCTTTGTGACGTTCTCTCGTGAAGTGTCAATTATTGCGGTGCGTGGGCAGAACGGTGATGTGAAAACTTGGCCATTGGCTGAAAATCACCATCACAACGGTATTTTGTCGCACTCGATTGTTCCTGCACCCAACAGCGCTGATTTACAGCCTGTGGCGCAGGATTACATCACTCGCCTGCTGAATCATTTGAATTATGTCGGTGTGTTGACGCTGGAATTGTTTGTCACTGACAACGGCTTATATGCCAATGAAATGGCACCCCGTGTGCATAACTCAGGTCATTGGTCGATTGAAGGTGCGATCTGCTCGCAATTTGAAAACCATATTCGTGCCGTTGCTGGTCTGCCCCTTGGTTCAACGGATGTGGTTCGCCCGACCGTGATGATCAATATCATTGGCAAGCATCCAAAGTCTGAAGATGTATTGGCGCTCAATGGCGCACATTTACACCTGTATAATAAGACTGAACGTGAAGGTCGTAAGATTGGTCACATCACGTTAATGCCAAATGACAGTGCTGAATTGACCACTTTATGTCGCCAATTGGCGAAAATTTTGCCAGAGCCATTGGCACTTACTCAAGATATGAGCATTTAATCCTTCGATTGAATGGAAAAAAAGCGGTCATGCCAATGACCGCTTTTTTTATGCCTGAAGTTCGGGCATGATTGCGCCTCTTTTGAACTAGCGCCGTATTTATTGCAACAAAATAAAAATAACAGCATGCCATTGATGCAATAGTTCAGAAATATTCTGCATAAAAAACCAACACATGAAAAAATCTACTGTATTTAAGTTTTACTGAGGTAGAGCAGCGCAGAATTTTTAAATTCAAAAGATAAAAATAAATTTAAAATGATCTGAATTTGAATTCAAAAGCTATGATTTTGAATTTAAAAAATATGAATTCAAAGTGATATTTGCATTATGAATTCAAACTTTAAATTTAAAAATTAAGTTTTGAATTTAAAGTTTAATGTTGTATAAAGACTGATAAAACATAAATAAATTAACTTATCCACAGTGTGTTTGAATTTAAAAATTCGGTTTTAAATTTAAATATGCAAATTTGAATTTATATTTTGGCTGATTTTGAATTTAAACTTTAAAAAAGCAGGTGTTGTGGATAACTTTTTAAATTCAAAAGGTGAAATATGAATTTAAAATAAAAACAATGAATTTAAATTTACGATTTGATTCAGAAGTTCTGGATTGATGATGGTATGGTAAAAACATAATTTAAATTCAAATACCATTAGGGATACTATGCGTCGCTTAGCTTTCGTTTTAGCTTCAGTTTTTTTAGCCATGACTCAAGCCAAGGCTGAGTTGATTATTAATGGTCAAAGTATTTCTTCTTCGCCATCCAGTTTTAATGCAGCATCTACAGCACAAAATGATTTTCAGCAATGTCTGACTAATTTACGTGCTCAAGCAATTGGTTCAGGTGTAACGGGCTTGACCTATGATCGTTATACGCAAAATTTAACCCCAGATTATTCGGTGATTGAAAAACTGAACTACCAACCTGAATTTTCTACGCCTATTTGGGATTATTTATCCGGTTTGGTGGATGAAGAACGGGTGCAGCTGGGGCAGCAAAAATTGGCACAACATCGTGAGGTGTTAAATCGCGTTGCAGCCACCTATGGCGTACCCGCTGAAACAGTGGTGGCGGTTTGGGGCGTAGAAAGTAATTTTGGTCAAATTTCGGGGAGTTATCCTTTATTACAAGCTTTAGGCACTTTAAGTTGTGAAGGTCGTCGGCAAAGTTTTTTCCGTGGTGAATTTTTTACCACCATGCGAATTTTACAGCGTGGTGATTTAACTGAACCGCAAATGAAAGGCTCGTGGGCAGGCGCATTTGGTCATACCCAGTTTATGCCTTCAACTTATGAAGAATTAGCGGTTGATTTTGATGGCGATGGCCGTCGTGATTTGGTTTCCAGTACCTCGGATGCCTTGGCTTCTACTGCAAATTTCTTAAAAAAACGCGGTTGGCAAACTGGTATGCCTTGGGGCTTTGAAGTGCGCATTCCAGACGATATGTCGATTGGTGGAGAAAGTCGTCGCAATAAAAAATCTTTAAGTAGCTGGATGAGTCGTGGTGTGGTTCGTGCGGATGGGAGTGCTTTAATTCAAGGGAATTTATCGAGCAGTAGTGCCGCTGGACTGATGGCACCTGCTGGCGCGAATGGTCCGGTATTTTTAGTCTTTAAAAATTTCGATGCTATATATAGTTATAACGCTGCGGAAAGTTATGCCTTAGCCATTGCGCATTTGTCTGATCGCTTACAAGGCAACGGTGGTTTTAGTAAAGCTTGGCCGACCGATGATGCAGGTACTTCACGTGCAGAACGTCGTGAAATTCAGCAGTTTTTGCTCAATAAAGGTTATGACATTGGCACCGTCGATGGATTGATTGGCGATAAAAGCCGTCAAGCAATTCGTCAGGAGCAGATTCGTTTGGGTCTTAGTCCAACAGGGCGCGCTGGACAACAAATTTTAGCTGCTTTTCGCAATGAAAATGCCCAAAAAATGATGAAATAAAAGGTATTTTCCTGAAATAAAAAAAGGTCTGTATAAAACAGACCTTTTTTAGTTTTTAAAGTTGTCGCTATACCGCAGTAATGCTACCTAAAATTCGATAGCCTGCTGCACCCGTGACCGCAGGTAAGTTGCCACTTTGTTGATTGACAAAGCGCATCGCCAACCAAGCAAAAGCAGTGGCTTCCACCCATGTCGGGGCTAAGCCAATCGCGGATGTGGTTTGAACAGACCAATTGTGTTTACGTAACCGCCAACGCAATTGTTCAAGTAAATGTGAATTATAGGCACCACCACCACAGACATAGACTTCACCGGTATCCATGTTTGAACGATAAATGGCTTTTTTAATCGCACGCGTGGTGAGTTTGAGTAAAGTCGCTTGAATATTTTCAGGGATATCTTCTAATTCGTTATATTCAAGATCATTGTGCCAATCGGCAATTTGTTCATCCAACCATTCTAGGTTGAAATCTTCACGGCCTGTGCTTTTCGGTGGTTCTTTAGAAAAATATTCGTGTGCTTGTAAGCGGTCGAGCAAACTGCGAATCGGTTGACCGTAGGCTGCCCAATTGCCATTTTCATCATAGGGTTGCCCAGTATAACGATGGCACCAAGCATCCATTAAAATATTGGCTGGGCCAGTATCAAAACCAAACACGCCGTCTGGATTGCCTGCCGGCAACATACTGACATTGGCAATGCCGCCGAGGTTTAAAATGACGCGGTGAATACTGGAATGTTGAAATAAGGCTTGATGAAATGCAGGCACCAACGGTGCGCCTTGACCACCCGCCGCCATATCACGACGTCGAAAATCTGAAATGACCGGAATTTGCGTCATTTCAGTAATGATATTGGGGTCGCCAATTTGCAAAGTAAAACCATGTTCAGGGCGGTGGCGAATGGTTTGTCCATGTGAACCGATCGCTTTAATTTGGCTACGATCTAAATGATTTTTTTCAATCAGCTCATTAATGCCACGACCAATCATTTGAGCCAGCGCCACATCCGCTTTGCCCATGCGATCAATTTCATTGTCATTTGGTAAAGTCAGTGCCATCAGCTCATCACGTAAATCTGGATCAAATGGCAAGGTCAGGGTGGCATGAAGCTGCAAAGGATCAAATGAAGCAGCAACGATGTCAACGCCATCCATGCTGGTGCCAGTCATTACCCCAATATAGATCGCTGTCATGATGATAGTTAAGCCTGCATTGTGCTGAAAAAGTGTTAGTATATCGCACAAATTGTATAACAGATGTATTGGGTTTTGTGATGTCAAATTTCCTGCCGGCTGAAGAACAACTTGCCCTCATTCAACGAGGCACTCATGAAATTATTTCTGAAGAGGATCTGTTAAAGAAACTTAAAGAAAATCGTCCCTTAAAAATTAAAGCGGGCTTTGATCCAACAGCACCGGACCTACATTTAGGTCATACTGTACTGATTAATAAGCTAAAAGTGTTCCAAGATTTGGGACATGAAGTGACGTTCTTGATTGGTGATTACACCGCAATGATTGGTGATCCAACAGGTAAAAGTGCAACGCGTCCACCCTTGTCGCGTGAACAAGTGTTGGAAAATGCCAAAACCTATCAAGAACAAGTCTTTAAAATTCTTGATCCAAATAAAACCAAAGTGCGTTTTAACTCTGAATGGTTTGCGACAAAAACGGCTGCTGACCTGATTCAATTGGCTTCACAGCAAACGGTTGCCCGTATGCTTGAGCGTGATGACTTTACCAAGCGTTATAACAACCATCAACCGATTGCGATTCACGAATTCTTGTATCCATTGGTGCAAGGGTATGACTCAATTGCTTTAGAGGCCGATGTAGAGCTTGGCGGTACAGACCAAACCTTTAACTTATTGATGGGTCGTACGCTGCAAGGTCGTTATGATCAAGACGCACAAGTCTGTATTACCGTGCCCATTCTTGAAGGTTTAGATGGCGTGAATAAAATGTCTAAATCTTTGGGTAACTATATTGGTGTATTTGATGCACCAGGTGCGATGTACCAAAAAGTACTTTCAATGCCTGATAGTTTGATTGAACGCTATTTCGATCTTTTAAGTTTCAAATCACTTGATGAAATAGAAGTGTTATTGAAGGATGTGGCAGAAGGTCGTAATCCTCAAGAAGTGAAAAAGATTCTTGCGCTTGAACTGGTTGAGCGTTTTCATGGGGCAGATGCTGCTGCCAATGCGCATAAAGGTGCAGGGAACATCATTACTGAAGGTGAATTGCCTGAAGGTACACCTGAAGTCACGATTTCTCGTGCTGAATTTGGTGGTGAAATGTTTATTGCTTCTATTGTGCGTGCAGCGGGTTTAACCAAAAATGCAGCACAAGCCAAAGATGCAGTTGCGCGTGGCGCAGTAAAAGTCGACTGGGCAGTGGTTGATGTTAACTTTTCTGTTACTGAAAACAAAACTTATATTATTCAAGCAGGTAAGAAAGCGATTGCGAAAGTTACATTTGTTGACTAAATCATCGTACTCTCATTGAAATAAAAGCAGGCTTCGGTCTGCTTTTTATTTATCAAGCTCTTATAAGTTATATAGATAAGTTAATTCAAAAAAAACCTTATAAAAACAATAATTAAATTTTCCCATTCGTATTGCATTTCTATTTGCTTATGTATAAGATTTATTCATCTAGACATTGTGTAGGGAACATATCTAGAGCGTAAGTTTATAAAAAGCTTCACAGTTTTAAGTCTCTCCCCCAAGAGACTTTTTTTAATGATATACCTAGATAACTATAATAATGACATCTATGGATCTAATAATGATCTAACTCCAAGGGAGAGATTTTGGGAGAGATCTCTTTCTTTTTTTCTATCTAAAATTTAATGAAGTCTTATTTAGGTGGATCTTTCCAGTTCAAAAGAATAAAAATCCAATTGTATGAGCTTTTACTCAGCTGACTTATTTATCAGATGTTATCGGTATTGTGGTATTTAGGTTTATGAGATTAAGTTTCGGTCAAATGATTTTGACTAATGCTGTCGACATGTTAGTGCAGAAATAATGCTTCTTTCGTGAACACCAATCCTGTTGTTTAGATATAAATAGAAACTGACTGTATCTGCCCCCGCAAAATGAACATTGAATTCGCCAATTTGAGCGCGATCAATTCCCGAAAGAATTTTATTTTTAAAGCACGATGCGGATAATTGTCATTGTTGTCTCTACTCCAGAATGGTAATGATTGAAGTGCTGCTCCAGCATTGAACATAATTTAAAGCATATAGAAGCTAAAATTTTGGTTGCACTGCAATATTGTTTGCAATGTGCATCTGTGAATTAAAGAAAAATGAATAGGCAATAAATGCAGAGATATTTTAGCAATCAGGTATTGCGGTGATATTTCTTTTATTTCCTCTCATGTTGTTATGGTGACGCCAATATATAAAACATATTGTTTGCTAGTGTGGTTGGAAGCAAACTAGTAAGAAGTGCTGTTAGTGGCGCTGTAATATTTGAGTGATGCTGAAGCGTAATAAACTCAACATCGAGCCGCCTTATTTTTCAACTCAATAAAAGCGACTTCATTTATATGTGCTTTATATGATGCCTAAAGCTTGGAAAGTCTTTAATTACACATGTGTTGAAAATTAATTTTAATAAAAAAGAGTTTTTTATGCTTAAAACGTCTAAAAAATAGCTAGAAAAACGGTTTTTTTGATGGTTTTGCTGAAAAAAGATACATCCGTGAAGAATAAGTGAATTTAGGGGTTGCGTAGGATTAGAAACTGTATAGAATACGCAGCATCCCGACGAGATAGACGGAAACAAGCGAAGCACGAAGTGCTGAGATGTTAAGGTTTATTTGGTTGAGCTGCTTAATTACTGACGAAGTATTAA
>CAWETQ010000004.1:0-291340 GCA_963812025.1 uncultured Gammaproteobacteria bacterium
GAACATTGATTTGTTGATGTTCTCATTGATAGATTTAAGTTTATAAAACCTTAATTTAAATATGAGTGATCAGCACCAACAGCGAATATCACGCCAATAATAAATACAGAGCAGTAGATAAAGAACCACAAAATTGCTCGCTTAAATGCTTTATCTGAAATAGAGCTATCTGCATATTGCGGCGCTTTTCTTGAATTTTGATCTTTGTTCATTGTCAAATCTCTATCAATATTGAAGATAAAATGATTATGTAGAGTTTGGCTTGAGACGTGTAGATACAAAAAAGGATTAAAAAAATATAACAAATTTTAGGGTTTTGATTCATCTGTTATAGTTATTTGTATATAAATACAACATTAGACTTCTTTCATAAGTTGTTTTTCATTCAAATTAATTTCTCGTTATTTAAGCAATATTTATATACTGCATTATGTACATATTCGTTATGTTAAAAGAATAAGCCTATGATTTTTTTCAAATAGGCTTATCCATTATTCGGGTTATTTATAAAATATATTCCCAAATGAGATAACCTAAACCGAATCCAATGAATGCATAAAGCGTGATGATGAAGAAGACAAAACTCGCTTTGTTTTTCTTTTTTAATGAATTCATATCGATGCTCACTGCTTAGCCTTTAGGATAAAATAATTATGTAGCGTTTAGCTTTAAACATGTAGATACAAAAAATGATTAAAAAACTATAACAGTTTTTTGTGTTTTGATTCATCTGTTATAGTTTTATATATAAAAATACCGTATAGATAGGTAATCTTGAATTCTATAAATAAATTAAGGCCTTAAAGCGGTAAAGGTGTGAGTGATTATTGTACAGGGTGGTTATTTATAGCATATTGAATACATTCAACCACCTGTGACAAAGCAGATTCAATCCGAGCATTCCAGTCAAACGAACAATTAATACGTAAAAAATGATTTTGCTTGGCAAAGTTGGCATTAAATAAGACGCTTGGTGCAATACTAATATTGCGCGCTAATAACATCTGATAAATATATAAACTATCTATAGATTCAGGTAATTCAATCCATAAGAAATAACCCGCAGGGTAATAGTCAATTTTACATACAGGCGGTAAATGTTCGTTTAGATAAGCGTGAAATTGTTTTTTATTGCGCTCCAAGGATGAGCGTAAGGTTTTTAGATGCTTTTCATAATGGCGGTGTGATAAATATTCAACCAATGCATTTTGAATAAATGGATTGACCGAAAGGGTACTCATTAACTGAATATGTTGAATATGTTCAGAAAATTTCCCCGCATAGACCCAACCCACACGAAAGCCTGCACCTAATGTTTTAGAGAATGAAGAACAATGTAGCACCAGATTTTGCTGATCAAAGTATTTCATTGATAGGGGTTTTTTATGGTCATAATACAGTTCTTCATAGACATCATCTTCAATCAAATGAATTTCATACTGATGTAATAACTTTGCCAATTGAAACTTAATTTCATCACTCACTGTAAACCCAATCGGATTATGACCATTCAGCATCAGCAGGCACACTTTGATGGGATATTTTTGAATCGCTTGTTCGAAGGCATTCAGATCAATTCCATGTTCAGGATGTTCTGGAATGGTAATCACTTTTAAGCCCAAGCGTTCTGCCGCTTGCCATGCGCCATAAAAAATCGTCTGTTGCAATAAAATATAATCACCCGCCTGCGTCATGGCTTGTAAAGACAAATTCAATGCATCCAACCCACCCGATGTAATGACAATGTCTGACGGGTCGGTCTGAATCCCTTGCATACAATAGCGTTGAGCAATCAGTTTTCGTAAGGCAAAATTACCGGGTGGTAGGCTAGGCATCTGTTCATAACTGAGTCTATGGCGGGCAAGTTGTCCCAAAGTCTGGATTAATTTGGGTGAATAGAGTAATTGGCTATGAGGAAAAGCAGTGCCAAAAGGGATGATATTTTCAGACTGAATCGATTTTAAATACTGAAATACAGTCGAGTTGATTTCAATTTTAGGATTCAGCGTGACATTATGATTTGGCTCATCATTTGAAAATTCATGTGCAGCAACAAAATAACCTGACTTTTCTTTGGAATAAATCAACCCTTGCGCTTCCAACTCTTGGTACGCATTCATAACCGTCATTAAGCTAAAACCTGATTGTTCCGCTTGATGGCGCAAGGAGGGCAATTTTTCATTGGCTTTCCAAGTGCCATTTTCAATCAGTAGTTTTAGGCTGTTGGCAAGTTTTTCAGATTTATACATAAGAATTCAGGTCATCATAATGTAGACAAAATATGGATAGATCACTCTATCCATATGCTTTTATCATAGTTGACTACTGTAACAAGTCAATTCAGTCCCATTTTGAAAACAATGTTTGCTTAAAAATATAACAGTTTGAACCGTGATTTTTAAAACTGTTATATTTTTTTCCAATGTTTTTGTAGCTATACATTTGAGCAGCATCACGACAAAATCTATTTTAGTCTCATGAGTGGCTATTTTTTAATGCATCAAGTTGGGGTTGGACATGATGGATCAGCATTGAATGAGAAGGCGAAATACTCATGAAATATAGGTTTGAAGCGAAATGGTGATGCAATGTTTGTTACAGAGAAATTGAATACACTCTTAGAACTCATAGAAACAAGGAGTTTTTCTGAGAAATTAAAGAATGTATTACAACAGCAATACGCCAATTTAGAAGCAACGTTATTACGTGCCAAAGTTTTACGCGAATTCTCAAAGCTTAAAGTTCATTATATTATTCAATCTGAAATTCAAGCAGAGCAGGCAAGTTTAGCTTTTCTTTTTTCGCCCTTTATTTTAGCAAATTTGAATAAAACAGTAATTTATAATACACCTGCAACGCTACCTGTTCTTAATATTTTGAATACTTACTATCAGGCAGAAAAAAAGCAGCATTTGAAAATAGAGGAAGTTTTAACCACTTTAAATATTTATTTAGATTTGAGCTTCATTGAATTAGAGGAAAGTGATTTTTTATATTTATCTATCATTAAAGCCCTGTGTAGAGCAGATGTTTCAAGTATTTTCATTATTACAGATTTGAAAATTAATCCTGAAAAAAGAGATGAATTAGAAGCATTTTTTAAAGTCAGTATTCAGCCGATTAGTACTCAGCAGCAAGAAAAAATTATTGATAGTCGTGAGTTTAATATTCAGAAATTATTATTTAAAAATAAAGATGCCGCTTATATTGAACTTTGTGAAAAATTTTCAAAAATCAATGCGGAATTGATCCAGCATTGCGATAGTTATAATACCAAACAAACCATTCACTTGATTGAAGATATGTTTTATAGCGAGCATATTTATGAAAAATTATCTGTTTATGCTGAATATATGCAAACCTGTTTACAGCATCAAAACTCTGTACTTGGCCCTCGTCTTTAACTGTGCTTATACGGTGTATTTATTTTGGCTTTTTTAATCGTTAATCGAGACATCAATTGTCTTCTGCAAAACATTGAATAGTCAGGTCTAAGTCAACCAAACTGTAAAAGCTGAGATCAGGCTTTGAACAAAGCATTTAAAACCATAAAAAAAGCCCTTATCAATGATAAGGGCTTTTTCGTATTTTGGAGCGGGAAAAGAGACTCGAACTCTCGACCCCAACCTTGGCAAGGTTATGCTCTACCAACTGAGCTATTCCCGCTTTATGGTGTGCATTATAGAGCGTTTTATAAAACTGTCAATACGCTATAAATTCGATTGATTAATTAATCAGCACGACGCCAAATTGTACCTTGACGGGTATCCTCCAAAACAATGCCTTGATCAAGCAAAGATTGGCGAATTTCATCGGCTTTGGCAAATTCTTTGGCTTTTTTGGCATCAACACGTTGTTGAATTAAATCTGCAATTTGCTCTTCAGATAAATCAAGCGCTTCCTGACCAATATCAGACTTTAAGAATTCATCTACATTGTGTTGAACCAGACCCAGAATATTGGTCAAGTGACGTAAAGTTGAATAGTAAACAGTTGCCTGTTCAGCATTTTCATCTTTTACAGCGCGGTTGAGTTCTTTGTTAATTTCAAACAATACAGCAATCGCTTCGGATGTATTAAAGTCATCACGCATAGCGGCATTAAAGCGTTCAACCAAAGTTTCGTCTAAAGCTTCAGTGGTTTTTTCACCGTAGCTTTGTTGATACGCTTTAAATGAATGATAAAAACGAGAAAGGGTATTTTTCGCTTCTTTTAATGCTGCATCTGAAAAATTCACAGGGCTACGATAATGTGATGACACAATAAAGTAACGAATCACTTCAGGATGGAATTTTTCCATCACATCACGAATGGTGAAGAAATTGCCTAAAGATTTCGACATTTTTTCGCCATCGGAATTGATGAAGCCGACATGCATCCAATAATTGACATATTGTTCATCTGTAGAAGCTTCAGATTGCGCAATTTCATTTTCATGGTGTGGGAACATCAAGTCTGAACCGCCACCGTGAATATCAAAATGGTTGCCTAGGCAGCAGGTAGACATGGCAGAACATTCAATATGCCAACCCGGGCGACCATTGCCCCACGGTGAAGCCCAAGAAGGTTCATTTTCTTTGGCATGTTTCCAAAGCACAAAGTCAAAAGGGTGTTTCTTTTCAACTTCGACATCGACACGTTCTGATGCGCCTGCTTGCATATCTTCAAGTTTACGACCAGATAAACGACCGTATTTGGCAAATTTTTCCACTTGGAAATAAACATCGCCATTATTTGAAGGATAAGCCGTACCTTTATTGACTAAATTACCAATCATGCTTTGCATTTGATCAATATAGTCAGTGGCACGTGGTGCTTCATCTGGTGCTAAACAGCCTAAATTTTCCGCATCGTCATTCATTGCTTGAATAAAACGGTCAGTTAAAGCCGTAATGCTCTCGCCATTTTGATTGGCACGCTGAATAATTTTATCGTCAATGTCGGTAATATTACGAACGTATTTAACGCTCCAACCTTGACTGCGTAAGAAGCGAATAATGTAGTCAAATGCAACCATGACTCGAGCATGTCCAATATGACAGTAGTCATAGACGGTCATACCACAAACATACATATCGATATGTCCTTCAACACGCGGAACAAATTCAACTTTTTTACGTTGCTCTGAGTTATATAGAACAAATGGTTGCATAGGTCTTCAAAATGCTAAATAAAAGATAGCTCATCTTAACCTAAGCATTATTTTTCATAAAGTTTTATGCGCTTTTTTTATAAGCTTGTGAAAAGTTGTACATTTAGAAACGTGAGATTTGCATAGATATGATAAAATTGCGAAAATTATTTTTGCTTGATTAGAGTCGCTCTTTAAATAGAGTTAAGGTAAACCTACTTTGAACCCAAAACATATGCCGAACCAAATAGACTTCCAAAAAGTTGCATTAGAAACTTTGCGTATAGAACAAAAAGCCCTAGAAGTATTAGCAGCGCAAATTGACGAACGTTTTAGCCGTGCTTGTGAAATTATTTTGCACTGTCGTGGGCGTTTAGTCATTACGGGAATGGGGAAGTCGGGGCATATTGGTCGTAAAATGGCAGCCACATTTGCCTCAACAGGCACGCCATCATTCTTTATGCATCCGGGTGAAGCAGGGCATGGCGACTTAGGCATGTTGGTACACGGTGATGTATTAATCGCTATTTCAAACTCAGGTAAGAGTGATGAAATTATGATGCTGATGCCTTTGATTAAGCATCTTGAAGTGCCATTAATTACCATCAGTGGTGATGACAAAGGGCCAATGCCGCAAAATGCTGATGTGGCGCTAACGTTGGGTGATATCCAAGAAGCTTGCCCACTGGGTTTAGCGCCAACCTCAAGTACCACGGCAACCTTGGTTTTAGGTGATGCACTGGCGGTTGCTTTACTAGATGCGCGTGGTTTTACTGCGGATGACTTTGCGATGTCACATCCAGCGGGAGCTTTAGGTAAACGTCTATTACTTCATGTTAAGCATTTGATGCATACCGGTGATGAATTACCCAAAGTATCTCCAGATACACCAATGAATCAAGTTTTATACGAAATTTCAAATAAACGTCTAGGTTTAACCACAATTGTGGATCAAAATAATGTTCTGCTGGGTATTTTTACCGATGGTGATTTACGCCGTTTAATTGATAAACAGCAGGGCTTTGATGTCAATATGGCTGTTTCAGAAGTGATGATGAAAAATCCTTTAACGATTTCGCAAGAAGCCCGTGCAGTTGAAGCTTTAGAGCGAATGAACGAAAAGAAAATCAATCAATTTGTTGTTGTTAATGATAGTAATCAAGTTATTGGTGTCATTAGCATGCATGACTTGATTCAAGCTGGGGTAAATTAATAAATGGCATCTTATATTTTATTGGAACAAGCACGTCATGTTGAAGCTTTGGTTCTTGATGTCGATGGTATTTTAAGTGATGGTTTTGTGACCCTCACCAATACAGGTGATGAAATTAAATCATTTGATATCCGTGATGGTTTAGGCATGAAACTTGTGCAACAAGCGGGTGTTAAAGTCATTATCATCACTGGACGTAAAAGCAATATTGTTGAAAAACGGATGTCTGCTTTAGGTGTGGACTTGGTTTTTCAAGGTCGTGAAGACAAAGGTGTCGCATTACGCGAAGCATGTGCACAATTGAATATTGCACCAGAAGACTGTTTATATATGGGTGATGATTGGCCAGACCTTTCAGCCTTTGCCATTGCGGGCATGAAAGTCACTGTTCCAAATGGTCATGTGGAAGTACGTCGTCGTGCAGACCTTGTGACTCAGGCGATGGGTGGTCGTGGTGCAGTGCGTGAAATTTGCGATATGATTTTGATGGCCAAAGGGGCGTATGACGTGCTCCTTGAAAAATATACTTCTGTCCCACATTAATAGTTAAGTAATTCATTTAATTTGAGTTAAGACCACACTTATGGATACAAAAGTTTTATACGTAACTGCTATAGCAATTGCAGCTATAAGTGGTGGTTACTACTATTACAGTGGTAAAGGCAAGAAACTTGAGGTTGATTCAGCAAGGAGTATGACCTATTCCGCTGAAAAAATTAATCTGACTCAAACCGATGATAATGGTCATTTGGCTGTGCGTGCTCAAGTCGATCGTCTTGAACAAGATATGCAAAAACAAACATCAAAACTCACAAACCTGAATGCTTCAGTGTATAAAAACGGTGCCGTAGATGCCACTTTTTATGCCAAAGTTGCGAATGGTTATGATGATAATGAGCGAATTGTTTTGTCAGGTGATGTGTTGGCGGTTAAGCTGATGCAACAAGGCAAAATGCAGTTTCGAACCACAGAGTTAACGGGATATCCTAAAACTCGAGAAATTGAAACCAATAAACAAGTAATTGTGCAATCTCCACAAGCTGAATTTGTGAGCCAAGGTTTGAAAGCCAATTTTAATAACGGGCAATACGAATTTTTTAATATTCGAGGAAAATATGAACCAAAATCTTAAGCTTACATTTTCTAAAACCTTGTTTAAGCAAGCAGCTTTAGTCGGTTTGGTTGTATTATCATCGGCAACTGCATTTGCAATTCCTGCTGACCGAAATCAGCCCATCTCATTGGTCGCTGACCGCGCAACGTATAATGAAAAAACAGGTATTACCACTTACACAGGTAATGTCATCATTGAACAAGGCACAATGAAATTACAAGCAGATTCCATTGTTGCAAATTTAAATGCAAAAAAAGAAATCAGTACGATTACTGCGACAGGACGTCCTGCTCAGTTTCAGCAAAAAATGGATGTGAATAAAGGCTTAGCCAAAGGGCAGGCACAAAAGATTATTTATAATGCTGAAACCGGCATTCTTACTTTATCTGGAAATGCGTTGTTACAGCAAGATGGCGCGAGTATTCGTGGTAATACTTTGAAATATAGTATGAATAAAGGTGATGTAGAAGCTACAGGTACGCCAAATAGCTCAGGTTCATCTTCAGGTCGTGTTCAAATTGTGATTCCAGCATCGGGCGCAAAATCTTTCCCGGGAGCACGTGATTAATGGATCAATTGCTCAATCAACCCCAAACGCTTTGTATTAAACATCTTGCAAAAAACTATAGTAAAAGATGGGTGGTTAAAGATGTTTCTTTTCAAATGCAAAGTGGGCAGATTGTTGGGTTACTTGGGCCAAATGGTGCAGGTAAAACCACAAGTTTCTATATGGTGGTTGGTTTAGTTCGTATGGACAAAGGCGAGATTCATTTAGATGATCTTGATTTGTCTGATTTAGCCATGCATGAACGTGCCCGTAAAGGCATTGGTTATTTGCCACAGGAAGCCTCAATTTTTAGAAAATTAACCATTTCTGAAAATATTATGGCCATTTTAGAAACGCGTAAAGATTTAAATAAACAACAGCGTCAGCAACGCTTAAATGAATTATTGGCTGATTTTAAAATCACCCATATTAAAGATTCATTGGGTATGAGTGTCTCTGGTGGTGAACGTCGCCGTGCGGAAATCGCACGTGCGTTGGCGGCTGATCCTAAGTTTATGTTGCTTGATGAACCTTTTGCTGGGGTCGATCCAATTTCTGTCGGGGATATTAAAGATATTATTCGAACATTAAAGGATCGGGGTATTGGGGTTCTCATTACCGATCATAATGTACGAGAAACCTTAGCCATCTGTGAACGCGCTTATATTGTCAGTGAGGGTGCTGTGATTGCTGAGGGGACACCACAAGAAATTTTAGAAAATGAAACTGTGCGCCAAGTTTATTTGGGTGATGATTTTACCGTTTAATCAAGATCTAATAAGCTTACTGTAAGTGCATAGGTAAAATAATTTAAAAAAACCGTCTACTCATAGGCGGTTTTTTGTATCTAAAAATCGCTGAAAACACGTTATACTGCCGTAGTGTTGTCATTAACTTAAGATTTATGCCATTTACGATTGCCTCACAAGTGACTTTTGAAGAAGAGATTAAAAAAAGTCGCTTTCAAGCCATTGCTGTTCCTGTAGCAAATGAACAAGACGTCAAAGATTTTTTAGAAATCAGCAAGGATATCAGTACCACACATCAATGTTGGGCATGGAAAATTGGCAATAATGTCCGCTTTAATGACGATGGTGAGCCATCAGGAACTGCGGGTAGACCCATTCTTGCAACGATTGAAGGAAACGAATTAAGCAATATTTTGGTTTTGGTCAATCGTTGGTATGGTGGCGTTAAACTGGGTACAGGCGGCTTAGTTCGAGCTTATGGTGGCTGTGCTGGACAGTGTTTATTACTGGCTGAAAAAATTGAGCTAATTGAAAAGAAAAAAGTCAGCTTTAGCTGCCAGTTTAATGAATGGGCAATTTTTCAATACGAACTGAATCAACAACACATAGAATTTCAACAAGACTATACCGCAGCAGGTGTAGATGTTATCGCTTTGCTACAAATCCATCAAATTGAGCCCTTGTCATTAAAAATTCAAGATGTGACACGTGGTCGTGAACAATTAAAAATGCTAGAAGAGCCACAGCATGACTGAACAAGATCCATTGTTGAAATATCGTGAACAGCATAAACATCGTTTAAATTATATGCCGTGGTTGTATTGGTCATTAAAACCTAAAAATCGGGGCTGGGCTGAAGCATGGCAAAAAGAATATCAAGCATATTTAATGCAGATGGAAACGGTGGAAATTGGTGAGAATTGTTTTATTTCACCACTGGCACATATTTTTGCGGAACCGGGACGTAAAATTATTATTGGGGATAATACTTTTATTGCCGCAGATTGTACCTTGCATGGGCCTTTGGAAATAGGGAATGAAGTCGCGATCAATCATCACTGTATTCTTGATGGTGGGCGCATGGGCATTAAACTGCATGATCAAGTTCGTATCGCGGCGTATTGCCATTTATATGCGTTTGATCATGGCATGGAGCTTGAGCAGCCTATTTATCAACAACCAGTACGTTCCCAAGGCATCGAGATTGGTCAGGATGTTTGGTTAGGTGCACATGTGGGGGTTAAGGATGGCGTGACGATTCATGCCCATGCTGTTGTGGGTATGAACAGTATGGTGACCAAAGATATTGAAAAAGCTGCTATTGTTGCAGGCAATCCTGCAAAATTTATTCGCTATCGTGATTAAAAATCTTCATAAAATTAAGATTGATACCTAGCATCAGTTTGATTACATAAAAGCATGCACAGCCGCGAATAGTTATGCTAAGTTAAAAATAACAAATAGACTTAAAGCCTTCATAGGCGAAAAGCGAGGCGAAAATGAAACGTGTAATCGCATGTATTGATTCTTCACCATGCGTGAATGCGGTTGCGGAAGCCGCAGCATGGGTTGCGAAGCAGACACAACGTGAATTGGTGTTATTACAGGTTTTAGACTATTACCCTGCAAGTTATCATTTGGGGGAGATTAGTGGGGTGATTGGTTTTGAAAGTAATGCAATGTTACTGAAAGAACTGGCAGAACTTGAACAAAAACAAAGTGAACTCGCACTCGATTACAGCAATAATTTGTTGAACCATATTTCTGAAATGATTCAGCAAAAGTACGATATCACCGCCTCGCATATTCAAGAAAAAGGTGACTTTTTAGAGCAAAGTTTTAATGTGCTGAAAGAGGATGACATCGCGATTATTGGTCGAGTCGGTGAACGCTCCGCAGAACGGAATAAGCCTATTGGGAGTAATGTTGAAAACTTTATTCGGGGTGCAAACTGTACTGTTATGACGGTGGGGGAAAACTTCAAACCACCAACACGTTTTATTTTTGCTTATGAATATTCGCCAACCTGTGTCAATTTGATGAAGCGCGTAGCACAAAGTGATTTACTAAAATTGTTACAGTGTCATTTAGTCTACATTGGAGATCATCCAGAAGTGTTGAGTGAACCTTCAAAATATTTGAGTAATGCTGGACTTGATGTGGTGATGGAATACCGTTATGGTGATGTGTCTGAAAATATACTTGAATATCAGAATGAACATGGGATACAGTTGATCGTGTTAGGTGCATTTAGTCACAGTAAAATTCGTCAATTCTTTTTGGGAAGTGTTGCTACCAGTATATTTCGAAATTCAACCGTTCCATTGTTGGTCGTAAAATAGACAAAATAATGTTTTAAAAACAACGATCAATAATCAAATATAGTTATCCGCATAACTTGTGGATAACTATATGGATAGTGTCTGTAAATAACTAATAAATAAATAGAAAAACAGTAAGGTTGTTTTTTGATCTGTGTATCAAATTATTTCACTATAGCTAAAGCGAAGCCATCATGCCCCTTACTTCCGACTGTTTGTAAGGCAGTAGAAGATAAAATTCGAGGATGATTCTGTAAAGCGACAAACATATCGCGAATCCCTTCAATACTTGGCTTGTGATTGTTAGGATTGACGATGTCACCTGCACGGATGACATTATCCAGCACAATAATCGTACCTGAATGAGACAAGTTTAAGCTTAATTCTAAATATTCTGGATAACTTTGTTTGTCGGCATCAATGAAGATGAAATCAAAAGGTTCAAAGTCATCGGGTAAGGCTTTTAAGATATCCGCAGCACGTCCAACTTTAAGCTCAATGCTTGGCGGAAGTTGAGCATGATCAATATTTTCTTGAGCCAAAGCTGCATGAGTATCTCGACCTTCAATGGTTAATATATAGCCATCTTCAGGTAGGGCACGAGCAAGCCACATGGTGCTATACGCTGCAAAAGTACCGAGTTCCAGTACGCGCTTACAGTTGTTCATTTGAATGAGCATTTGCAGCAGCATGCCTTGATTCGGGGCAACTGCAAGGTGATCTGGAAAACCTTTATCTTCAGTATTTTTTAAAGTCTGTAGAAGAATCGGGTCTTCTGGAATTAAATGTGAATCGATGTAGGCATCAATCTCTGTCCACATTTGTTGCATAGTTTTGTCACCATGGTTGCGATGCAAGTATTTTAAACTTTTCCATTCAGAGTGCAATTTTTCGTTTACGATTTATGAAGAGATAAGCAATAAAAAAGAGATTTTGGCGATCTCTTTTTTATTTGAATCGATTTTTAGTAATTACACATCGATGAATAACGTGAAAGGTCAGGCCCCCAAGTTCGATAGCCTTGGGTGTCAATATGGATTTGACCCGAAGCATACAGTCCAAGCCCCATATTTAGACTTTGACCATGTTGCGCCCAAAATTGGCATAATTTAAATTTGGTATTTTCAATAAATGCATAATCATCAGCTTGAGGGTATGCAGGACCAATACGAAAATCGATAGCCGAATTAAATAAATGGCGTGATGAGCTTGCACCACCCGCACATTGGTTCAGCGGCAAATCTCGGTATACTGAAGTTACTTCAAACTCAGTTAATACTTTTGCTGCTACCAAATATTTAAATACACGTAAAGTTGAAATTTGGTTATTCCATAATTCTCGGTTTGGAATCATATATTGTGAACGAGCACATTTTTGCCAATCACGTGCAGTACGCATAAGTTCAAAACTTGGAATGATATTACCAACGCCATTACGTTGAAGAAAGGTTTCATATTCACGTATTTGGCGTAAATTCTCACCTATAGCAACCCATGCGTTATAAGCATAAGGAACGGTTTTGGGTGGAATAGGACGTTCAATAATAATACGTTCTTGTGGAATGAAGATACGTTTCCCATCGGGTGTTTTCTGATGAGATGTGGCACATCCAATCATGACAAGTGGAACTAAGCTTAAGCCTAGTAATCCCTTTAGAAAATGCTTCATTATAGAAATCAAATATTTATAAACACTCGCTCTATTTTAATCTAATTTGAAGGATAAAATTTGAAAATATTGCAATCAAATGTGTGTTTTGAGTATAAAAAAAGACCAGCAATTGCTGATCTTTTTTTTAGTCTAAAAATACTGTTATTTTTCCAAGTATTGTAACTTGTCAGCTTTACCATTCCATTCTTCACGGTCAGCAGGTTGGTCGCCAATCTGTGTAATGTTTGGCCATTTTTGTGAAAGTTCAGTATTGAGTTCAATAAAGACTTCTTGACCTTCTGGTAACTCATCTTCAGAGAAGATAGCGTTAGCAGGACATTCAGGTTCGCATAAAGCGCAGTCAATACATTCATCAGGATTAATGACGAGGAAATTTGGACCTTCGTAGAAACAATCCACTGGACAAACTTCTACGCAGTCTTGGTATTTACATTTAATACAATTTTCAGTGACAACAAAGGTCATGGCGACAGCTACCTAAAAAATATGGTTCTAATTACTCTTGCTGTATTTTAGGCAAAAAAGCATGTAAGTAACAATTGCTTTTATTGATATTTGTTATATGCAGGGCTGTTTATTCTAATAAAAACTGAATATATGACTAAATAGAGGAAGTAAATGACAAAGACTCCTATTCGGGAGTCTTTGTCTTATGCAAAATAGTTTTAAATTATGCTTCTAAAGCATCTTTTAAAGCATAAATTTGCTGTAGTGCTTCGCGTGGTGAAAGGCTGTCGACATCTAAAGCTCTTAATAGGTTCAGTGCAGGCACATCTTTCTCAACTTCTACAATACGTTCAACGACTTCAAGAGCGGGTTCATCCGCGACACTGAATAAATCATTTTGCACGGCTTTATTGAGTTGTAGGTGTTGCTGTTTTTCTAAAATCTTTAAACGATTTTGTGCTTCTTTAATCACACTGGCAGGAATACCAGCCAATTTGGCGACTTGTAAGCCATGACTTTGACTGGCAGGGCCATGTTGAACTTTGTGCAATAAAATTAAATTGCCATTTAATTCTTTGGCTGTGACATGGTAGTTATCAATGCCTGATTCTTTACCAAGTTCAGTGAGTTCAAAATAATGCGTGGCAAATAAACACAAACATTTAATTCGTTTACTCAGGTCAAGCACACACGCCCATGCTAACGATAAGCCATCGTAGGTACTGGTGCCACGTCCAACTTCATCCATCAACACTAAAGACTGGTTGGTTGCATGATGCAAAATTTGAGACGTTTCAGTCATTTCAACCATAAAGGTCGATTTACCCGTAGATAAATCATCGGCAGAACCAATACGGGTGAAAACACGATCGATAGGACCTAAGATTGCAGACTTGGCAGGAACATAGCATCCGCAATAAGCCAATAAGCTAATTAGTGCTGTTTGACGCATAAAGGTCGATTTACCCCCCATATTGGGTCCAGTCACAATCGCCATTCGGTGGTTGAAGTCTAAACTGGTGTCGTTTGGTGTAAAGGCAGTTTTACTTAAGGCTTCAACCACAGGGTGTCGACCCGCAATAATTTTTACCCCAATTTCAGGACTAAATTCAGGGCGAGACCAATTGCGTAAACGTGCTTGATGGGCAAAGTTAGCCAGCATATCAATTTGTGCAATCGCGCTACTCATCATTTGTAGATTGCCAATATCTTGTCGTAATTCATCCAACAGCATTTCAAACAACATTTTTTCACGTGCAAGGGCACGAGATTCACTCGATAACACTTTATCTTCAAAAGATTTGAGTTCTGGTGTGATATAGCGTTCAGCATTTTTTAAAGTTTGGCGACGAATGTAATGGTCAGGTGCTTGCTCTGCCTGAGCGCGAGTCAGTTCAATATAGTAACCGCTGACTCGGTTGTAACCAATTTTAAGCGTCGAAACGCCTGTGTTTTGACGTTCTTGGATTTCTAAGTCAATGAGGAATTGCCCCGCATGATCGCGGATTTTACGCAGTTCATCGAGTTCACTATCAAAACCTTCTGCAATTACATTGCCATCACGAAGTAATACCGGTGGATGTTCAACAATGGCTGACATCAAGCGTTGGTGTAGACCATTAAAATCACCGAGTTCATTGTCTAATTGCTGAATTAAGTTGGATTGATGTGCCTGCGTGATGGGTTGAATGGCATGGCGTAATAAGGGAATTTGTGCACAGGCTTGACGCAGTTGTACCAAATCACGTGGGCGTGCACTGCCTAAGGCAACACGGCTCAGCACACGCTCAATATCACTAATGTCTTTAAGCACTAAGCGAATAGGCGATTCATGATAACCATTGAGCACAGATGCCGTGGCATCGAGTCGGGCATCGAGTAATTTGGTGTCGCGTAAGGGCTGCATGATGGTGCGGCTGAGTAAACGACTGCCCATCGCTGTTTGGCAGTCATTAATCAGTTGAAACAGTGATGTACCGTGCTCAAATAAAGGCTCGATCAACTCTAGATTACGGCGTGTCACAGGGTCGAGTGCAATAAAGTCACTGCTTTGTTCTAACTGAATTGAGCGAATATGCGGTAAAGCTGTTTTTTGCGTTTCTTTGGCGTAATGAATCAGCGCTGCTGCCGAGGCTTTGGCAAGCGGTAAATGATCAATACCAAAACCAGAAAGTGTAGATACAGCAAACTGGTCACATAATGTTTTTTGCGCATTATTGATGTTGAAATCAACATTGGGACGTTTTGTAACTGGGCAGTCGAGTTGTTTTTTAATTTGCTCAATGATGTTTTGATCGACAATATCTTCATCAACCAATATTTCACTTGGCATTAAGCGAGACAGTTCAATCGCAAGCTGTTCTTGCTGAAAATTTTGTTGTTGGACTTTAAAAATACCCGCACTTAAATCGAGCAGTGCAATGCCAATTTGATTTTGTTGAATACAGAGTGCGACTAAATTAGAGGATTGATGACTATTTAAGAGTGCATCGTCGGTCAGCGTGCCGGGAGTAATAATTCGCACGACGCCACGTTCCATAGGTGCCTTACCGCGAGTGCCTGCGCTCTCGCCTTCGCCAAGCTGTTCACAAATGACAACGGTTTCGCCTTTTTTGACCAGTCGCGCCAAATAACCTTCAGCAGCATGATAAGGCACACCCGCCATAGGAATAGGCTCACCATTGGCTTTACCACGATGGGTCAGGGTAATACCCAGTAATTTTGCTGCTTTATGTGCATCGTCAAAAAATAGTTCATAAAAGTCACCCATACGATAAAACATGAGTGAGTGTGGATGCTGCATTTTTATGCTTAAATACTGCTGCATCATTGGCGTTAAAGTGGAAAGATCAGCCATGATTTCCGGATAATTCATTGAGGTAAAATCCTTAAATATTTGAATAAATTGTGATAATTAAAAACGTGTTGGCTGTCTCACCAATTTCAATTTTGAATGAATATAAGTTTATTGACCAATAAGACTTGGGGTCTTATATTTTTAATGATCTAGTGCAGATTGGGTTTAATAAAAACTTAGCTTCATTCGAGCGCGTTATCTTATCAAATTTGCGTGGTGAGAGAAAAATGCTTTGCAACAAATGCATAAAATTTAGCGCTGTCATCATCATGAGATGATTTTTTGCTCACGGTCTATTGTTTGGATATATCGCCATCTGTTTACAGTCGGACTGTGTTTTTAGATGCGTATTGAGAATAAAGCTGAGGCTGATTTCCATCACGAAATTCAGAATCAGTATGAGTCCGTCATGAGTGTAGAGGTGGTTTCGGCATCTAATTCGGCAATATGATAACGGTTTCGTCCTTCGTTTTTGGCAAGATATAATGCACGGTCTGCTAGGTTAATCAGTTCCGAAATTTGATGATGGGCTTGCGGTATTAGGGTCGCAATTCCGACACTAATGGTGACGTGTTCAGAAATGGGACTGGATGGATGGGGAATAGCAGCGGCCTTAATGAGTTGTAAAAGGTATATGGTGAGTGCTTCTGCTTGCGGTTGGTCTGTCCTTGGAAAAACCAGTAAGAACTCTTCTCCACCATAGCGTGCGGCTAGATCATTGCTTCGTGCAGTAATCGAGTGTATTGAATCTGCAATCAATTGCAGACACTGATCACCTGCGATATGCCCAAGATGATCGTTGTAGCGTTTAAAAAAGTCGATATCGACCATTAATATACTTAATGGTGTTTGATGTCTGAGCGCATAGCGCCACTCTTTATCGAGAACTTCATTTAAATAACGTCGATTAGCCAAACCTGTGAGTGAGTCTAATTGTGATAATAATGCCAATTGTTGAGCTTGCTGGGTTAATTCAATTTGGTTCAGTTCAATAATACAGTTCTGTAAATAATTTTCCCGATGCTGACGGTCAATCGCATAGGTTAAAGCCATGCCCAAAAAGCTATAAAAGGTATAGGTTCTATTTAATAAGGTCCAGCCAATCTCTTGATTTAACCAAAGTGAAATGACAATGGCAATCAGACCGCCCATCCAACACGCAATTACTGCCGTGTAAAATCTCATACCGACAAAACTGTACGTAATCACCACGGCGTACATCATGGCGGTATGAAATAACACATTATTCTGTGTCGTATTATTTGGATCTGTACCAATATTGGTGATAATGATAAAGGAAATGGCAATCGCGACCATGGAACCAAAACCGGTATAATAATCAAAATATTGGTTGAATTTTTTAATAAAAGATAAAGCCCAAGCCATGATGACAACAATTCCGACCCACGCATAATAGGTGAGCCACTGCTGCATTATGTCGTGGTTGGAAATAGTTTGGTAAATACCAAAACTTAAAAATAAGTATAAAATTAATATAATTAATCCACGAAATCTAAACTCGTAAGCTGCTTCATTTTTATATTGTTCTTGGTAAATGAGCTCGAGTGGTTTAGGAAAATGAACAGAGTTTAATCCCCTAGAAGCGACTTGTTCAATTTGCATTTTATTTAATGCAATAGATCCTTTTAATTTCATGAATTTTCTCACTATTCATGTAAAAATGATGGTTCATTTTTTTATTAAATATTCTATATTGAAAAAAGTATACTTATCAAAGTAATATAATGGAATTTTTCCTTAAAGAATAGCTGTTTATAAAAATAAGCAGTGCTATTAAAACAAGAAGTAAAATAGGATAATAAATTTATCCAATGATTAATGATTAAAATTTTTTATATATTATTTTTTAGCTGAGTCATTTTATATTATAAATTCCAGTCATTAAATCTCAGACCAAGCTTTTTCTGCTTATATTTAGATTCTGTTTAAATAATTGCAAATCATGTACTACTGCCTTTGCAGCTCGGAATGTGTTGAAGTAAATATCAGCAAACGTACATTCGCCTGATTATGCGTAACCGCTACATTATGCTGAATTTACATGAGTGACTGAAATAAGCCCTAATTCAAACTAAGACTTATGCAGACCTAATTGGGTCAAATGTAGGCGTAATATGCGACGCAATTCTAAAACGGCTTCAGGGGTTTCTTGAATAGAATGCCCACCGTTGATGATTTTTTCAGAAACAGCACCATCTAAGTGCGCGCTTTTATACGGCACGACATCATCGGTAATCAGATTAGGATCATCACTCTTGGTGGCATTGCCAATAATCGAATGGAAAGCTAGACCTTTACGCGGGGTAACGTCTTTGGTGAGTTCCATAAATTTTGATTGATAACTTAAATCACTTGGGCCATTTTGAATCAGTCCTTGATCAATCTGTTTTAATAAATCTTTAAAGTCCAAATCTTGGCTTTGTAACGTATCGCCTATGGCAGAAAGGAATGTACCGGGTAAGCGAATGATTTTACGTGCTGCTTTGGTAAACCAGCGATCAGCAAATTCTGTTCCTCTGATGTGGTGAGGCAAGGAAAATAGCGCGATTAAAATTAGGAATATCTTTAATGATTAAACGTTGCGAGACGATCGGTAGATTTTTATATTTATTTAATTGGCGATGACTCATCATAGATAATGCTTTTTTAGTCAGGTTGGCATCACTGACCAATAGTCGGCTAATAATCCCGCCCATGCTATGTCCAACCAGAACTGCATCTTTTTTTGCAGCGGCTTTAGGATCAATTTGAGCAAAGGTTTGGTTGAGTAAGGCGTAGATCTGGAAACGACTTTCAATAATGGGCATATTGGTTGAATAGAACACTTGCCATACTTGGAAGTGTTCACGTAGCACAGGATCGCCCATAATGTCATTGGTGAGGCGTATCCATGCTTCTGGGCTACTGGCTAGACCATGAACCAATACAATGACTTTTTTATTCGGATTATAGGGCTCCAGCATATATAAATGCGGCATGGTGAGATGATCATCACGATCAATTAGGGTTAAATATGCGGCTTTACCTAAATTATTTTGTGCCAGCCATAAACCATAGGGGGTCGAAAAGTTGGCTGCAAGTGGATAGGTTTTACCTGCCATCACGACATGGTCATATTTGTAAGGATCAAAGGCTTTTAATTCAAATTCGGGCTTGTTTAAAATATCGTCAATACTGCTGGCGGATTTAGGTTGCATGGTAATGGTCGCAGCTAAATAACGTGCTTGGTGGATATTTGGATTGATGCCATTTTTGTAGCTAAAATTGATCGGATCAATAATATATTTATTCTTAGCTTCGGTAATATCATTTTTAGCTTGCGGTAAAACAACAACAAACTCCGAACCAAAACCATCACGACGGTTAATGGAGCGTAAACCCGAAAAGTTAAGATTATAACTGGAGAGCAGCAGTTCAATTTTTTGTTCTTTCAGTTGCGGATAATGATCAAAGTTGATGCTGTAGATACTTTTTCCAACTTTAATCTGGCGTTGAACTTCAGTGGGTTTGTAACGTAGCGCATAAGCTGAAACCAATTTTGCTATGGCTAAATTATAAAAGTCTCGAATTTGGACTTGTCTGTTATCAAAAATACGGTCTTGTGGGCCACGTTGGGTTTTAAACATGTAGGCATAACTATAGCGGATGCTTTTATCCAACATATAGAGTTGTTGATCTAAGCATTTTTCATAAATGGCTTGTTGTAATTTTTGTTTTTCTTCAGATTTGGTGCTATTTAAAATACTGACTTTACAATCACTTGATTTTTCAAATGCTAAGGCTTTGGCTAAATAGACTTCACTTGCTGTAGAGAGCAATTGTTCATCTTGAATTTGAGGGATTTGTTGTATTTCTTGGATGCACTGTTCAGGTTTGTCAGCGCAAATTTTTGCTTCACGCCCAGTCATCGAAAGTACATTTAAACTGGCTTCACTTAATTTGTTGCGCGTGAGTATGCTTTCTCGCTCATTGCTGATGGTCACATTGATGGCTTGTTTTTTGACACTGACGATTTGACAACCGGTCAATAGATAACTGCTCAATAGCGTGGCAAACAAAATTTTGTATAGCGAATTTGGCATAAAGGTCATCTGTATTAAGTATTTGTTTGAGTTTTTCTTCATCATACAATCATTCTTCTAATTTTCCATTTATACAAACAAAAATAGACCGTACAAGACGGTCTATTTCATAATCACTTAAAAATTAAGATGCTTTAGGTGAACTAAGCACTTGCCATACGTTCCAACGACCTTGTTTTTCAATTTCATTGATTAAACGGTCAGTAACTTCAGCTTCTTGCGGATATTTTACTTTGTAATTTTTCAAAGTTTGAATCGCATTTTTCTTCTGTTCCATGGCAATGTAGTTATTTGCCGCAGACAGATAAGCTTCTTGTACGCCTGCTTTCATGGCTTTGTCTAAATATGGAATCGCTTCACGTTGACCGCCACCTTCAGACAAACCAAAACCAAACCAAAAGTTTGCTTCAGCATCTTCTTTGTTAATTTTTAAAATACGCTGTGCATAGGTTAAAGACTTAGTGGTATAGGCTGAACCTAAGTCTAAGTTACGTGCCATCACGCTGGCTTTGAATGCGCGAATTAGGACATCAAAAGATGCATTATCTTTAACGGCCAAGGTATCAAGCTGTTGGGTTAATTCTTTCAGTTTGGCTTCAAAACCTTTACGTTCTTGACGTTCACTAAAGCGAGGTGGGTAATGACGTGCTTTGCCTTCAACCAATTGTAAAAAGTCATCAATTTCAGTGATGTCAATTTCATTGTCACCCGCAAGTACCGCATATTTTACAGTACGTTGATTATTGTTGATTGTTGGAATAATCAGTTTATTGATATCTAAAGTGATTTTTTTAGATGGATCACTTTGCAGATTCACTTCCATTTTAGTCACAGGCTGTGCAGCAGCTTGTTTAAGTGCAATTTCAAATGGAGGCGGTGCATCGTAATTAAATGGATTTAGTGCATAGAATGGTGGGGTTAAATCAGGTTCAGTGAAGATGATTGGGCTATTCGGTTTTTTATCTTCAGTGGGTGCCATGCTACATGCAGAGAGCAAAGACATTGCAATGAGAGTACATGCCAAAGGCTTAAGTGTCATATGGGTCATCCATTCATTTAATTTTAAAATTGATCAATAAGCACATTCGTCAGTCTAAGAAAACTCTGATGAACATGCAAGTTAGCGCTTGTTAATATTTAAATCACGACTTTAGGCTTTAGATTGCGTGCCTTGAGCTTCACATTCGCGTCGCACATCTTCAATAATTTTAAGTTCTTCAATACTAAAAGGCTGTTCATCTTGCTGCTTCTTAAATGACGGATCGAGCAAAGATAAACGCTGACATAAAGTATTCATGCGCTTTTCATTGTGCTGAATTCGGTCCAGTAGAACACGCATACCCTCTAAAATTGGGTCAGATTGATCTTGCGTTGCTGCATATGCCTGAAAACCAATACTTTCAGCGTAATCATGACGACGTGCTTCTTCAGCATCTTTAGGTTTGTCTTTGGTAATAAAACGGGCAGGGTTGCCGACTGCGGTAGTATCAGGCGGAACTTCTTTGGTCACAACGGCATTAGAACCCACTTTCGAGTTTTTACCGACAGTAAATGGCCCCAGAATTTTTGCACCAGCACCGACCACTACGCCATCTTCCAAGGTTGGATGACGTTTGCCTTTATGCCATGTTGTACCACCCAACGTCACGCCGTGATAGAGCGTAACATCATCACCAATTTCAGCCGTTTCACCAATGACAACACCCATGCCGTGATCGATAAAAAAACGACGACCAATTTTAGCACCCGGGTGAATTTCAATACCTGTGGCAAAACGACTAAAAGAAGACAACAGGCGAGCAGAGCCTTTACACTCTTTTTGCCAAAGTTCATGAGCAACACGGTGCATGATGAGCGCGTGAATGCCGGGATACGTGGTGAGAACTTCCAAAGTGTTTCGAGCAGCGGGGTCGCGCGCGAATACAGCTTGTATGTCTTCTTTGAGCTGTTTAAGCATTAGGTTGATCCTCTGAAGAATCTATTGTTTTGTCTACTGATTTTTTCCATGTACCATTATTCATCGCTTGTACACGAGTGAATATGCCACGAAGTAAATGGTATTCCATACGGTCTAATTGTATACGTCCAAATAGGCGACGCAAGCGTAAAGGTAATAATCTTGGATTTTTTGGATCCATAAATTCAATTTCAGCCAACATTTTTTCAATGTGTGGGTAAAACTGTTCCATTTGTTCATGCGTGACCAAAGGTTCATCCCAATGCATGGATTCTGTTTCAGTCACAGGCATGGTTGCCTCAGAACTTTCTGTTTGCTCTACAAATTCCATCGCAGCCATACGCATTTCATAGCAAATGACTTGAATGGCTTGCGCAACATTCAATACGCCATAATCGGTATTGACTGGAATCGTGACGTGATAATTTGCCATCGCCAATTCTTCATTGGTCAAGCCACGATCTTCACGACCAAATACAATCGCAATTTCTTGTTGGTCTTTAACAACCGCTTGCATGGATTTTTCAGCAGCAGGGCGTGCATCAAGCAAAGGCCACGGAATGGTACGGCTACGCGCACTAGTGCCGAAAACAAGGTGACAATCTTTAATCGCATCTTCTAATGTAGGTACAATTTCAATCTGTTCAATTAAATCTACAGCACCTGCGGCTAAAGCATTAATATCGGGGTGCGGATAGGTTTTAGGCGCAACCAACACTAGCTTAGATAAGCCCATGGTTTTCATGGCTCTTAATGCACTGCCAATATTTGCAGGTAATGTGGTATTGACCATGACAATACGCACATGGGAAAGATGTGCTGAAACAGCAGCATTGTCAACTTGACTCATAATGTATCCAATTTGAATTTAAATATTTAAAAATTAAGAATATTGGTTGGCTTCAGCCTGATACATGTCCATTGCATCATCCATGCTTATATTGGCAGGTGGCGGTGCAATTTGTGCAGGCTTACTATACTGTACGGCTTTTGCGGCTTTAGATTTCACTTGATATTCGATGTGGATAACATCTTTACCAAAATAATCGCGTAATTTAGCCAGTAATTCATCTTGTGGTGCAACTTTCCAATTTAATCCCAAGTGAACTTCGGCAGAAGCATAGGGATAATCAATCTGTAATTGCATTGGAATGTGATTGCACATATCGACATTACAAAATGGCAGCAGAATCTTTTGTAAATCTGAACTGAGTGATTTGGTCAGATGTTCCGTAGCCAATTTAATTTGAATGCTATTGGCACGTTTTTGACGAATTTCATTGAGACTAAAAGCTTTGGTTAAGCGTCCCATTGGGCGATCATAACCTTCACGCTCATAGATTTCACCTTCAATCACCACCACACGGTCAGCTTGGATAATATCTTTAAAGCGTTGGAAGCGTTCATGGTTGGCAGACACTTCAATCCGCGCTGTACCATCATCTAAGGTGACCATCATTCGATTTGGGAAGTTGGCAACGTCCACCACTAAGCCAGCAAAAACAGTAGTAACACCACGACGTGTAGGTGTTAACTCATTAATACGTACAGGAATAAATGACTTTAACTCTGGACGATAGACATCAATCGGATGCCCAGTTAAATATAAACCTAAGGTGTCTTTTTCACCTTTGAGACGAACTTCATCTGACCATGGTTTAACAGGTTTAGCCGGTTTACGTTGAACTTCTTCAACCTCACCAAATAAATCCATGATGCCTGTTTCACGATTAGAGCGTGCTTGATCAGCTGCTTGCACTGCTTCAGGTAATTGCGCCATGATGCTGGCACGATCAATACCTAAACAATCTAAAGCACCTGAGCGAATCAGGGCTTCTAAAGTTCGTTTATTGATTTTTTTCAAATCAATACGATGGCAAAAATCGAATAAATCTTTGTAAGGGCCATCTTGCAAACGTGATTCAATCACCGATTGCATAGCGGCTTCACCGACACCTTTAATTGCACCTAAACCATAGACAATGGTTTTTTCATCACTGGCATGGAATTGATAAAAAGACATGTTAATCGAAGGAGGAAACACTTCTAAACCATTGATTCGACAGTCATCAATTAAAAATACAATGCTGTCGGTATTTTGCATTTCTGAAGTCAGTACTGCCGCCATAAATTCAGATGGATAATAGGCTTTTAGCCATGCCGTTTGGTAAGCAACGAGGGCATAGGCTGCGGCATGTGATTTGTTAAAACCATAGCCAGCGAATTTTTCCATATAGTCGAAGATATGGTTGGCAGTCGATTCATCAATGTCTTTTTGCGCCGCACCTTCAATAAAGATTTGACGCTGTTTGACCATTTCCTCAGGTTTCTTTTTACCCATGGCACGACGTAACATGTCTGCGCCACCCAGTGTATAGCCTGCACAATATTGCGCGGCTTGCATCACCTGTTCTTGGTAAACCATAATCCCGTAAGTTGGTTCTAAAACCCCTTCTAATAAAGGATGTAGATACTCAAACTCACCACCGTGCATACGGTGAATAAAGTCAGGAATAAGATCCATTGGACCCGGGCGGTACAAGGATACAAAGGCAATAATTTCTTCAAACTTACTTGGACGTGCCTCTTTCAGCATTTTTTTCATGCCGACGGATTCAAACTGGAAGATCGCAGTGGTATTGGCATCCGCAAAGATTGAATAGGCTTTTGGGTCGTCTAACGGAATATAAGTAATATCGACTGATTTTTCAGGGCCAATGCGTTTATTAATATTTTGAATGGCATCTTCAATTACGGTCAGGTTACGTAAACCCAAGAAGTCGAATTTAACCAGACCGGCTGATTCAACATCATCTTTATCGAATTGTGCGACACGGTTAGTCCCGTCAGCATCACACATCACGGCTGAATAATCGGTAATTTTACCCGGTGCAATCACCACACCGCCGGCATGTTTACCGGTATTACGGGTAATGCCTTCAAGTTTTAGCGCCATTTCCCAGATTTCGGCTGCATCATCATTGTCTGGGTTGGATGGATTGGTCACAATGTCTTTAAGCTGCGGCTCGATATCGATGGCACCACGAAGGTCGACACCTAAGGGTTTGGTCGGGATCATTTTCGAGATACGATCCGCCAGACCATAGGATTTACCTAAGACCCGTGCCACATCTCGGATTGCACCTTTCGCTGCCATCGTACCAAATGTTGCAATTTGTGAAACAGCTTCACGCCCATAATGACGCGCAACATAATCAATTACGCGGTCACGACCTGCGATACAGAAGTCGATGTCAAAGTCGGGCATGGAGACACGTTCTGGATTCAAGAAACGTTCGAATAGTAAATCGTAACGAAGTGGATCAAGATCGGTAATTTTAAGGCTATAAGCCACCAATGAGCCTGCACCTGAACCACGTCCGGGGCCTACGGGAACGCCATTACTTTTTGACCACTGGATGAAGTCCATCACGATCAGGAAGTAACCGGGGAATCCCATGTTTAAGATGGTGCCAATTTCATAGGCTAGGCGTTCATCATAAACTTTACGAATTTCAGCCCAATCTTCATCACGTTTTTCAATGGGATAAAGGACGTTTAAACGTTCTTCTAAACCTTCTTGAGAAACATGCTCAAAGAAGGTATCAATGGTGTGACCTTCAGGGACTGGGTAATCGGGAAGATCATTGAAACCGAGGCGCAAGCTGACATTACAGCGTTTAGCAATGTGGTAGGTATTTTCAATTGCAGAGGGAATGTCTGAAAAGAGTTCCGTCATTTCCTCGGCAGTTTTGAAATATTGTTCAGAACTATAATAACGAGGACGGCGACTGTCGCCTAAAACATAACCATCGGCAATACAAACACGGGCTTCATGTGCTTCAAAATCTGTTTGTGCAATAAAATGCACATCGTTATGCGCAACGACACCAATATTGTATTTTTGAGCCAGTTTGATTGCCCCAGCAATGAAACTTTCCTCATCAGGGCGATCGGTGCGGGTTAGGGCTAAATAAACACGGTTGCCAAATTTTTCAATCCATTCTTCTAATAGCGGTTCAGCTTTTTGTGGATTGGATGAATTGAGCATTTTACCCACATCACTATGCATCCCTAAGAGTGCAATGAGGTCTTGATTCTGTTCAAGCACCCATTCTTTTTGCACACAAGGGATATCAAGTTGCTGACCTTCAATAAAGCCACGCGAAACAATTTCAGTGAGACTGCGCCAACCTTTATTGGTCATTGAAAGCAGAGTGACTTTATGTTCTGCATCATTCAGGCGAATGTTACTGCCCAAAATAGGTTTAATGCCTTTATCTAAGCATTTTGTATAAAATTTAACTGCGGCATGTAGGTTAGATAGATCTGTTAATGCCAAAGCTGGCATTTCATCATTCACTGCAGCTTTAATAAGATCAGGTATACGTACGATAGATTCCGTAATTGAAAATTCTGTGTGTATACCAAGATGAACAAAGTGCATAAATGAGTCCCTGCAAAAACCGTCGGCTATTTTAGCACGCTCTGAATAGGGTTATGGCTTAATATTAGGGAAATTCAAAGCGGATTATGGGGCGTATTATTTAATATAGTGCATGTTCTTGTTGCTGAATGGTGAAACTGTATTCTTTTTAATCAGAATATTGTTGATATAAAAAAGCCCTCAAATTTGTGAGGGCTTTAAAAGTTTGCTTGAATCAGGCTTTATCTTAATTTGGCTAACCAATCGCCCATAGTCTGAACAATTTGAACCAAGAGTAGCAGCACAATCACTGTTAAAATAACGACACTGGTATCAAAGCGTTGATAGCCATATGAAATCGCTAAATCACCAATACCACCTGCACCCACTGCACCCGCCATCGCCGTTGCGCCAATTAAACTAATCGTGGCAGTGGTTAAGTTTAAAATCAGTGAGCTACGTGCTTCCGGTAAAATAAACTTGAAGATAATCTGTAGTGGGGTTGCACCCATGGCTTGAGCTGATTCCACAATACCTTCATTGACTTCAAGTAAAGAGGTTTCAATCAACCGTCCCATATAGGGGCCAATATAAATGGTCAAAGGCACAATAGCCGCCCATGTACCAATTGAAGTTCCGACTAAAAGTTTAGTTAACGGAATAACGGCAATCAATAAAATAATGAAGGGCAGTGAGCGTAGCGCATTCACAATTGGGTTTAAAAGATGATAAATCACACGATTGGGTAAAATACCGTCAGGGCGTGAAACCAATAAAATAATGGCTTGAATAAAACCCCAGATACAACCAAACAGCATGGCAAAGAACACCATGTGAAAGGTTTCTTGTAATGCAGTCACAAATTGGTCAATCGAAAGGGAGCTTTTCCAGAAGGAGGAGGTTGCTTCAGTCAGCCATTGTACAATGAGGTCTCTCATGACTGTACTCCTGATTGCTCAACGTCCACACCATTTTGCTGTAAAAACTCAATCGCTTGTTGAATGATTGCTGGATCGCCCAACAATTGAATAAACATTTGTCCAATCACAGTGCCATTAATTTCAGTCATATTGGCAAATAAAATATTTAAGCTAATATCGAATTTTTTAATTACCGCTTGAACCACGGTTTCTTGTGCAGATTTGCCCAAAAATTGCAGGCAATAAATACTGTGATGATTCTGATTTTCCAGATTATTCAAAATATTGATAGGCAGTTGTTGTCGCAACACAGTTTGAATGAAATTTTTGGTGGTTGGATGTTGCGGTCGACTGAAAATATCAATGGTTGAGCCTGTTTCAATGACCTTGCCTTGTTCCATGACAGCAACATAATCACAAATGGTTTCAATCACATCCATTTCATGGGTCACCATGACAATGGTAATGCCTTGTTCTTGATTAATTTTTTTCAGAAGCGCCAGAACTGATTTTGTGGTTTGTGGATCAAGCGCTGACGTGGCTTCATCACACAGTAAAATTTTAGGATGATTGGCTAAGGCACGAGCAATACCAACGCGCTGTTTTTGACCACCAGAAAGCTCATCAGGGAAGGCATCTTTCTTATGTTTTAGGTCAATAAAATCTAGTAATTCATTTAAGCGCTTTTCACGTTCAACTTTACTCACGCCCAAAAGCTTCAGCGGCATTTCAATATTTGCAGCCACAGTTTTGGTTTGTAAGAGGTTGAAATGCTGAAAGATCATACCGATATTTGCACGTTCTTGACGTAATGAGCGTGCATCCAAAGCGGTAAATTCTTTTTGATTAATGATCACTTGACCCTGAGTGGGACGTTCGAGCAAATTAATCAAACGAATTAAGGTGCTTTTACCCGCACCACTATAGCCAATAATGCCAAAAATACTGCCTGCTGGAATTTCCAGATTAATCTGGTCCAGAGCACGTATGGTTTGACCTTTTAGCTCATAATGTTTTGAAATGTCTTTAAATTCAATCATATCGTCAAAAACTATACAAAAAAGAAAAAACAGGCAAAGTTAATTTGCCTGTTTTGAGATGCGAAGTATATTACTATTTTGCTTCAGTAAGATAGCTTACAGGTTTGTTTACATCAATTTTAGTACCACCAAAGTGTTCTTGAACATATTTGTTCACAGCTGCGGTGTGGTACAACTCACCTACTTTTTGCAATACAGCATCATTTTTACGAGATTCAGCAACCGCTAAAATATTTACATTTAATTTTGTGCTTTGATCCACTGGTTCATAGTAGATCGAATCTTTAAGTACGTTTAAACCGCCTTCCATTGCCAGTGTATTGCCTAGAATAATCGCATCCACTTCGTCTTTAACACGTACAGCAGTTGCCATTTGAATTGGCTTAAGCACGATTTTTTTCGCATTTTCAGTGACATCACTTGGTGTCCCTGTTGCAGGGTTAAAATCTGCTTTAAGTTTGATTAAGCCAGCAGATTGTAAAAGTAATAACGCACGTGCTTCATTTGCAGCATCATTTGGAATTGCAATGGTTGCACCATTGGCAAATTCTTCAACTTTTTTAACTTTGCTTGAATAAATGCCCATCGGTTCAAGATACGTTGTCGAAACAGGAGCGATCTTTTCTTTATTACCCGCATTGAAAGCCACTAAATAGGCATACGATTGGAAGGCATTAATATCGACTTCTTTATTTGCAACCGCAGTATTCATGGCCACATAGTCAGTGAAGTTTTTCACTTCAAGTTTAATACCTGCTGCTTTTGTTTCAGGCAATGTTGCAATATAACGCCAAATATCAGCATCAGAACCAGTCGATGCCATTACAACGGTTTGTTCTTTTGCAGTATCTGTTTTTGCTGCGTCAGTCGCAGGTGCTTCTGGTTTTGAGCAACCAGCGAGACCCACGGTTAAACCTAATACCAATCCAAGGAGCTTTTTCATGTATTTATCCTAAGTAAATTTAATTTTGGCTTTAAATTTACGAATTATTAATTAAAAAGATTAAGTCAAAATCGCAATCAGTATAAGCAAAGGTAATCGTCTTCAAATCTTTACTGGTCTATGAATAGCACTATAAAACTTACCCAATACGACAAGCAATTAGCCATCTGTCGAATGATGAGAGAAACAATAAAATATTTTAAGGCATTGTATTCATTAGCGAGATTTTATTTTGACTCAATCAAAATTTGCCTCATCATAGCAATAATTCTATATGCAATATAGTGAATAAAAACTTAACAATTATCTTTTTTATCGAATAGTAAACTTATAGTCTTGAAAATTTAATAGTAAAAACAATATATTATTTAAAATAATATTAATAATTCGTAAAATATTGTTTTTAATGCTTCTTTATAATTTTTTTTTCAGTCTAAATCTAAAAAATAGATAATAAGAGTAATCTTGTAGAAAGTGACGTTTTATGCTGTAAATTTATTGATTGTACTGCTCTTATGGTAAGTTTCTTGCAGGGAGTATTTTGAGTGATAGTTTATTTTAGTCAGCGAAATAGGGGAATCTTGATTGGAAAATAAAAAAGCCCGCACAAAGCGGACTTTTTCAAATCTTTTGAAAAACTAAGTTTTAAGCATTTTCACGCGCAATGGCACGGTAACCAATATCTTTACGATATTGAACGCCATCAAAAGTCACTTTTTCGCAAAGTTCTAATGCTTTTGCTTGCGCTTCACCAATGGTATTGCCCAATGCTGTTACGCATAGCACACGACCACCCGCAGTCACAATCTCGCCATTTGCATTGACAGCAGTACCTGCGTGGAAAACTTTAGCATCGGTCATTTCGGTGTCTAAACCATAAATCACGTCATCTTTGCTTGAAGTTTCTGGGTAGCCTTTAGATGCAAGTACGATACCGACAGTTTTACGTTCATCCCATTCAGCTTCAGCTGGAAGGTTGCCAGCAATACCTGCCTCAACCAAATCAACCAAAGAAGATTTTAAACGCATCATGATCGGTTGAGTTTCAGGGTCACCAAAACGACAGTTGAACTCGATTACACTAGGTTGACCTTGTTCATCAATCATCAAGCCTGCATACAAGAAACCTGTATAGACATGACCATCAGCCGCCATACCATCAACGGTTGGGCGCATCACTTCTTTCATGACTTTGTCGAAGACTTCAGCCGTCACAACAGGCGCAGGAGAGTAAGCACCCATACCGCCAGTGTTCGGACCTTGGTCACCTTCAAAGATACGTTTATGATCTTGTGAAGTTGCCATTGGTAAGATGTTGTTGCCATCAATCATACAAATGAAAGATGCTTCTTCACCTGCAAGGAATTGTTCAACCACAACACGAGAACCTGCATCACCAAATTTGTTGCCAGCTAGCATGTCATCAATCGCATCAAATGCTTCTTGATTGGTCATGGCAACAATCACGCCTTTACCCGCAGCAAGACCATCGGCCTTGATGACAATCGGTGCGCCATTTTGTTCAACATAGGCTTTAGCAGCATCAACTTCTGTGAATACATCATAGAAAGCGGTAGGAATGTTGTGGCGTTTTAAGAAATGTTTAGCAAATGCTTTAGAGCCTTCAAGCTGTGCAGCAAATTGGGTCGGACCCCAAACTTTCACATCAGCAGCACGGCAAGCATCAACCACACCATTAACGAGAGGGGCTTCTGGACCAACAACAATTAAGGCAACATCATTTGCTTTAGCGAAAGCAATAATTGCAGCATTGTCTAAAATATCGATATTGACATTTTCGCATTTATTTTCAGTTGCAGAACCTGCATTACCCGGTGCTACAAATACTTTTGCGACTTTGTCATCTTGTGCGATTTTCCATGCAAGTGCATGTTCACGACCGCCACTACCCAAAACTAAAATATTCATCGCTTCATACTCCATGAATCGAAATAACATGAAAGTCCTCATCCTAAAACAGGAGAGGACTTTCATGTAAGATTTAGAAATCTGTTTTAAACATGTATGACTTTGTCATTACAGTCAGGATTCCATCAATTAATGACGGAAGTGACGCATGCCTGTGAATACCATTGCGATACCGGCTTCATCAGCAGCAGCAATCGTTTCTTCATCACGCATAGAACCACCCGGTTGAATGATACATTTGATCCCTGCTTTTGCAGCGTTATCAATACCATCACGGAATGGGAAGAATGCGTCAGATGCCATAACAGCACCTTCAACCACTAAGCCAGCATGTTCAGCTTTGATTGCAGCAATACGAGCAGAGTTTACACGGCTCATTTGACCCGCGCCAACACCAATGGTTTGACGACCTTTGGCATAGACAATCGCATTTGATTTCACGTATTTTGCAACTTTCCAAGCAAAGATCAAATCATCAATTTCAGCTTCGGTTGGCGCAATTTTCGTAACCACTTTAAGGTCATCTTTAGTGATCATGCCTAAGTCTTGCTCTTGAACCAACAAGCCGCCATTTACACGTTTGTAATCTAATTGTTGATTACGCGCATCAATTGCAGGAAGTTCGCCACATACCAGTACACGTACGTTTTTCTTCGCACCTGTAACTTCAAGTACGCCTTCAGCGATGCTTGGTGCAATAATCACTTCAACGAATTGACGATCAACAATTGCTTGCGCAGTTGCAACGTCTAATTCACGGTTGAATGCAATGATGCCGCCAAATGCAGATTCAGGATCTGTTGCATAAGCAAGATCATAAGCCGTAGCAATACCATCTAAAGATACTGCAACGCCACATGGGTTTGCGTGTTTAACAATCACACATGCAGGTTTAGCAAAAGACTTCACACATTCAAGTGCTGCATCGGTATCTGCAATGTTGTTATACGATAATTCTTTACCTTGAAGCTGTTTCGCAGTTGAAACAGAAGCTTCAGTCGCAGTGCTTTCGACATAGAATGCAGCAGATTGATGCGGGTTTTCACCGTAACGTAAATCTTGTGCTTTATTCAATTGTGTATTGAAAGTACGTGCAAATTTATCAGCAGAACCATCTTCTTTACCGACGCGAGCGCCTAAGTAAGAAGCGATCATACCGTCATATTGAGCAGTATGTTCGAATGCTTTAACCGCAAGATCAAAACGAGTAGCATGAGACAATGAACCGTCTGCTTTAAGTTCTGCAATTACGGTATCGTAATCAGATGCATTAACCACAATACCCACAGAGGCATGGTTTTTTGCAGCAGCACGAACCATTGTAGGGCCGCCGATGTCGATGTTTTCGATCGCATCTGCTAGTGAACAGTTTGGTTTCGCAACAGTTGCAGCAAATGGATAAAGATTCACCACAACTAAATCGATTGCATCGATGTTGTGTTCAGCCATTACAGCTTCGTCTAGACCACGGCGAGCTAAGATACCACCATGAATTTTTGGATGAAGTGTTTTAACACGCCCATCCATCATTTCTGGGAACCCAGTGTGCTCTGAAACTTCGACTACAGCGATATTGTTGTCTTTAAGCAACTTATATGTACCACCAGTAGATAAAATTTCTACCCCAAGAGCCACGAGGTTTTTAGCAAATTCAACGATCCCTGATTTATCAGATACAGAGATTAAAGCGCGTTTAATAGTCATGATTTTCGTCAACAATATTAAAGGTCTAGATTAAAACAATAGGCAAAACATAAGATAAAAAAAATGCCCACGGTAGCCGTGAGCATTTTATCATTTATTCACTCATTAAACCGTGAGCTTTTAGCTTTTTGCGTAAAGTGCCACGGTTAAGTCCGAGAATCTCGGCAGCGCGCGTCTGGTTGCCACGAGTATATTCAAGCACTACAGATAAAAGAGGTTTCTCCATTTCTGCTAGCACCATGTCGTAAACTTGAGATGGTTGCTCACCTTGCAACTGTGCAAAATAGTGGCGAACTGCGCGATCTACGTGAATACGAAGAGCGACATCAGATTGTGCAGTAAAAATAGGAGATTTGCTATTCATGCGAATTAATCCGAAAAATCAAATATCACTTGGGTAAAGAGATATATAAAAGTGGTCTATAAAATTAAATGAACTCCGTTTTAGATCCTAAAGCGGAGTTCTAAAACTTGAACATTTAGCTTGCCACAAACTAACGGGATGGTCGAAATATAAGCGTAACAATAGTTAAATATTTGTTACCGACCAAAATCAAAACAAAAAAATCTGCTCAATACGCAATATATAGATAAAGCGCATTTTGCTAAATTGTATTTGTTGTGAAAAATAGCGAGGAGTTTGCGGCACAAAGCTTTCGTGGCGCGTATGATACCATTGTCTAAGAAAAAGTGAGCAAGAAAACTGCATTTTTTTTATGTTTTTTTGTTTTTTTTAATAGTTTTTTTCAATATCAAGGGGAAATGATTTCCAAACTATAGGTGTCGAAGCTTTTACGTGCGACAGGAAGCTTAAACTTAAATTTAAAAGGACTATTTTTTGGAATTCGTTGTATGCCCGCAAGACTATCAATCAAATATTCGGAAGGCTTTAAAGAATAAGAAGATATAATTTCCCCGTTATTTTTTAAATTCACTTTAATAATGGGTAGGGCTAAACTTTTAGAATGATAGTTGATCAGCTCACCGGTAAACTGAGTCTCTTTTTTGGCAATTTGTTTTAGCTTTACTTTGTTGGTCGAAATAAGGCGATAGTTTTGATCGGGCATTGAACACTTAAATGCCTGACATGCGGTATTAAATACAGCACTAAATGCAGGACTATTGTTTAAAAGTTTAGGATTGAACCAAAAGAATTGGAAAATCAGCAAACCAATTAAACATATATTCACCACAATCCATAACATATAGTGCCAAGCACCATATTTATTCTCTTGTTCTGACTTTTCAGACCAATTCAGCGCTGGATAGTTGCCAATGGGTTCTGTGCTGAAATAATTTAAGTTATTGAGATAGGTTTTTAAATCAATATTTGAGTTTTCGACTTTACGATCGAAAATAGCCAATAAATGTTGTTCAGGTTGTTGATCGTCTACCAAAGCTTCTTCTGTTATCTCGATGGCTTGAGTGGAGTTTGCAGAAGGAGTGGGAAGTGTAGTAGAGCAAGATTCTTCTTTGTCTACTACAAGATGTGTTAACGCATTAAAATTGGTTGAACATTTGGCACAACAAACCATGCCCCGCGCAACTGTGAGTTGAGCCACGGAGACTTTATACTTGGTAAAACAGTTAGGGCAGTAGGTTTGTTTTTCGCTCATAGTCTATTCAAAATTTGAATGGGTATTTTGGCGTTTCCCCGAAATACGGCACCAGTGTTGTTCACGTTTTTCAACTTCCAGTATATCAAAAAAACTTGAATAAACATTAGAAACATCAGCTGCTTGCTCTTCTAATATGCCTGCAAGTGCGAACTCTCCCTCAGATTTAATCAAAGTTGCGAATTCAGGCGCAAGAGCCATTAAAGGGCCAGCAAGAATATTTGCGACAAAAATGTCTGCTTTTTGATCTTTGAACTCGACATTGAACTCTTCTGGTAACCCGACATATAAGTTTTCCAGTACACCATTGAGTTCAGCATTTTGTTTGGTTGCAAGAATGGCTTGTGGGTCAATATCGGTTGCGTAGACTTTTTTAGCACCAAGTAATAGTGCAGCAACACCTAAAATGCCAGAACCACAACCATAATCGATCACAATTTTATCTTTAACATCGGTTTTACCTAACCATTGTAGGCATAAGAAGGTGCTGGCATGGTTGCCTGTACCAAATGCTAGACCCGGATCAAGTTTAATGTTGACTGCATCTGCTTCAGGTGCTTCCATCCATTCAGGAACAATCCAGTATTTTTCAGCAATTTGAATCGGTTCATAGGCATCCATCCAAGTACGTTCCCATTCTTGGTCTTCCATAAATTCATGGCGGACAGGTGCTTCAGGCATTTGTGCAGTAATAAATGTGAGTAAAGCATTCACATCAATTTCTTCGTCATCTTCTTGGGCATAAATGCCGGTCACAATGACGTTATTCCAAAGCGGGGTTTCGCCTGGAAGTGGTTCAAGTAAGTCCTGATTTTCAGCGTCATCTAAAGTTACACTGACAGCACCAAGTGAACTTAATAATGTTTCAGTAAAATCGACTTGCGCTTGTTCAACCGTAATATGAATTTGTAACCACTTCACAGAGATAACCTAAAATTGTTTTTTCTAAAGTCGGCATTGTATCGAACTGACACAATAACAGCTACCTATTCATGCGGTAGAACAAGAAAAGGATGCACTGTGGCATCCTAATTGAGTTCGTGTTGTATTTTAAGTTGCGGGTTCACGAAGAACGATTGCTTCTGATTGTGGTGCGAATTTATTTAACAACATGCCAAATATTGCTGCAAATACATACATGAAAATAGAATACACCGCAGCTGGCATTGCAACTGTAGAGCTAGCCATGACTGTAAGGGCAATGGTCATCGCAAGCGTACTATTGTGAATGCCAATTTCAAATGCACATGCACGTGCTTGTGCGCTATTGATGCCCAATAAGCGTGGTACAAAATAACCAATCAATAGGCTACATAAACAGAATAAAACCGTTGCTAAACCCACTTGTGCTAAATATTCTAAAATTTGATGACGTTCTTTGGTAATTGCGCCAATGATAATTAAGATCAGAAAGCTCACTGCGAAAATGCGCAGGGGTTTGTTGAGTTTTTCGGTAAAGTGCGGTGCATAGTGTCGAATCAGCATACCGATACAAACAGGGATAATGATGATTGCAAACACTTGTAAAATTTTACTGAACTGTAAGCTGATTTCTTGCCCATCATTGATAAAGTGTTGACTGGCAAAATTAACAATTAAAGGTAGGGTAAAAGCCGCAATGACTGAATTGATCGCGGTTAAAGTAATATTGAGCGCAATATCACCTTTAAAGAGATAACTAAATAAGTTGGCGGTACTGCCACCCGGTGATGCTGCAAGGAGCATTAAACCAACAGCAAGCAAAGGTGGAAGCGCTAAAACTTTACAAATGATAAAAGCAATGCTGACCAAAATCACCAATTGGCAAAATAAGGCAGTTAAAACCGCCTTAGGTTGTTTGGTTACACGGGTAAAATCTTTCGGTGTGAGCTCTAGTCCTAAACCAATCATGATAATGGCAAGTGCTAAGGGTAATAAAATGGTGATAATTCCTGAATCCATTCAAAATTTCCTATCTTGAGTTGGTTTTATTTGATTTAAGTTAACTTTTTTACTGATTGTTATAAATTGAATAATAGTTGTATAGCCGATAACTGAAAAATATAGAATAGCTCGCATGATTTATAAGCTGTTTTTTGTTGAATTGGGTTGTTTATTTAATGACTTGTCCGTTTTTATCAGGGGTACTGAAGCACTTAGCTCTTATCGTGATTGTTTATATGAAAAGTCTATAAATTAAGCGATCATGTGGTCTTAAGGCGCTATTTTATTGTTTATTCATTAATTGTTTTAGGGTTTTCTTGCTTAAGTGCTAGTGGACGTCTTGTTAAAATATAACCAAACAAAAATGCAAAAGCGTACATGAAAATAGAATAAATGCCTGCAGGAATAGCGATAGTGCTATTGGATAAAACTGAAAGCGCAATGGTTAATGCAATCGTGGTGTTGTGAATGCCTATTTCAAAGGTACATGCACGCGCCTGTTCATCAGGAATTCCGGCGAGTAGAGGGAATAAATAACCCACCAATAAGCTGATAAAACAAAAAAGAGCCGTTGCGATGCCAATGTCTGCAAAATATTCAATAACGTTAAATTGTTCTTTATATAATGCAAAGCAGAAAATAAAAATTAAAAAACAAACAGAAAGTAATCGCATTGGTTTTTTAAGTTGCAATGCAATATTAGGCATAGCTGAGCGAATGAGCATCCCTAAGCACACGGGAATAAAAATGATTAAAAACACCTGAGTAATTTTTGTAATCGGCATGCCAATTTTTTGATGATCGCCTAAAAAATAGTGAATCGATAAATTGACAATAAAAGGTAGGGTAAATGTGCAAATAATCGAGTTAATGGCAGTGAGGGTAATATTTAATGCCACATCCCCTTTATAAAGGTAGCTGATTAAATTTGCAGTAGGTCCGCCGGGTGAGGCAGCCAAGTAGCATTAAGCCCACAGCTAAAAGGGGTGGTAGGTTTAAAAAGATACAGATTAAAAAAGCAATAAAAACCAAAATAATCAGTTGGGCGAATAAAGCTAAAAAAATAGCCTTTGGATAGTATTGAATACGTAGAAAATCTTTCAGCGTAAGTTCGAGTCCTAATCCAGTCATCATGATGGCAAGTGCTATTGGTAAAAACAGTGTAAATAGCCCTGAATCCATGAAACATCCTTTTTATATTTTTATTCCTTAATATTCTTTGGAGTTTAAACCAGTTCTTTTAATAAGCAATAAAGGAAGTGGGCAAAGAAATAAATTTTTTGCCCACTTCTTTGACTTAGTTAACAAAATAATCATAATTTGATTATTTAGGCCGTGGTGCAGTAAAGCCTAAAGCGCATTTACCTTTGATTTCATGCCCTTCAATATTCATCGAGGTTGCATTGGTGTCACTTTGGCAAATGGAATTTAATTCTGCTTCGTCACCTTTAAGCATGACTTTGTTGGAAGAAGGAAAGAATTGTGGTTCGCAAGTACCATTCCAGATAATGCCTCGGTAAGCAAAACTGACTTGATCGCCTTGCATTTTGCCTTTACAAACCTGTTGGTACTTTTGAGCATTATAAGTTGTTTCAACTTTGTCATTGGCTTGTGTGATAAGCGGTGTGAGACAAAAACTACAGAGTATTGCGGAGAAGAAAAGATTCTTATTCATCACTTATACCTTTGTTTGTCGTGTACTCAACTTATTAGGTTATAAAATAATCAAAATAAAACAATACTATTCAAGTAAGTTTTGAAGATTAAATGTTTCATTTATAGGGTAACTGTGCAAAGCATGATTACATTGCAACTTTTGCTGCATTGTGAATGAATACGGTGCTGATCTTTAAAATTGACTGAATTTGTCAACTTATCTTGCTCAGTTTTGATATAATACTCCGTCATTCTTTTTTATCTCTCAAACCATTATGCATTATCCTAAAGTTTACGATGTCATTGTTATCGGTGGCGGTCACGCAGGTACCGAAGCAGCACTTGCTGCGGCGCGTATGGGTCGACAGACTTTGCTCTTAACTCACAACATTGAGACTTTAGGGCAGATGAGCTGTAATCCAGCCATCGGTGGTATTGGTAAATCACATTTAGTCCGTGAAATTGATGCACTCGGCGGTGCAATGGCATTGGCTGCCGACAAAAGTGGTATTCAATTCCGTATTTTAAATTCGCGTAAAGGCGCAGCAGTACGTGCAACACGTGCGCAAGCTGACCGTGTGCGTTTTAAAGCAGCCATTCGTGAAACATTAGAAAATCAAGCCAATTTAGATATTTTTCAACAATCAGCAGATGATTTGATTGTTGAGGGCGATACCGTTAAAGGTGTTGTGACACAAATGGGTGTTCGCTTTGATGCGAAAACTGTTGTGTTGACTACAGGTACATTCTTGGGTGGCGTGATTCACGTAGGACTGGAAAAATCGAGCGGTGGTCGTGCGGGTGATCCTCCATCTATTTCATTGGCAGCACGTTTACGTGAGTTGAATTTACCTGTTGGTCGTTTAAAAACGGGTACACCACCACGGATTGATGCGCGTTCAGTGGATTTCTCGGTAATGACGCCGCAGCCGGGTGATTTCCCATCGCCAACCATGTCATTTATGGGTGATGCGTCTATGCATCCTGAACAAGTGAATTGCTATATCACCCATACCAATGAACGGACGCATGAAATTATCCGTGGTGGTTTAGACCGTTCACCAATGTACACCGGTGTGATTGAAGGTGTGGGGCCACGTTATTGCCCATCAATTGAAGATAAAATTCATAAATTTGCTGATAAAAATTCGCATCAAGTGTTCCTTGAACCAGAAGGTTTAGAGACACACGAGCTTTATCCAAATGGTATTTCGACGTCGTTACCGTTTGATGTTCAGTTTGAATTGGTACGTTCAATTCGTGGTATGGAGAATGCACATATTCTTCGTCCGGGTTATGCAATTGAGTATGATTATTTCAATCCACAAGCATTGAAATTCTCTTTAGAAACCAAAGCGATTAATAACCTGTATTTTGCCGGTCAAATTAACGGTACGACAGGTTATGAAGAAGCGGGTGCGCAAGGTTTGCTTGCAGGTTTGAATGCTGCACGTCGTGCGTGGGATCAAGAACAATGGACACCAAAACGTGATGAAGCGTATATGGGTGTATTGGTTGATGACTTGATTACATTGGGTACGAAAGAACCGTACCGTATGTTTACCTCACGTGCGGAATACCGTTTGATGTTGCGTGAAGACAATGCAGATCAACGTTTAACTTCAATGGGTCGTGAACTTGGTTTGGTTGATGATACGCGTTGGGCGGCTTACTGTGAAAAAATGGAAGCAGTCGAAAAAGAAACCAGTCGTTTACAACATTTGTGGGCTGCGCCAAATAATCCAATGGGTAAAAAATTCGTTGAGATGACGGGTGCGGATCTTTCTAAAGAATGTTCTGCGATTGATTTGTTGAAACGTCCAAATATCAATTTTGCTCAAATTGCAGAACTGACAGGTTCTGAAGTTACGCCATTTGTGGGTGAGCAAATTGAAATTGCAGTGAAATATGCCGGTTATATTAACCGTCAACATGAAGATGTGGCGCAAATGAAACGTCTGGAAGATACAAAAATTCCAGCGGATTTCGATTATGACATCGTGTCTGGTTTGTCGCGTGAAATTACATTGAAATTGAAGGATATACGTCCTGAAACTTTAGCGCAAGCGAGCCGTATTCCGGGTGTTACACCTGCTGCGGTACAGTTGGTCATGATTACCATTCGTAAGAATGCGCAAGCGAAAAAATCGGCTTAATCTTTCGATTGTAAAAAACCCACGTAATGAACTGCACCCCGAAAGTTGGACACTTTTAGTCTAATTTGGAGGGTGCTTTTTATGGCTTGATTTTAAGGTGATTGCGGCAGAATTTGGTTTGGAAATCGGTGCTATGGAATTCTTTATTTAACCTTAAAGCATTATTCTTTTATACTGCTGCGAATTGAAAAATAAATGTGTTTATATGTCATATCAGCTTATTCAACTCGATCTTCAAGCCACAGACAATATTGCTTGCCCACATTGCCAACAACAGGTAATCAATTGGCAGGAAGAGCAGTATGTGCAGCCCTGTGAACATATTTTATTTATTGCCATGGATATTGGTTTTGAATATATGACAGATGAATTCGAGCAGACGATGCCGCGTTCTGTGGATGATTTGCATGCCCATGACGATCAGGTGAATATGTTTGCAGAAATTACGCAATCAACGTATCCAAATTATTTGATTTTTAAATCAGATTTGGGTGTGCAAGGGTATTCTCGTTATCTGGGTTTTACTGCATAAATAGATTTTAAAAAATAAAGCTCCCGAAGGAGCTTTATTTTTTATAGCTGTAGAAAAAGTTTAGCTTTCTATTATTACTTCTTCTTCAACGTCATCATCTACCGTGTCCATACCTAATTCTTTGAGCTTACGGGTGAGGGTGTTGCGTCCCCAACCGAGTAGTTCAGCTGCGTGACGTTTACGACCACGTGTTTGCTGTAAAGCCGCTGTAATTAAAGTACGCTCAAACATTGGTGTTGCAATGTCAAGAATCTTCATTTCACCATTTTTAAGCTTTTGTACTGCCCATTGACCCAATAATTCATCCCAGTGATGCAGTGAAACACGCTCAAAAGTACTATTCGGTTGAGTTTCATCACCAGAGCGTTGGATTGGGATTTGCTTTAATTCAGAAGGTAAGTCTTCTGGATAGACTTCACGCCCTGTAATCATGACCGTTAGCCAGCGACAGGTGTTTTCTAATTGACGCACATTGCCTTGCCAAGGCAGTTGTTTCATATATTCTTGGGTTTCTAGGCGTAAGATTTTAGCATTCACACCTAATTCTTTACCCGCGCGTGCCAAGAAGTGTTGCGCCAACATGGGAATGTCTTCGCTACGATGTGCAAGTTTTGGAATATGAATACGGATCACATTCAGGCGGTGATATAAATCTTCACGGAAGCGTCCATCATGTACCAGTTTTTCTAAATCTTGATGGGTTGCAGCAACAATACGCACATCAACTTTGACAGGAATATGTCCGCCAACACGATAAAATTCACCATCTGCCAAAACACGAAGTAAGCGAGTTTGCGTTTCAAAAGGCATATCGCCAATTTCATCTAAAAATAGCGTACCGCCGTTGGCTTGTTCAAAACGCCCATGACGTTGAGAGTTTGCACCGGTAAATGCACCTTTTTCATGACCGAAAAGTTCAGTTTCAATCAAGTCTTTAGGAATGGCTGCCATATTTAAGGCAATAAAAGGCTTGCTGCTACGTGGTGAATGACGATGCAGCGCATGTGCTACCAGTTCTTTACCTGTTCCAGATTCACCATTAATCAGTACGGTAATGTGAGATTGTGACAAGCGACCAATCGCACGGAATACTTCCTGCATAGCAGGGGATTCACCAATGATTTCAGCAGATTGAATCGGAGGAGCAGTTTTGGCAGATTCTTGTTGTTGTAACTTGGTGATATGCAAAATGGCACGATTGACCAACGCCAATGCTTCATCAATATCAAATGGTTTAGGTAAATACTCAAAAGCACCTGTTTGATAACTGGATACAGCAGACTCTAAGTCCGAGTGCGCTGTCATAATAATCACAGGCAAATCTGGATGACTAGCTTTCACTTTACCTAAAAAGGTAAGTCCATCGATTCCCGGCATGCGAATGTCGGTCAAAATAACATCAGGTAGGTCGGTGCTCAGTTGATCGAGCGCAGATTGTGCTTCTTCGAAACTGGTAACATCAAAACCTTCTTCTTTGAATGTTTTTTCCAACACCCAGCGCATGGCACGATCATCATCAATGACCCATATTTTATTTCGCGACATGATTCGCCTCCCAAGGTAAATATAAGCTAAATACTGTTTTTCCTGGAACTGACTGACATTCAATCATTCCGCTATGTTGATGCATAATATTTTGTGCAATGCTTAAGCCGAGTCCTGTGCCTTTAGCACGCCCTGTGACTAATGGGTAAAACACCGATTCTAAAATTTCTTCTGGTACGCCTGGTCCATTGTCTTCAATATCGATACGAACAGCAGAGCGTTTTAAAACACCATTAATTGTGACGAGGCGTTGAATACGTGTTCGCAAAATAAGTTCAGGTTGATGATCAACAAAGAATTCTCTATTTTCCATCATGGCTTGTACGGCATTGACGCTGATGTTGAGCATGACCTGAATGAGTTGATCGCGATCTGCCATTACATCGGGTAAAGACAAATCGTAATCACGGGTAATTTTAATTTTCTTTTTGGTTTGATTGATAATCAGAGAGCGAACACGTTCTAATGGTTCATGTACGTTAACGAATTCATAACTGGGTAATTGGCGAGATCCGAGCATGGTGTCGGCTAAATTACGTAAACGATCGACTTCACTAATAATAATGTCGGTAAATTCTGCATATTGTGGGTCATTCAAACTTCGTGCAAGCAGTTGGGTTGCGCCGCGAATACCACCTAAAGGGTTTTTAATTTCATGCGCTACACCGCGAATCAGTTGTCGTGCGACTTGATGCTGTTGAATTAAATTCTCTTCTTTGGAGATTTTCAACATGCGATCAATTGGATTTAATTCAACCAGTAAAAGCGGATGATAGGGTTTTTCTGCATCGATTTGTGAAACCGTATAGTCCACATGAATGTCTTTAAAGTTTACGCTAATGGTCGCTTCACGACGGGTATAAGGTTGTCCAGTCGCAAAGGTATTTAATAAAGCTTCTTGAGTATTGAATTCATCATCGGGCATATGCAGTAAATTTAAAACAGGTTGCCCTGACGCACGCAGCAAACTAATGTCAAATAATGATTCACAAGAAGAATTCAAATAAAAGATATTAAGATGGCTGTCGATCAGCAAAATGGCTGTGGTTAAATTCTCCACGAGAAGGCGGTAGTCGATAGCGACGGGTTGATCCATTAGCGAAAGTATCCTGTATTAAAATAGCGCAATGGCATCTGCACTTCTTGTCATTTCTCCCTATTCTGGGACATTCAACGAGTTAAACGTTGTTGAAATAAAGCAAAATGCACGCCAACTTTAAATATTTGTCTAAATAAAAATTCTGCCGCAATAAAAGTGTGCTTTTTTTTGTGCTTTGATTGCAGGAACTCAAACCATAGTAAAGGAATTAAAATTATTAGTGAACCAAATTGGTGCGCATAAAATATTTGCTAAAAATTTGGATGTATTTTGGTGCGTTAAGCAAAGAGTCGGCTTCCCACCTATTTTTATAGACAGAAAAGACATACAATATGCGCATTATAGTGGAGCGCAGATTCATGAAGACCCCCAAAGTCGGTTTCGTTTCTTTAGGTTGTCCTAAGGCATTGGTAGATTCTGAACGAATTTTAACTCAGTTAAAGACTGAAGGTTATGATGTAGCATCGGATTATGATGGTGCGGATTTAGTTGTTGTAAATACCTGTGGTTTTATTGAATCTGCAGTACAAGAGTCTTTAGACGCAATTGGCGAAGCCATTAGCGCAAATGGTCGTGTGATTGTAACGGGCTGTTTAGGTAAAGATGAAGAAAAAATTCGTCAAATGCACCCAAGTGTTTTAAAAGTAACAGGTGCTGCAGCTTACCAAGATGTGATGGAAGCTGTGCATGAATATGTGCCTGCACCACCTAAACATAATCCATTTATTGATCTTGTTCCTGAACAAGGGATTCGTTTAACACCAAAACATTATGCTTATTTGAAAATATCAGAAGGCTGCAACCATCGTTGTACATTCTGTATTATTCCAAGTATGCGTGGCGATTTGGTTTCACGTCCTGTGGGTTCAGTTTTAAGCGAAGCACAAGCGTTGAAAAAAGCCGGTGTTCAAGAAGTCTTGGTCATTTCGCAGGATACTTCTGCCTATGGTCTAGACACCAAATACAAATTGGATTTTTGGAACGGTCAGCCAGTTAAAACCAAATTCTATGATATGTGTGAAGCCCTAGGTCAATTGGGTATTTGGGTGCGTTTACATTACGTTTATCCATATCCGCATGTGGATGCAGTGATTGACTTAATGGCGCAAGGCAAAATCCTGCCATATTTAGATATTCCTTTTCAGCACGCCAGTCCGCGCATCTTAAAATTGATGAAGCGACCAGCGCATAGTGAAAACACATTGGAACGTCTGAAATTGTGGCGTGAAAAATGTCCAGAACTGGTGATTCGTTCAACATTCGTGGTCGGTTTCCCAGGTGAAACTGAGGAAGATTTCCAAATTTTACTTGAATGGCTCAAAGAAGCTCAGCTTGATCGTGTAGGTTGCTTTACCTATTCACCTGTAGAAGGTGCGACAGCAAATGACTTGCCAGATCATGTGCCGGAAGAAATCAAGCAAGATCGTTATGAGCGTTTTATGGAAGTTCAACAGGCTATTTCTGCTGCGAAACTACAAAAACGTATTGGTCAAACCATGACTGTGCTGGTCGATGATCTGGATGAAGAATTCCCAGTGGCGATTGCACGTTCTTACGCAGATGCACCTGAAATTGATGGTAATGTTTTTGTTGAAGATATTGATAAGAGCTTGATTAAATCGGGTGATTTACTCGAAGTCGAAATTACTGATGCAGATGAATATGATTTATATGCCAAGTTAATTCAGATTAAATCAGCTTAACCTGTATAAAGTATACAAATAAAATTTTAGATATTGAAAGATTCGGAGACATCCCTGATGTTGGACTCAAAAAAGCCTCGTTACGAACGTATTTTACTCAAACTTTCTGGTGAAGCATTGGCTGGAAATAAAGACATGGGGATTGATGCACAAGTGCTTGATCAAATGTCTTTAGCGATTGCTCACTTAGTTGGTTTGGGTGTTCAAGTGGGTATCGTGGTTGGTGGTGGTAACTTATACCGCGGTAGCCAATTGCAAAAAGATGGTTTGGTTGGTCGTGTAACAGGCGATCAAATGGGTATGCTTGCGACTGTGATGAATGGTTTGGCGTTACGTGATGCTTTGGTGCGCCGTAACATTAAAACGCGTTTAATGTCTGCTTTACCGATTGGTGCTGTGGTTGAATCTTATTCAAGCCGTGATGCGATTCGCCATTTAACTCAAGGTGAAGTGTGCGTATTTGTTGCGGGTACAGGTAATCCATTCTTTACCACGGATACAGCAGCTTGCTTACGTGGTATTGAAATCGAAGCGAACTTGATCTTAAAAGCCACCAAAGTTGATGGTGTTTATAATAAAGATCCAAGTAAATACGATGATGCTGTGAAATATGACAAATTAACTTTCGATCAAGTACTTGATGAAAAATTAGGTATTATGGATTTAACCGCAATTTGCTTGTGCCGCGATCATAATGTGCCACTTCAAGTGTTTGATATGAACAAATCTGGTTCATTGCTTTCAGTGGTTATGGGTGAAAAAGAAGGGACTCACGTTACGAATTAATGTACGTGAGCCTGAAAGCTCTTTATACTACACACTATTTAGTAATTACATCTCTTAGAATTAAGTAAGGAAGATCATATGATTAACGATCTTAAAAAAGACAGCGAAGACCGCATGAATAAGACTCTAGAGTCTCTAGAGCACGGTTTTGCCAAAGTTCGTACAGGTCGTGCGCACCCATCTATTTTAAATGGTGTGATGGTTTCTTACTATGGCTCTGATGTTCCACTGAACCAAGTGGCAAACGTTGGTCTTGAAGATTCACGTACATTATTGGTACAACCATTTGAACGTTCAATGGTGTCTGCAATTGATAAAGCGATCCGTGAAGCAGGTTTGGGTCTTAATCCAATTACTGCAGATGCGATTCGTGTGCCAATGGCTGCACTGACTGAAGAAACGCGTCGTGATATGCAAAAAGTTGCGCGTACTGAAGCTGAAAATGCCAAAGTTGCGATTCGTAACATTCGTCGTGATGTATTGGGTGATATCAAAGCATTATTGAAAGAAAAAGAAATTTCTGAAGATGATGATCGCCGTGCATCAGATGACATTCAAAAAATCACCGATAAATTCGTTGCTGAAGTAGAAAAGCGTTTAGCTGCGAAAGAAGCTGAATTGATGAAGGTTTAAGATTTAATGACCGCATCAGAAGATAGCTTGCTTCTTCCAAAACATGTTGCCATCATCATGGATGGCAACAATCGTTTTGCTAAAAAGATGCAAATGCAAAAAGGTGATGGGCACCGTGAAGGTAAAAATGTCCTTGATCCGATTGTTGAACACTGTAGAAAAAATCAAATTCAAGCGTTAACTGTTTTTGCATTCTCTAGCGAAAATTGGAATCGCCCCCAATTTGAGGTTGATTTGCTCATGGTATTGTTAGAAGAAACAATCCTAGAGCAACTGCCTCGTATGGAAAAATTTAATATTGCTTTACGTTTTATTGGTGATCGTTCTCGTTTATCTGCACATTTACGTGAGTTAATGTTGCAAGCTGAACAAAGGACTGCTAAGTTCGACAGCATGACGTTGACCATTGCGATCAGTTATGGTGGCATGTGGGATATAGCGCAGGCTGCAAAACAAATTGCAGCGGATGCTGTAGCAAAAAAAATCGCTATTGAAGATATTAATGTTGAGTTGTTTGGGCAACATGTCAGTATGGCAGATTTACCAGCTGTCGATTTATTGATTCGTACAGGGGGTGATTTTCGTTTGTCGAATTTTTTACTTTGGCAAGCAGCCTATGCTGAACTGTATTTTACCCAAACCTTATGGCCTGAGTTTACCGTTGAGGAATTCGATGATGCGTTAGCAGTTTTTGCTGGGCGTGAGCGTCGTTTTGGAAAAACTTCAGAGCAAATCCAACAAGAGAAAAATTGAGAATTAATACATGTTAGAGCGGATTATAACCGCATTGGTATTGGTAGCAGTCGTACTCAGTTGTATGTTTGCTACACAGTCTCAGTATCCAATGTTTGTGCTGATGATTGTTGCAGCGGGGGTTGCAGGGTATGAGTGGTTTAAGCTTATGCCAAGAAAAAATAAAAATTCTGTGAAACCTTTAGCTTGGGTTTATGGTATTGCAACTGCGGCTTTAGCAACTTTAGCATTATATTTTAATGATATTGCTTTATTGCTTTGGGCAGCTTCTATTTTATGCTGGATTTTAAGCATTTTTTGGGTTAAATCTTATCCAGATTATGATGGATGGTACAATCCAAGCTTAAAGATGATTGGGTTTGTTTTAATTTCTGCTGCGGTTACCGCAATTTTCTCTGTATGGCATAGTTCACCATGGTGGCTCATGTACCTGTTTTTATTGGTATGGGGAGCAGACAGCGGTGCTTATTTTGTTGGACGTAAATTAGGAAAGAAAAAACTGGCACCAGATGTAAGTCCAAATAAATCAATTGAAGGCTTGTATGGCGGTATCTTTACTGCAATGCTGATTGTTGCCGCTGTTGAAGTTCTTTATTTAGATTTAACGATTGTTCAGCATATTCTATTTTTAATTTTATCTGTGGTCACTGTGTTTAGTTCGGTGTTAGGCGATTTGTTTGAATCTATGATCAAACGTCGTGCAGGAATTAAAGATTCAGGTCGTATTCTACCGGGACATGGTGGGGTGCTCGATCGTATAGATTCATTGCTTGCTGCGGCTCCAATTTTTGCTGCTGGCATGTATGTTTTAAAACTTATTGGTGTAAATTTATAGATGTCGCAATCTGTTTGTATATTAGGTGTAACGGGTTCCATTGGTCAAAGCACCTTAAAAATTTTGCAGCAGCATCCTGAAAAGTATTCTGTATTTGCAGTTACGGCACATAGTCGAATTTTAGAACTTGTTGAAATATGCAAACAGTATCGACCGAAAGTTGTGGTTGTTCCAGCAACTAAAGTTGCCGAACTACAACAATATTTCCAAAAACAAAATTTGAGTCATATTGAAATTCTGACCGATGAGGCTGGCTTAATTGCGGTTGCTGAACATGCAGATGTCGATGTGGTGATGGCTGCCATTGTGGGTGCTGCCGGTTTATTGCCAACATTAGCTGCGGTTAAAGCAGGTAAGCGGGTCTTGCTTGCAAATAAAGAAGCCTTGGTGATGTCTGGCGATCTCATGATGCAAGCTGCACTTGACTACAATGCCCAATTGCTTCCTGTTGATTCTGAACATAATGCTATTTTTCAATGTTTGCCTGACGGATATTTTCAGGCGGAGCGCAATGGACAACCGAAGCAGGGTGTGTCGCGCATTTTATTGACGGCTTCTGGTGGACCATTTCTAAACCATAGTCTTGAACAATTAAAAAATGTAACGCCTGCACAGGCCTGTAAGCACCCGAATTGGTCTATGGGGCAAAAAATTTCTGTTGATTCTGCCACCTTAATGAATAAAGGTTTGGAACTCATAGAAGCCTGTCATCTGTTTGCAATTTCAGAACAGTTTGTAACAGTCGTTGTTCATCCGCAGAGTATCATTCACTCTATGGTTCAGTACGTGGATGGTTCGACTTTGGCGCAAATGGGTAATCCTGATATGTGTACACCCATTGCACATGCACTTGCATGGCCAGAGCGTCTTCAGACTCATGTGCCTGCGCTTGATTTGTTTCTAAATCATCATTTGGATTTTCAGGAACCTGACACGACGCGTTTTCCTGCCTTAAAACTTGCACGACAAGCCATGCAAAACGGTGGATTAGCACCTGCAATTTTAAATGCAGCGAATGAAGTGGCTGTTGCTGCATTCTTAAATGAAACGATTGGTTTTACTGAAATCTCTCAAGTGGTTGAGCAGACTTTGAATCAAGTTGAAAGTGGCGCTGCGGAATCGATAGAACTCATTTTACAAGCAGATCGAGTAGCTCGTTCTGTCGCACAGAAAATTGTCATCAAGAATGGAAGTTAAAACATGAGTGCCTTGTTTATTATTGTGGCAGCAATTTTTCTGCTCGGGCCGCTGATTGCGATTCATGAGTTTGGACATTACATTGTTGCACGTAAACTCGGTGTTAAAGTTTTAGTTTATTCGATTGGTTTTGGTCCAACTTTGCTCAAGTGGACATCTAAAAAGTCTGGCATTCAATATCAGCTTTCGGCATTACCATTTGGTGGTTATGTCAAAATGCTGGATGAGCGCGAAGGCAATGTTGCAGAAGAAGATTTGCCAAAGGCATTTAATCGACAGCACCCTTGGAAAAGAATTGCAATTGTCGCTGCGGGGCCACTGATTAATCTAGCTTTTGCTGTGGTTTTATTTTGGATTTTGTTTTTACCATCTCAAGATCAGCTCAATACTCGTGTTGGTAAAGTGTTACCGAATACACCCGCTGCCACAGTTCAAATGAATGTTGGTGATAAAATTACTGCGGTGGATGGCACGCCAGTCACAACGTGGGAAAAGTTAAATTTTGCTTTGGTGGATCGTGTTGGTGAAACAGGTTCAATCGAAGTTCAAGCTGATCGTAATGGTCAAATTCAAACCTTTAAATTGCCAATTCAAGACTTTTTAAAAGATCAAAGTCAATCTGCATTAGATAGTCTAGGCTTTATGCCATACCGTCCACATATTGCTGCTATTGCCACTAAACTCAGTGAGGATGGTGCTGCAATTCGTCAAGGGATGAAAGAAGGCGATAAAATTATTGCGATTGATGGCGTGAAAATGAATGATTGGTTTGATGTGGTTCAAACTGTTCAGGCTGCACCAGAAAAGTTATTAAAAATTGATGTATTACGCCAGAATCAATTGCTGCATTTACAAATCATGCCACAAGCGAAGCGTGATAATATGGGTAATGTTTCCGGTGTGCTCGGTGTACAAAGTATACCCGGAAAAATAATAATACCTGCAGAATACAAACAAACGATTCAATATAGTCCGACTGAAGCTTTCGTCATGGCAGTTGATAAAACGGGTCAAATATCAGGTATGATTTTGAACTCGATCGTCAAAATGGTTCGTGGTTTAATCGGTTTGGATAATTTATCTGGGCCCATCACCATTGCTAAAGTTGCAGGACAGAGTGCAGAAATGGGTTGGCAGACCTTTATCTCATTCATGGCTTTAATGAGTGTAAGTTTAGGAATTTTAAATTTATTGCCTATACCCATGCTTGATGGTGGACATTTAGTTTACTATTTTATTGAGCTGATCCGTGGTAAACCTGTTTCTGAACAAATACAATTGGCTGGTTTGAAAATTGGTATGGTACTGCTTGGTAGCATGATGCTCCTTGCATTATTCAATGACTTCATGCGTTTATAAGAACGTGGATACGAAATAAATTAACATCGGAAAAGACAGGCATGCAGCACACACATTTATTTATGCCTTTGGCACTCATTAGTGCAATGGCAGCAGTACAACAAGTATATGCAGCAGATGAATTCATTGTCCGCGATATAAAAATTAACGGGCTTGTTCGTTTAACGCCAACAAATGTCTATGGAATGTTGCCTGTCAATGCTGGTGATCGTGTCAATGATGCAACCATTGCAAACGCGATTCGTGCTTTATATGCCACAGGTTTGTTTGATGATATTAAAGCATCTCAAGAAGCAGATGCGCTGATTTTCACCGTGGTTGAACGCCCGCTGATTTCAAAGGTTGAGTTTAAAGGCAATAAACTCATTCCAAAAGAAGCGCTAGAAGAAGGGCTGAAAAAGATGGGGATTGCAGAAGGTGAGGTTTTGAAAAAATCTGCACTGCAAACCATTGAAACCGAACTTGAACAGCAGTATATGCAGCAAGGTCGTTATGATGCTGATGTTAAAGTTGTTACCACGGCTAAGCCGAACAATCGTGTTGATTTAACCGTTGATTTTGTTGAAGGTAAAGCCGCTAAAGTCGTTGATATTAATATTATTGGTAATACCGTTTTCCAAGAAAGCGATATTAAACAGGCCTTTGCTGTTAAAGAAAGCAGTTGGAGTTCGATTGTTACGCGTAACGATCGCTATGCACGAGAAAAAATGGCAGCCAGCCTAGAAGCTTTACGTGCATTATATTTAAATAAAGGTTATATCAATTTTAATATTACCAATTCAAATTTGAACTTGAGTGAAGATAAGAAGAATATCTTTGTTGAAGTTGCGGTGGATGAAGGTGAACAATTTAAATTTGGTGAAACGAAGTTCTTAGGTGATGCGCTTTATAAGCCAGAAGAATTAAAAGCGCTGCAAATTTATAAAGCTGGTGAAACGTATTCTCAAGAAAAAGTAAATGCGGTTAAACAGCTTTTACTTCGTAAGTATGGTAATGCAGGTTATTACTATGCTGAAGTGAATATGGTTCCTGAAATTAATAAAGAAACAAAACTGGTTGATTTGAACTATTACATTAATCCGGGTCAACAGGTAACTGTGCGTCGTATTAATTTTATGGGTAATACGAAAACAGCCGATGAAGTATTGCGTCGTGAAATGCGCCAAATGGAAGGTGCATTGGCAAGCAATGAAAAAATTGACTTGTCTAAAGTTCGTTTAGAGCGTACTGGTTTCTTTAAAACAGTTGATATTAAGCCAGTACGTATTCCAAATGTACCAGATCAGGTTGATTTAAATATCAATGTTGAAGAGCAACACTCGGGTACAAGTACACTTGCTGTTGGTTTCTCACAAAGTGGCGGTGTGACTTTTCAAGCAGGCTTAAGTCAAACCAATTTCTTGGGTACAGGGAATAGTGTAGCGATTGATTTATCCCGTTCAGAAACACAAGATTATTATAATTTAAGTGTGACAGATCCATACTTCACGATTGATGGTGTACGTCGTGGTTATAACATGTACTACCGTAAAACCAAGTTAGATGATAACTATAACGTCAATAACTATGTGACGGACAGTTTTGGTGGTGGTATTACTTTTGGTTATCCAATTGATGAAAACCAAAGTGTGAGTGCGGGTCTAAATATTGACCAAACAGATGTGACGACAGGGCCATATGTTTCTACTTATATTCGAGACTATTTGTTGGCAAATGGTGGTAAGGCTAAAGGGCAAGGTAAATATTGTTCGACTGATAAATTGATGTCTCAGCGCGAAATTGATCGAGCAAGAGATGGGGTTAACTATGTGCCTCCAAATCCGATTCCTGCTGGTTATGATGATGCACTCTGTGTAAATACGGCCAATGCGAATGCCGATGTCGGTTTTACGCCATTTGATAATCAGTTTGGTGGTGATTTTTTAACCTATAACTTGAATTTAGGTTGGTCATATAACACATTGAATCGTCCTGTATTCCCAACCAATGGTATGTCACATCGTGTAAATGCAGAGATTGCATTACCGGGTAGTGATGTGGAATATCAGAAACTGACTTATGATACTCAAGCTTTCCTACCATTGCCTTATGACTTCGTGCTACGTGGTTATGGTAAGTTAGGTTATGGTAATGATTTGCCTTTCTATAAAAACTTCTATGCGGGTGGTTTTGGTTCGGTTCGTGGTTATGACAACAGTACCTTGGGGCCGAAATATCCAGCTGTGACGAATAATGAGTCGAAACTCAAAGACTATAATCCTGAGGAAGTGGGCGGTAATGCATTAATCCAATTTGGTGCGGAACTGGCATTACCTTTACCATTTAAGGGGGATTGGACGCGTCAAGTTCGACCAGTGCTTTTTGCTGAAGGTGCACAGGTATTTGATACGCAATGTGATATTCCTAGAGGAATGCTTATATCTAGATGCTGCAAACGACCAGGCGTTGATGCTAAAAAATATTGTGAAGATAACTTTGGTTTTGACACTGAAAACATGCGTTATAGCGTAGGTGTTGGCTTTACATGGATTACCATGATTGGCCCACTTTCACTCAGCTATGCATACCCATTAAATGATAAACCGGGTGATGAAACTAAAAATATCCAGTTTGAAATCGGTCGTACTTTCTAAGTACGACCTCGCAAGGGTTTAAGAAGGGGTATGGATATGAATAAAATATTAATGAGTCTGTTTGTTGCTGGGCTAGCAAGTACTTCAGTGGTTCATGCTGCTGGTTATGGTGTGGTTGATTTAGAAAAAGTCGTCGAAAATAGCACTTATTTAAAGCAGCAAAAAACTGCTTTACAGCAGACGGTGAAGCCACAAACGACAAAACTTGAGCAATTGGATAAAGAGTTGGAGGGTATTCAACAACGTGCCCAACAAAGTCCAAGTTTATCTGAAGCTGAAAAGCAAAAGATGATGGCTCAATATCAGGCAAAAATGAAAGAGTTTAATTCAACTCAAGAGGGATTGCGGACGACAGTTCAGTCTTCAATTCAGGTGATGGATAAGACTTTAGATGGTCGAGTGAAACAAGTTGCTGAACAATTACGTAAAGAAAATAACTTAGATGTTGTTTTAAATAAAAATTCAGCACTTGCTTATGACGCTAAGTATGATTTAACTGATAAAATGATTCAAAAGGTTAATATTATTAAGTAATCAATGAATCCTAAAAAATTGCGCTTAGAAGATCTGGCTCGCCTTGTACAAGGCGAGTGTGTCGGTCAATTTGATTTAATATTAGACGGGCTGGCAAGCTTAGATGCTGCTCAAGAAAAACATATCGCATTTGTAAATGCAGATAAATACCTAGATCACGCACGCGCTTCAAAAGCGGGTGCGTTAATTGTGACGAATGCTTTAAAAGCGCAGTTGGATAACGGTCATAATTTTATTATCGTTGATAATCCTTATCTTGCTTTTGCTATTTTGACCCATGTATTTGAGAAAAAACATACCCAGCAGGGTATTGAAAGCACAGCGCAAATTCATCCATCTGCCATCATTGCTGATAGTGCCTACATTGGGCATTATGTGGTGATTGGCGAACATTGTGTTGTCGGTGATGAAACAGTCATTCAATCACATGTCAAAATTGATGATGATGTTGAAATTGGTAAACAATGTTTTATCGATTCGCATGTGACTGTCACTGGCGAAACTAAAATCGGTAATCGCGTCCGTATTCATGCCAATAGTGTGATTGGGGGGGAAGGTTTTGGCTTTGCACCTTATCAAGGTAAGTGGCATCGGATTGCACAATTAGGCTCAGTCAAAATTGGTCATGATGTTAGAATTGGGTCAAATTGTAGTATTGATCGTGGTGCATTAGACGACACAATTTTGGAAGATGGTGTCATTATTGATAACCTTGTGCAAATTGCGCATAATGTGAAGATTGGTGCGAATACAGCCCTTGCTGCAAAATGTGGCATTGCTGGTAGTAGCACGATTGGCAAAAACTGTGTACTCGCTGGTGGTGTAGGTGTGGTTGGTCATATCAATATTGCGGATAATGTGACTATTACAGCTATGTCAATGGTCACAAAAAGTATTTCTGAATCGGGTAGCTATTCTTCTGGTACGCCAATGTTAGAAAGTTTACATTGGAAACGCGCTGCTGTACGCTTTAAACAATTAGCAGATGTGCCATTGACCCAATTGCTAAAACGGCTTGATCATATACAGACTCAAATCGAGTCCCTTGAATCAACTTTTAAGCGTAAATAGAATATGATGACTGAGTCGAATACTGCTGCATTTACGAAGCCTGAATTGCCAATGCACATTCAACAAATTCGTGAATATTTACCTCACCGCTATCCATTTTTATTGGTCGATCGTGTTGTTGATGTGACTGATAATGCTATTGTGGGTTATAAGAACGTTTCAATTAACGAAGAGTTTTTACAGGGACATTTCCCCGGCTATCCAATTATGCCCGGTGTATTGATTGTTGAGGCATTAGCTCAAGTCTCTGGTATACTTGGTTTTATTATGAATAATGAAAAACCAAGTGAAGGCTCTTTGTTTCTTTTTGCTGGCGCAGAAAAGGTTCGCTTTAAGAAACAAGTTGTTGCGGGTGATCAACTGGTTTTAAAATCTGAATTGGTGATGCACAAACGTGGTATTTACAAATATAATTGTATAGCCACAGTCGATGGTATTGTAGCAACTACTGCGGAAATTATGGTTTCGCATCAAAAAATAGAGCAGGCATGAGTAATAACGATTTAATTCACCCAACAGCTATTATTGACTCATCAGCAGTCATTGCTTCAGATGTGCAAATTGGTCCCTATTGTATTATTGGGCCACAAGTCACGATTGCTGAGGGCACCAAGCTACATTCGCATGTGGTTATCGGTGGCTTTACTCGGATTGGGAAAAATAATGAAATATTCCAATTCGCGAGTGTGGGTGAAGTTTGTCAGGATTTAAAATATGCTGGTGAAGAAACTTGGCTTGAAATTGGCGATCATAACTTAATTCGTGAACATTGCAGTTTGCATCGTGGTACGGTTCAGGATCAGAGTTTGACTAAAATTGGTAGTCATAACTTACTGATGGTGAATACTCATATTGCCCATGACTGTGTGATTGGTGATCATAATATTTTTGCCAATAATGTGGGTATTGCTGGTCATGTGCAGATTGGTGATTATGTGGTGGTTGGCGGAAATTCAGGTATTCACCAATTCTGTAAGATTGACTCTTACAGCATGATTGGCGGTGCGTCGTTAATTCTAAAAGATGTACCTGCCTATGTAATGGTTTCGGGTAATCCAGCACATGCTTTCGCGATGAATGTAGAAGGTATGCGTCGTAAAGGATGGTCGAAAAATGTTATTCAGGCATTACGCCAAGCATTTAAAATGATCTATAAAGATGGCTTAACCACTGAGCAAGCGATTCAGCAGATTCGTACAGAAATACTTACCTGAAGTACCTGAAGTACAGCTACTGATTGATTCTCTAGAGCAGTCTAAGCGTGGCATTGTTCGTTAATTGAATCTTGCGTTTGCATAAAAAAGACACCGTATTCGGTGTCTTTTTTTATATTTTATTTCTTAAAATAAGCGGCTTCTTCAGATTTTGGATAATTTTTAATAAGCTTGGCTTTGAGTTGGTTGGCAAGCGTTGTATTGCGATCTACATCTTTGGCAATATTGTGAAGTTGATAGAGTGCTCGTGCCGCTTTTGCTGAATTAGGATATTGATTGACGACAATATTGTAATTCTTTTTCGCTTCAGTGTAATTGGTCGGTTCAATGGCTAAATTAAATTCAGCGAGCCAAAAATAAGCATTACTAATATAGACACTGTTGGGATTGTTTTTGATGAAATTCTGCATTGGTGCAATTGCTTTTTTAGCACCGCCTTGTTTGTAAGCGTCTAAAGCCACAGTGTATGCGGCTTTATCTAAATCAGCAGCAGAAGGGGGTTGCGTGTTTACAACAGGTGCTTGCGTGGTTGCTGTCGCTGCTATTGGGGCTGGCGTGTTTGAAGTGCTGGGAGGAGGTGTATCCTGTTGAGTATCCTCCGCTGAAGTCGTACTTTCTGGATCAATTTTTTGCTGTAATAGTTCTAGTCGCTGATCCAAGTCTGTATAGCGATTGGTTAACTCGCGTTTAAGTTGTTCAATTTCATTGCCTTGTTCTTCCATTTTGCCACGTAGTGTACGAATATCATTTTCTAATTGTTGATTTTTTTGCATGATTTGCCAATTCAGATTGGTCGGCACATTTGCGGTGGTTGCACCTGAATTAATGGCAACATTATTTGCACCAACGTCGATGCTATTTTGGCTTAATCCACGCGATTCAATTGGAATGTTGGCATACAGTGAGACTGAGCTAAATAAGGCAAGTGCACATAAAGCATGCTGTTTGAGCATCATAAAAATATCCATTTCGTATTTTTGGGCACATTCTAAATTGCTGACTTTAGAGCGTACCTATTTAAAAGACCTGACGACATTAAAAACGTCCATGCCGTGAAATGCAATATACATTTACAATCTTGTCGTAGTTTTAAAGTAAGTGATTGCATTGCTAAAAAATAGACAAAAATACTGTTTTGAATCAAGATTGTTTTTTTAATAATCAAATGAAAGCAATACGTTGATAAAAGTCGTTTGAATGCTTGCAAGTTAAATAAAAATCTCTATACTCTGATCTTGCAATGGTAGCCCCGCTGGTGGCTTCGCAATTGTACTCTGTGAACCCCGCCAGGACCGGAAGGTAGCAACGGTAACAGAACTATGATGTGCCGAAGTTTTGCTAGTGGGGTTGCCACCAGTTTATATAATAATTTATACAATAATAACTTTAATCCCTTCCTTTAAAAATCATCTTCTTTTCTCGTAATTGCTTTAATAATCGCATCCATTTCAAATCCTCGATACATTAAAAAGCGAATTTGTTTAGCTTTAAGTTTTGCTTCTTTTTCTACCGTTAAACCAAATTTTTTTACTTTTAATTGATACGCTTGTTCATTCCAATCAGTTTCCTTTAATTCTTCCTGAATTAAACTACTATCAATTTTTTTTGATTTTAAAGCCAGCTTAATGCGATTAGGCCCTTTACCTTTACGTTTTTGGCTCGATAACATCATTTCTGCAACACGCTGGTCACTTTGATAATTTTCTGTTGCCAATTCATCGACCAGTTTTAAAACTTCATCTCGATCCATCGCATATAAGGCAAGTTTCTCAATCAGTTCTGCTTTTGAGTATTCCCGACGTGTTAGTACGGCAAAGGCATAGGAGCGCAAACGTGAGCCTGTAAGACCTTGTGCTTTAGGCAGTTGCTCATCGTCAAAGTTCAATGCTTCTAATGATTCAGATGGAGTAGTAGGAGAGTCTGGCTCTGCCGAGGAATCATCAAACTTTTGCTTGAGTGCATCATAATCAAGCATTGTCGGAAATTTTGAATTGCTCATAGTGTATCGATCACATCAAATAAAAAACGCCCCGTAGGGCGTTTTACAGTTTAAGACTTATATAGCTTGAAAACAAATCTCTGTTTTAAGCATCTAGAAAGTCTGGTTCTACTTCATCTTTTTCTTCAACGGGGGTGGTCGTTGGTGTTAACAGTTTTTCACGAATCAGGCGATCAAGTTCTTGTGCAATTTGAGGGTTTTCCTCTAAATGGCGAATCACGTTGTTTTTACCTTGACCAATTTTACTCCCTTGATATGAATACCAAGCACCTGCTTTTTGTACCAGTTCTTGCGCAACGGCAAGATCAACCAGTTCACCCAGTTGATTCACGCCTTTGCCATATAAAATTTGGAACAACGCTTCCTTAAAAGGAGGTGCCATTTTGTTTTTCACGACTTTAACGCGGGTTTCTGAACCGACAATTTCATCGCCTTCTTTTACTTGACCGATACGACGGATATCCAAGCGTATAGAAGCGTAGAATTTGAGTGCATTACCACCCGTTGTAGTTTCAGGGCTACCAAACATGACACCAATCTTCATACGGATTTGGTTAATGAAGATCACCATACAGTTTGAGCGTTTTGCATTACCAGTAATTTTACGTAATGCCTGACTCATCAAACGTGCTTGTAAGCCCATGTGTGAGTCGCCCATTTCACCTTCAATTTCAGCGCGAGGCGTAAGTGCAGCCACGGAATCGACAACGATCATGTCAACAGCGCCAGAGCGTACTAACATATCTGCAATTTCAAGTGCTTGCTCACCGTGGTCTGGTTGAGAAACCAAAAGGTTGTCAAGGTCTACACCAAGCTTACGTGCATATTGCGGGTCTAGCGCATGTTCGGCATCGATGAAGGCACAAGTACCACCCGCTTTTTGACATTGTGCAATGGCTTGCAAAGTCATCGTGGTTTTACCTGAAGATTCAGGCCCGTAAATTTCGACGATACGACCTTTGGGTAAGCCACCAATACCGAGTGCAATATCCAGTGTTAAAGAACCGGTAGAGACTGCTTCCACAGCCAGTACGGTGTTATCACCAAGACGCATTACGGTATTTTTACCAAATTGTTTTTCAATTTGGCTTAGGGCAGCATTAAGCGCCTTGCTTTTATTATCATCCATCTCACAACCTCAAAACGATGTCACAAAAATATTAACTTAAGTGGATGAGTTACTTTTAAACGTGTTCCACTCAAGCATAGTGACAGATTCATTCTTTATGTTCTATGCCAATTCGGTCTAGTGCGACAGAATATGACGCTTAAATGGGATCTGTTGGTACTTCATAAATATAGATGAATTGTTAACAGACCCTAATCATTAGAAGACCAGCTTTGGTCAAACTGCTGATCATTGTTTTGTTTAAATTTACTGATCTGCCGTCGATCTTTTTTACTAGGTCGATGTTCAGGTCGGGCTAGATTATGCAACTTTCTTTGTGTTGCAAGCAACTCTCGTCGTGCAATACTCACTTCAGTTTCTGCATAAAGTTGCTGTGCAATCGGTGCAGCACCGCGTATCGCCGACAATGCTTTGATCACAATGGTTTTTCGGTCGAAACCTTGTTGAATGGTCAGTTCCATGCCAACACGAACTTCTCTTGATACTTTAACCCGTTCACTCTTATGATGAACCTTACCACCTTCAATGGCAGCTTTCGAGATTGAGCGCGTTTTAAAAAAACGTGCAGCCCAAAGCCATTTATCAACACGCATACTTTCAACATTGTTTTGTTGAGAGAGATTAGGCATATTTTTTCAGATCCTCAGCTTGTTCCAATATTGCAATGAAGTCAGTTAAATGATTTAAAATCGGATAAGGGCTTTCAGATCTTATCTGTCCTTTAGATGAGGGCTGAGCAATGGTAATCAAATGCTGAAGACCAAATTTTTCTGCGCCATTGAGGACTTTTTCTGTGTCATCAATAAAATAGGCTTGATTGATTTGGAAGGGATGTAATGCGTGTAACTGTTGCCAAAATTCGGGATATTCTTTGGCATAGCCGATAGTTTCACTGCTAATAATGACATCAAAATAATGGGCTATTTGCATTTGTTCAAGTTTAAACTTTAAACCCTCACAATCGGCATTGGTTGCAATCCAGCAGGAATAACCATTGGCTTTTAAATAATCGAGCAATTCCAAACAGCCTGCACGTAAAGCAACTTTGTGTTTAAATTCTTGTTGCAATGCAAGGGTATCGACACCTACTTTTGAACTCCAAAAACGAGTCGAATACCAATTTAGGGTATGATTATGTTCTTGATAAAACTCAAATAGGGCTTGGGTGCTTTGTTCCAGTGTGCAACCATGTGAGGCAGCATATCGAAGTGGAAGTTGATGATTCCAAATGAAATCATCATAAGCAAGATCAAGGAGCGTGCCATCCATGTCAAAAATGATGGTCGGTTTTTCTGAGTAATTTGGCATATAAAGGTAATCTATGTTTAAAACAACAACAGCACCACAAGATGCTTTGATTTTACAGTTGGTTCCCATTGTGACACAGGCATGTGAAATTTTGCGAGCAGAATATCAGGCATATTGTGCAGGTATCGCCTTTGATGTTGAGAGAAAAAGTGACAATTCACCTGTAACCCAAGCGGATTATCGGGTGAATGAATTTATCACCACAGCATTGCAGGAAAATTTCTCAGATATCCCCGTATTGTCAGAAGAGGGCGATAATACAGAACGTAAGCAATGGCACAGCTTTTGGTTACTCGATCCTTTGGATGGTACGAAAGAATTTCTACATAAACGACCTGAATTTACCATTAACTTAAGTTTGGTGGAGGGTGCGCATACCACTTTTGCCATATTGGCTATTCCGGGTGAGCAAACCATTTATATCTGCCCAAAACAAGGGTTGCCTTTAAAATTTGAGATTCAAACGGGTCTGATGGCTGGAATATGTGGAAGATCAGCCATCGACAGAGATTCAAATTGGCTTAAGTCAAAGCAGCCAAGATAAACCTAAATATGCTGAATACTTAGAAATATTAAAACAAAGGGTGAGTATTGCTGAGTTTAAAGCAGGAAGTGCTTATAAATTTTGTATGATTCTTGAGGGTAAAGTCGATATTTACCCACGCTTTCATCCCACCAGTGAATGGGATACCAGTGCGGGTCAATGTCTGGTTGAGCGTATAGGGGGTGGACTGGTTGATTTAAAAGGAAGACCTTTTTTATATAATCAACGCGATAGTTTGTTAAATGGTGGCTTTATTGCATTTCGTAATATTGAGATGAAAGAATTGGCATTTCAAGCGCTAGAACTTATGGCAAACAGACCTTGAGCTGATGATTTAACATGCTATAGTGTGCCGAACCATGTTTATTTTGGCCAGATCATGGCGTTAGAGCTGCTCCCGATAAGTATGTTGAAGGCAATCGATTTATTGCCCGATGCAAAAACACCTGTCACTTTATTTACTCGTCATTCTATTCGTGAAGTAGTGGCTGGGCAGGGTTTGGCTGGCTATGATTTGCAGTTAACCTCGCAAGGTCGTGACTTGGCACAGGCATGGGGAACTTATTTAATTGATCATACAGACCGAAGTATTCAGCACTGTATTTCAAGTCCGATACAACGCTGTGTCGATACTGCTGCTTTAATGATTCAAGGTGCTGATTCCAGTACGCTTGCACAAAATACCCATTGTATTGAGATTGTCGAACAAGGCTTGTTGGTCGAGCCGGGAAGCTTTGTACTGGATATTAAGCAGGCGGGGCCTTATTTTCGAAAACAGGGCGCATTGGGCTTCATCAATAGTTTTGTAAATAATGCTTTGCCGGGGATGAAACATCCAATTTCTGGCGTTGTAGATGTATTAGAACTGATTTATAACACGCATCCACAAGACAATTTTGGGTTAAGTTTGGCGGTGAGTCACGATACCATTTTAGCAGCCATTATTGCGGTGATTTCTGGGCGTAATACCGTGAGTCAGGAAGACTGGCCTAGGATGATGGAAGGTCTGTTTGTCTGGTTTGAAGGTGATGAGTTCCTAGAGTCGAAACTAAAATGGATTTGGCGTGGAAAAGTAAACGAGCTTTCGATCCGTGATTTTCAATTATTACGAAAATAGAATAGAAAAGCATCGATGGCTTTCTGAATGATGTGTTTTTAAGCTTTGTTGGTTAAATTAACTCGAATCCAGCTTAAGCGAAAAAGTATTTTTTTAAAGAGAAAGTTATCCTTTTTTTGAAAATTCTGTATCTAGAAGCCGATGATTAGAATAAAAAAATTATATTTTATTTAAAAAAACGAATCCAAGCAGATGATGTTCATTAAAAAATCTTATCCGCGATTCGGGTTAAATTAATAATTTTATTTATTTCAATATTATAAATATAATGTCATGTGTAAAAATATCACTTTTTTGAAAATAATTATTACTAGGTCTCACTTTATTGTTAGAAGTTAATTTATATCAATTAAGCACATGTTTTTAATAATTATTTATGTGATTTTTCATGGTTAATTTCATCCTTTTTAGTTAATATTTAAATAATATAAGTTATTGATTATTTTTATTTTAAATACGTACACATATTTTTTTTAGAGCAATTATGGTGTTTTTTGGGGTGGAATGTGATGCGGTTACGGATTAGTTATTTAAATATTTGCGTATTATCAACCATGCTAGTGGCTTGTGGTGGTGGAGGTGGCTATTACGACTCAGATAAAGGAGGTGGTTCTCCTAATGGTGGTTCAAATCAAACTCCAGGGGATGGCACAAATGAACTTCCAGGGGATGGAACACCAGAAACTCCTGAAGGCGGTACACCAGAAACACCAGATACGAGTATACCTGCAACTCCGATAGAACCGAGTACACCGGTAAAACCACCATTTATTTCAAAATATCCTGAACCTAAAAAAGATATAGTGGATAGTGCTATTTTAGGTTTTTTTGATTTTGATAAGTTGGGGCTGCTGCGCCAAATCAGAAATGACTTAAATGGTAATTTTTCGGCTATGGTGCAATTTGCACAAAGTCATGTGGTCAATCCTAAGAATAATGAATCGCAATTTTTACCGCGATTAACCACTGAAAAAGATGCTTTACTTCTCGTGACACCGACTTTAGAAATGGGTGATCCTGAAGATTTAAATGCAGAAATATATTTTAATAATCAGTTGATTAGAACTATTCAACTGAAAGAGCCATCGCGTATTGCTGCGTCAGATCAGTCTAATGCTGATGGTCGACCACAGGTACAATTTTCAAAACGTGCGTGGACAGCAGCGTTAACATGGGATGAGGTTCGTCCGGGTTTATCTATCCGAATCGTTGATCCTGTAAACGATAAAGCTGGCGATTTGCGCGCAGAGGACATTGATTTTGCAGCAGCGGGAGAGTTAGTGGTTCAAAGCATTCGATTGGGCTTATTGATCGATCCACCAAAGTCAACGAGTCATTATATGTTGCTCGAGCCTGAGAAAGCAGGGACGGATTATTTCCAGACCATTCCAGCAGCCCGCCTGATTGTCAGTAAATATGAAGATATGAAGCTTGATCGAGTGATGGTGGCAAGTGGTGTCATTTATGATTCGGTAAGTGCAAGCAATGGCGGTACGTATAGTGGTGACATGCGTGAAAATACGGCTAAATCGACCTTTAGTACGGGCATTAACCTTGCAAACTGGGGCGTGACAAGCTCATCTATGCAAAGTCAGGAACAGCCACAAGTAACCCAAAGTGTTGTGATTCATCATGCTCGCGGTAAATACATTAATGAAGTGATCGATGATAAAGGTGTATCCAATAAAGGTGAGTACAGTCATGGGTTAAGTGGCGGTAATGGTATCCTGACTTTATATAATGCAATTGGAAATGAATTTAGTCATGAAATTGGCCATCACTTTGGTATGGGGGACTATTTTGGGAAAAAGGACGCGGATCGTTCACTAGAGTCACATCATGCAGATAGTGGTTGGGGCTATATTGCAAATCGCAATCGTATGCGTGGTAACTTAGATTGGAATAGTGGTGATCGTGGTTTCCCTGCGAGCAATATCCCAAGTTTCCTTAATCTTTATGCGTATGGCATGAATGCGATGTCTAGCGGTTATCCATCAGGATCTTTGTCACAATACACGTATTATACTGGCTATGCGGCACAACAAAAAATTCAACCTGCACTTGATCGCGATGTTTGGGATAAAGACTCTGCTACAGGTTATAAAAAGTGGAATCCAACAACGCGGATGATGGAAGTATCGCAGCCGAAAGTACCTGCGAAATCAAGCAATGTTTGGTATAACAGTGCAGATGGAAATTATCTAAAGCCACGTTTATTTAGTGTGCCTGTCTATACCATTGTGGGTGGATATGATCCCGTTAATCAGTCGGGTTTAATCTATCCTGCAGCACGTGGTAACTGGGGTAATGTGTTTGATTTGCCGCAAGCCAATACGGGTGGCACTGCTGCAACTTGTTGGTTAAAGGTGCAGTCTGCCAGTGGTGTGCAAAATATTGCATTGGCACCTAATCGTATGCAAGCCAGTAGTGTCAATAAATTCCATATTAATTTAGCACAAAGTGATCACCCTAAAACTGTTGAGTTATTTTGTAAAAAAGACAACGGAGTAGCAGACCCACTAGTCCCACTTTCAACTATTACGATTCCTGTCAGTGTTGACGCGATGTCACCGTATGTGAGTATTGGTAAGGAAGACGGTTATTCAGCTTTAAAACGCGTTGAAATGCCACAACTGAACCAAGCCTTCTTGCAAAATCAGGGTAAGGAAATCGTTAACTTATCGCCTACTTTTAGATTGTTTTATGATTCTTATCGTCTCTTTAAAGATGAGTTTTCTCCAGATGCTCAAGCTGAAATGGTACGTTATACACAGCAACAAATTAAAATTTACCGTTTGAATCGTTGGGTGAATGTTTATCATAACGACCTCAGTAATGGTAATACTGACGCAGTAGCAGAGTTTCATACCTTTGTTGAGAGCTTAGGTTTGAAGGATGATCTTCCATTTGCCAATGCACGTATGCTTACCATGCCAAAAATGGGCAATAGCTGTCTTAAAGTAGAGAAGCTTGATACTGGAACACTAAATGTTTATATGAGTGGAAGAAATGGTTGTACAGGTGATGCATCGACGTTATGGGTTCATGACGCAATCGGTAAAATTCACAATCAACAGTATCCAGATTTATGTTTAACCAATGCTAGAACACTTGCTGCATGTAATAATGATTTGCAGGGTCAAGTGTGGGATGTCACTGTAACTGCTGATACACAGCAATTCCGCCAAGGGAACCAATGTTTAGACTTGAGCGGTGGTGGTACACCAAGTGCTGATGGACGTGGTGCAATTACCATGTATGGTTGTGGTACTGGCAATAACCAGAAATGGAGTCTCGTTCCACAAAGTCAAAGTTTGATTTTGGCGATGTCTAATGGTAAAAATTTACCGTTGCTATCGAAACTTTTAGCAAAAGAGTAATCATTTAAATTGTTGAGTGAATAAAATAAGCCCTTTATAGGGCTTATTTTATAAGGTATTGATAATAAATAAAAAATATTTAATATTCGACTTTTTAAAATCACATTAATTCAATATTTCCTAAAGGTTGTTTTTAAATTTTGGCTTTACACAGACCTTTTTTAATCAAAAAATGACTTATAACAGAAGCCTATTACTTGGTTTAGTTATTACGCTTAAATAAACTTGCATGTCTTTATATGTATTATAATTATCAGTATTTTAATATGAATACGGTTTTAGTTATGCGTGGTTTATATCTGATTACCAATGATGATCCTTTAGAAATTTTACTTGCAAAGTTGGAAGGTGCTTTTGCAAATGGTGGCATAGCCGTATTGCAATATCGCCGTAAGAAAGTCACAAAAGAAGATCAAATTTACGAAGTGGAATATATGAAAGCCTTGTGTGCTGAATATGCTGTTCCTTTTGTGATTAATGATGATCTAGAAATGGCAGTTAAATATGGTGTTGGTGTACATTTAGGGCAAGATGATGGCTCAATTGCCGATGCTGCCGCACAATTACCTCAAGGTGTACTTATTGGTTGTAGTTGTAATAATTCACTCGAACTGGCTGAACAAGCCATTGCAGAAGGTGCAAATTATGTGGCATTTGGTGCAATTTATGCCACTGATACTAAACCTGAAGCAGGCAATATTGGTCTGGAAACATTAAAGCAAGCAAAAGCCAAGTTGAATGTACCGATTTGTGCCATTGGTGGTTTAACGGTTGAAAATTCCGATGTTGTGATTACAGCAGGCGCAGACTTATGCGCGGTGATCAGTGATATTTTAGGTCGTCCAATGAATCATATTCCTGAACGTTTAGATGAGTGGTCTGAACTTTTTAGTGTGACGGTTTAAGCAGTTTTTTTATTTTTGTAGTTGAATTTTTAGTTGAGTAAATTGATGAGCTTATCTCCAAAGCAAGAACAATTGTTTAAACAAGCCAGTAAACATATTCCAGGTGGGGTGAATTCACCGGTACGTGCTTTTAATGGGGTGGGTGGTACGCCTGTATTTATTGAAAAAGCCAAAGGTGCGTATTTATACGATGTCGATGGTAAGCGTTATGTCGATTACGTGGGTTCATGGGGACCGATGATTTTAGGACATGCACATCCAGCCATCATTAAAGCAGTTCAAGATGCTGCGGTGGACGGTTTAAGTTTTGGTGCGCCAACGGTTCATGAAACGACTTTGGCAGATATTATTTGTGAAATTATGCCGTCGATTGAATTGGTTCGTATGACCAATTCAGGGACTGAAGCAACCATGACCGCCATTCGTTTAGCACGTGGTTATACTGGTCGTGACAAGATTGTAAAATTTGAAGGTTGTTACCACGGTCATTCAGACTCGCTTTTGGTCAAAGCAGGTTCGGGTATGTTGACCAATGGTGAAGGTGAAGCGACCTCTGCGGGTGTTCCTGCTGATTTTGCTAAGCATACACTCACACTTCCGTACAATGATATTGCGACTCTTAAAGAATGCTTTGCTAAATTTGGTCATGAAATTGCTGGGGTGATTGTTGAACCTGTAGCAGGCAACATGAATTTGGTTAAACCGATTGATGGTTTCTTACAAGCGATTCGTGATGTATGTGATGAACATGGTTCAGTGTTTATTATTGATGAAGTGATGACGGGTTTCCGTGTCGGTTTAGGTGGTGCTCAGGCACATTATGGCGTAACACCTGACTTGACGACTTTAGGTAAAATTATTGGTGCAGGTTTACCTGTAGGTGCATTCGGTGGTAAACGAGAAGTGATGGAATGTATTGCGCCACTGGGTAAAGTTTACCAAGCGGGAACATTGTCAGGTAATCCATTGGCGATGCGTGCCGGTATTGAAATGTTTAAACATTTACGTGCCGAAGGTTTCTATGAAAACTTAACAGCACAATTGGCAAAATTGCTGACTGGTTTACAAGCTGCTGCGGATGAAGCAGGAATTGCATTTAAAACGCAACAAGTGGGCGGGATGTTTGGTTTGTACTTTACCGATCAGACAGACATTACTAGTTTTGATTCCATGTTGAAATGTGATGTTGGTGCTTTCCGTAAATTCTTCCACGGGATGTTAAAACGTGGGGTAAATCTTGCACCATCAGCATTTGAAGCAGGCTTTATTTCGATTGCACATTCTGATGAAGATATTGAATTTACCATTCAAGCCGCGCGTGAAACTTTTGCTGAAATGAAGTCAAAATAAAGTCAAATTCGTTAAAATGAGCCTGTAGTTTTTAAAAACTACAGGCTTTTTATTTTTATATATTCAGATTTTTACAATGCTATTCAGACCCCCAGTTCTATTTTTCAATCAATTGAAATAATTTTGAGTCAAAATCGGAAAAACCGTCGTCAATTCTAGCATTGAGCATTGTAATTCTGTGCCAAGCTTTCTATTATTGCTGCCTTGTTTTCGCGATCAGCTTGGAATTGAACATTGAGTAATTTTCTAACCGAACACCTGATACATCGTGATGAAGATTTTATGGTGATCCATAAGCCTGCGGGTGTACTCACCGTTCCCGGCAAAACTGAAGATTTACAAGATTGCGTGATCAACCGATTATTAAAAATAGAACCTAAAACCTTATTGATTCACCGTTTAGATCGTGATACTTCGGGTATCTTGGTTTTTGGTTTGACCAAATGGGGACAAAAAACCATTTCCCGTCAGTTCCAAGAACGTCAAACAGCAAAAACATATCAAGCCGTCGTTGCTGGGCATTTGGTCGGTGAAGGTACTGTTGATGTGCCTGTGATTTACGACCCTGAACATCCGCCATTACATATTGCCGATCTGAATCATAACAAGCCTGCCTTAACGCATTGGCAAGTTATTGAAAATTTTGAAATTCAAGGGCAGGCGGTCACGCGTGTCAAACTGACTCCAATTACTGGTCGTTCCCATCAACTTCGTGTGCATATGCAGTATCTGGGTCATCCTATTGTGGGTGACACTTTATACGCGACACTGGAACAGCAACAGTTGATTCCTCGTCTGTGCTTACATGCTGAACACTTGGGTTTTTACCATCCTCAAACAGAGGAACTTGTGGAGTTTTATTACCCTGTTCCTTTTTAAGATGAAAACTTTTTAATCGTCATCAAATTTGCTCACTTTTTAGTGGGCTTTATGTCAAAATATATTGCTTAAAGACCTATTTTTTTGCTCAAATACTAATCAGGATTTGAGCTTAAAATTAGTGTCCTCATTTTTAGATAAAGGTGGAAAAATTGCATCAGTTTGCTATTGGTCAGCGTTGGTTATCAGATACAGAAACAGAGCTTGGTTTAGGGGTTCTTATTGATGTAGATGAACGATCGGTTAGCATCTTATTCCCGAAAAGTGATGAGACGCGTGTGTACGCACGTAATAATGCACCTTTATCGCGTATTGTTTTTAACATTAAAGATGAATTACAAGATCAAGAAGGCACCAAGTGGCTGGTTGAATCTTTTGAAGATCGTCATGGTGTGGTTCGTTATAACGTGATGCGTACTTTAGAAGATGGTACTGAAGAACGTAAATCATTAAATGAAACCCGTGTGGGCGCTCATATTCAGCTGTCTAAACCACTTGATCGTTTGCTTGCCAGTCAAATTGATTATAAAGAATGGTATGACCTTCGTATTGAAGCTTTGCTTATGCAAGCCAATATGAAAGCAAGTCCATTACGTGGCATGGTCGGTGCGCGTGTCGGTCTAATTCCGCATCAGCTTTATATTGCCCATGAAGTGGGGCAGCGTTTTGCACCACGCGTTTTACTTGCCGATGAAGTCGGTTTAGGTAAAACCATTGAAGCGGGCTTGATTATTCATCAGCAGCTTAAAACAGGTCGCTCAGAACGTATCCTGATTTTAGTGCCAGATTCACTGCAATATCAGTGGATGATTGAAATGCGCCGTCGTTTTAATCTACAGTTCTCTTTGTTTGATTTAACCCGTACAGCATCGATTAAAGAACATGATCCCGATTTAAATCCATTCTTGACTGAGCAATGTATTATTGCCAGTGTAGATTTAATGGTCGATCACGATGATTTACGTGAACAGGCACTAGAAGCTGGTTTTGATCTGCTTGTGGTCGATGAAGCACACCATTTGATGTGGAGTGAAGAAGAAGGTGGTAATGACCGTTACGACCTTGTTGAAGAGCTTGCTGAAAAAACCCCGGGTGTTTTACTGCTCACAGCAACACCTGAACAATTGGGTGTAGAAAGCCATTTCGCACGTTTACGTTTACTTGATCCACAGCGTTTTAGTTCACTTGAGCGTTTCTTGGATGAAGAAGCACAATATCATCACACTGCAAAAATTGCAGAAGTGTTGATGTCAGATATGCCTTTAGAACAAGGTCATTTATCTGCTATTGAAGGCTTGCTTGGTCATAGCATTCAGGATGAACCAGAACAACGCTTCCGTGCTATTCACGAATTATTAGACCGTCATGGTACAGGTCGTATTTTATTCCGTAATACCCGTGAAGCAATTCAAGGTTTCCCGGGTCGTGACTGTCAACCTGCTGCGTTACCTACACCAGCACACTGGTCTAAAGATGGCAAGCTACGTGAACAAATGTGGCCTGAAGAAGCACAGCTTGATGGTGCTTGGATGGAACATGATCCACGTGTCATGTGGTTGATGGAAATGCTCCGCACAGGGCTGAAACACAAAAAAGTATTGCTGATTGCACGTACTGGGCCTGTAGTTGAAGCTTTGGAAAATGTACTGCGTTTACATGCAGGTATTCGTACAGCCATGTTCCATGAAGGCATGAGCTTACTTGAGCGTGACCAAGCTGCTGCTTATTTCGCTGAAGATTCTTACGGTGCACAAATTTTACTCTGTTCTGAAATTGGTTCTGAAGGACGTAACTTCCAGTTTGCTTCTGACCTGATTTTGTTTGACTTACCTGCAAATCCAGACATTTTAGAACAACGTATTGGTCGTTTAGACCGTATTGGTCAAGAAAACCGTATTCAAATTCATGTGCCATATTTAGTGGGTACAGCGCAAGAGCGTATGTTCCGTTGGTACAACGAAGGTTTAAATATTTTCAGCAATATTTCACCGACTGCGCAAACGCTGCAAGAAAACTTTATTCTTAAATTAAAAGATTGTTTATTGACTGATTTGGGTCAACAGTTTGAAGATTTACTAGAGGAAGTCTGTGTTCAGCGCGAAGCTTTAGAAATTGAATTGCAAGAAGGTCGTGACCGTTTGCTGGAATACAACTCTTGCCGTCCGATTGTGGCGCAAGAAATTGTGAAAGCGCTCGAAGATTATGATGACAACACCACGTTGCCAATGTTTATGAAGCGCTTCATGGCATCGACCAATATTGACTTTGATGAACAAAGTAACGGTACGGTGATCATTAAGCCAACCGACCAAATGCAGGTTCAAGGTTTAACGCTTGATGAAGAAGGCATGACTGCCACTTTCTACCGTGACCAAGCACAAACCCGTGAAGATGCAGAGTATTTAACGCTTGAGCACCCATTCACGGAAAGCGTGATGGAAATGATTAATACACAAGGTTTTGGTAGTACCAACGTTTCTGTGTTGAAATCTGCCGCATTACCGCAAGGTTCTGTGTTGTTAGAAGTGTGGTTTAAGGTTGATGTCGTTGCACCGAAAGCCTTGAACTTGCCTTCAAGTTTACCGCAGCAACTTATTCGCGTTCTGTTGAGTGAAAAAGGTCAGGATTTATCGAATAAGATTGCACCCGATATTTTGAAACCTTATTTGCATCATTTGGACAGTAATAGCTGCCGTCAAGTGGTGAAAGCGCGCCGTGATGTGATTGAACAGCGTTATGTACAAGCTTTGGATATCGCCAAAGCGGCGTTGCCAAGCTTTAAACAACAAGCCAAAGAAGTGTATGGTAATAAATGGCAATATGAAATTGACCGTTTAACTTACCTTAAGCAATTTAACCCAAGTATTCGTGAAGATGAAATTGCACGTTTACAGAAATTGCAAAAAGAAGGTATTAGCTTGCTTGATGGCTTGTCTGTCACACCTGAAGCAATTCAAGTGCTTGTGGTGGTTAAACCTTAAGGTTTGAATGAAAGAAAAAGCACCCGAAGGTGTAATGCCAGTCAGTTAAGAAATTGACTGGCATTTTATTTTTTAATTCATGATGTTATTCGATACGCGGAAACGTCATCCGCAACTGTTCGAGGCAAAACTATTTTAAAAAAGTAAGGTTTCTGTGATTAATTAATCAATAAAAGGTATTTGACGAGTTTTGCGGATGACAAGTGCCTTTGATTACTTTGGGCTTATCCAAAGTAATAGATGAGCTCCAAGTGTATGATTTAAAAACATAAGACTCCGTCGTGAATAACTAAAAAGCTAAGGGCTTTATTTTTAAAACCCTTAACTGACTGGCATTAACTCGAAGGTGCTTTTTTTATAGTCTTATATTTTGCATCAAACATCGGGGTATCTGGCGTTTAGAATTCAGCTCATGTTAAAATAGGGCATAAATTTTAAAAATATATAAGAACAATTATGGCTAAATCTTTAGTGACCATGGGGTCTTCAACGACACATGGCGGCATCGTATCTGAATGTGAAAACACATTTATTATCAATGGTATTGCAGTACATTTGCATGGAATGAAACATTATTGTCCCAAATGCCAAGTTGTGGTGTCTTCCATTGCAGCAGATCAGTCAATACTGGTAAAAGGGCGAGGGGTTGTACTCGCTGGAGATAAAACCACTTGTGGCGCAACTTTTTTAGCCAATCAAGCTTTGGTCGTTTCACAAAAGTAATCGTTCTATAAGTAGGATGTATTGAGAACAAAATTGACTTTGAAGTCAGCCTATTCGTGATTTATTGATTTAATCTGCGCATACTTTTACGTAAGCTAGCAATTCGCTTAATCACTTTATTAAAAAAGAGCACAGTCGAATGGCTGATGAATTATTTATGAAAACAGAAATTCATTTTACTCATGCCAATGGAATTCCTGCGCAAAGTTATCAAAAGTTCTTTACTTATTTTCAGGATGAATTTGATTTAAAGTCCATCCCCATGATTGGAATGAATCCACAGTACCCGATTACTCATGATTGGCGTTATTTGGTCGATCAAATTATTGATGATGTTGAACAACAATTTCAGGGCAGAAAGGTGGTTGGTCTTGGGCATTCCTTTGGTTCATTATTAACACTCATGAGCGCTTATAAGCGTCCTGATTTATTTTCACAATTGGTGATTATGGATCCGCCTTTTGTAATTGGTTCTAAATCGGCAATGTTTGAGGTTGCACAAAAATTAAAACTAAAAGCCATTGATCAATTTACACCGGCAGGAATTACCCTGAAACGCACAGATCATTGGAAAGATCATGCGCATGCATATACTTCAATGCGGCATAATCAATTATTTCGACATTTTGATGAAACCTGTTTTCAAGATTTTCTAAACCATGGCTTACAAGAAGATACTGAGCGCGGTGGTTTAACTTTGGCTGTACCGAAGGTCGTTGAAGCTGAAATTTTTCGAACTGTACCTGCGTGGTGGTGGCGTACACCAAGAAAAGCACCTGTTGTACCTGTCCATTTAATTAGTGCAAATAAGAGTCCATTTTATAAACAAGGTTTTCCACAGGGAATACAAAAGACGTATCAGATTAATTATAGTTTGATGCAAGGCGGGCATATGTTTCCATTAGAACAGCCTGAAAAGACCGCTGAATTGGTTAAACACATTATTGCTCAGCAAAAATAGTAATGAAAAATTATGCTGCTGGAGTCGGGGAGATACTCAATAAATGACCACTCCTGAAGCATAAAGTCATTAGTTTATTTTGGCTTCATCCAAATGACGAGCACCTTCTAAAATCATACGAATCATGATCATGGTTTGCTCTGCCATTTCTTTACGCTCATTGATTGGGATATCGATGAGTTTAGCGCCCATATTAAACACCAATTGAGTAATTGCTTTTGCCACCAAGTCAGGATGACTGAGCTTACTGTGATTCAGGCGTTCTAAAAGAATCAAATCGTCTTTAAGTTCTTGCTGAAAATAATTTAATTGGCGTTCAACGGCTAATTTGTATGAGGTAGAACCTGTATAGGCTTCACGAAGTAATAAACTTAAATTACCTTCATCTGCATCCAATTGTTCAATAAAAACTTCAACAGAACTGCGAATGATACTGCTTTGTTTCGAGGCTTTTAAGCGTGCTTCAAGTAAAATTTGGCGTAATACATTGCCTGAACGATCAATCAACTCAATGGCAAGCTCATCTATATCTTTGAAATGTCGATAAAAACTGTTTGGTGCAATGCCGGCTTCTCGGGCAACTTCACGCAGGCTTAGGGATGAAATACTTTTTTGCGGGCCAATTAAATTCAGTGCAGCTTGAAACAGTTCTTCTTTAGTAATCGTTGCTTTTCGACCGACGGTGCGGACAACAACTGGCTCATGCACAAAATTTTGTGCATCAATTGTTGCAGTAACGTTTTTTTTAATCGAAGACTGGTTCATATTTTTCAAGAGATTAGAGACACTGAAACATTATAACTGTTGCTTCGCCACTTGGGAAACGAATAGAAACAATACAAGTGTATATACAAATATATATACATGTGTATAATAATTCAAATTCAATCGCGTGGTATCTGCTATGCATGTTTTAGAAAAAACGAAATCTCCCTTTGGTTCACTTGCTGAAAATGTTATTGATCAGCATGCAGCTAATTTTTGGTTGCAAAAACTTAATTCGCTTTGGTCACTCAATCAAGCATTGGGTAAAATTGTTCAAAAAGAAAATTCTGCTCAAAATATGGTGAGTTTAACCATTCAGTTCAATCGTCATTTCGATGCAGGGCAAGCTGGGCAGCATCATCCGATCTTTGTAAGTGTCAATGGTACTCGCTATGAACGTAGCTACAGTTTGACGCAACTCGATACACAACATGTTTTATTGACCGTTAAAAAAGTCGATCAAGGCAAAGTCAGTTCTTGGTTGGTTGAACAGTCGAAAGTCGGCGATGTGCTTGAGTTTGGTCAGCCATATGGCGATATGCTATTACCTGTACAGGCTCAACCAATGGTATTGCTGGCTGCGGGTAGTGGTATTACGCCAATGCTCAGTTTACTCAAAGCATTATCAAAGACCAATCGAATGGCTCAAGCACCGATACAATTATTGTATTGGGTGAGAGAATATGCCGATTTTGCCTTTAAAACACGTTTTCAAGCACTGGCTGAACAATATCCTAATTTCACATTTCAAGTTTTTTATACTCAAGAAGATGGTGCTGGTGAGCGTTTAAATGAAACGCATACCGCATTGATTTCAAATATCGAAAATAGCGTGGTCTATGCTTGTGGGCCATCTGGATTTGTAACTCAAGCCGAACAACGATTTGCACATGCTGAAAGTTTTAAAAGTGAAGCTTTTAGTATGACGCCGATAGAGAGTTCTGATGTTGGCTTTGTAAATGTGACTTTGCTGAAATCTAAAAAAGTCGTTGCCATTCCAAAAGGTCAATCCATTTTAACCAGTTTGGAACAACAAAATATAAAACCGACTCATGGTTGCCGTATGGGTATTTGTAATAAATGCGTCTGCAATAAAGTTGAAGGTTCAACCAAAAATATGGTGAATGGCAGTCAAAATGCAGAACCCGGTAATGTATTGAAAATATGTGTCAACTCAGCTCAGTCTGACCTTGTTATTGATTTATAAGCGAGTCCAATATTATGAATATGCCTGTTAAAATGCAATATTTTAAAAATCCTAAAAATGGCGAGCTCACTCAATCTCAATTAGATGCTTTAGCACGTGAGTTAGATGCGATTAAACAAGAAGCCTTAGATGATATTGGCGAAAAAGACGCTCAATATATTCGCCGTGTTTATTCAACCGTTCGTTATTCATCAATCGCGGGTCGTGCCTGTTTATTTGCAGGTTGGTTTCCGCCAGCATGGATTTTAGGTACGGCTTTACTTGGTTTTTCTAAAATCATGGAAAACATGGAGTTGGGTCATAATGTTATGCATGGTCAATATGACTGGATGAATGATCCAAAATTCCATGGTCCAAGTTATGAGTGGGATATTGTGGGTACAGCGGATAATTGGCGTCAAACCCATAACTATAAACATCATACCTATACCAACATTAAAGGTATGGATGACGACATTGGTTATGGATTATTACGACTTTTCCCTGAACAGCGTTGGAAACCCGGCTTTCTTTTGCAACCGCTTTATGCCATTCCATTTGCTTTGTTATTCCAGTGGGGAGTCGCAATTCAAAACCTTGAAATTGGTAAAGTATGGTTGGGGCGTAAGTCTAAAGAGCAGCTGAAAGAAGAGTGGAAACCCTTACAAACTAAAATCACCAAGCAATTGTTGAAAGACTATGTGTTTTTCCCCTTAATTGCAGGTCCTGCGGCTTTACCTGTTTTAGCGGGTAACTTGGTTGCGAATGGTATTCGTAATCTTTGGACATTTAGTATTATTTTTTGTGGTCACTTCACTAAAGACGTTGAAGTATTTCCAAAAACAGTACTTGAAAATGAAAGTCGCGGTCATTGGTATATGCGTCAGATTCGTGGTTCATCGAACTTAACGGGTTCGGAAGCATTCCATATTTTGACGGGTCATTTAAGCCATCAAATCGAGCATCATTTATATCCGGATATTCCAGCACGTCGCTATCGTAAAATGGCACCAAAGGTACAAGCGGTATGTGAAAAATATGGCTTGAATTACAATAATGCCAGCCTATTGAAACAGTATGGTAGTGTACTTAAACGGATTGTAAAATTTGCATTTCCATTTAAGAAATAAATAAAATATTGAACTAAGAAACCACTTTAAATGCAGTGGTTTTTTTAATGGTGAATATGTGCTTTCAGGGTTTTAACTAAATGAGCGTAATTGCCTTTTTTTGCTTTATCTAATACATGGCTAATGTCTTGCTGACTCCAATTTTGGTTTTTAGCCTGACGAAAAAACAAGGATAACAATACGAATGGATTTTCACCAAAATGAATATGTAGACCTTTTACTCGTTTTGGAGGATTAAATAAATTTATCATACATTTACCTTTATTTATTATTTGTTATGCACTATATCTATTATTTATGTAGATACTATCACAGTATTTTTTATCAAGAAAACATTAGTTTAATTTGAATTTTTGTTCAATTTTTAAAGTTTGATTTGTTGTTTAGATCGAAGAGCGGAACTTACTGAATATTTTGAAGTTAAATGGCAATTTGAATACTGTTCGATAATGGCGGCAGTGTTTTATTGACACCAATCATATAGGCATGATGTGCAAGAGCGAGCATTTCTTTATCTTCATGACTATTGCCATAGGCATAAATCACTGCGTAATGATCTAAAGGATAATTTTCTAAAATCCGTTGTCTTTTTTGTTCTGCACTACAGTCGGGCGTTGTGTATTGTCCCGTATATAAATTATTTATTTTTTCAGTCTGCGTACAAATTAAATGAATATTTAATAAGCGACAGACGGGTTCGAGATAGATATCTACCGATGCTGAAACCAGCACTACATCATGCCCTAAAGCTTGATGCTGCTTAAGTTGTTTAAGTAATGAAGGATTCAGTTTAGACATTAAGCTGGTTGCATATTCTAGCGCAACTTGTTGTAACTCTAGCGCATCTGCATGCGTAAACATTGCGCGAAATAATTTAGAACGCATGGCATGTGCAGGGTAGGCATTTAAATAATAGGCTTGGATCCACGGTAGGATTTTAATCCCTTGTTTGACGATATGCCGTTTAGATAGCGCATAGAATATAAACCCCGTGAAACTATCTTTTGCACACAGGGTTCCATCAAAATCGAAGAGCGCTAGAGTTTTATTCTTTTTGCTCGTTGCATACATGATTGGTATCTTCCATTTACGCGTGTTGCAAACCAGTTGGTGTTATAGTCACGGCTCAGTTTAGGGCCAGAAATAACCACCTCAGGCATGATAGCATAAATAGGTTCTTTACCTGTTTTCTCTTTGTAGAGCTTGGTGACTGCACGGTAGGTTGCTGTATCTTCAAAACTTTTATCTTTTTCTTTCTTTAAGTCAGTACGGATTTGACGTGGTGTAACCAAGATATTATTGGCTGCGAAAACACTGATCAGTTCACGTTCAGATTGGCTACTGGCAGAGCGGATGGAGCCATCTTTGCTGTAAAGCAATAAGTCGCCATCTAGGTCTAATTCTGCTACCGTGAGATCATTTAACATACTTTGGAATGCTGCATTACGACTTGAATACATGCCAGAGTTGTAGTCTGCAAAACGATAAATCGCTTTATTATAATCCGCAGGGTACATCATCAAACGGTGAATACCGTAATACAAACCGCCATATTGACTATATAAATCTGTGCGTAATTCGGCAATATTGCCGCCTTGGCGTTTGTGCTCTTTGGCATATCCAATATGAACTTGCATTGAACCCAATGTGGTAATTGGATTTAATTTTTCACCAATGTCTTGCCCCACTAATTTGGCTGCACCCGTTAATGCGCTGACATGGTAATGCTTGGACATATAAGCAAAAATTTCACGATATAACTCATCCAGTTCACGTTCAGTTTTTACCCGACGCATTTGGCTTAAATAGTTATCTTCAGGGCTCGGCTGATTTTTTAAAACTTCTTGAAAATAACCTGCAACTGTTCCGCCCAAACCATCGCCTAATTTATCTTTAAATTTTTCTTCTAAGCGGTCTTGGACTTCTTTCACTGCTTTTTCACCTAAACCGGGAACTTGTGGGTCAGCGACAAAGTTAGATTCTTGATCTACCACAGCGACAATACTGCAAATATTTTCTTTAGTTTGAGGAATATCAAGCTGATCGGTGATACTAAAAATATCTTTCGCCCATGAACTGCGATTGTTTACACGTGGTGGAATGAGACGCTTAATTTGATCTTCTTCTAAAGTCGGTTCATTATTTTTTGACCACCAAGAACCATCTCCACATGCCACTAAACTTAGCGACAATGCAAGGATACTCAAGGATTTAAGGTGAGATGAAATAAAAAGAGTTTTTTTCATAATGATGAAAACATGTTCCAAAAGGATGAGCCAATACAGTAGATGCAGTATACTATGCCGGTCGAAAAAGTGATGAATTTATATGTATATTGGTCCATATCAGCTGTCAAATAATTTAATTGTTGCGCCGATGGCAGGTGTTACGGATCGTCCATTTCGGACGTTGTGTAAATATTTTGGTGCTGGGCATGCAGTCAGTGAAATGATGACATCTGACCAGACCTTACGCATGAGCAAAAAAAGTTTATATCGTGCTAATTTTGATGGCGAGATTGCCCCGATATCGGCACAGATTGCGGGTTCAGATCCATTTGAGCTTGCTGAAGCAGCACGTTTTCAAGTGGCAAATGGTGCACAAATTGTTGATATCAACATGGGCTGTCCTGCTAAAAAAGTATGTAATAAATTAGCCGGTTCAGCCTTGTTAAAAGATGAAGATTTAGTCGCCCGTATTTTAGATACGGTCGTTGCGGCGGTTGATGTACCTGTGACTTTAAAAACGCGACTGGGTTATTTAAATGGTCATGAAAATATTATGCGTGTTGCAAAACGTGCAGAACAAGCGGGTATAGCTGCATTGGCATTACATGGTCGTACCCGTGAGGACATGTATTTAAATACGGCACGTTATCGTTTGATCAAAGAGGTCAAACAAATGTTAAGTATTCCTGTGATTGCCAATGGTGATATCGACAGTCCTGAAAAAGCAAAATATGTATTGGATTACACGGGCGCTGATGCGGTAATGATTGGTCGTGCTGCACAAGGTCGTCCGTGGATTTTCCGTGAAATTTCGCACTATTTAGCAACTGGTCAGCATTTAGCTGCACCGAATATTCAGGAAGTGAAGGATGTGCTTTTAGGGCATTTATCTGAACTGTATGAGTTCTATGGTGAATACTCGGGTTGTCGTATTTCACGTAAACATATTGCTTGGTATACCAAAGGCTTACGTTCAAGTAATGAATTTCGTCAAAATATGTATAAAGTTGAAAGTACTGCCGATCAGTACAAAGTGGTTGAAGCCTATTTTGATGATCTTTTGGCGCAAGGCGAAATCATGAGTGATGTTCAAGTAGAGGAGATCAATTTACTTGAAACAAAATAAACAGTGTCGAATAAAACCCTCTCAATTGAGATAATGCTGATCAGTTAAGGGGTTTTACAATTAACTCCTTAGCTTTTTGGTTACTCACAACGGAGTCTTATTGCCTTAAATCAAATGCTTGGAGCTCATTTGTTCTTTTGTTATGCCAAAAGAACCAAAAGCATTTGTCATCCGCAAAACTCGTCAAATCCCTTTTATTGATTAATTCATCGCAGAAACCTTACTTTTTCAAAGTAGTCTTGCCTCGAACAGTTGCGGATGACGTTTCCGCGTATCGAATAACATTATGAATTTAAAATAAAAAAGCCAGTCAATTTCTTAACTGACTGGCATTACTCAATTGAGAGGGTTTTTATCATCTAGAGCATATTAGCTTTGACTCATTTCTAGCACCAGTTGATTGACTAAATCCGCAGCTTCCATTTCACGAATTTGAGCGACATTTGTTCCCGCCCAGAATGCAGCAAAACCAAAATCTCCTTGGGCTGATGCTACAGTATTGAGTTGTTTGCCCAAGTCGTAGCAATAAGGGTAAGTGGCAACATCAGGTCGTTCAGGTCGGTCGATTTGGGTATGCCAATGATTAATTAAACCCCGTGCAGGACGACCTGAAATACTTTCGGTAACTTGAGTAATGGGGGTATTGAATAGCGCTTTTCGATAAGCTGCATTGGCGTTTGAACTTTTGCATTGTACAAAAGCAGTTCCCAGTTGAATGGCTTCTGCACCTAACTGTATGAGTCGCTGAGCTTGATGTCCATTCATAATGCCACCAGCCGCAATGATCGGTAAGTGACAATACTGTTTTAGCAACTGAAGCAAATCATACGTTTTTACCGCGCTGTCAAATGTTTCATTAAAAATGCCCCGATGCCCACCAGCTTCAATACCTTGCGCAATAATAATATCAATACCTGCCGCTTCAATTTCAAGTGCTTCAGCTAAATTCGTCGCTGAAACCATGGTCATAATTCCCGCTTGTTTTAACGCTTGAATTTGATGTGGGTGTGGAATACCGAAGTGAAAACTGACCGCTTTAGGCTTTGTTTCTAAGACTAAATTTAAATAATCATCATGATCTAAAAAGCTGGGATAGATACATTTTAATTCAGTTGGGGGAGCTGCATTATATTTCTCAAATTGAGGCGCTAAATATTCAATCCACTGCTTTGCAACGTCACTGTCTAGAGCTGAACTTTGGTGGCAAAAGAAATTGACTTGAAATGGTCGGTGGGTCAGTGCTTGAGTCTCTAAAATCTGTTGGCGGGCTGCTTCAACAGAACTTGCGCCCAAGCCGAGTGAACCTAAACCGCCTTGATTGGAGACTTCAGCCGCCAATTCAGGGGTAGAAACGCCCGCCATTGGGGCAAGAAAAATAGGATGTTTAATATTAAGTTGTTCTAATAAAGTCATATTTAGCTCCTACGAGTACAGATTACTTTGCCCAAGCACTCAAAATTAAGCAAATAATATTCGTTATTTTTTTACGAAATAAAATGATTATTTTTTTGATTTTCTTGAATAAAAATTTTTAAGTAACCTTTCACATGTGATCACACAAAAGATCAATTTAGCTGGATATTTCAGGCATAATATTGCGCTGTATTTGGTGATTATTGGACGATTTATGCTGAAGCCGTTAATTTTAGTGACTTTAATTTCAACTTTAGTGCTTTCAGCCTGTTCATCTTCTGAGCAAAATGAAACACAGATTGATCCTCAAAAGTATCAAGTTCAGGATGTTGCCAGCTTGCAACAGCGCTTTGACTTATTGAATCAAAAACTATCGAAGGATTATCAAGCCTTTAAAAAAACAAATAGTATTGCTTTCTCAGACCAGTCGGTATTTGATAGTCGTCAGCTTAAGACTCTAAATTTACATGCAGTCAGTCGGACGTCTTTAAAACCAGTTAAAACAGCCTATTGTGAAATGATGAATGGTTATTTTGCTGAAATGTATCACTTGGGACATCAAAACCTGAGTTTGATAGGGCAGCTTCAATTAGCTCATGCGCAAAATGAAGATTTAGCAAAAAGTTTTGCAAATGCGGATCAATTTTATGATTTTATTTTAAATCGTTATACATCGTACCGTCAGGCACAAGAAATTATGGGCTTTGGCTGTAATTTAAAAGAAGCTTTAAATTAGATTTAAAAAACCAAAATTCAAAAAGCCCCTATTTAAGGGGCTTTTTTATCACTAAAAATGTGTGCTTGATTAAGCCCAACTACTTGATACGCGTACCAATCAACAATAAAAACACAGCAACAATTGATTATATCTATAAGGAAAATATGTAGATTTACATGGGATGGATATTAAACAGTGAACCAATCCATGCAGAGAAGCTCATGGCAATAATTCCCCAAATGGCTACACGTAAACTGCCTTTGAGCATAGATGTGCCTGCAAAATAGCTCGATAAAGCACCGAGTCCAGCTAAGGATAAAACCCCGACAATCATGACGACTGTCGCAACGTATTGATCTGGGCTAATTAAAATAGAGAACATTGGAAAGAGTGCACCCAGTGAAAAAGCAAGGGCAGATGAACCCGCAGCTTGTAATGGGTTGGCAGTGGTATTTTCATGAATACCTATTTCATCACGTGCATGTGCGCCAAGTGCATCATGCGCAGTGAGTTGCACTGCAACTTCATGCGCTAACTCAGGATCTAAACCGCGCATGATATAAATATGGGTTAACTCTTTGAGTTCATGTGTTGGATTTTTATCTAATTCTTTAGCTTCCATATGTAGATCTGCTTCTTCAATATCTACTTGTGATTTTACGGAAATATATTCACCAGCTGCCATGGAACTTGCACCCGAAATGAGACCCGCCACACAAGTGATCAGTAGCATTTGAGTTGATGCTCCGCTTGCTGCCATCCCTATAATTAAACTGGTGACTGAAATAATTCCATCATTCGCACCGAGTACTGCGGCACGAAGCCAGCCAGTTCTATGAATATAATGTTTTTCATGATGAGAATATGGCATATAAACATGCTCTTAGAAAATTTTAGCACTTTAACCATATAAGGAATGCAACGTAAAATGCAAGGTTGATCAAAATAAAAAAAGCTCCAGATAAGGAGCTTTTTTCAAAAACAGATGATTACTCAGCTTTTTGTTTTACGTCAGCAGCACCTTTTTCAACAGCATCAGCTGTCTTAGCTGTAGCTTCTTTTGCCACTTTTTTTACATCATCAGCAGCTGCCTCAGTTTTTTTAGCCGCTTCGTCTGCTGCGGCATCAATATGCGCTACAGCTTTATTTGTTGCCGCTTCAGTTTTTGCAGCCGCTTCGTCAGCAGCATTTTTAATGTCCTGACTTGCTTGAGTTGCAGCATTTTCTATGTGCTCACCAGTTGTAGCGCCTGTTTCAGGTGCTTTTTCTTTATTACAGCCAACAAGTGCCACAGTAGCAGCAAGACCTAAAGCAACAAGTAGTTTATTCATTGTCATATTTCCTTTTAATTGTTTTATCCACATAAATGGGATATGTGCGAATATAATCGAAAATAGCTTAAATAAAGATCAAAAATTTGTTCATAAAATGTAACCTTTGATAAAAAAATTGATTGAAAAAAAAGGCTTATATCTACGAATAGAGATAAGCCCATGTATCACCATTCAATATAAATGCTTTGTTTATCTAATGACTGCCCCGAACGGATGATGTAATCAAAAGCGGACAGTGATGCTTTTGAACCTTTCACACTGGTTTTATTACGATCGTTAATGTCATTGATACAAGCAAGATTCCAACTTGGAATATGAAGGTTTAATGTGAATATTCAAGTGTTTATTAGATATTTTATGGAAAGCATTAGATTTATGTCATGATCAATAAAAAATTTGATTATGATGAGAGTCAGTTTTTCACTCGGCAAAAATCAATGAATCTTAAATCTGGAATTTATCAACATTATAAAGGCAATTTATATCAAGTTTTTCATGTGGCGACACACAGTGAAACAGGTGAAAAGCTGGTGGTTTATCAGTGTTTGTATGCTGATTATTCCATGTGGGTACGTCCTTTAGAGATGTTTCAAGAAACGGTCACTTTATCTGATGGTCAAGTTCTACCACGGTTTAAGTTGATTCAAGAAACGGCTTAAAGATAGATTCCTGTCATAGATCACTTAGACTCAGAACAACCACTAAAGATGATAAATTCGCAAGGACGCGTTTTGATTGTTGATTAGGTGGTATTTTATACGGTAGAAGTTAAAAACTTTATTGAATTGAAAGTCGCGTAAAATGCACATCGTATTCTAAGTACTTGTGTACAAAGGCTGTTTTATCACTACAGCGCAACAAATTATTATAGATAAACTCAGGCACAGGGTGATACAGCTCTCCTGAGCCATTATTATAAAAAATTTTTAAATAGCGTGAAGATGCATTGTATTGATAAGAAGTTACCACAAGTAGTGTTCCCATAAGTAACTCCTTTTCTTCTTTTTTTACAGACTTCTATGCGAACTCTGTTTCATTTAAAGGTAATTAAAAAGACCTAACGGATGTATGGTAAATTTGTAACGGAAAAATCAAATCAAGCAGATAAGTACAAGATGTAAAAATAATAAGCCAATAAAGATTGAGTGTATTTTAAGTTATTGATTTATTTAATATTAATAAAATGTTACCTCTGCGCTTAAATCTAGATATCAAAAAGTTATGCAATGATATAAAACTGATCAGAATAATTATATTTCTTCACTCATATAAAATTTTATAAAAGGTATCAGCATGAAAATGAATGAGCTTTTTAATCTCAAAGATAAAGTGGCTATTGTCACAGGCGGTGCGGATGGTATTGGTAAGGCAACGGCATTACTTTTAGCAGAAGCAGGTGCGCATATTGTTATTGGCGACTTAAATATAGAAAAAGCTCAAAAGGTGGCGGAAGAAGTTGAGCACATAGGCGTACGCGCTTTAGCTGTGCAATGTAATGTTTTAGATGATCAGAGTTTGGTTAATCTTGTTGATTTAACCGTGCAAACTTTTGGTACGGTCAATATTTTAATTAACAATGCAGGTGGTGGCGGTGGAGGGCGTGAAAATCCTTTTCAAATAAGCATTGATGACATCAAACGTGATTATGAGCTTAATGTATTTAGTGGATGGCGTTTAAGTCAGTTATGTGTACCGCATATGAAAAAATCAGGTTATGGTTCGATTGTAATGACTTCTTCAATGTCCAGTAAAAATGCATCGCCAAATATGAGTGGATATGCTGGTTCTAAAGCGGCTGTCAACCATATGGTGGCGAACCTAGCCTTTGATTTTGGCCCAGAAGTTCGAATTAATGCTGTAGGACCCGGTGCAACGCGAACCGCTGCTTTGGCAAGTGTATTAACCCCAGAAATTGAAGCGAAAATGTTGCAACATACACCCATCAAAAGACTGGGAACGGCAGAAGATATTGCTGGAGCAATGTTGTATTTTGCCTCACCCATTTCAGCGTGGGTGAGTGGGCAAACTATTTTTGTAAATGGTGGCGGTGTTCAGACTTTAGATTAGATTCTAGTTTGATAAAATGAATAAAAATTTAAGCAACTTAGATTAGCAATAAAAAAACCACGCTAGAAAGCGTGGTTTTTTTGAATCAGTTCAATCTAATCGAAATTAGATTTTACCCACTAGGTCGATTGAAGGCGCTAAAGTTGCATCGCCTTCTTGCCATTTAGCTGGGCAAACTTCACCTGGGTGAGCGTGAACATATTGAGCTGCTTTAACTTTACGAAGAAGTTCTGAAGCATCACGGCCAATACCACCAGCGTTGATTTCAACGATTTGGATTTTACCTTCAGGATCGATAACGAAAGTACCACGATCAGCAAGACCAGCAGATTCGATTAATACTTCAAAGTTTTTAGCAAGTGTCCAAGTTGGATCGCCAACCATTACGTATTCAATTTTTTTGATTTCTGCTGAAGAATCGTGCCAAGCTTTATGCGTGAAATGCGTGTCAGTAGAAACTGAGTAGATTTCAACGCCTAATTTTTTGAATTCAGCGTAGTTGTCTGCAAGGTCACCAAGTTCAGTTGGGCAAACAAAAGTGAAGTCAGCTGGATAAAAGAAGAATACAGACCATTTGCCTTTAAGATCAGCTTCAGTCACTTCAATAAATTGACCGTTGTGGAATGCTTGTGCTTTAAATGGTTTAACTTCTGTATTAATTAAGCTCATCATTATCTCCATGATCGAGGTTTGTATTTAATTTCTAAAAGAATAGCGAATTTTTTGTTATTGATGAAACAGTATTTTTACATTGTTGAAATCGGAAAAACCGAATTCAGTATTGTAAAGTCTACAATTTCATCAAATCTGATGATCTTATCTATTCAGCCATATAAAAATGATGGCTCAATGACAAAAGATCAGCATTTCGGCTTGGCTAAGAACATGATGGCTTAGCATCTAAAATTCAAGGGTAAATTGTTAAAAAGTAATTTCTTTTTGAAGATCAAATCATTTTTTTGATGCGTCATGACCATAAATATAAGTTGTTGGATTCTTTTATAAGGTTAAGAACCTGATGATTTATGCATATAAACAGCTGCTTTGAGCTTGGATCGTGAGCTGTTCTGATGCTTTTGGATATTCTTTTCATTAAATGTAATGAATAAATATTGCGTTGGCTTTCTCTCGAGAGCGTTACAGCGTAAAATGTGCAGTTCAATTTTTTGTTTTTGGATAAGTTATCTGTGTTAAGTCATTTAAATGTAGATCAATGGGTCATGGCACGTGACCGTCATCGTTTAAATCGACTACGCAAAGGTAAAGATGCCAACGAAAAACAATATCAAGAATTATTTGAAAAATCTAATCATAAAGTCCGTGAACGTCTATCGCGACTCCCCAATATTCGGCTGAATCAAGATCTGCCAGTGACTCAATCTGCCGATCAGCTGATTGAAGCCATTCAACAGAATCAAGTGATTATTGTGGCAGGGGAAACGGGGTCGGGTAAAACCACGCAATTACCACAAATTGCCATGCTGGCTGGACGTGGTTTAACTGGGATGATTGGTCATACCCAACCGCGTCGTCTTGCTGCACGCAGCGTATCGCAGCGTATTGCCGAAGAAGTCGGTGAAAAACTGGGTGAATCGATTGGTTTTAAAATTCGCTTTAATGAACAAGGTTCGCAAGATTCTATTGTCCGTTTAATGACGGATGGTATTTTATTGGCGGAGTTGGCGAATGATCGTTATTTAACCAAATACGACACTATTATTATTGATGAAGCGCATGAGCGTTCGCTCAATATCGACTTTATCATGGGGTATTTAAAACAACTCCTGCATAAACGTCGTGATTTAAAAGTCATCATTACTTCAGCAACCTTAGATGTGAATCGCTTTAGTCGTTACTTTTTTGATGCCCCAGTTTTTGAAGTGGAAGGGCGAAGCTTTCCAGTAGAACTTCGTTATCGTCCCATTTCAGAAATGAGCATTGGTGGTAGTGATGATGATGAATTTGATGATTTTGAAGAAAATTTGCCGCGTGCAGTGGTTCAAGCGGTAGAAGAATGTTTTGCTGATGCTCAAGAAAAAGGACATCCTGAACATGCCGATATTTTGATATTTGCCAGTACAGAACAAGAAATTCGCGAACTACAAGAAACCTTGCAAAAGCATGGTCCTCGTCATACGGAAATTTTACCGTTATATGCGCGTTTAGCTTTAGCTGAACAACAAAAGATTTTTAGTTCAGGTGGTGGTGGGCGACGTATTATTATTGCCACCAACGTTGCTGAAACAGCGTTAACTGTACCCAATATTCGCTATGTTATTGATAGCGGTTTTGCCCGTCTTTCACGTTATAGCTATCGTTCACGGGTACAGCGTTTACCAATTGAAGCTGTATCTCAAGCCGCAGCCAATCAGCGTAAAGGGCGTTGTGGTCGTATTGCACCGGGTGTGTGTATTCGACTGTATTCAGAAGATGACTTCCAAAGTCGTCCTGAATTTACCGAACCAGAGATTAAACGAACCAATCTTGCATCGGTGATTTTGCAAATGCAAAGTCTGAATTTGGGCGATTTGGAAGATTTTGACTTTATTGAGCCGCCAGATCATCGCTTGGTCAATGATGGACGGAAGTTGTTGCTTGAACTTGGGGCAATGAATGAGACGAAATCTGAACTGACGAAAATCGGTCAAATGATGGCGAAGATGCCGATTGACCCGCGTTTGGCACGAATGATTTTAGGCGGTGCACATTTTGGTGTTTTGAATGAAGTGTTGATTATTGTGGCTGCGCTTGCTGTACAAGACCCGCGTGAACGTCCAAATGATAAACAAACGCAAGCCGACCAAAAACATGCGTTATTTAAAGAAGGCGATTCTGACTTTTTGTTCTACATCAAGTTATGGGAAACTTTACAGAATAATCGTGAATCGATGAATGAAAATAAACGTCGTAATTTTGCGCGTCAGCATTTTCTCAGTTGGTTGCGTTTACGTGAATGGAAAAAAACCCATGAGCAACTCTCTGAATTGGCTCAAGGTTTAAAGCTTTCATTTAATGATAAAAAAGCCAGTTATGAAAACTTGCACCGTGCTTTATTGACTGGTTTACTTTCATTTATTGCCAATAAGACCGATGAAAAAAATGTCTATATGGCAGTGCGTCAGCAAAAAGCCCGTATTTTCCCTGCATCGACTTTGCATAAAGGGGGTGCATCTTGGGTGATGGCATTTGAGATGGTGGAAACTTCTCAAGTGTATTTACGGACTTTGGCGAAAATTGAACCCGAATGGATTTTGCTTGCTGCACGTGATTTGTTGAAGCATCACTATTTTGAACCGCATTGGTCGAAAAAAGCCGGCATTGTGAATGCTTATGATCAAATTTCACTGTTTGGTTTGATTATTGAACCGAAGCAGTTGATGAATTATGAAAAGGTTGATCAAGCCGCAGCTCATGAAATTTTCCTGCGGGATGCTTTAACCACAGGTAAATTAGGTATTACACCGCCATTTTTAAAACACAATTTACAAAAACTGGAAGAAGTTGAACGTGTTGAAGACAAATTACGTCGTCGTGATTTGGTGGTGGATGAAGAAACTATTTATCAATTCTATGCGTCAAAAGTACCTGAGGAGGTCGCCAGTCGACGTGCTTTTGAAGATTGGCGAGCGACGATAGAACCCCAAAATCCGCGTTATTTATTTGTCGATGATGATGCGTTATGGATGAATGATCGTCCAACCACGCAGCAATTTCCAGACCATCTGCACAATGGTTCATTGCGTTTCGCGGCAAGTTATCGCTTTGACCCAAGTCATGATGAAGATGGCGCTACAGTTAAAATTCCTGTACAGGCTTTGCCGCAGGTCGATGAAAATATTTGGTCATGGGGAATTCCCGGTTGGCGACAGGACTTGATAGAAGCCTTATTAAAATCTTTGCCGAAAGATAAACGTCGAAATTTGGTGCCTATTCCAGATACAGCGCGTAAGTTGATGAAAGGCATTGATGCAGTTCATTTGCGTGAACATATTTTTAGTTATTTGGCATTTCAACTGCGTGGGGAACAAATCACAGCAAAAGAATTTAGTTTTGAGCGTATTGATCAGTATTTGTTGCCGTTCATTAAAGTGATTGATGAAAAAGGGCATGTGATTGAACAAGGGCGTGATTTAGTTGAACTGAAAGCCCGTTGTCGCACAGAAACACATAGCCCCGTCAAACAGCTTAAAGGCGAATTTAAAGCGTTCCCTGAAAGTTTTACTTTTGAAGCATCGCAGAAAGTCACAGGCGTGATTGTTAAGCAATATCAAGCTTTAGTGCCAGTGAAAGCATTTGCAGAACTGGATGCAAAAGATGAATCGGGTGTGGTGATTCAAACCTTTAATGATCAAGCTGAAGCTATTCGTCAGCACCGTGAAGGGGTGATTCGTTTGGTGTATATGCAGTTGGGGGATTTGATTCGCCAACTGAAAAAACAGATTTCTAAACCGCTGGCTTTGGCATATTCGCCATTAGGTGATAAAGCTCAGTTAGAACAAATGTTAGTTTATGCCACACTGCAAATGACCATAAATGAGCTTCCTGTCAATGCTGAAGAGTTTCAAAATTTAATTTTAAATGTAAAAAAATCTTTCCTTACGCACGGACAAGAGGCATTATTAATATTGAGCGATATTTATATTCAATGGCAGGATATTCGTCGGAAATTGTTGGTTTTAGACGAATCTCTGTTTGGAAAAAATATTGATGACATTGAAGATCAGCTTGATTTAATGGCTCTTTCCAACTTTGTATATGTCAAATCTTCAGACATATGGCAGGAATTCCCTCGTTATTTGAAGGCGTTGGTCTTGCGTTTAGAGCGCTTGCCAAATAACCTACAAAGAGACAATTCTGCCATTGATCAAGTTGACCCATGGATGGAAAAATTATTTAAGTTTAAAAATGACGCTCGTCTAAAAGAACTGTACTTCATGATTGAAGAACTTCGCATTTCTTTGTTCTCACAGCCAATGAAAACAAAGATGCCTATTTCTGCAACCAGATTGCAAAAAGTATGGAATCAATTAGGCATCAGTTAACATAGCGCGATATTAACAGGAGTTTTGCATGGGCATTCGTATTACAGGTACAGGCTTGTATCATCCAGAAGAAGCCATTACCAATGAAGAATTAGTAACAAGTTTAAATGCTTATGTGGAACTGTTTAACCACGAAAATGCCGACAAAATTGCGGCGGGTGAAATCGAAGCTCGTCGTGGTTCAAATGCTGAATTTATTGAAAAAGCATCGGGTGTTAAAAGCCGTTATGTTGCTGAAAAATCAGGTGTGTTAGATCCAAAACGTATGTATCCACGTTTACGTGAACGTAGTAATGATGAGCTTTCTATTCAAGCAGAATGGGGCGTGACTGCGGCTAAACAAGCGATGGAAAATGCAGGGGTAACCGCAGAAGATATCGATGTGGTTATTCTGTCATGTTCAAACATTCAACGTGCTTATCCTGCGGTTGCGATTGAAATTCAATCTGCTTTGGGGATTCAAGGTTACGCTTATGACATGAATGTAGCATGTTCTGCTGCAACCTTTGGCTTAAAACAAGCCGCTGATGCCATCAAATGTGGTGCACGCCGTGTATTGTTAGTCAATGTTGAAATTACCTCAGGTCATACCGATTTCCGTTCACGTGACTGTCACTTCATTTTTGGTGATGTTGCAACAGCATCGATTATTGAAGAGACGACCACCAAAACTGGTTTTGAAATTTTAGATACGCATTTATTTACTCAATTTTCAAATAACATTCGCAACAACTTCGGTTACTTAAACCGTAGTGAAGATGCGGTGCTAGATGATAAATTGTTCAATCAAGATGGTCGTAAAGTCTTTAAAGAAGTTTGTCCCATTGGTGGCTAAAATCATTACCGCGCAACTTGAGAAAAATGCCATTGCACCAAGCAATGTGAAGCGTTTTTGGTTACACCAAGCCAATGCCAGCATGAATGATCTGATCTTGAAATATGTTGTGGGTAAAGATGCTGATCGTGCGCTCGTACCGATTATTTTAGATGAATTTGCCAACACGTCTTCTGCGGGTGTAATCATTGCATTGCATCGTACTGCACATGAAGTTAATGATGGTGAATATGGTGTACTTTGCTCATTCGGTGCAGGTTATTCTGTTGGATCGATTCTTGTGCAAAAACATGTTGTTGGCTAAGTCATAAAGAATAATAGGTGGGTCATCATACATTTACGTTGTGATTGATTCACCGATGATTATTGTACTTATACAATAAAGATAAAATGGTTGTGGTTAGTCTTGCTGACCACAACCATTTTTATTTGCCGATCTGACGTAATTATATTTTTCAATTTATACTCAACCAAAATTTAATACATATTGAACATTTAAAAATGTGAACATCTTTTAATTTTGAAATTGGTATGGCTTTATCTATGTTATAGCCATATTTTTATAATTGAATATCAAATAATTAACGATGAATTCTTGTCGGGATAGATTTGCTTAAATTCTCTCATCGGCATACATTATCTTCACAATATATAAATAAATTCACCGTGAGATGTGAATTCAATGTGAGGCGAGTATGGGACAGGATCGTTTAGTACCGCAGTACCAATTCATTGCGAAACAGTTATTTAGAATTTCTAAAAGTCTCAATGAAATTTTTCAGGATCAGCTGAATATTGTCACTGATCTCAATGCACAAAATATGTTTCGTGATCGATCAAGAGCAGCATTGTGTATACATCGCAAATGGTTTATTTCAACTCGAATTTTATGCACCAAAATCACAGATAAAAACGATTTTACGTTGTGATTTTAATTATTTGGGGCAAAAAGCAGAATTAGTTGAAGACTTTATATTGCATGATCTGTATTTTTTGACTGGCGATTTAAAGCCACAACATTCTCTTTTTCTGCGTCAAAAGGCACAACAGTTTCGGCAAGTTTTATTGGATCAAGTTTATTTATGGATCAATGGCGCTGAGCGGGTCAGATTTTTTTTAAAACAGCTTTCTTTACTTCAAGCTGAAATGATTGACCATTTGATGATGACGGCTGATTTTTATCAGTCTACGGTTTTGACTGATTGTGTGCTTAATGAGACCCAAGTCCCTGAATCGATTATTCAAATGCTGCAAGAGATTTGCTCTATTCAAGGCGTTTGTGCGGATGAAATTCTACCGATACAGCCTTTGATGGAATGTTTGGATGATTTTTGTTTTAGTGCTGCTCAATTTTTACCTCGCCCTATGTATCGTATTTTGGCATTGTCATTTGAAGAGCGCTTTAATTTAAATGAGTTAATCGAACATCAAGATGATATCAATTTGCTCTATCGTCATGCCGAAGAGAAAAGTCATTTATTAGGTTTTGTGCGTTTAATGCGGCGCGAGCTATGGCAACGTGATGATTTATTGTCAAAGCATAATTTTCTTGAACCGAGTGCGACTGTTTGGCAAAAGAAGGTGGCAAAACTACCGTTATTTGATTATCCGCGTGCGGTGAATTGGTTGTTTAAGCAATCCACTGAAGTGTTGGATTGGCTTAGCGCAAATATTCAGCAGAGTAGTGTTAGGGTTGCTATGACTGCACTTAGTTTTGTTGATACTAGTCAGGTACATCCACAGGTTATTTTAGCCACCTTGCAGTATTTTCAGCATTCAGCTGCACGTATGTTTATTCAAAGCTGTCATTATTTTGCCATGCAAGAAGAATGCTTTGAACATGAAAATAATTATACCGTCATTTTAAAAGGACAAAGACAATCCATTGATGATCATCGCATCGCCATCAGCCCGTCTATTTTGTACTTGGATGAATGGATGGCCTTGATGCGTAATGTCGCGAAAACAGATGATCAAATGGCTAAAAAAATCTATTTGCGTTTAAGTCGAGTTATGCAAGCGTATATGTTGCATCTACACAAAATAACGCAAGCATTGCCTGAAGACTTAATGTTTTATATCCGCCCTGAAACCCATCAAAATCGTGATTTTTATATCGTATTACAACGCTATAAAATGCAGCTGGATGAGTTTAGGCAACTTTTTTATTTACGTGATGGGCATACAAGGGTGTCAGTGTTTGACGCTTATGTACGCGATTATTTGGTTGATTATTTTACAGATAATAAAATTGTACCTAAAAGTACCACTTGGATAGGGCTTTTTCATCAAGCGATGCATTGGCATGATCAAATCCAAACACAAGAAATGATGAGCAAGTTAAAGAAAAATTTTGCCTTGGCGGTATGGCAACCGATTACATTCAGAAAAAAAATTCAATTTTCAGATTGGTATTTTGAAGAGCTGGCAGATTTAGAGCGCATTATTGAAGAATCTAAACGATGTCAGCATTGTTTAGCCGCAAGTTATGCACAGGCTATTATTGATGGTGAATATGTGGCTTTTCATATGTCATCTCAAACGGTTCAACAGCATATGACTTTAGGTTGTTATGTTCGAGAGGGGAAATTGCTCTATGATCAGTTGGAATATTCCAGCAATCGTAAAGCCGAAGCGCTTGTTGTGGATGTCGCAGTGCAATTTATTGCTTGGTTAAATTCACAGTTATCGCTTTTAAGTGACACCTCATGTCGTTAAACTTTTTTCTGGGCTTAACTTTTGCGGAAAAAATCGGTAGGCTATAGCCGTTAATTTATGGTTATAGGTCTTATGAAACAAGAAACTGCACTCAAGCTTTTAAAAGCAGGCGAAAATGTATTTTTAACAGGTTCGGCTGGTGCAGGGAAAACCTATACACTCAATCAGTACATCAATTATTTGAAAGCGCGTAAAGTACCTGTCGCGATTACCGCTTCAACAGGGATTGCTGCAACGCACATGAATGGGATGACCATTCATACGTGGGCAGGCATTGGGATCAAAGATTTTTTATCTGATGCCGATCTAAAAAATATGAAAGAACGTAAATACTTAAAAGAGCATTTAGAAAATGCCCAAGTGCTGATTATTGATGAAATTTCAATGTTGCATGCCAAGCAACTGAATTTGGTCAATCAAGTCCTCAAATATTTTAAAGAAAGTGATGAAGCCTTTGGCGGTATTCAAGTCATTGTTGCGGGCGATTTTTTTCAGTTACCACCGGTAGGTAAAAATGATGAACGCAACCGTGATAAGTTCTGCTTTATGTCCGATGCTTGGGTTGAGGCGAAATTTCGGGTCTGTTATTTGACCGAGCAACATCGTCAAGGCAATGATTATTTAAATGACATCTTAAATGCGATTCGTAGTCAAAGTATTACCACGGAACATCTGCAAGCTTTGGAACAAACCAATCAACAAAATATTGGTGAAACCTTTACCCGTTTATACACCCATAATATGGATGTCGATGCGATTAACTTTAAACATTTAAACGCAATTGAGGCGGATGGTCGCCAATTTGACGCAGTATGTGATGGTAATGACAAGTTAATTGAAACCTTGAAGTCTTCAGTTCGAGCGCCTGAAAATTTAACCTTAAAGAAAAATGCCAAAGTGATGTTTGTAAAAAATAACTTTGATATGGGCTATATCAACGGCAGTTTAGGTGAAGTGATTGGTTTTGAAGAAGATGATGATCATGGTATTTTGCCTAAAGTAAAACTTACCGATGGTACGGTACTGGTGGTCGAGCCTGAAACATGGTCGGTGGATAATGATGCAGGGAAAACCATTGCCAGTTTTCAGCAGATTCCACTGCGCTTAGCATGGGCTATAACCATTCATAAGTCACAAGGCATGACCTTAGAAGCTGCGGAAATTAACCTGAGCCATACTTTTGAGAAAGGGCAAGGTTATGTCGCAATATCGCGACTTAAAGCCTTAAATGGCTTAAAACTGCTCGGAATTAATCAACAGGCGCTTGAGCTCGATAGTTTAGCCATTAAAGCAGACCGACGCTTTCAGGAATTGTCAGATGAAGCAGAAACTCACTTTGAGTTGATTGATTTAATCCCTCAACATAAAGCGTTTATTCGTCACTGTGGTGGAACGTTGAATGAAACTGAAATTCAGCGTAATGAAAAGAAAATTTCGAAAAGTGCGGGTAAAACCAATTATGCCACTGCAACACTCGATGAAACGCGTGAGCTTTTTGAAAAAGGCTATGAAATTCAAGATATTGCGGTTGAACGTGGATTAACCCCTGCGACAATTATCAATCATTTGGCCAAACTGCATAAAGAGCAAGGCTTAGATATTGCTGTGGCGCATCCGGGGGATGAGGTGGTTGAGCAAGTAAGGACAATTTATAAGCGCCTAATGAAACGTCAAAGCGCTGAAAACTTTAGTGAAGAAGGGTCAATTAAACTGCGTCCGATTGTTGAAGCGACTAACCCGCGTATGGGTTATGATCAGGTACGTTTAGCCCTTCTTTTTGTTCAATAGCATTGAGATTTATCCGTTTAAAGTACTGCAATTGACGATTAATTTTTACAAAATTTCATATCCAAGACTTAAGTTGCGCTACACTGAAAAAATCTTATTCAATAGCAACGCACGGATATGGAATTCAACGCGTGGTACAAACTTCGCAGATTTGTTTATGATCATTTGCATAACGATGACTATGAAAGTACGTTTAGTCGCTGCGTAAACGTCTTTCTCATTTTATTGATTATTAGTAATGCTGTTGCAGTTTTACTTGAATCGATGAATGATATTTATCTGTCGTATCAGCTGTACTTTGATGCTTTTGAATTATTTTCCATCTTGGTTTTTACAGCTCGAATATTTATTACGATTTTGGGCGATTGCCGAAAAAAATCCGTTTAACAGTGCATGGCAAAATAGATGGTTGTGGGTACGCAGTGGCGGTGCAATCATCGACTTACTTTCAATTTTACCCGCATATATTAACTTCTTTGTGCATATCGATTTACGTGTCCTGCGAATCCTCAGATTATTTAGATTACTCAAACTGACGCGTTATTTTGTCTCATTACAGATTTTATTACGTGTGATTGAGCGTGAAAAAGGCTCATTTCAAGCGGTTATTTTTATTTTACTGATTATGATTGTTATTGCAGCGGCTGGGGTGTATGTCGTTGAAAATAAAGCACAGCCAGAAGTATTTAGTTCAATTCCTGCGTCTATGTGGTGGGCCGTGGTGACACTGACGACAGTAGGTTATGGTGATGTTACGCCAATCACACCGTTGGGTAGATTTCTTGGGGCATTGATTACAATTTTAGGGGTCGGTTTAGCGGCACTTCCTGCGGGTATTTTGGCGAATGGTTTAGCGAGTGAGCTTGAATTGCGTAAGCAAAAGTTGGAATTAAAATTTCGTGAACTTTTATATGTTGCTGAAATTGATTTAATTGCAGATAAAGAAAAAATTGAAAATTTACGTAAAGAGGTCGGTCTTACTGTTGAGCAAACGCAGGATATTTTGTTACAGCTTATTCGTGAGCGTAAGGAAGAAGAGCTAGAGCAAGAAAAAATAAAATATTGTTTCTGTCCGCATTGTGGGCATAAATTGCCTGATTAAAATGATCGTTGATTCATGGTTTAGTCATCAGACCCATGCTGGAAATCCATTCTTGAATAGGTTGGTAATCATGGATTTCAGAATCATATTTACCGTAGGCTGAAAGTACTGCAATTCATGTACGAATTTTTCGTGGTTTGGATTAGCTAAATATTTAATACAAGATGTTTTTGATTATCAATAAAATATTTCCTCATCTGGCACATTATATCAAATTTATAACAAGTAATATTTTGCGTTAAAACAGAAGTTTGTTATCTTGAGTAGGAATAAAAAAAATTTAAATAAAGTTAAACATGGAAAAGTAGGATGATTTTTTCATTTACTCAAAATAATTAAAAAATTAAAAGGAGCATTTATGAAACAATATCAAAGAGCTGCTTTAGCCTTAGTTGTAGCAAAACTGGAATTTGGTAATGATAAATCAAATATTTATGATTATAACGAGAACTCATATCCACAAATAAGCGGTCATGTGAATCAACAAGAGGCCAAACTTTTTGATTATCACAGATCAGCAATGTTTGAGGGCAGATATACAGGTCGAGAGTTTAATTTATATGATTATGAGCATGGCGAATTTATCAGTTTAAAAAAGAAAGGTGTCAAAAAATACGAAGGTTATCATTACGGAAACTCAAGTTATTATGAAATTACTATTTCGGGTTCTATGATCAATTTTTATGATTTTAGTACAGCACAATATTATCGCTTTTCTTGATTGATGATGAATATTCCGATCTATAAAAATAGCCCCTAATAAAGAGGCTATTTTTTTTTGAAATATGACCCTACAATAAATTATGCTGCTTCAGTTAGCTGCGCACGAACTTGTTTTGCCATTTTCACGAATGCAGCCAATGCTGTTTGAGTTTCCGCTCAGTTACGTGTTTTTAAACCACAGTCTGGATTAACCCAAAGACGTTCAGCTTCGCCGTGTACCAGAACGTCTAAACCAAGTTCTTCTTGTTGTTCAATGGTATAGGTAATTTGTTTTTTCATTGCGATTTCATAGGCATCATTGGTTAAGTCGCCTTTGTTCCATGCAGCCTGTGCAGCACGAATTTCAGTAGTTTGTGGGAATGAACCAATGGTGGTGGTTGGAATAAGCGGTAAGTTGAATTTGGCTTGCTGTGCAGAAAAACGCGTTTCAAAAACTTCAGGACGTACATGGCCGACAAACATGAAACAAACTAATTAATTTTATGATAAGCTGAGATTTATTCATTGGTGTAAATTTATTGGTTCTTTGTTCATGCTCGAAATTCGTCATTTAAAAACTTTAACTGCATTACGTGAGCACGGTTCATTGGTCGCTGCTGCTAATGATCTGTGTTTAACGCCATCAGCCATTTCACATCAATTGAAAGAGTTGGATCATTGGTATGGGGTAGAGGTGGTCAATCGTCGTAGTAGACCTGTCACATTTTCCAATGTAGGGCAACGTTTACTTAAATTGGCTGATGATGTCTTGCCACAAATTCAAATTACCCAAACCGATATTACCCGTATTGTGCATGGTCAGACAGGGCGAATTATTTTTTCATCCGAATGTCATAGTTGTTTTGATTGGCTGATGCCTTTATTGAATCAGTACCGTCATTTATATCCAGATGTAGACCTAGATTTTGCTTCAGGTTTTGAATCAAATCCACATGAACTTTTGCAAAATGCAGAATTTGATATGTTGATTACCGCCGATCCGATTGCCTTAAAAGGGATTGAGTATTTTCCGATTTTTGAATATGAATCACGTTTGGTGTTATCTAATACACATCCTTTGGTGAGAGCGGAACGTGTCACAGTGCAAGAGTTGGCAGAAGAAACTTTAATTACCTATCCAGTGGATAAGCACCGTTTAGATATCATGGCTAAATTATTTATTCCTGCCAATATTTTGCCGAAGCATATTCGTACGACCGATTTAACCCAAATGTTGATTCAATTGGTTGCAAGTGGGCGTGGTATCGCTGCTTTACCTGATTGGGTGGTGAATGAGTATGAGCAAAAAGGTTGGGTGACTTCCCGTCGTTTAGATTGTGTTTCATCTACGGGATTACGCCGTACTTTATATGCAGGTTATCGAACGGAAGAGAAAGAAAAAAGTTACTTTGAGGGTTTTTTAAAGCAACTGGCTAAGTTCTCTCAAAAGCGTAATCAGTATTATTCTGCATAAATAGGATCAGTCTTGATTTGGAATATTGAGATGATCAAAAAAACAGATGAGTTAAAGGATAGGCTCATCTGTTTTTCATACTTTAAGATTAAAAAAATTGATTAGTTATTTGATATATAAAATAAATCTAGAAAAGTTGATTTTTAGATATTGTGATTTTAAATTCAATATGCCGGAATTTTAACGAACTGAAATAACAGCTCGCTTTTTTATGAATATCCAATAAAGAGTGTCAGTATCCCTGCGGCAATTAAAGGGCCAACGGGAACACCGCGTAATACAGCAACGCCAGCAACCGTACCAATCAGCAAACCTGCAACCACATCAGGCTGATTGGTCATGAGTTTAACGCCACGTCCACCTAGCCATGCCACTAAAAGTCCAATCAGCAATTGCGAGTAATGATTTCCAACTCATAAATGATTTTAAAATGGCTTCACCTGGGATTTTTCCACTGGCGATGGGGGTTAGTACGCCAATGGTCAGAATAATAATGCCAATATTTAAACCATGTTGCTGCAAGTAAGGAAAAAACTCACTCAGAGGCGTAATTCGAAAAACAATCAGTACTCCAGCAGCAATCGTGATAGCACTATTATGGCTAAAGATGCCACAAGCCAATAAAACCAAGAGAACGATGAGATTTAAATCTAAATTGGACATTACATTTGCGGGAGATTAGAAAAGATCATCTCTATTGTATCGGGTTTTAAACCTAGATTTGCTTTAAAGCGCTCGAACAATAAAATTAGTCTTCATTTCAGTATAGAATGCGCCTTTCATGATAGTTAAAAGGTTCGTTTATGTTCTTGGAAAAGATGTTGCAGTCGCAAGGTTTTGGTTCACGCAAACATTGCCAACAGCTCATAAAAAATGGAGCGATTGCCATCCAAGGTGAAGTCATGACCAATGCAAAACATAAATTGGATCTCAATCAGTTAAAATTTTCGGTCTATGGCGAAAATTTTGATTATCGTGAAAATGTTTATATTGCTTTAAACAAGCCACAAGATTATGAATGTTCACATCAGGCAACGCATCATTTTAGCGTATTTGATTTATTCGATGATGTATTGATGAACCGTGGTTTGCAATGTGTCGGTCGTTTAGATCAAGACACGAGTGGACTTTTATTGTTAACAGATGATGGTCAATTTCTACAAGCCTTAACACATCCGAAAAAACATGTCGCGAAAGTTTATCGTATGCAAACGGCTGATCCTGTGACTGAAGAACAAATGCAGCAATTGAGACAGGGCGTCGAATTACGCAATGAATCGGGGAGTTTTGCCGCAACAGATGTGATTAAAATTGCAGAACACGAACTACAGATGACCATCCATCAAGGGGTGTATCATCAAGTTAAGCGAATGTTGGCGGCTGTGGGAAATAAAGTTGAACAATTGCATCGTCAGCAAATTGGGGCTTTAGAACTTCCAGATTTAGAACAAGGGAAGTGGATTTATCTTAGCCCAGAACAAGTGGAGCTTGCCAAAACACGGATGTCTATTTAAGGAAACAATGATAGATCTGAAACTCATCATCTTTGATAAAGCCCATGTGTTCATAAAGTTGATGTGATTGATAATTGTTTTTTTCTGTTTGTAGGCTAATGCGTTGTGCATTTGCATGTCTTGCAAATAAAATTGCAGTATCAATCAGTTGTTTTGCTGAACCCTGACGACGATACGTTGGGGTGACATAAACATCGTCCAAAATATAATAGGTCGAGCAAGCTACTGAAGAAAAGCCCATATACAGTAAAATAAAACCAGTAAAAACATCATCTTTTACATGGATAAAAATAACACTTTCTTCATTTTGAAAGCGTTGTTTTAAAAATTGGTAGGAAAGGTTTAAATTTGAAGATGCGCCGTAAAATTGTCGATACTCATCGAATAAAACAGCAAGTGGATGTAAATCATCCAAAGTTGCACGTCTTACGATCATTTGATACTCCATGCTTTTTGATTTTCTTTGCATGAAGCATACCTAAGTTTTGATGAAATTTTTTTAAATTTTGTTTGTAAATGCAACACTGTTAAGTTTTGTCACTTTCACCTAAAATTGCATTTAATTCCTCAAATAAATCAAAATGATCATCATCTAAAATAAATTCTTGATCAGTCATCGTAGATTGTTTTGTATCATTATTTGAAGTATTTTGCAGTTGCTTTAATTTGCGAATTTTATTCAATTGATCTAGATCTATACTCTGATTTTCAATCGAAAAGGGGATGGATTTGGTCAACACGACTTGCTTGAAGAACAGTCGAACGGCTTGTGCAGGCGTAATCCCCAATTGCTTAAACACAGCAAAAGCCTGCTTTTTTTCTTGGGAGTCAAGTCTTATTTGATAAACTTCAGTTTTTCTCATGATTTTTTGATTACATCTAATTACTTAACTTTTCAGCATTTATTTTAATCAAATCTAATGTAATTTCAACATTCATACACTATATTTACCAAAATAATTTGTAATGACAAGCATATTACAATGTCAGTTCAAAATGTGATGAAAATGCCATTTCTTGTAAAGTCATCGGATCATTGAAACGAATATGCTTTGCTAAAAGCTGAAGCGGTGCTGAAAAATCATCTTCCCTTTTGTGTTGCACCACTGGGTAGAATGGATCATTTTTTATTGCAATCCCTAAACTGTTTAAATGAACGCGTAATTGATGCTGCTTTCCTGTAATGGGTTGCAGTTGATATTTGCCCCAAACAGTATTGTGTTCGAGTAAATCAATTTCCGTTTCACTATTTACAGTGCCATCCACCACTTGCATGGTGTAGAACGGTTCACCTTTTTGCATTCTTAAGCGGGTACAGCAAGGAAATGTTAAATCGGCATGAAAAGGTGCGATGGCATGATAGGTTTTGTGAACTTCACGCTGTGCAAACATCTGTTGATAGATTGCTCGTGTGGCGACTTGTTTAGAGAATAAAACCACACCCGCCGTTTCACGATCTAGACGGTGAATGGGGGTTAAAAACGCATTACCCGTTTGTTTTTTTAGACGAACCAAAAGCGTTTCTTGGACATATTGACCTGTTGGGCTAATGGTTAAAAAATGTGGTTTATCGATGACTAATAAATGTTCATTTTCAAATAAAATTTCATGCTCAAAGGGAACATGGATTTCATGGGCTAAAAAACGATAGTAAAACACATGACTATTTTCAATATAAGGCGAGTCGCAGCTTAAAATATTGCCCAGAGCATCATAAATTAAATGACTGTTAAAACGTTGTTGCCATTCATTTGCGGCAATATGTGGAAATTGCTGACACAGATATTGATAGAGACTTTCAGGTGTAGGCAAAATTTGAGGCAAAAACACTTTGCTTGCACTTACGCCATTGAGCATGGGAGGAATAAATTCAGTCTGGGTCATGTGGTGTATCGTGCGCATCAATCAATAAAAAATTACAATGAAATGTAGGAAAAGTTACACATTTAGAAGTGCGAGCATGGGCAATAAAGCGGTGCGATGCTATCATAATTGTTCTTTTGAGTTTTGTCGTGAGTAATATGCAGTATTCATTTAATTTCAACCTAAACAATGAAGACGATACCCAAAATCTAGCACAGGTTTTGGCGCAGCATTTTACCACGGGTGTGGTTTATTTAATTGGTGATTTAGGTGCAGGCAAGACCACGCTGACCCGTTATTTTTTGCAAAGTTTAGGGCATAAAGGCGCGGTTAAAAGCCCGACTTATACTTTGGTTGAACCGTATACTATTCATGGTAAAGATATTTTTCATTTCGATTTATATCGCGTAAATGATCCTTATGAACTTGAACTGATGGGGATTCGTGATTATTTAGATACGCCTGATGCACTATTTTTATTTGAGTGGCCATCCAAAGGTGGCGATGAAATTCCGCAACCAGATCTGATTATTAATATTGAAAAATCTGAAGATGAGTTGACGCGTACAGCGCATTTGAGTTTTTCATCAGCAGCCCTCAAACAAGCCTTAGAGAGTCAATTGAACAATGCGTGATGATTTAAGCGAACGTCGTATTCATACCCTTAATCCTGCGCTGGCGAACCAAATTGCCGCAGGTGAGGTGATTGAACGTCCTGCATCAGTGGTAAAAGAGTTATTAGAAAACTCGATTGATGCGGGTGCGACAGAACTGATTATTCGTGTTGAGCAAGGTGGCAGTACCTTAATTGAAATTATTGACAATGGTCATGGTGTACATCCTGAGGATTTAGCCTTAGCGGTTATGCGGCATGCCACCAGTAAAATTCAAACTGCGGATGATTTACAAGCCATTATGAGCTTGGGTTTTCGTGGTGAGGCATTGGCTTCCATTGCTGCCGTGTCACGTTTAACCTTAACCAGTAGTCAAAATAATGACGGTATTGGTTATCAAGTTGAAGTGAATGGTACTGCTTTTGATCATCAAGACATTCAAGCCGTAGCGACTAGGCAGGGAACACACATTCGTGTGCAAGACCTTTTTTTTAATGTGCCTGCTCGGCGTAAATTTTTAAAAAAGCAGGGCACTGAGTTTGGACATATTGAAGAAATCGTGCGTCGTTTAGCGCTGACGCATTTTAATATTCGCTTTGTGCTCGAACATAACAATAATATTCGTTTGAACTTACCCATTGCCGATAGTGGTGCATTACGTTTCCAACGTGTTCAGCAATTATTAGGTCGAGCATTTACCGAAAATGCCTATTGGATTGATGCTGATAGCATCAGTATGCGTTTATCTGGATGGTTAGGTCATCCATCCGATGCACGAGGGCAAGCGGATTTACAGTATGTCTATGTCAATGGACGGATTGTGAAGGATAAAACCATTTCCCATGCACTACGCATGGCTTACGATGGTATTTTGCATGGACATCAACATGCTGCATATTTACTTTTTTTAGAAGTCGATCCTGAAAATATTGATGTTAATGTACACCCAACCAAACATGAAATTCGTTTTTTAAATCAACGTGAAGTGCATGAATTTGTCCGTCATTATGCCAAAGAGACATTGGCTCAATTTCAAACGGCAAGTATTGATTTAGCACAAGCGATGAAAGTACAAGATGAGGTTGTTCATGCTCAAACGCAACATCCGCGTTATCAGGAACAGTTTCAATTGCATCGTACTGTTGAGACTCAACAGCCTGTGATGTCAGTTGAGTCATCGACTGAGTTATTAACGGATTTTCATGCCAGCAGCCCACAAACGGTACAATATTCAGCAGCATCTTCGCAAAGCAGTTATGTAGGCTCACAGCAGGTCAATAATGCCCTGAAAAGCTATCTATCCCCGTTGCGAGATGGTGTAACAGCAAACGCTGCCGATGTGGAATTGAATCAGTTTGAGCAAAATTCAGCAGTCAAGGTGGATGAGCATCCTTTGGGGATTGCAATTGCACAATTGCATGGCATTTATATTCTTGCGCAGAACATCGAAGGTTTAATTATTGTGGATATGCATGCTGCACATGAGCGCATTGTGTTGCAACAAATGAAAGCTGCGTGGGATAAACCTGAATTTTGGACATCACAGCAATTGCTCATTCCTAAAGTGATTAGCATTAGCCGTATGCAAGCCATGCGTGTGGATGATTTAAAAGATCAGCTTGCGCGTTTAGGTCTTGAAATGGATCAATATGGCGATGAACAGGTGATTGTACGCGGTGTGCCCGCTATTTTACATAAAGCCAATTTTGAATCTTTAGTGCCTGAATTACTCAATGATTTAGATCCAAATGATGAAGCTCAAGGCTTATTACAAAAACGTGATCAAATCTTAGCAGGCATGGCATGTCATGGTGCAGTCCGTGCCCATCGAATCCTGAGTCTTTCAGAAATGAATGCTTTGTTACGTCAAATGGAACAAACCGAATTTGCCAGTCAGTGTAATCATGGACGTCCAACGTGGCGTGCATTTCCACTTTCACAGTTAGATAAACTTTTTGCTCGAGGAGAGTAGTTGTACATGTCAAATCAATTGCCGGTCATCAATTTAATGGGACCAACTGCAAGTGGTAAAACCGCTTTGGCATGTGAGCTTTATGAGCAAGGTCATTTCGAGCTCATATCTGTCGATTCTGCGCTGGTTTATCAAGATATGGACATTGGTACAGCAAAGCCGACAAAAGAAGAGCAGGCGCGCTATCCGCATCATTTGATCGATATTATTAGCCCTTTAGAAGTTTATTCAGCAGCAAACTTTGTCGAAGATGCTTGTGTGCTGATTGACGACATGCATGCACGTGGAAAAACCCCGATTTTAGTCGGAGGAACGATGCTGTATTTCAAGGCTTTGTTAGAGGGCTTGTCGAGTAATTTACCCAGTGCAGATTATGCGGTTCGCGCTGAAATTGAAGCTCAAGCGGAGCAACAGGGCTGGGATGCAGTTTATGCCGAGTTATGTAGCGTAGATGCATTGGCAGGTGAGAAATTTAAGATCAGCGATAAACAACGAATTATCCGTGCATTAGAGGTTTTTAAACTCACTGGGCAGCCGATTACAAAACTACAAGCTGAACAACCCAAAAACCTACCATATCGTTACACTTTTCATAATCATGCTTTACTACCAGATCGTGTAGAATTGCATAAACGTATTGAAAAACGTCTTAAAACTATGTGGGATATCGGATTTTTAAATGAAGTAGAAATGCTGATTGAAAAATACGATTTAAATGATAATTTACCCTCAATGCGTTCCGTCGGTTATCGTCAAGCTGTAGAATTTATACAAAAAAGTGACCAAAGTAATGAAAAAAGACAAGAAATGGAGGATAAATCTTTATTTGCAACACGACAACTTGCAAAACGTCAATATACTTGGTTAAGATCTTTGCAAGAGTCGCATAATTTTAAAACATATTTGACGATAAAGCAGGCTCAAGAAGACTTGCGAAACTGTTACGGATAAAGCAAAATTTAGTAACTATCTTTTTTATAATTTTTAATTGAAAAATAGAGATAGTTTTTTGCGCTGATTTTTAAATTTTTTGGAGTTATAACATGTCTAAAGGTCAAACTTTACAAGATCCGTTCTTGAATTCTCTCCGTAAGGAACGCATCCCAGTTTCTATCTTCCTTGTGAACGGTATTAAATTACAAGGTCATATTGAATCTTTTGACCAATATGTAGTTTTATTAAAAAATACGGTAAGCCAAATGGTTTACAAACATGCAATTTCTACAGTTGTTCCTGCACGTAATCCACGTCCTGCTGGCGCTCCTGCTGGTGCTCAAGGCGCTGGTGGCTTCGGCGGTGCTCCTCAACCTGGTCAAGGCGGCTTCGGCGGTCAACCTGGTGGCTTCGGTGGTCAACCTGGTGGCTTCGGTGGTCAAGGCGGCTTCGGCGGTCAAGGCGGCTTCGGCGGTCAAGGCGGCTTCGGCGGTCAACAAGGCGGCTTCGGCGGTCAACAAGGTGGCTTCGGCGGTCAAGGTGGCTTCGGCGGTCAGCAAGGCGGCTTTGGTGGTCAATCAAATACTGGTTTTGACGGTGAAACTAAATTTGAAGACTCTCAAGAAGACGAAAATAATCGTTAATTGTTGATTCTTAAAAAACCTCTCCTTGTGAGAGGTTTTTTTTATGAAAAAATGATATTTGTATATCAAAAAAGATGTGTGATTGTTTAAAAATAAAATTTAAAGTTGTTGGAAAGTGCTGTTGAAGTAGTTAGCCATAAATAGATTGATTAATTGAATAAAAAAAACCAGCTGCTAATTGCAACTGGTTCTTTATTAAAATAAATAAGTTGAGATTATTTATTTTTTTTACGATCAAGACTTGGATCTTTTATCTCTACAAATGCATTGTTACGAATTTCACGTAACCAGCTATCGAGCTCTGCATCAAATTGACGTTCACCTAAAATTTGACGAGCCATACGTTCTTGGTATTCGCGAGTCATGTCTTGTTGGCGTGTATCTGTCACTTGAAGAATGTGCCAGCCAAATTGAGTTTGGAATGGTTCACTGGTTTGACCAACAGGCGTGCTTTTCATACGTGCATCAAATTCAGGAACCATGACACCTGGGCTTACCCAACCTAAGCTACCACTATCGCGTGCAGAACCTGGATCATTGGAGAAAGTGGATGCCAATACTGCAAAATCTTCACCCGCCTTTAAACGGTTGTAAATGCTGTTGATCTGCTGTTTTGCATTGTCTGGGCTGACCACTTCTGAGGGTTGAATCAGAATATGGCGTGTCTTATATTGAGACACAATCGCTTTTTGCTCTGCACCTTTACGATCGACCAGTTTTAAAATATGTATACCATCACGTACAGGAATTAAATTGGTCGTTTGACCTACTTGTAGTGAGGTTACACGTGCTGCAAGTTCGCTCGGGATTTCAGATAGATTACGAAAGCCCATATCTGCACTTTCAACTTTCACGCCATTGGCGGTAAATTTTTTATCAATTGCCGCAATATCATTACTCTCTTTTAATACAGCTTTAACTTGCTCGGCAACCTTTTCGATGTTTTTTTCACCCGAAATACGTACATGTAATACATGGACTTGATTGCCTAGTGCTGCCTGACCTTGTGGGGTTTTTAAGAAATTTTCAACGTCTTGATCACTAATTTTAATTCGTGACATCACCATTTGCTGACGTAAACGATTAATGGCTAAATCTTCTGCAATACGATTGCGTAGAGATTCATACGTAGAGGGCGCAATGGCATCTAGTTTTTGTTGAAAAGCTTCTAGACTTTGACTGCCAGACTGCTTTGCAACTTTCATGACGGCTTCATTTAAGCTTTTTTCATCAGCTTTGATGTTGTAGCGTTTAACTTGTTCAAGTTGCGCTTGGCGAATAATCAGTTGGTCAAGTGCTTGTTGTTGCAAATATTGTTCTGGTGGAACGGGTTTTTTTTGCGCTTCAAGTTGGTGTTTAATTTCCGCAATATTTTGTTCTAAATCACTTTTGAGAATGACACTGTTATCTACTACAGCAACAACCTCATCGGCTGGTTGTGCGAAAGTAGTCATTGATGAAGATAAAGCTAAAGCAAGCGCAGTCGCTTTAAAAAAATGTTTTAACTGGATTGTCTTCATTAACGTTGTGTCCAAGATTGATTAATATTATTGAAACCTAGAATACGATTCTCTAGTAATGATGAAAGTTTGTTATTGAAACCACCTAAGCCTTTGAGGCTAATTTCCGCCATGATGGCACGTTTAGCGTTCACACCATCTTCATTTACATTGTCTAGGTCGTTGTAGTAAGAACGTCCATAGACCGAAACTCCCCAACAACACGACTCATAATTGACACCGAGTAAATATTCACGTGCTACGTTATTGTCGATATCGTATTGGGCATGACCCATAATGCGCCAATTGTTTGAGATTGGCTGAATGAAGGATGCGACCACTTGATCATACTGATCTTGTCGGTTTGGAATATCTTTACGATTGAAATAACCGACATTGTAAAGATTGCCTTTGTCGCCAGTGTAATAGAGCTGTAAATCACGTTGAGCATTGTCACCATTCGACATCCAAGCCGAGTTTGCGCCAATACTAAAGTTTTGTGAAAGTTGACTGGTTACACTTAAAACAGGGCCTGTATGATGTTCAGTATCAAACTCATCTGCAACATTATCTAAGCTAACGCGACGATCTTCAAAATAATAACTTTGACCGACACTGGCTTTTAAACGCTCTAAGCCAATTTCATCAAACAGGCTGTAGCTTAGACCAAGCGTTAAGAAGTTATTGTCTTCTAAACGGTCATGTCCATAGAAACGGCGTGCACTAAATAATTGATCATAATTAACAGAGGCGGTTGCAGAATCAAAGTTCGGATGACCTGTTTGATTTTGATATGGTGCATAAGCGTAAAATGCACGTGGAGTAAGGGTCTGTAGATACTTACCATCTTTTTCAAAGGTTAAACCCGCATCTAAAGTGAATTGCGGCACAGTGACCGATTGGTTTTCATTTGAAGAATTGGTGTTTTGGTTGCTATTGATGGTGTCTTGGTCATAGAACGTATTGATATTACGAAGAGACACTTCTGGAATGACAAATGACCACGGATTACGGTAGTTATAACGCACAGCAAAGTCATTATAAATACGAGTACCACTTGGTTCTGCACTTGGACTGCTAAACGAAGAAATGTCTTTTTTGAAGTAAGCGGTATCGTGATTAAACTCGTATTGTAAACCCAGTGGATTACCTGTTTTATAATTTAACAGGAACTGTGGTAAACGTGCATAAGGACGGTCTTCATCAGGAACAGTTTTATCCAAAGTCTGGAAGTCTTCAACTTTTAACTGCGCTTTTAAGCCGGGGATACCATTTTTATAGTTGAGTTCCCATGCGCGGCGTAAGTTTAAGTCGGTTTTAGAGTTTGGATTGTTATTTAAATCAGCGAAATAATCTTTATCTGATGCGTAGTTGTAATCTAAGCTGGTAGAGAATTGCTCGTTGATTTGCCAGTTATGCAGTAAATGTACATCTTGACGGTCTTGGTCATTATACTTTTTATCAGAAGCTAAATAACCGCCCCAAAGCATACCTGAGCCAAAATTTTCGGTTAAATAACGGAATTCACCTTCAAGCATTGCCCCACGATCAGCAATATAGCGTGGTGTAACGGTCGCATCGTAATTGGGTGCTAAATTTAAATAAACAGGAACAGCAAGTTCTACACCACCATCATTGGTGAAGCCAAAACTTGGGCTTAAAATACCCGTCGTGCGGCGGTCATCAATCGGGAAGTTAAAATAGGGAACGGCTAAAACGGGAACGTTTTTAACATAAAGTTTGGTTCCGCGAGTTTCTCCGCGACCTGTTTCTTGATTCAAGGTGATTTTGTTGGCTTGGATTTTCCAAGTCGGTGTTTCATCTGGCGGGCATGTGCTGTATGTCGCATTGTTCATGACCACAATATTTTCAGCGGTGCGGGAAATTTTTTCCGCGCGACCATGCGCATGTTGTTGTTCTGAAATATAGAAACTGTTATTTAAATCGCCTTGCTGTGTTTTCAAGTTGTAATTGATTTGATCACTTTGGGCGAGCAAACCCGCTTGAGCCATTTGAACACGACCTTCAGCATTGGCAAAAGTTTGAGTTTGATCAATGGTGATTTTATCGGCACGAATTTGACGACCATTTTGGTCAATCAGTACGTTGCCTTCAAGTACCGAGTCACCATTCGGGTCGTAATGACCATAATCAGCGGTCACCACTGAAGTCGCTTCAGTAGCACCTGCCGCTTTCGTCTCTGGACTAATCGGGGTGATCCAAGCGCCTTGACAATAAGCCGAGCTTAAATATTGCCCTTGACGTTGCTGCGCTTCAGGTGCTGACTTGTCGACGTAATATTGTTCAAAAAACTGTTGTCCAGGATAAGCTTCTTGAATGCTGTCCTTCATTTTTTGATTGTTAACAGTCGAAGCTGGAAGTGTGGACTCAGCATAGCTTGAAATCGAGCTGCCACATAAAAGGGTCAAGATAGCAGTCGCTAAAGGATTAAATTTGAACTGATGCTTCATTTGTCTCATTAACCAAGTATGCTTAATCGCAATTAATTATTCTCGCATCATAGAGAAAAAGTTGATAAGTGGCTACACTTAGTACTTTAAAAACTCAGCCTGTTTTAGAATTTATCGCAAATGAAAACACAACGTGAACAAATCATACATACATGGATTACATCTGTACTTGATTCAGATCAATTTGAAATTAATTTTTTGCCAGGCGATGCAAGCTTCCGTCGTTATGCACGAATCAAGTTGAATAATAAAACATTTATGCTCATGGATGCACCACCAGAAAAAGAAGATTGTGTACCTTTTGTGACGATTGACCAGTTTTTCGATACACATGGTGTTCGTGTACCGCATATCGTTGCAAAAGATTTACAGCAAGGTTTTTTATTACTTGAAGATTTTGGCGATGTTTTACTTTCAACGCTGCTGAACGATGACACTGTTGATGCCTATTATGCGCAAAGTTTTAAACAGTTAATCGAATTGCAAGCGATTGATGGTGTGAAACAATTTCCTGAATATTCGTATGAGAAATTGCTCAGTGAGATGCAATTATTGACGGATTGGATGCTGCCATCACTGCACATTGAGCCAAGTAAAGAAGAGCAGGCGTTAATTAAACGAACCTTTGCAATTTTGGCCAATGCTGCATTGGCACAACCACAAGTGATCGTGCATCGCGATTTTCATAGCCGTAATTTGATGAAAATTGAAGGTGAAACGGAACTTGGGGTGATTGATTTCCAAGATGCCGTGATTGGTGCGGATACTTACGACCTAATTTCCATTACTCGTGACGCTTATGTGCAGTGGAATGCCGATCAAGTTTATGCATGGTTTAAAGTTTTCTATGATTTGTTGCCTGAAGCTGCAAAACAAGACCGTGATTTTGAACAATTTAAACGTGATGCTGATTTAATGGCGATTCAACGACACATTAAAATTTTAGGTATTTTTGTGCGTTTATTTGAGCGTGATGGAAAAACCGGTTACCTCAAAGATTTACCGCGTGTGATGTGGTATTTACTTGAAGAAAGTAAGCCGTATGCAGAATTACAACCGTTTATGCAGTTTATTCACGCTAAAGTAATGCCGAAATTTGAAGCCAAATACGGTATTTACGAGGTTGCTGCATAATGAAAGCCATGATTTTAGCTGCGGGTCTAGGCAACCGCATGCGTCCACTGACTTTGTACAAGCCAAAACCATTGCTTGAAGTGGGTGGTAAGCCATTGATTGTATGGCATATCAAGAAATTAAAAGAAATTGGTGTGACTGAAATAGTCATTAATTCGGCATGGCTAGCAGATGTTCTGATTGCTGCTTTGGGCGATGGTTCGCAGTTTGGCGTACAAATTCGCTGGACACGTGAAGATGAAGGGTTAGAAACCGCAGGTGGCATCATTAATGCCTTACCATTGCTCGGGACAGAACCTTTTATACTGGTAAATGGTGATGTCTGGACCACCTTTGATTTTAGTTCTTTACTTGATGTAAATCTTGAAAATGATCTTGCCCATCTGGTCTTGGTGAATAATCCTGAACAGCATCCGAACGGTGATTTCACCCTTGCAGAAGGGCGAGCATATACTTTCGATCAAAATCAACAGGGTGAAAATTTAACCTTTAGCGGGGTTTCAGTCATTCATCCTAAAATGTTTGATGGTCTGGAAAATGGTAAACGACCACTTGCACCTTTATTAAAAAATGCCATGTTGGATGGGAAAATTTCAGCAGAAAAAATGCAAGCCGCTTGGGTTGATGTTGGCACACCTGAACGATTAAGTGACCTAGATCTACAGATTCGTCAAGGGATGTACGCTTAAGTGCATAATCACTAGGCGTTAACTACTGTTCCACGGCTTAGAAATCGGTATACTTCAGTTTAATTTTATTGAGATGTCTTCTTTATGCATCCTTTTTTTCAAGACTTAAAGCAAGGTAGTCAAAAGCTTGGCTTAGATTTGAGTGAAGAAGCATTAAATCTATTGCTGAAGTATCAAGATGCACTTGTGCTGTGGAACAAAGCTTATAATTTAACAGCGATTCGTGATCCTAAAGAAATGTTGGTGAAACATTTACTGGATAGCCTGAGTATTTTAAAAGACTTACCACAAGGTCGTTTGCTCGATATTGGTACGGGCGGTGGTATGCCGGGCATGATCATTGCTTTGTGTCAGCCAGAACGCGAATGTGTTTTACTCGATTCAAATGGCAAAAAAATTCGTTTCTTGAAGCAGTTTATTGCTGATTTAAAACTAAAAAATGTAATTGCAGTGCAAACACGTGTTGAAAATACAGACAGTATCAATGACTTGGGACAATTTGATGTCATCACCAGTCGTGCTTTTGCATCCTTAATCGATTTTGTTGCGGCATCGAAACCGTATATGCATGAGCACAGTATCATTGCTTCAATGAAAGGGTTAATTCCTGAAGAAGAAGTTGAAGTGATTAAGAAAGAATTTAGCTGTGACATCGTTGCATTAACGGTTCCACGCTTAGATGAGCAACGTCATCTACTTTTGTTAAAACGTATTTAATTATTTTTGAAGGGTTGGGGTTACCATGGCACAAATTATTGCGATTGCGAACCAAAAAGGTGGTGTAGGCAAAACCACAACCGCAGTAAATTTGGCAGCATCGTTAGCTGTGTTAAAGAAGCGCGTTTTACTGGTGGATATGGATTCACAGGGAAATGCCACGATGGGATCTGGTGTCCAAAAAAATGATCTTTTATATTCAGTAACCGATGTTTTGTTGGGCGAAGTTCCGATTGAAACAGCCATTACCAAAGCTGAAGTGGGTTATAAAGTTTTAGGGGCAAATCGTGATTTAGCTGGTGTAGAGCTTGCGATTGCGGAACAAGAAGGTCGTGAATTTATTCTGCGTGAAGCATTAAAAGAAGTAGATCATTCTTTTGATTATATCATTGTAGATTGTGCGCCTAGTCTAAGCTTGATTACAGTGAATGCTTTGGCAGCGGTACATGGTGTGCTTATTCCAATGCAATGTGAATATTATGCACTGGAAGGTTTAGCCGATTTGACTCAAACCATTGATCGTATTCAGCAAGCGCTCAATCCTGATTTAACCATTATAGGTGTATTGCGCACCATGTATGATGCGCGAAATGCATTGACGCGTGATGTTTCTGAAGAACTCGAACAATACTTTGGCAAGAAACTGTATGACACCGTCATTCCACGTAATGTGCGTTTAGCCGAAGCACCTGCGCATGGTTTACCGATTATTTTCTTTGAAAAAAGTTCAAAAGGTGCAGTTGCCTACTTAAATTTAGCAGCTGAAATGGTAAAAAAAAGTAAAGTACAAAAAGGAATGACTGCATGACCATAAAAAAACGAGGTTTGGCTAAAGGTCGTGGTTTGGATGCCTTACTTGGTTCAATCCAAAAAGAAAAACTACAAATGGAAGCTCAGGCTTTAGATCATGGTCAGTTAAAACAAATCAATGTTCATTTGCTGACCCGTGGTGAATATCAACCTCGACGTTTTATTCATGAGCACGACCTGCAAGAGCTTGCTGCTTCAATTGAAAAACATGGTGTGATGCAGCCCATCGTCATTCGCCCAATCGATGATGAAAAATTCCCCTATGAAATTATTGCCGGTGAACGACGCTGGCGAGCTGCACAACTTGCGGGTTTAACTGAAATTCCTGCGATTGTGCGTGATCTAACCGATCAAGTTGCGATTGCTTTAGCATTGATTGAAAACATTCAGCGTCAAGATTTGAATCCAATTGATCAAGCGATGGCGTTACAGCGTTTTCATGAAGAATTTGGTTTAAGTCACCAAGAAATTGCCGATACCGTCGGTAAAGCACGGACGACCATCAGTAATTTATTGCGTTTATTGTCTTTGGCAGAATCGGTCAAAGATTTTATGCAGCAAGGTCTGCTTGATATGGGGCATGCTCGTGCAATCTTAACTTTAAAAGCCAAAGATCAGCTGAAAGTTGCAGAACATGTGATTGAAAAAAGTTTATCTGTGCGTCAAACAGAGCAATTGGTGCGTGATTTAAATGCGCCTAAACAAGAAAAAGCCAAAGCAGATGTTGCATCAGATATTCAACAATTAACGCAACGTTTAGCAGAACGTTTTAGTGCAGATGTAAAGATTGATCATAATAAGCAAGGTAAAGGAAAATTAGTTATTCAGTATCATTCTCTGGATGAATTGGATGGCATTCTAAATATTTGTTTCGCAGAGTAATTTTTTGATTTTATTGGGGAAAACAGATGTGGGAATTAGTCAAAGCAGGTGGGTGGTTAATGCTGCCCCTTGTTTTATGTTCGATTTTTACTGTTGCAATTACAATTGAACGTATGATTCGGTTAAAAAAATCGATGATTTTGCCAAAAGCATTGTTGTTGAGCCAGACTCAAAATGCACATACAGTCATGCAGCAATTACAACAAGATGAAGTATTAACAGGCAGTACTTTAGGTCGTATTTTTACTGCGGGCTATCAAAGTAAAAATCAAAATGAACAATATGCTCGTGCACAAATGGAAGTAACCGCTTCTCAAGAAATTGGCTATTTGGAAAAAAATATTAATTTCTTAGGCACATTAAGTGCTGTAGCGCCACTTTTAGGTTTGTTGGGGACAGTTTTAGGTATTATTGAATCATTTTTGGTGATCGATTTAGGCACCAATAGTAATCCAACACTGATGATTCCGGGTATCTCAAAAGCCTTGATTACCACTGCAGCAGGGATGTTTATTGCAATTCCGGCATTATTTGCTTATCGTTATTTTCAGCGTTTAGTGCAAGAATATGTTGCAGAGCTTGAACAACAATCGACCTTATTTCATGCGGCACTTTTCTATCAAAATTCTACAGCTGAAGAACAAGATCTTAGAAAAGCAGGTTAAGGTGAAAAATGAAATTCAAACGCACGCAAGTTGAAGATATTCACATTAATCTGACCCCCATGATTGACTGTTTATTGTTTATCTTGGTTTTTTTATTGTTATCAACCACATTTAACCAATTTAGTCGTATGAATTTAACCTTGCCCGATGCGCAAGGTGTTCCGCCTAAACAATATGAACATAAAATTGAAGTGGTTGTGGATGCTTCAGGGCATTATTCAATTAATGGGCAATCGATTGCGAGTAAAGAAGTTGTCGATTTAAATACGGCAATTAAACAGATTTCTAATGAACGTCGTGATTTAATGTTTGTGATTGCTGCCGATGCTAAAGCCACACATCAAGATGTGATTCGTGTGATGGACGTTGCGGGTCAGCTAGGGTTTGTTAATATCAATATTAGTACTAAAGTTCCGTCTAGAGGTTATTAGTGAAGCAAGATTTTAAAGCCTACGTACGTCTTTTAGAGTATTTAAAACCTTTTTGGGGGGTGGCAATACTCGTTTTTATTGGTTTTTCAATTAGTGCTGCGACAGAAGTATCTATTGCAAAATTATTAGAAAAAATCATTACTGCCATTCAAAATAAAGATCAGGGCTTTACTTCTATATTTCCTTTTTTAGTGGTCTTGCTGATGTTTTTCCGTGGGGTGGGTTCCTTTGTTGGGGGCTATTTCACGGCAGTCATCTCGCGTAATTTAGTTTTTAATATTCGCCAAGAAGTTTTTTCAAAGCTACTTAGACTACCATCGCAGTATTATTTAGATAATACCAGTGGTCATATCACCGCTAAAATTATGTACAACGTGGAGCAGCTTACAGCGGCTTCATCTGAATCGCTGAAAACCATTGTTCAACAAGGTTTAATCACCATTGGACTGTTGGGTTATTTGTTGTATAGCAATTGGCGCCTGACCCTTATTATTCTGATTTTTGCTCCGTTGATGGGTTTCCTGATTCGTAAAGCATCAAAACGGATGCGTAAATTATCCATACAAGTTCAAGATACCATGGGTGATGTCAACCATGTGGTGCAAGAAACGGTCAATGGTAATTTGGTGGTCAAAGGTTTTGGTGGGCAAACCTATGAGCAAAGCCGTTTTCGTGATAATTCACTTAAAAACTTAAAACGCGGTTTGAAAATGGTGGTGGTACAGCAGCTGAATAGCCCTGTTGTGCAATTCATTATGTCAATTGCGATGGGTATTATTATTTGGATTGCATTGCGACCAGAAATTTTACGTGATACCAGTGCAGGGGAATTTGTTGCCTACATTACCGCAGCAGGGATGTTAAGCAAGCCAATCAAAGCACTGACCGATGTCAATGAAAAAATACAACGTGGTATGGCCGCAGCACATTCAGTTTTTGAATTATTAGATTTACCTGAAGAAAAAAATACAGGCACTTTAACGCCTGTGCTTAAAGGTGATATTCAATTCCAGAATGTGAATTTAATTTATTCCGATGGTCATCACGCGATTCATGATTTCACCTTAAATGTTAAAGCGGGTGAAACGGTTGCATTGGTTGGGCGCTCAGGTGCAGGAAAAACATCTTTAGTGAATCTACTGATGCGTTTTCAAGATGCGACTTCGGGTCATATTTATTTAGATCAGCATGATATTCAAGATATAGACCTGAACACCTTACGAACTCAGATCTCAATGGTGAATCAGCAAGTGGTGTTGTTTAACCGCACTGTACGTGAAAATATTGCTTATGGGCAGCTTGAGGGTGCATCAGAGGCGGATATTATTGCGGCTGCTAAAGCTGCTTATGCACATGACTTTATTATGGATTTACCTCAAGGTTACGATACACCATTGGGTGCACAAGGTTTGAACTTGTCGGGTGGGCAACGCCAACGTATTGCCATTGCACGTGCCATTTTGAAAAATGCGCCAATTTTGATTCTGGATGAAGCAACCAGTGCGTTAGATAATGAATCAGAGTACTTTATTCAACAGGCTTTTGATGCGGCAATGCAAGATCGAACCACCATCGTGATCGCGCATCGTTTATCGACCATTGAAAATGCGGATCGAATTGTGGTGATGGATAAAGGAACCATTGTTGAACAAGGGACGCATGTAGAATTGATCGCCAAGCATGGTGCTTATTATCAATTGCATCAGCGTAATTTTGAGGAAAATTGATTTATGTCAGTTGCACAATTGATTCAAGATGCTTGGAATAAACAAGCGAAGTGGTTAATTGTGCTTAGACCTTTGGCATGGATCTATCGTGGTGGTTTTTTATTCAATAAAAAACTCTACCAAATGGGCATTAAATCAAGTTATCAAGCAGCCGTACCCGTAATGGTGATTGGTAATATCACCGTGGGCGGGAGTGGTAAAACACCGTTACTGATCCAACTGGTCAGTTATCTACAAAGTAAAAATATTCGTGTTGGTGTGATTAGTCGTGGCTATGGTGGAAAAGGGCCTTTTCCAGCTTATGTGGATTTGGAGTCTGTGCCAGAAGTCGTGGGGGATGAACCTTGTTTGATTGTGCAATCAACTGGTGTTCCCATGGTGGTGGGTTCAAATCGACAACACAGTATTGAGTATTTATTATCCAAGCATGATTTGGATTTAATTATTAGTGATGATGGTTTGCAACATTTGGCTTTACAGCGTCAAATTGAGTGGATTGTACTGGATCAGAATCGTGGTTTAGGCAATCAAAAAATATTGCCTGAAGGCTATTTAAGAGAACCCGTTAGTCGATTAAAGACAGGAACGGTTATTGAACATGCGGCAAGTCCTAAAATGGCTTTAAACATGCATTTAGAAGTCGATACGCCCTATTTACTCAATGCAGTAGAAGCTAAGTCCTTTAATTCGGACAATAATTTCTATGCTGTCGTCGGGATTGGTTTTCCGCAACGTTTTTATAAAACTTTAGATTCTATCGGTATTCATCAATTTCAATGCCATGAATTTCCAGATCATTATGATTATGAAATCACAGATCTGCAATTTGAAGATAGCAATCCAATTATTACCACTGAAAAAGATGCAGTGAAAATTTTGCCTTTATTAAAGCAAAATCCAGATTTTAAACGGGAAATTTGGGTCGTTCCTGTTGAAGCGGTACTTTCACCTCAGTGCTATGAGATTTTACATCAGCAATTACAGCAATTCGGTATTCAAATTTCTTAAGGTTCATCATTTATGAAACATATTGTTATTCCTGCACGTTTTGCAAGTTCACGTTTACCGGGTAAGCCATTGTTAGAAATTCATGGTCGTCCAATGATTTTACGTGTGGTTGATCAAGCAAAAAAAGTCGCGGGTTTTGATGATTTATGTGTTGCTACCGATGATGAGCGTATTGCTGAAGTCTGTCGTGCTGAAGGTGTAGATGTTGTGCTGACCCATGCAGATCATCCATCGGGTACAGATCGCTTAAGTGAGGTTGCTCGAATTAAAGGTTGGGCAAGTGAAGATATTGTGGTTAATGTGCAGGGCGATGAACCTTTGCTTCCAGCACAATTGGTACAGCAAGTTGCGCAATTATTGCAATCACAGCCTGAATCTTCCATGTCAACGTTGTGTGAGCCTATTCATAGCCTAGAAGAATTTAAGCGTGACAGTATTGTGAAAGTGGTGATGTCTAAATACAACCAAGCCTTGTATTTTAGTCGTGCGACCATTCCTTATGATCGTGATGGTGCTCAGCAAGAAGTTCAATCATTGCATCCGCAAGCATATCGCCACTTGGGTTTATATGCTTATCGCGTCAATTTGCTACAAGAATATGTGTCTTGGGATGTGGGTGTATTGGAGCAGCTTGAAAGCTTAGAACAATTGCGTGTACTTGAAAATGGTCATCGTATTGCGATTGCAGTTGCAGAAGCAAACTTGCCACCGGGTGTCGATACACAAGCCGATTTAGATCGTCTGAATGAAATGGATGTATCTTGCTTTGAGTAATATTTGGGCTAAGGTTGGACTTAAATTAAATGCAAAATGATGTGGTTGCACAAGTTTATCCATGGCAAAAAACGGTTTGGGATACGCTGACGGGACGTTTCCCAAAACTGGGACATGGCTTGCTTTTTTATGGCAAAAAAGGTTGTGGTAAAGAAGCTTTTGCACAATATTTTTTGGCATGGGTGTTGTGTGCAAATCGAGATGTAAACAATGCTCCCTGCGGTGAATGTAGTAGTTGTTTATGGTTGAAGTCGGATACTCATCCGAACTATGTGCATATCAGCACAGATGAAGAAAATAAAAAGCAAAATGCGAAAATTAAAATTGAAAAAATTCGTGATTTATTGCCCTTTGTGCAACAAACCGTAGATGGCTGGCGTGTCATTGTGATTGAACCAGCGGAAGCGCTGAATATTGCTTCTGCAAATGCATTGTTAAAAACACTTGAAGAGCCGGGTGATCGAATTGTCATTATTTTATTGGCAGATCACTATTTGAAACTTCCTGCGACCATTCGTAGCCGCTTACAGCATTTTGCTTTGGATCGTATGTCGGAAGCGCAAGCGACTGCGTATTTGACGGAACATTTGCCTGATTTAGATCAGACACAAAAACAATTATTGCTTAATTTATCCAATCAAATGCCACTGCAAGCAATGCAATTGGCAAATGCTGAATGGTTGACGAAGCGACAAGAATTTTTAAATGATTGGCAAAAACTGGTGATGCAAAAAAATATGCCGATGGCAATTGCGACCAAGTGGGGTAAAGCACTCAATTTTAGTGATTTTGCGCAAATGTTTGAATACTTGTTGTCCGATTTAATTTGTGTCAAGCTAAATCAACAAGTCAAAAATCATGATTTGGATTTCACGGTGCTATCAGAACAATATTCATTGGAGTTCTTATTTAGCATTTACGCTGACTTGCAACAATCTAAACAATTTATTGAGCAGAATGTACAAAGCAATTTGGTGCTTGATCAATTGTGTATAAAACTAATGAATATTTAAATTTAAAGGGGAATGTGATGCAACCACGTATGGGCGGTATTATTCAAGTGAATATCCCAGATATGGCTACTTTATATGCCAGTTATATGCCTTATGTTGTGGGTGGTGGATTATTTGTTCCGACCAAACAACCAATCCAATTGGGTGAGGAAGTCTTTGTACTGGCAACTTTGCCTGAGCAATCACTGAAAATTCCTTTAACGGGTAAGGTGATTTGGATTTCACAAAAACAAAATGGAATCAAATTACAAGGGTTTGGTATGCAACTTTCTGGTGAGAAGGGTGTTTATTACAAATCAGAAGCCGAAAAGTTGCTTGCAGGTGTTAAGTCTGAAGGGCGAACTAGTTACACTATGTAAGTGTTTAAACTCTTTAGGATCTCACCGTGTTTGTAGATACTCACTGCCATTTAACCTTGCTTGATTTAACACCGTATGACGGTAATTTAGATCTAGCATTAGCACAGGCGCGTGAAGCTGGCGTATCCAAATTTATGAGTATTTCGGTTGATCTGGATGATCATATCGAGCTTGCTAAAATTGCAGCACGTCATAACGATGTTGGATACAGTGTTGGCGTTCATCCTTGTGAAGACCCTGCGACGATGGCGCGCGCCACCACAGAGTATTTAATCGAGCTTGCGCAACCAGAAAAGGTTTGGGCGATTGGTGAAACAGGCTTAGATTATTTTCACAGTACAGATTTTATTGCAGAGCAAAAAGACTGCTTTGCACGGCATATTCATGCTTCTCAGACAGTGAAAAAACCTGTAGTTGTGCATACCCGTGCTGCAAAGCATGACACGGTTGATATTATTCGTGCTGAAAAATCAACGCATGGTATTTTGCATTGTTTTACTGAAGATTGGGCAACGGCTAAAGCTGTTCTGGATTGTGGCTATTATGTGTCATTTTCAGGGATCGTTTCGTTTAAAAATGCCCAAGATTTAAGAGATGTGGCGAAGCAAGTGCCACTTGATCGCGTTCTGATTGAAACGGATAGTCCTTATCTTGCGCCGATGCCTTATCGAGGCAAATCTAATGAGCCAAAATACGTTCCCTATGTAGCCAAAGCCTTAAGTGATGTATATGATAAGTCCATTGAGGAAATCGCTTTCATTACCATGCAAAACTTTGAAAATCTCCTCAACTTAAAGTAAATAATTTGAATTGATATAAGCGCATAAGAGAGTTACAGAGTGAAGATGGATCGTCAGGCTCAGTTTCGAGCAAGAGAAGCGTTAATTTTTCAAGTTGCAGAGCAACTATTGTTAGAAAATGGCGAATCAGGAATGACACTTGATGCGTTGGCAGCAGAACTTGATCTTGCCAAAGGGACTCTGTATAAGCATTTCCAAAGTAAAGATGAACTCTACATGCTTCTCATTATTCGTAATGAGAACATGTTATTAGAAATGATTAAAGATGCAGAGAAAGCTTTTCCAGAGCATTTAGCATTCTTTATGCTGCATCATTTACATCATCCTGAACGTACCGTGCTGTTCCATCAAATTGAAGAACGTCTTTCTACAACAGGTGGTGGTATTCACCATTTGTTTAGTGAGCTTTATCAGGTGAGAAAACAGCGCTTACGTATTATTTTTCGCATGACTGAAAGTTATTTGGAAAATATTCAAAGTGTGATGTCTGTGCGTGATTATTTAGCTTCAATTTGGGCTTTAACGCATGGTGCAGCAGCGATATTGAATTCTAGCTTCTATCAGCGCTATTTAGGTTCACGCGATACACTTCGGGTTGCCTATATTGATCAAGCTTTGGCTATGCCTAAATAAAGTCGTGCCACGGAATAATTTGCTTAAAGGTTCGCTATGAAGCACACAAAATCAGCATCAATTCGCGGTTTCACCCTAATAGAATTGATGGTGGTTATTGTGATTATGGCGATCATGGCATCTTTAATTTTAACCAATATTAATGGGGTTGGTCAGCGTAAAGCAATGCAAGCACGAGAAGTGTTTATTATGGATTTACGCAGGATTAATCGAGAGGCGAATGATCAGGCACGCATTGTTGCACTTGATGTTCATGCTGCAACAGATGTATCGCCATTTCGTTATGCTGTGATTGAATATTTAGTTCCATCCATTCAAAAGACCCAAACATCTCAATTTTCTGAAAATAAAAAATGGCAAGATTATGCCGAATTTAAACCGCGTGATTTACCTGAGCAGGTTTCCTTTAGTGTGCAATCACTCGATCAGCAATATGAAAATGCCAATAATGATGATTTGCTAAATGCCAATGCGCCTAAATTACTGTGGTTGGGCAATGGCGAAGCAAAGCCCGTCCGTATTCAGTTTTATTTCGAACAACGCCCCATTGGTGAAGAAATTGAAATTGATCATTTAGGTAAAATCAATGAAAGCTAGATACTTTAAGCGTAGCTCTTCATCTTGCGCAGCGGCGAAACAGCGTTTTGTTCATCACAGCTCAGGTTTTACATTATTAGAGGTCATGGTTGCCTTAGCTATTTTTGCTACAGCAGCAATCGCATTGACTAAGGTGGCAATGCAATATACCCAAGCCACATCCAATGCTATTTTACGTACTAAAGCACAATTTGTGGCGTTAAATGAAGTTGCTACGATGGAAATCAATCAAGAGTGGTTGCAAGGAACACAGTCAAAACAGACCACGCAGCAGGGTGAAGCTTGGCAAATTGATAAATCTGCACAATCAACCATCAGTCCAAACGTACAGCGCATTGAAGTTCAAGTGAGTTTGTTTAATGCTGAAGCAGGCAAAGTAGAATCAGGCATTACGCATTTGGTTTTCTTTAACCATAAGGTTGAACGATGAAAAACCGTCAAAAGAAGAATAAAAAAGGCTTTACCTTGGTTGAGTTATTGGTTGCGATTGCTATTTTTGCGGTGCTCTCAGCATTGGGTTGGAAGGTTTTTGATTATTTGATTAAAGTCAAAGCGCGTAATACTGAACATGAAATTAATTTAGGGCAGTTGCAAGAAGCTTACCAGCAAATTTTACGTGATACTGTTCAAGCTGTGCCGCTGAGTGCGAATATGAATAGTGAGATTCAACCTGCTTTAGTTTTACAAAATGGTCGTTTTAGTTTTAGTAAAACAGGGGTGACTGATCCTTTGCAGCAGGGTATTTCACCAGATGAGCGAGTGGAATATCAATACCGTGCAGATGAGAAAAAACTGTATCGTTTAAAATATCGTCATTTAAATAGTACTGGGCGTGAACAACCTGAATCGAGTGTTTTGTTAAGCGACGTAGATCAGTTTGAAGTGATCGTGTTAAATCCAACTGAAGCAACTTCATGGCCAGATGCACAAGCTGATTTAATGAACGTCACGCAAAAACAACGCTTACCGAAAGGGATTAAAATTAAATTAACAGTCAAAGATGTTGCATATGAATGGATTTTTAGTTTGTTAAGTACAGACTATTTAAACCCGCAAGACAATAATTAAAATCAGTATGCAAATAATGCAGCGTAATAAGGTCTAAAAAATTGAGCATGAAGCAGCAACAAGGTATTGCCTTAATAACGATATTGGTGATGGTGGCATTAGCGACTATTCTTGCTGCGACCATTGTAAAACGTCAGGCGAATACTGCGGAAAATACAGCATATTTAATGCGTCAAAATCAATCCTTGTTGTATGCCAAAAGTGCCGAAGCTTTCTTTTCAGAGCTTTTGGTGGATGATGCAAACAATGCTGGAACTGTTGATCATTTACAAGAAAATTGGGCAAAACCAATGCCTGCTTTTCCCGTAGAAGATGGTTTTGTCTCTGGAACTTTACAGGATGAATCGGGTAAATTTAATTTAAATAGTTTGGTTAATGACGAAGGTGTAGCGAACCCACAGGCAAAACTGTGGTTTGAAAAACTCTTGCTACGTGTGGGATTGCCAGAAAAATTAAGTGAAGCTGTGATTGATTGGCAAGATGCTGATAACGAAACCATTGGTGGAATGGGGGCAGAAAATAGCTATTATCAAGGATTACCACAAGGCTATTTAGCTGCAAACAGTAAATTTCATAGTGTAGAAGAGCTTAAATTGGTTCGTGGTTTTGAAGGTCAAAAATATTTGCAAATCGTAGATTATGTCAGTGCATTGCCTACATCGGACAGCAAGGTGAATGTGAATACAGCACCCGCTATGGTACTTGCTAGTCTCGATCCTAAGTTGGACATCAAAGCTGTTGAACAAGCTTTACAAAAACGCCAAGCCAATTTGGAACATTTTTCTAATATTAATGATCTTTGGGCAATAGAGCCTTTTAAACAAGTCAATCCTGATGTGCAAAGTCAAGTCAATGCATTGCTGGGTGTGCAATCCAACTATTTTAAAGCCAAAGTTGAGGTGTTGCTGAGTGAACGTAAACGTCAGTTTAGTAGTGATTTAGTACGTAAAGATAAAGCGGTGTATGTTGCGTATCGAAGTATGGCGCCGTTTTGATCGGATGGACAAATCAGTTGTCATATCATTCAGTGAATGATGAGCTTTTATCATCATGCAATTGCCCAATTGCATTGAACTGTAAAATTAATGCGCAGACTTTCACTTTTGCTTTATAATCCAGTTTATTTCACAAATTTTGGATTGCACCACGGCACATGTTAATTCGTAAGTTATTTAAGTTTGAAAATGCTCATATTGTGCGAAATTGCACATCGGATCGCTGTAAGCGTTCAATTCATGGTCATAGTTATAAAGTTGAATTATTGCTTAAAGCTTCGAAGCTAGATCATGGTCAAATGGTGTATGACTTTGGGTTGTTGAAAGGTGTAATTAAAGATATTTTTGACAGTTTTGATCATGCCATTTGCTTTTGGCAACATGACGATGCTGAATATATCGATGCCTGCAAAAAATTTAGTGCGCGTTGGGTCGCTTTACCCGTTTCGCCATCGGCAGAACAGTTTTCACGTATTTTTTTCTATTTAGCGCAACAAGTATTGGCATCGACCATTACCCAAAATGGCGAAGGTGATGTGGAAGTTTACTCAGTCATTGTGCATGAAACGGATACAGGTTATGCGCAAAGCTTTGTAGAAGATATTGAAAACGAGCAAATGGGTGTGCTGAGTCTTGAACAAATTGTGTTCTCTGAACAGGTTCAAGCGGAATGGGCAGACTCAAATATGTATAAAAAATTACAACAAGGGATTAAATTCCAAAACCCAAGTGTCGATCTTCAAGTCAAAATTTAAAGACTGGAGTACATTTTGGTAGGTTTTAAACAAGGATTAGGAAACAGTCATGTCTTTAACTGAACAACAGCAAATTAAATTGGATAAAATTCAATTGGATGCGGGTTGGAAGGATGGTTTAAGTGAGTTTTTACTCAGTCCGAAAATGGATGAGTTAAAAGACTTTCTTGTTCAGGAAAAAAAAGCAGATAAAGTGATTTATCCACCAAATTCACTGATTTTTAATGCATTAAATACCACGCCTTTGGCAAATGTTAAAGTGGTGATTTTAGGCCAAGATCCTTATCATGGGCCGGATCAGGCACATGGATTAAGTTTTTCGGTTCAGAAAGGGCTTGCAATACCCCCATCTTTACGCAATATTTTTCATGAATTAAATACGGATTTGGGTATTATTAAACCAATTCATGGTGATTTAACCCGTTGGGCGGAACAAGGTGTGTTGTTGCTGAATGCGGTATTAACTGTGGAAGCGGGTCAGCCGACTTCGCATCAAAAACGTGGTTGGGAGGATTTTACCGATCAAGTCATTGATGTTTTAAATGAACAGTGTGAGCATATTGTTTTTATTCTTTGGGGCGCATACGCGCAACGCAAAGGACAACGGATTGATCCAAATAAACACCTGATTTTGAAAGCTGCTCACCCTTCACCATTGGCGGCGAATCGTGGTGGTTTTTTTGGCTGTAAAGCATTTTCAAAAACAAATAATTATCTGAAACAAAATGGCATTGAGCCTATAAATTGGCAGCTGGACGCATGAAACAATCTCCTGTAGTAAAAAATTATCATCCCGATCTGATTGTAGAACAGGCAAAAAATGGCTGGCGTATTGTTCGCTTGAACCGTCCGAAATCTCTACATGCTTTGGATGAATCAATCGCAGCAGCACTTTTACAAGTGTTCCAAGATTTTCAATATGATGACGCGGTAAAAGCGATCTGGTTGGATTCCACTACGCCTAAAGCATTTTGTGCGGGTGGGGATGTGCGTAAACTTCGTCAGTTAGTGATTAACGATGAAGTTGATGCAGCCAATAAATTTTTTGAACAAGAATATGCACTAGATTTGTTGTTGCATAATTATGCTAAGCCTGTGCTTGTATGGGGTGAAGGCTATGTGATGGGTGGTGGGTTAGGCCTGTTTATGGCAGCACCGTTTCGCCTTGTGACCCCGTATTCACGTTTAGCGATGCCTGAAATTAATATTGGTCTATATCCAGATGTGGGTGCTACACGTTTCTTGGCAGACCGTGGTGCAATCGGTTTGTTTACGGGCTTAACGGGTTCAATTATGACCGCAGCCGGTGCTTATGGTATTGGTTGGGCAACTCATATTTGTGATGCGCAGCGTGATAATGTACTGGAAAAACTCATCAATATTGATTGGGGACATTATCCTGCTGGTGATTTTCGTGCCATCGATGACACTTTAAATAGTATGCATCGTCCAGTTGGGCCTGGCCCGTTACAAAACTCATTGGATGTGATTCAAAGTGTTTGTCGTGGTGTCAGTTTTGAGCATGATTACGAATCTATTATTGGTTTAAGTGATGCAAGAAGTGATTGGTTGCGTCAAGCCAGTGAAAATTTGCAAAAAGGTTCACCGACCACAGCTGCCTTAACGTGGTTGTTATGGCAATGGGGTAAACAGGTTCATTCTTGGAATGAAGTTTTTGAACTTGAAACCCAAATTTCTGATTGGAAAATTCGTCATCCAGACTTTGTTGAGGGTGTTCGTGCACGTTTAGTGGATAAAGATCTCTCTCCAGAATGGAAGAAGGGTGCTGATTTCTCACTCAAAGCAATTTTGTCAGATTGTCCGCCTGTAGCCAAAAATGAGAGTTGGAATAACCTTTTGAAACATTATGGTGTGATCGGTTAAGAATGACGGATGAAATACAACTGACAGATGAATATTGGATGCAGTTTGCTTACGAGCAGGCTGCTATCGCTGCATCGAAGGAAGAAATTCCTGTCGGTGCGGTTATTGTCAGTCAAAATCAAATTATTGGTGCAGGCTATAATGCGCCCATTTCACTGAATGATCCGACGGCACATGCTGAAGTTCAAGCATTACGCCAAGCCTGTTTAAATCTGAATAATTACCGCCTTCCAGAAGACTCCGTTCTTTATGTGACTTTAGAGCCTTGTACAATGTGTGTGGGCGCTTTAATTCATGCACGGGTCTCTAAAGTCGTGTTTGGTGCAACTGAGCCGAAAGCCGGTTCTTTGGTCAGTGCAAGAAAGTTATTTGAAACAGGTTATTATAATCATCAGTTTGATATTGAAGCGGGTTGTTTGAATGAACAGTGTTCCAAACAACTGAGTGATTTTTTTAAAATGCGTCGTGAGCAAAAAAGACTGCAAAAGTTACAAGAAAAGTCCTTAAATGATCAGAATAATTCATCTATAAGTATGTAAAATAGAATGACAATAATTATTGTTAATTAAAATTTAGGATAATTCATGAATTCTATTCAAATCAAAAAAGAATTTAACGCACCCATCGATCAAGTTTTTAATTTGTTATCAAAACATGCAACTTATAATGTTGCCTTTGCGCCAATTCAAGTGGTGCGCGTGAAAGATTCTGCCGATCCAGAGCGTCCTGATGGTGTGGGTTCAGTACGTCGTATGGGTTTTGGTCCAATCAAACCTTTACAAGAGCAAATTACTTTACTTGAACCGAATCAGCGAATTGAATATCAAATTATTAAAAACCCTTTGGTGAAGCATCATTTAGGGATTATTGAGTTTCAAGCACTGGATGCAGACAAAACTTTAGTGACCTATACCATTGAGTTGCAGGCGCGTGCACCTTTTGTGAGTAAATTAATCCTTGCACAGCTTAAATCTGCGATTAAACTAGGTTTTTCGAAATTAGCTAAAACTGTATAGCGTAAAGTGGAAAATTAATGACAGTTCAAATTATTACTATCGATGGTCCAAGTGGTTCTGGAAAAGGTACACTTGCGGCTAAACTCGCAGCGCACTATCAATTTCATTTATTGGACTCAGGTGCTTTATATCGTCTGTTGGGGCTGTCATTACATCAACAAGATTTATTGGATTCTTTAGATTCAGCACTTGAGCAATGCATTAAAATTGCAACAAATTTAGACATAAAATTTGTTACAACTGAAAGCAATAATACCCAAGTCCAGCTTGATGGTGAAGATGTCACTCAAACCATTCGTACTGAGCGAGTGGGTGAATTTGCATCAAAAGTTGCCGCAATTCCTGAACTTAGAGCGGCACTTTTAGAGCGTCAGCATGCTTTTGCACAAGAACCGGGGTTGGTTGCAGATGGGCGCGACATGGCAACAGCCATTTTTCCAGAGGCTCAAGCCAAGATTTACCTCACTGCATCGGCTGAATCTCGAGCGGCACGACGTGTAAAGCAGTTGCAGGGTATGGGGCTAGATGTTAAAATAAACGACATTTTAGCTAATATCGAAGCTCGAGACAAAAGAGATATGGAGCGCACAGTCGCTCCACTCAAGCCAGCAGCAGATGCTTATATCATTGATAGTTCAGAATTGGGCATCGATGAAGTATTTCAGTTGATGACCAATTTTGTCGATAAGCAATTATTAGTCAATTAAAGAATTTTCAGCCAAAGCATAGCTAGATCAGTTTATTACGGACTATGTGGAGGCTTTATTAAACCGGCCTTGTCTGATCCAAGACCGCTGACTTTATCAGGTATATCATGACCGAATCTTTTGCAGCCCTCTTTGAAGAAAGCGAATTAAACCTCAACGTTGAAAAGGGTGCAGTCATCCAAGGCGTTGTAGTAAGCATCGACTCTGATTGGGTAACAGTTGACACTGGCCTTAAATCAGAAGGTATTGTTGACCGCGCTGAATTCTTAAACGACCAACGTGAACTTGAAGTTCAAGTTGGTGATACTGTTGACGTTGTTGTTGAAGCTCTTGACAACGGTATGGGTCAAACTGTTTTATCACGTGAAAAAGCTAAACGTGCTGAAACTTGGACTAAACTTGAAAAAATCTTTGAAGACGGCGAAATCGTTACTGGTGTTATCTCTGGTAAAGTTAAAGGCGGATTCACTGTTGACATCGGTCCAGTACGTGCGTTCTTACCAGGTTCTTTGGTAGACACTCGTCCTATCCGTGATACGACTCACCTTGAAGGTAAAGAGTTAGAATTCAAAGTAATCAAACTTGATGCTAAACGTAACAACGTTGTTGTATCTCGTCGTGCTGTTATGGAAGCTGAATCTTCAGCTGACCGTGAAGCTCTTCTTGCTCAGCTTGAAGAAGGTCAAACAGTTACAGGTACGATTAAAAACCTTACTGATTACGGCGCATTCGTTGACCTTGGCGGTATCGATGGTCTTCTTCACATCACTGACATGGCTTGGAAACGTATCAAGCATCCTTCAGAAGTTGTTGAAGTTGGTCAAGAAGTTACTGTTAAAGTACTTAAATTTGACCGTGAACGTAACCGCGTATCTTTAGGCCTTAAACAATTAGGCGAAGATCCATGGTTAGCGATCATGAACCGTTACCCTAAAGGTTCAATCGTTAAAGCACGCGTAACTAACCTTACTGATTATGGTTGTTTCGCTGAAATCGCTGAAGGCGTTGAAGGTTTAGTACACGTTTCAGAAATGGATCACACTAACAAAAACATCCACCCATCTAAAGTTGTTCAGATTGGTGACGAAGTTGATGTTATGGTTCTTGAAGTTGATGAAGAACGTCGTCGTATTTCTCTTGGTATCAAACAAACTCGTGCTAACCCATGGGAAGAGTTTGCTAAAGACCATGACAAAGGCGAAAAAGTTTCAGGTACGATCAAATCAATCACTGATTTCGGTATCTTCATCGGTTTACCGGGTGGTATCGATGGTCTAGTTCACTTGTCTGATATTTCTTGGAACGAACAAGGCGAAGAAGCTATCCGTCGTTACAAGAAAGGTGACACTGTTGAAGCGGTTATCTTGTCTGTAGACGCTGAAGGCAACCGTATCAGCCTTGGCATCAAACAAATGAACAATGACCCGTTCAATGATTTCTTGGCAACTAACGAACGCGGTGCTTTGGTTAAAGGTACTGTGACTGCTGTTGACGCTAAAGGCGCAACTGTTAAGTTAGCTGACGAAGTTGAAGCTTCTCTTAAAGCTTCTGAAATCAACCGCGATCGCGTTGAAGATGCAACTAAATTCTTGGAAGTTGGTCAAGAAGTTGAAGCTAAAATCATCAATGTAGACCGTAAATCTCGCTCTATCAACTTGTCTATCAAAGCGAAAGACGAAGCTGAAGAGAAAGAAGCAGTTGCTAACTTGAAAACAGTAGCAACTGGTCAAGACAATGGTCCTAAGACTATTGGTGATTTGATCAAAGCTCAAATGAATCACTAATAAGTAGATGTTAAAATGTATTGTTAATGTAAATTAACCAATACTTTTTACACAAATACTGTAAACGGTAGCGTAGTATTAACTTATTACGCTACCGTTTTGTATTTAAACAGGTTATTATCGGATTATCTACAAAGTAGCTTGATAATTAAAGAGGTCGAAAATGACTACGGAAGCACTTAATAAGTCTGACTTAATAGAGCGAATTTCCCTTAAAAACCCACACTTAGCAGAGCCTTTAGTCGAGGAAGCTGTTAAAATTATGATTGATCAAATGATAGCTGCATTATCATCTGATAATCGTATTGAAATTCGGGGTTTTGGTAGTTTCGCTTTACATCACCGTGATCCACGTGTGGGGCGTAACCCTAAAACAGGTAAGTCTGTTGAAGTGGCTGCAAAAGCAGTTCCACATTTCAAACCTGGTAAAGCGTTACGTGATGCAGTAAACGAATCTGCAGAGTAATAAAAAATTCCAGAAGGGGTATTTATGCGTTACGTACTAGTCGCTTTGTTAATTGTACTATTTGGCTATTCATTGGCTTTGGTCTTGCAAAATGGTACTGAATTAACGGTAGACCTATTATTTACCCAAGTTCCTGCTATGCGTTTAGGCTTATTGTTGTTATTAACATTAGCTTTGGGTGTGGTGTTGGGGTTATTGTTAGGTGTACAGGTTTTCCGAGTATTTCAAAATAGTTGGGAAATTAAGCGACTTCGTAAAGATATTGAATACCTCCGAAAAGAGCAGATTCAAGCTGCTCAGTTGGCAGCGGCTGAAGCTGTTGCACATGCTCGACATGAAAAAACAGTATTAGATATCAATCCTAAGGATCGTTCATCTAATCCATTGTAAGTCGAATCATTTAGCTTCGCATTAGTGTGATCTACACTGGAGTTGAGCTGAATTGCATATTTTGAATAAAATTTATAACACTCCAAAGTATTTGTTTGGGGTGTTTTTTTATGGCTGTAACTTATAAAGCTTGTATAAAATTTATCAAAAAGTGCGCTACTTATTTTGCCAATTGTGCTTAATGCAATTTTTTCAACTATCAGCATGCAGGGATATTCTTTATAATGAGCTTTCTTTTTGTCTGAATGAAGGGTAAGTCTCTTGAGTATCATTGTTGCATTAGATGCTAAAAGCCAATATGACGCACTTACAATTGCAGAGCAGTTAGATCCTGCATTATGTCGAGTAAAAGTTGGTAAAGAGTTATTTACCCATGAAGGCCCTAGTGTGGTTAAGGCATTACACGACAAAGGCTTTGAAGTTTTCCTTGATTTAAAATTCCACGATATTCCAAATACGACAGCACAAGCCGTTTGTGCAGCAGCAGACTTAGGCGTATGGATGGTCAACGTTCATGCATCTGGTGGTCGTAAGATGATGGAAACCTGTGCCCAACGCTTAAAAGTGGGGAATTACAGTACGCAATTGATTGCGGTGACTGTGCTAACGTCAATGGGGCGTGAAGACCTTAAAGACTTGGGGTTGGATATCGAGCCATTTGAACAAGTAAAGCGTCTTGCTAAATTGACTCAAGAGAGTGGTTTGGATGGTGTGGTGTGTTCTGCTCAAGAAGCAAAAATGCTGCGTGAAACATTAGGACAGGATTTTGCTTTGGTGACACCGGGTATTCGTCCTGTAGGTTCAAATGCAGATGATCAAAAGCGTATTGTGACACCGAAGCAAGCAATGATGGATGGTTCGACTCACTTGGTGATTGGTCGTCCAATTACGCAATCGGAAAATATGCGTCAAACATTGAAAGATATTTTAGCATCGTTATAAAAATCCCCCTCTTGCGAAACAATGTTTCTCACCCTTTATAAAGGGGGCTTTCCTCCCTTTATAAAGATAGGTCAGGAGGGATTTATATAGCCGCCAATACACTGACAACAATCGGTGCAAGCACAGATAAAACAAAACCGCTCACTATCGCATGTGGGATAAATTCATTGCCACAGGCTTGTTTCACCATCGGTAGCGTCACATCCATTGCTGTTGCTGCGGCAGATGAAATAGCAGAGCGCGGATAGCGCCAACCAATGCTATACATCAAAAGAATGGCAATAATTTCTCTAAATAAGTCGTTCATTAGGGCAATACTGCCCAATTCAGCATTTTTTAATTCAGTCACGACAATGCCTGTCATGGAATAAAAGCCATAACCTTGCGACAGCATAATTAAGTCTTTGAGGCTAATATCCTTGATGATTGTTGCGGTAAAAAATGCGCCAGCGAGTGACCCGATAATACAGCCGATAGGGACAAGCATGATTTTCCAGTTGAGCCATGAGCGATCCAGTGGTGAATAAGCTAAATCTAAACCAATTAAAAACATAAAAATAAGCAGTAAATTCCATGTGCTGACATGCAATTTATAATCAAAATGATTAAACAGTTCGGCAAGCCCATAGCCCAATGCGAGTGCAATAAAGGCATAACTAATATTGATGAGTGATTTGACCAGTAGTTCTGCCGAAACTTTACCTTGAGCCGGTTGGTAGCCAATACTTTTAAACAGCAGGTAGCAACAGAGAAAGGCACCGACGGATGTTGCAATCGAGAGTGTGAGTGCATTGGATAAAATTTGCAGCGGATTGTTAATGCTATGCAATGTTTGAGAAAATTCAATTGCAATCGCAATCAGTAAAATATAAGTAAAAAAGGGAAGAATTTTAAATGCTAAAGTTTCTAGCCAATGGGGAAGTTTACGTGCAAGAACGAATCCAAAGCTTAAACAGATAAGAAGTTGAATAATCAACCAAAACGATTGCATAAAAAAGTCAGCAGGTGAAAAAACACCTGCTTATTATGACCATTAAGTGATTAAGCTGCACGACTTCCAGAGGTTTTATTTAGCAAACGGTAATCTGCGGGATTCAGTATTTTGGTTTTTAGCCAATATTTCCATGTGTATGTTGGCCAAAGTGCAAAGTTTTTACCGCCATCTTGTTGATACCAACTGACACAGCCCGATTGCCAAACAGTTCCATTGAGTAGTGTTTGTACATCTTGATTAAATTGCGTTTGTACTTGGTCTTTCACCACAATTGCATGGCTATGGCTTTGTTTGACCAGTTGAATCATTTGTAAAATATAATTGACCTGAGATTCAATCATAAAGATGACAGAATTGTGTGCTAGAACAGTATTCGGGCCTAATAATTGGAAAAAATTTGGAAAACCTTTGGTGCAAATGCCATAAAAACTTTCTGCACCATCGTGCCAAGCATCGCGTAAATCAAGCCCATTTTCGCCAAGACATTGAAATGATTTTAAGTAAATGCGCGGATCGGTAATAAAGCCCGTTCCATAAATTAAGCAATCAATCATGCGTTCTTTGCCATCTTTGGTAATGATGCTGTTGCTGGTTAATTCTTGAATAGCATCGGTAATCAGTTCAACATTGCTCACGATTAAAGGTCGGGAAATACTTATTGGAAATCAGAATGCGTTTGCATCCCATAATGTAATTCGGGATCAGTTTATTGGCGATATTTTTATCTTTGACTTGGTACTTAATATAAGCTTCAGCCAATTTTTGCGCATATTTCATCACGGTTGGCTTAACAATCGGCACAACACGCGATTCATTTGACCAATATAAACGCGCGCGGTGAATTTTTCGCAACCAGTCGTATTTGGCAAAGAGTTTCTTTTCTATATTTTTATAAGTGCGCTCATCGCGTGGAATCACCCAAGCTGGGGTGCGTTGCATCACATACAGTTGTTTAACCTGCGCTGCAATTTCTGGAATGTATTGAATGGCACTGCCGCCCGTACCAATTGATGCGACAGATTTGTTATTGAGGTCATATTGATGATCCCATTGCGATGAATGGAAAACTTTGCCCTGAAATTTTTCAATGCCTTTGATATGTGGAATTTGCGGCACATGTAACGGGCCTGATGCAAAAATAACAAATTGTGCGATAAGGGTTGTGTCATTATTTAAAGTCAGTGTCCAATCACAGCTTTGTTCATTGTATTCGGCAGCCATAACTTCACAGTTAAATTGGCAATATTTTTTTAAATCATAAGTACTGATTAAGCTTTGTATATATGCAAAAATTTCAGCTGCTTCGGCATAGCGCTTTGACCAATCACTTTTAGGTGCAAAAGAAAGTGAATACATATGGGATTGCACATCACATGCAGCACCCGGGTATTGGTTTTCACGCCATGTACCACCAATATCATTGGCTTTTTCTAAAATAACAAAATCTTGAATGTTATTTTGCAGTAAACGAATTGCCATGGCTAAGCCGCCAAAACCTGCACCGATAATGGCAATTTGAGTTTGCTGTGCTGTTTGCTTTATTTGAGTTTTCTTACGCATTATTGATGTGCCTTGGATTTTTATTTTTTATAGCTTAAATGAATAACGCGATAAGTAACATGATAGGTATGACAAAAAAATTGATAGATTCGGCAATTTGCAAGAACGAAATTTTATAGTAAAAAATGTCATATTATTTTAATTAGAAAATGCTATGAAACGGTCAGTTCTCGGCTTGATGTATTTAATTCAAGGCATGCGTAAAGCTGGAGTCGAGGTTGATCAAAAACTTCAAAGTATTGGTCTACGTGCTGACGCCTTAGATCCAAGTTCAATTATTCATCCTCGCTTGGAGTGGGATGTATTAAGTGTGATTGGGCAAGATGTCGCGCCTGAAACGGGGCTGTTTATTGGGCAACATTATGTACTTGCGGGCTATGGTCCTTTGCTGATGTTGTTGGTGACCAGTCAAGATATGCGTACAGCTTTAGAGCAGGGAATCCAGTATCAAGCGCTTACCCATTTAACTGGGGCGCTCAGTTTGAAATATACAGCGCACAAGGTTGCGCTGTGTTATGAACCACAAGATTTAAACAGTGATTTAGGCTTGCTGCGTGCGCAATGTGAAATTTCAGGAACGTATAAATTTATTCAAGATCTTTATAAAATGATGGACTTGAGCATTCCTCAAATTCATATTGAATTGCCCTTTGTACAGCCCAAAAATCAGCAGCTTTTAGCAACCTATCATCATTACTATGGTTTGGAAGTGCAGTTTGGATCGAAAGGTGCAGAATTTTGGTTTGATCATGCGGTGCTGAATGTGCAAATTCCTTCGGCAGATAAAATGACTTTTATGGTTTATGACGGTAAATGTATGGCTGAGTTGGAGCGCTTAAGCATGGATGAGCATATCCCTTCATTGGTGCAACGGGTACAAGATTATTTAGAATTACAGCAAGGCGTCATACCGACGATGGCGGAAACAGCGCAAGCCCTACAAATTCCCGAGCGAACTTTGCGTCATCAATTGCAACAACTGCAAAGTAGCTATAAACAAATACGTGAACAGTTAATTAAAGATAAAGCATTGAGACTTATAGAGTATAAAGAGTATTCAATTGAAATGATTGCCGAGTTGTTGGGCTATTCAGAACCCGCAGCTTTTAATCATGCTTTTAAACGGTGGTTTGGATACAGTCCACGTCAGTACTTTAAATAGCTTAAGTTTATTAATGCCAAAGTGTTATATATTCCACCTCAATCTTCGCTATACTTTGAATAGCCTAAAATAGTATTAATGATATGTCAGACTTAAATTCTAAGCACAGTACAGCCTTTATTCCTTTGTCACCTGCAGAACGTTATGCGCAAGCGATATCTTCTGGTCAGTTCATGCCAGATGATGCACAGGCAGAAGCTGTTCATGAGTTAGATCGTGTTTGGCAAGAGCTTATTCAGCGTTTTAAGGCATCAAAAAAAGCCTTTCGTCGTTTTCGTCGTCAAACGTCTCCACAAGGCGTGTATATGTGGGGTGGTGTAGGGCGCGGTAAAACGTGGTTGATGGATCAATTCTTTGATTCCATTCCTTTTCGCCGCAAAATACGCATGCATTTCCATCATTTTATGCAGCATGTGCATCGTGAATTAAATAAATTGTCGGGACAGCGTAATCCACTTGATTTGGTGGCTGACCAAATTTATCAACAAGCGGTGGTGATTTGTTTTGATGAGTTTTTTGTTTCAAATGTCACCGATGCCATGATCCTTAGTGAATTATTCCAAAAACTATTTAATCGTGGGGTCACGCTGGTTGCAACATCAAATATTGCTCCAGATGGTCTGTATAAGCATGGGATTCATCGTGACCGCTTTATTCCAACCATTGAAATGGTGAAAAAGAACTGTGTGATCTTAAATGTCGATGCAGGCGTGGATTATCGTTTGCGTGTACTGAAACAAGCGCAATTGTTTAAAAACCCACTGACGCATGATCATAAAAATTGGATCGCACAGCGTTTTAGCGCATTGACCCAAACACAGCAGATTTCCCAAGAGCCGATTATTATTAATAATCGTATCGTTGAAACTGTTGGGCATACTGAAGATGTTTTATGGTGTGAATTTTCAGAGTTATGTCTGAAACCACGTAGCCCAGCAGACTTTATTGAAATTGCCAATATTTACAATACGGTATTGGTGAGTAATGTTCCGCATTTAACAGATTATTTGTCGGAAGGTGCGCGTCGTTTTATTTATTTGGTCGATGAGTTTTATGATCGTGGGGTAAAACTGTTATTGACCTCAGAAGATTCAATTATCGATATCTATCAAGGTGAAAAATTAGCCTTTGAAATTGAACGCACGCGTTCACGTTTGCTTGAAATGCAATCGGATGACTACTTGAACGCTGCACATAAACAAATTCAGAAAATAGAATCGGAAGTGAATTAAACATCAAGCGTCAGAAATGGCGCTTTTTTTTATGCCTAAAAAATATCTATTTTGTCGACATTTAAGACTAGTCATTGTTTACTCTTTGCTCTATAACTATAGTAATGTTGGGTTTAAGTACTATTTTTCTCTATAAATCTGCACTTAAGTCTAATGTTGACATCTGAAAAACTTTATACACTGTAAAAAGGTATTTAAGCTTAAGCTGATGATAATGTCGCTTTTGTGATCTGTATTTTATTCAATAATGGACACATTTATTTTATAAGAAATGATCACTATTTAGGATTGTGATAGTACTATTCAGCTAGATTTAAATCGGTATACTAGAATCTCTTGTTATAAAAAGTAGCAATATCAGGAAAGACAATGACTGCACGTATTCAAAAAGGCAAGTTAGCGATTGCTAAAGAACTTTACGATTTCATCGAAAATGAAGCATTACCAGGTTCTGGTTTAGATAGCGAAACATACTGGAAAAACTTCGAGCAAGTCGTTGTTGATCTTAGTCCTAAGAATAAAGCGCTTCTTGCTAAGCGTGATGATATTCAGGCTAAAATTGATGAATGGCACCGCAACAACAAATTTGAATTAGAAGCTTACAAAGCGTTCCTTACAGAAATTGGCTACTTATTACCAGAAGTAGAAGATTTCCAAATCAGCACAGAAAATGTCGACGAAGAAATCGCATTGTTGGCTGGGCCACAACTTGTCGTACCTGTACGTAATGCACGTTACTGCTTGAACGCAGCAAATGCGCGTTGGGGTTCTTTATATGATGCGCTTTACGGTTTTGACGTCATCTCTGAAGAAGGTGGTGCGGAAAAAGGTAAAGGCTATAACCCAGTTCGTGGTGAAAAAGTTGTCGCATTCGCGAAAAACTTCTTAAATGAAAATTTCCCACTTGCAGCTGGTTCGCATGCTGATGTAACTGAATATGCTGTAGATCACAATAAACTTGTTGTGAGCTTGAAAGATGGCACTAAAACAACGTTAGCACATGAAGCGCAATTTGTAGGTTATAACGGTGAAACTGCTGCACCTACAGAAATCGTATTCAAGAATAATGGCTTGCATGTCATTATCGAAATTGATGCAACCAGTCCGATTGGTAAAACAGATGCGGCAGGCGTTAAAGATTTAGTGCTTGAAGCTGCTGTAACGACTATTCAGGATTTAGAAGACTCAATTGCAGCTGTTGATGCTGAAGAAAAAGTTGAAGGCTACCGTAACTGGTTAGGCTTAATGAAAGGTACTTTAGAAGAATCAATCGAGAAAAACGGTAAAACGGTTACTCGTAGTTTGAATAAAGACCGTACGCATAAGAACTTGATCGGTGGTGAAACCATTATTCATGGTCGTTCATTGATGCTTCTTCGTAACGTAGGTCACTTGATGACAAATCCAGCCATCCTTGTGGATGGTGCGGAAATTTATGAAGGCATCATGGATGCATTGATTACACCGTTGTTGTCTTTTGCAGACATCAAAGGTGAAAACGAAATCAAGAACTCGCGTAAAGGTTCTATGTATATCGTTAAGCCAAAAATGCATGGTCCTGAAGAAGTTGCTTTTGCGGTTGAATTGTTTGAACGTTCAGAACAATTATTAGGTTTACCAGCGAAAACGCTTAAAATCGGTATCATGGATGAAGAGCGTCGTACTTCTGTAAACTTGAAAAACTGTATTGCTCAAGCGAAAGATCGTACGATTTTCATCAACACGGGCTTCATGGACCGTACAGGCGATGAAATCCATACCTTTATGGAAGCAGGTCCATTCGTTCGTAAAGGCGAAGTGAAAGGACAAATTTGGTTCCCTGCATATGAAAACCGTAACGTCATGGTTGGTTTGAAAGCAGGTTTACGTGGTAAAGCGCAAATTGGTAAAGGGATGTGGCCTAAACCAGATATGTTGCTTGATATGTACAAAACTAAAACTGAACATCCAGATGCTGGTGCGAGCTGTGCATGGGTTCCATCACCAGCAGGTGCGGTCATTCACGCGATTCATTATCACCAAATTAATGTTGCAAACCGTCAAAAAGAATTATTGGCGACTGAAGCATTACCTTTAGATGATTTGTTGACTCCGCCTTTGGCGAAAGACACCAATTGGTCTGAAGACGAAAAAACCAAAGAACTTGAAAATAACTGTCAAGGTATCTTGGGTTATGTGGTTCGTTGGGTTGATTTGGGCGTAGGTTGTTCTAAAGTTTTAGACATCAACAACGTAGGTTTGATGGAAGACCGTGCAACTTTGCGTATTTCATCTCAACACGTTGCCAACTGGTTGCGTCACGATATCGTGACACGCGCGCAAGTTGAAGAAGTCATGAAACGTATGGCTGCTATTGTGGATCAGCAAAATGCCAATGATCCAGAATATACAGCTATGGGTCCAAACTTTGATGGTATTGCATTCCAAGCCGCGTCTGATTTGATCTTTAAAGGTGGCGAACAGCCTTCTGGTTATACAGAGCCGTTGTTGCATGCTGCACGTTTAAAATTAAAAGGTTATACAGGGGACTAAGTTTCCACTGTAAATAAAAGAAGCCTCTTCGGAGGCTTTTTTTATTGTTGAAAATATGCTGATATTTGATTATTTGTAGCAGAATTTCCTGAAGCAGAGTTTGAAGGTTCATATGAACCTAAAGCAAAAATTGAAAAATTAGCCCCCAACTCAATTTTTTCAATACGCTTAAATTAAGGCGCTAGATTTTTAAAAATTTGTTTCAGGCTTTCCATCATCTTTTCAATTTGTAATGGTGTTAAACCTTCAAAAGATTGTTCCAAAACAACATTAGTCAAATCATTGATTTTTTGGGTCATTTGCTGGCCTTTATCGGTTAAAACAACACGGGTAATACGCGCATCATCTTCACATGAATAGGTTTCAGCTAAGCCTTCATATTTTAAACGATAAACAATTTTAGTCGTCGTTGACATTTTGGATACAACCATTTCAGATAGGTCTGAAATACTGGCATTGGGCTTCGATTTTAGGGTAAGCAAAATACGACGTCGTGAATTATCTAAACCATATTTTTTCAATGCATGGTCTACGTTCTGCACATATTGGGCATGTACTTGAGTGACCCAATAATATGGAAAACTTTCTAAGCTAAAGTTTTCCACTGAAGGTAAAAACTTACTGTATTTTTTAGTCATGGATGGATTTCCTTTACTATAATAATTGTTGTAATTATATTTTATTATAGTAACCATTTTGTTGAAAAACTTACAGGTAAAAATACAAAAAACGATTCCAAACGGATGAGTGTCTGACTAGATTTAAATTAATGCGCTAAATTTTTAAAAATCTGTTTCAGGCTTTCCATCATTTTTTCAATCTGTAGTGGTGTTAAACTTTCAAAAGATTGTTCCAAAACAATATTGGTTAAATCATTGATTTTTTGGGTCATTTGCTGACCTTTATCGGTTAAAACAACACGGGTAATACGCGCATCATCTTCACATGAATATGTTTCAGCTAAGCCTTCATCTTTTAAACGATAAACAATTTTAGTCGTCGTTGACATTTTGGATACAACCATTTCAGATAGATCTGAAACACTGGCATTGGGCTTCGATTTTAGGGCAAGCAAGATACGACGTCGTGAATTATCTAAACCATATTTTTTTAATGCATGGTCTACGTTCTGTACATATTGGGCATGTACTTGAGTAACCCAATAATATGGAAAGCTTTCTAAGCTAAAATCTTCTACTGAAGGTAAAAATTTACTGTATTTTTTAGTCATGAATACATTCCTCTATGAACTTTTGTAATTGTAATGGGCTAATGTGTCTGTTTTATTGTGAAGCTAGTGTGTTGAGCAAAATATACTAATTTTTTTTAACGCCTATATATTAAGCTTTTATGCTGTAATAAGGAAACCTATATTTATAAATTTCCTGATAAGAATCAATATTAAGCGTGATCATTAAAAAGGGACATGGTGTAGCTGTCTTTATCTTGATGAAATACCACAATACTTTGGGCAAACTTCAGCACTTCTTCTTGAACTTCAGAATTTTGCTTGGGATCTGAAAATAACATTGCTGTAGGTGTGCCGTATTGTAAAACGACAGGGACGAGCATTTCAAACTTTTGCTGATTATGCGTGACCACGATCTTCACTTGATGCTGATCAAATGATGAATCCAGATTAAGATATGCACCTTCATCGCTTGTATTCGCAATTGTTTTCGACGTTTTGTTGAAGGTTAGTACTTTTTCATTTGTCATAGTAAATAATCCTATAAATTTTTTTGATTGGATTAGAAACTTAGGCATCTAAGTTTAGCGATAGGAGATTGTTGAGTTAAATAATCTAGCGCTGTGTTTCATTCTAGTGAAAAAAATAGACTTGGGAATTGATCTTTTTAACAAAAAGTTTCTGATATTGATGTCATAAGCTTAATAAATTGATATATTTATTAAGTAAACAATAGCTTATGTTTTAACATTTTTGTTTTTTAATTATCTTTTTTTCAAATGTGACTATACGGCTTGTTTTTTAAAATAAAAAATCAGATGAAGATATGACAGAAATTACAAAAAATAAGTATAAAACTTATACAAACCTAATGTTTAGTGACTAAAAATACAAAAAAATAATTACAAACTTTATAGATTGTGCATAATAAATTTATCTATTGTTGAACAGGTCACATATATGGATCCGTCGCCGTGCAGGTCTACGTTTCGTTTTTACCAAATTTATAAAATCGGGGATATAAACTAATGGAGTTTTTATTAGATCCGGGAATTTGGATTGGGTTACTTACCCTTATTGTTTTAGAAATTGTTTTAGGTATTGATAATCTCGTCTTTATCGCCATTTTGGCTGAAAAACTTCCTCCTGAGCAGCGTGATAAAGCGCGTGTACTCGGTCTTTCTCTTGCGTTAGTGATGCGCTTGGGCTTATTGTTTGCCATCTCTTGGTTAGTCACCTTGACTAAACCGTTCATTACCGTCTTTGACTGGACTTTTTCAGGTCGAGATCTGATTCTCTTATTTGGTGGTTTGTTCCTGCTGTATAAAGCAGTCAGTGAATTACACGAAAGAATGGAAGGCAAGCCTGAAGTTAAAGTGACAACGAATGTTGTTTATGCAAGTTTTACAGCAGTTGTCGCACAGATTGTCGTATTGGATGCCGTATTCTCTTTAGATTCGGTCATTACTGCCATTGGTATGGTCGACAATATCTATGTGATGATGGCGGCAATGATTGTCGCGATGGCAGTGATGTTGCTTGCTTCCAAACCATTAACCAATTTTGTAAATCGTCATCCGACCGTCATTATTCTGTGTCTAAGCTTCTTACTCTTAATTGGTATTAGTTTGATTGCCGAAGGTTTTGGTTTCCATATTCCAAAAGGCTATATCTATTCAGGTATTGGCGTTGCGATTGTGATTGAAGCTTTCAATCAGTTTACTCAGCGTAACACGACAAAGCATGAATCAAAGATTCCATTGCGTCATCGTACCGCAGATTCCATCTTAAAATTGATGGGTGGAAAAATGGAAACGGTTGCTGATAGTGCTCAACATTTTGAAGCGCAAGAAGCCTTTGCGGATGAAGAACGCTATATGATTGGTGGGGTATTAACCCTTGCTGAACGATCAGTGGCTTCTATCATGACACCGCGAAGTCAAATTTCGTGGGTGAATATTGATGATGCATCTGAGCGGATTCGTGAACAGGTTTTATCCGTACCGCATAGCTTATTTCCAGTTTGTCGCGGCAGTTTGGATAAAGTTTTAAGTGTTGTGCGTGCAAAAGAATTGCTTGATGTTCTGGATGATGAGGAACAACTCAAAGCACTGATCAAACGTCATCGCCCGATTTATATTTTTGAAAAAATGAAAGTGATTGATGCAATTAATACCTTGCGTACCTCAAAAGGTTCATTGGTTTTGGTCAGTGATGAATTTGGTAACGTACAAGGTCTAATTTCTCCGCTGGATGTTTTTGAAGCCATTGCCGGTGAGTTTCCTGATGCAGATGAACAACTCGATTTAGTCAAAATTGATGAGCATACTTGGAAAGCATCTGGAATGTTGGATGTATATCAACTTGAATTAGAGTTGGGTATGATCGATTTGGTTGACGAAGATGCTGGCTATATTAGTGTTGCAGGTTTAATTTTAGATAAAACTCATGGTGAAGTGGTGTTGGGTACTCAGTTGGAGTATCACGGCGTTCACTTTGAGGTGACTGAATTAGACGAAAATCGAATTAAATCTGTTTTAATTACGCATCGCTAGAAGCATATAGAGCATAGCTGTAACGGTATTTAATATCTTCTTAGTCGTATCTTTTGAATTGATTAAAAAACCCAATGGACGCGTGCTGTTGGGTTTTTTATCATGTGTCACTTTGCTTTTAAGCTGTACATTTGATGAGATAGCGGGGGAAAGTAATCGATTTTATTCGACATGATGTGATGAGCTTGAATTCAAGAGCTGCTCAAATTATTTTTTAATTTTACTGTACAAATGACTGGTATGGATTAAAAATGGCTTATGAGAAAAGTCCATTAAAATCCCTATTTTTTGTTATATTAAAGATAAGTAAAATGAGTAATATTACGGTATAGGAACAAAAGATGAGTCGCTCTCATGTTAATTACGGAAACGATTACAGATTTTACAAAACTTGCATCTGAACAAAAAAAACATTTTTTTAAAAAGATATGGGCGTTTGATCAGCAAATTTTCCCCAATTCTAGCGTAGAAGAAATTTATAATTTTGTGCATGATGTCGATGCTGTTTCAGTCAAAGTCATTCATTATTATCATGAAGGAAAGTTAATTGGGCAAAATGTTCTGCCGATTATTAAGCTTTCTTTAGATGGAAAACCAATTTTTGTTTTAAGTTCTCGAGCGGGTATTTTAGCTGATTACCGGAGCGGAAATAGAACCCTCAATAGCGCCATTCGCGTGGTGCTTAATCATCAAATCCGTCATTTGACCATTCCATTATGGTTTGTAACCACAGTCATACAGCCCAAAGTGTATACAATTTTTGCATCACGATCACACAATTTCTTTCCGCGTGCAGAAAAGCAGACTCCTGAAGATTATTTACAGGTTTTAAATATTTTTCAACAGCGTAAACATGAGGTGCAAAAACGTCGAGAAGATATTTTTGTCCACCCCGTTGTGATGCCTAAAGTCACCTTAGATCAATTGATGTGTTTAAGAAGTAAAGCAACCAAGCATATCAATTTTTTTATGCAGCATGTCCCTGATTATTTTGATGGCATGGGCTTGATGTGTGTATGTAAATTAGATTTCAAAACGATTTTTGAGATGATGTTTAATTTATCTTTAAATCGGCATGTTTATTAGATCACTTGATCTTTTAAAAGTAGAACTCAAGTGATCTTATTTAAATCAAGGTATCTGCTAGATGTTAAGGATTTTAATGTCGGCATGTTTTTGAATTAAATCGGGATTTAAACCGTGAATATAATCCATAAATGCCACATTAAAATGACCTAACATTTTTGATTGTTCAAATGCCAATTTTCCTGCAATTGCAAAATGAGTATGCGCAGCTAGAGTAGCAATCGTCGGTGTTGCTACAGCGCAATAAGCGGCAATTAAAGCACCTAGTGCACAACCTGTTGCGGTGACTTTAGGTTGTAAATAACTCCCACCATTGACTTGAATGACCGCATCAAATTCTTTGGTTAAAATAAAATCAGATTCACCTGAAATAGCAATACATTCGGCATGTTCTAACAGTACTTTGGCTTGGTTATAGACATCGGCACTATCTAAAGTGCTATCAACACCTTTAGATTGCACTTGGTTGCCAGAAAGAGTACTGATTTCTGAAGCATTACCACGAATAACAGTGGGATTGTATTGTAGTAACTCATCCACCATATCTGAGCGCCATTTTAAAATCGTCCCATAACCCACAGGGTCGAGTACCCAAGGCGTATGAGTACGCTGCGCCGTTCGTGCAGAAATCAGCATCGCCTGCATTTGTTCACTGGTCGGTGTACCCAAATTAATGCTCAGTGCTGCGGAAATGGTGGTAAAACTTTCAGCTTCAAATGGATTATCAATCATGGCAGGAGACGCACCCGCAGCGAGTAAAACATTGGCTGCATAATTGGCTGCAACACTATTGGTTATACATTGCACGAGCGGCTGCTGAGTTTGCAGCTGTGTCCATGCTTCAACAATATGCTCGATTAATGTTGAAGTTTGATCCATGGGATTATTCCTTAAGTTATACAGGGTGTGATTAGAGAAACTAGACATATTCATCACCCTTTATTGGGTGAAATAATGGTCTTGATGCTTACAGGTACGACAGCATAAGGTCACGTAATTTTCCGCATCGTAATCCACATTAAGTTCATTTGAACCACAATACATACAGCGTTTTTGTGAATAAAAACTTAAACGTGGTTCAATTTTTTTCCATGAATGTCGAATCGGTTGGAAAAAGATATTTTCATCATAGCCAAGAAAGCGAAAAAACAGGATTTCGCTCATTTTACTAAAAGGGATATTGTGAGGGCGTGGTAGGGTCGATGTTTCCCATTTTTCAGTCACAGCACGTTCACGATATTGTTGTAAGGTTTTCTTTAATAAGTTGGTATTAATAAAGTTTTCATTACGTGCTTTAAGCGCTTTTTGTTGATTTAAATATTCCAGTGCCGTTTGCACCAAATAATAAATTTGCCCCACAGCCAACGAATCCATCAAGCGATAACAAAAGGTCTGAAACGCATTGTTTCCTGCAATTTGTACGCCCCACGTTCGGCAATAAAACTGAGCAAACTGAATAATTTCTTGATAGAGCACCAAATAGAGGACATTTTTAACTTCATCTGCATTTTTAAATGGCACACCCATGGTTAACTTTTCATAAAACCAATTTCGCAGTTGTTGGGTGACACTAAATAGGCTGGGTTCAGAATAGCCATCTAAACGTACATTGACATAATAATGATGTGCTTCAGCAGCAAAATCTTTAGCAATTAAGATTTGTTCTTTAACCAATTGTTTGACCAAATAATTTTGAAATAAATAATTGGGTGTAATGGAATGGTATTTAATACTTTCCCAGTCAATATATTCATGATGCGTGGTATGTTCTTGAACTTGATTATCCAAAATACTCAGTAAAAATAATTTATTCAGAAAACTGATTTGATCGAGTCGGTATTCGATCTGATCTTTATCTTTGGATTTAATTTTACGTTGCTCTTGCAGTCGTGTTTCCGTGAGCATTCTTTTTCGATTGGCTAAGCATTTGTCACAATGACAATTATGTCGTTGGTCTTGAAAAACACGATGTTGGCAGTGACTACATTCATGAAAATTAATGGCTTGATCGTATTGTTCTGCTTCAATCCAGAACATAGATGCCTGACATAAAGGGCATGATGTACTTTCATCTAACTGTTTTTGCAGAATCTGAAGAAGCATGGAAAGAGTCAATCGCAAGTGTGGTTAATTATGATATCAATTATACACAGGTCTTTTGTGATGACATGATGGATTCGTGCTGAATGGACAATAAATCAGGGGCAAAAAAGGCGGTTCAATATGTCTTTAAATAGCCTAAGTATTTTTAGAATATTGATGTGAAGATGAAAAACAAATTCTTTCATCTTCACATCAGGAAGTGTTCTGAAATCAGCGTTTTTAAAGCCTTTAACTAATAAGAGGCAGGGCAAGGCAAGGACTCATCCTGCTCTCCTAATAGTTTTGCATCAATTAAAGCTTTCACTTTTTTAGATGGAAGCCTTTTGCTGCCTAATGTATCGTAATTATTTAAAATTGCACAAATATCAGGCGATTGCATCGGAATACCTTCGCAACTCATAAACATCGCAATGACTTTGTGATCAATTCCTGCGGCATTAAGTGTCTGCATGGTTTTGATATTTTCCACACGGACAATATGTTCTTTTAGATACATGGGAACACCTCTTTTCGTTATAACTTAATTTTATAGTGCGCTTTGCACACATGATTACAAGCAAGAAGCGTGCTCAAAATGTAGTCATCTTGAAAATAAGTGTCAATTTGAGTTGAATGAGTTTAGACGCACGGTAACAACGGATCTTAAATTGCGTGGGGTGTTATTTTTATGTTGAATATTGTTTCAGTCATGACGCATCAGCGACATTTTTTCGAGCTATGCGCGTTAAGTAAGCAACTGAAATAATAATTGCACTGATGTTGAGGTGATGAATTGAAAATTAACAACAATGTGCCCATATATAACTCAAATCAATCGCACAGACAGATTGTGAAAGTTGTCGTATGATCGAAGCAGCTCACAAAAAACAAAGTCTTGGCTTAAAACTACAGGATTAGGACATTATATGAATATCGCAGCAAACCCAGTGGTTGAAGCAGACCAAACAGTTTATTTAAAAGACTATGAAAAACCATCTTTTGCGGTTGATTCAATCAATTTAGATATTCAAGTATATACAGATCATACCAATGTTAACGCAACCTTGGTGATGAAGCGTCAGACAGCAGGAGATTTAGTGCTGCTTGGGCGTGATCTAGAATTAAAATCGATTACGTTGAATGGTACGCCACTCACTGCTAATGATTATTCATTAGATGCAGAGCAGTTGGTGATTGCCAATGCACCAGATGAGGTCATTCTGGAAACAGAAGTGATGATTCATCCAGAAAGCAATACGCAACTTGAAGGCTTATACCAAGCAGGTAGCGATTTATTTGTTACACAAAACGAGCCTGAAGGTTTCCGTAAAATTACTTTCTATCCAGACCGTCCAGATGTGCTTTCAGTGTTTACCACACGTGTAGAAGCGGATAAAAAATTTCCAGTGCTTTTAGCCAATGGGAACTTGATGGAAGCCGGTGAAACAGGCGAAGGTCGTCACTATACTATTTGGGAAGATCCAACCAAGAAACCGGCCTATTTATTCGCTTGTGTCGTTGGTGATTTGGCAGTTCTTAAAGATTGGTATGTGACTTCTGAAGGTCGTAATGTTGCTTTAGAAATTTACGCCGTAGAAAAAGATATTCCAAAATGTCGCATTGCCATGGAAGCACTGAAACATTCTATGCAATGGGATGAAGAACATTATGGTCGTCCATATGACCTAGATAATTACATGATTGTAGCCACCAGCCAGTTCAACATGGGCGCGATGGAAAATAAAGGTTTAAATATCTTTAATACTTCATGTGTCCTTGCTGATGAAGAATTTACCACTGATGCAGCGATTATGCGCGTCCAGTCGGTGATTGCACATGAATACTTCCATAACTGGACAGGTAATCGTATTACTTGCCGTGATTGGTTCCAGTTGTGCTTAAAAGAAGGTCTAACCGTTTTCCGTGATCAGTCTTTCTCGGAAGATTTACAATCGGCTGCGGTACAACGGATTGATGATGTGGCTGTATTAAAAGCACACCAATTCCCTGAAGATTCAGGTCCATTGTCTCATCCACCACGTCCAGACCATTTTGTCGAAATTAATAATTTTTATACCGCAACTGTGTATGAAAAAGGTGCGGAAATTAACCGCATGATGGCAACGTTACTCGGTAAAGAAAAGTTCCGTCAAGGCACAGATGAATACTTCCTCCGTCATGATGGTCAAGCGGTTACGGTTGAAGATTGGGTTGCTGCACTCACTGCGGGTTCAGGTGTAGATTTATCAGCATTCCTGATTTGGTACAACCAACCGGGCACACCAAAATTGGAAGCCAAAGGTGAGTATGATGCTGCCGCGCAAACTTATACTTTAAGCTTTAAACAAAGTTTAAAAGCACATGCGAAATATCCAAATTTAAAAGCAGTGCCAATTCCAGTGGCATTGGCGTTGTTTAATGCAGAAACGGGTGAGCAATACACACTAAATTCTGAGGCGTTATTTGAAAATGCTGTGAAAGATGGCGTGTATTTATTTGATCAAGATACGGCAACAATCGAGTTCACTGGGGTTACAGCGAAACCTGTGGTGTCTTTGCTGCGTAACTTCTCTGCACCAGTGAATCTTGAATTTAACTATTCAGATGAAGAGCTGGCATTTTTAGTGCAATATGAAACCAACGGTTTTAACCAATGGCAAGCGACCCAAACTTTACTTGAACGTATTTTGTTAAATGGTCATGACGCTGCAATTTATATCCAAGCGATTAAAAATACGATTCCAGAGCTTGTTGAAAAAGATCCATTGTTAGCTTCACGTTTGTTTGATGTCCCATCTGAAGGCTATTTAGGCAGCCGTATTGATGCTGACTATCAACCAACAGTAATTCAAGAAAAACGTAATGCATTGCTAGATACCTTGGCAGTTGCGTTGGGTGAATTCTGTAAAGAGACTTATTTGTCTTTAGACCCAGATCTGCAAAAAGAGTTCTCACAAGCCATGGGTGTGCGAGCACTGAAAAATATCATGCTGAGTATGCTGGCACGTCAAGGGGATAGTGAAGCTTTTGATTTGGCACATGTGCAATATTTAAACACAGGTAATATGTCGGAGCGCTTAGGTGCACTCAAAGTCTTGGTTTGGAATGATGCAGCACAAGCGAAAGATACTTTAGCCGATTTTTATAGTCGTTTTAAAGATGAAGCATTATCGCTTGATCAATGGTTTATGGTACAGGCAGCGCATCCAAAAGCGACTGCGGAAAGTATCCAGTATTTAACTTCACATCCAGACTATGATTTGGGTACACCAAATCGTATCCGTTCTGTCAGTGGTGGTTTGAATGCTAATCCAGTCAATACATGGGGTTTTGGTGTGCAGCATTTTGTCGATTTAGCAAAATATTTAGATGAGAAAAATCCAATTATGGGATCTCGTTTACTACAAGCTTTAACACGCTGGTATACATTGGCTGAACCACAACGCAGTGACGTTAAACAAGCACTTGAAGCGCTTAAACCACAAGTGAAATCGAAAAATGTGGCAGAAACTTTAAACAGTATGTTAAGTATTTAACTCTGTTTAAGTATTTGATAGTTATTAACGAATAAGTGCTATTTTCCCAAATTTAGAGGGGAAATAGCACTAAATAATTTAGAAGTATTTTAAAAGACTAATGTGCTTATTCTTGTGTTTAAAGTTTGAAAATTTAACCATAAGAGGATATAAGCCAATACATAAGACCAATGAAATTAACCAAAGCATTGCAACACTACTTACGCCGTAATAGTCACCATAATTTTTGCCAAATACTTCGACTGCAATCAGATATAGTCCTTTCAATACATATAAGTGAACAATATAAAAGAACATAGGCACTGAACCGAATACGATCAATGGTTTGATCCAGCTTTTTGTTTCCACTTTTTGTAGCATAACTAAGAGTATTAACCCAATACCGACATTCCATAAAATAAATAAGAATGAAGGAGGGTACTTTGTTACATTTATAAAACTCATCAATGATTCAGTAAAGGTAGGCATGATAGACCATGCTTGATCACCGTAGACATTTATCAATCTTAAGATGAAAAATAAAGTCATACTAGAAAGACCAAAAGTGAGTAATATTTTATTTCTTTTATTGGGTTCTATCGATGGATCAAAGACTTTAGCCCCTATGCAATAGCCAAGAGTGATAACACCAATCCACGGTAATACAGGGTAAGACGTTCTAAAACGAATGACATCGCCAAATTCAATCCAACCTCGCTCATGAAGAATGAGCCATAAACTATTAATGATAGGCACATTGGAAAATGAAATTTGATCAAGCAAGTTATGACCAAAAATAATGGTTAAACTGATTACCCATAAAAGTTTTTTAGGTAACCCGATTAAGGCTGCCAAAGCAATCATACTTAAACCAATGGCCCAGATGACTTGTAAATAAATAACATCAGGGGGGAATTTTCCTGTCCATGCAAAATTAATAATGATTAATTCAAGGAAAATTAAAAAAAGACCACGTTTAATCAAAAATTCGCGAGTCATACGAAGACTATTATTCTTTGCTTGATAGAGATAGGCAGATAAACCAGTCAATACAACAAATACAGGAGCACAGATATGGGCTAAAACTCGACTAAAGAAGAGAGATTCTTCTGTGCCCGGAATCAGCATTGGGTCTGGAACTTGATAGTGAAGATAAAAAGTTTCCCTAACATGATCAACCATCATAATAAGAATAACCAACCCTCTTAATGCATCAATTTCTTGTAAGCGTTTAGAAATATTAGACATAGAATATAGAGAAGGTAGAATATGTAATGTTATATTGTATCATTATTTTTTAATGAAACATTAGCGCTGTGTAAGTTCTAATTTAAGTCAAAATTTACCTTGAGCTCTGAATTGATGGAACATCTTACTCAATGACCTGTTGTTTAAATTCAGGATTAAAACGTTTAGTCATCTTACAGAGCAATGCTTCTCATCTTCAAAGTGAACATTACGTTATCTTTAGAGGGAGGTCATGTCTATTATTTTGGCTAGGTCAATCATTTAAACTGAGGCTTAGTTAGCTTGTCTAGGTGAATATATTTATGCATAAATTATGCATGAAATATCAAGAAGTATAAGTGTAAAATTACAGCAGATGATTGCTCGTTTTATGGGTTGTACACTCCGCTTAAAGCTAAATAATTAAAAAAACATAGCCCTTGTGAATTCGGCGTGAAGAATTACTTAATACCCACTATTTTGCTAAAAAACTCAATAAATCATTTCTTTACTTCAAACAGCACAAATTATAGTTTTGTATGTGTAATAAATTTTAAGCAGTTTATCTCGTAAAAAATTGAAATCATTTTATCTAAGTAGATTTAAAAAGCTGAACATAACTTATTTAAATTATTTTAAAACAATACTTAAAAAATAGGGTGGTGCTCAAATATGACGTGTTAGCCATTTCCTTTTCATACATGGGCTATTTCGCACAAGAGCCAATAGGCTTAATAAATAAGCTATCTCTTTATCAGACAAAGAACTATTCTCTATCTATTATGACAAAAAAATAAACGGGAGATAAAAGATGTCTACTCGATTCTTACTGCCCATCGCGGGTTCTGCCATTGTATTTGCACTAATAGGATGCGCTTCACCATCCAGCGCTCCAATCACAGAGAGCTATGGCTCACAACCTAACTTGCCTGAGCCTAAATCCAGTTTGCTACCTACGGTTAATATCGCCCCTGCCAAAGGCTGGCCTGCGGGTGCTATGCCAACGCCTGCTGCGGGTTTAAAAGTACAAGCCTTTGCAACAGAACTTGAGCATCCACGTTGGCTGCATGTGTTGCCTAATGGTGATGTGCTAGTAGCAGAAACCGATGCGCCATCTAAGCCTGATGACAGCAAGGGTATTCAAGGCAAAATTGCGAAATTGGTGATGAAGCGTGCAGGGTCATCACATCCCAGTGCCAACCGCATTAGCTTGCTCCGAGATACCAATGGCGATGGCGTGGCTGACCAAAAAACCGTGTTTCTCCAAAATTTAAACTCTCCGTTTGGCATGGCACTGGTCGGCAATATGCTGTACGTGGCCAATACTGATGCCTTAATGCGCTTTTCTTACCAAGAAGGTGCAACTCAAATGATAACAAACGGTGGCAAAGTATTGGATTTACCTGGTGGCACGTTAAACCATCATTGGACTAAAAACGTCATTGCCAATTCTGCGGGCAGCAAACTCTATATTACTGTGGGCTCAAACAGTAACGTGGCTGAAAATGGGTTTGATAAAGAAGTTGGTCGTGCGCTGATTATGGAGTTTGATATTGCCAGTGGTAAAGCACGACCATTTGCGACGGGGCTACGTAACCCCAATGGTATGGACTGGCAACCACAAAGTGGCGCATTATGGACAGTGGTGAATGAGCGTGATGAGCTTGGCAATGATTTGGTGCCCGATTATATGACCTCAGTTAAAGACGGTGCTTTTTATGGTTGGCCGTATAGTTATTATGGTCAACATGTGGACACGCGGGTGAAACCACAAAACCCTGAGTTGGTCGCACGCGCGATTAAGCCTGATTATGCATTGGGTAATCATACCGCATCCTTAGGCTTGGCATTTTATGCTGCTGAATTAATGCCACAATACCGCGGTGGTGCGCTCATTGGTCAGCATGGTTCATGGAATCGTAGACCACATAGTGGTTATAAAGTCATTTTTGTACCGTTTCAAAATGGTCAACCTTCTGGTAAGCCACAAGATGTATTGACTGGTTTTTTAAGCGATCAAGGTGATGCATTTGGGCGACCTGTTGGAGTCGCGATTGATTCGTCAGGTGCTATTTTAGTTGCTGATGATGTAGGGAATATGATTTGGCGCGTATCACCAATTGGCGCAACAACGGATGATAGTCCAATGAATAAACAGTAAGTACTGCTTCTGCTAGCCAATAGCCCATTTGATGAATATGAATATAGTGGTATGTGTAAGCCATCTAAGTAATCGTTTTTATTAAAAAAATTATAATTTTTAACATTAGTGTCATGACACTTCACTAAATTTGTGGAACTTTATAATTTGGCTAACAAATGAAATATTTAAAATTAAATATAATGACATGCTCAGTTTTAGCAATCGCTCTATCGTTGTCGGCATGTAATGCTGATTCAAAGAACAATAATGTCCCTGAAGATCAGCTGAAAGTTGATACTTCACTATATTTGCAAACAAAAGCACCGTATCAACCACAACAAAAAATAAATTCGTATGAAATTGCTCCGAACGGATATAGTCCAGTATTTACAGAATTAATCGCTCGTCATGGTTCACGTGGTTTGTCGAGCATGAAATATGACTTGGCTTTATATAATCTTTGGATCAAAGCAAAACAAGAAAATGCATTAACAGATCTAGGTCAACAATTAGGCCCTGATTTAGAAACCATGATGAAAGTGAATATTTTATTGGGTTATGGTGTCGAGGGTATTCGGCAGTTTGGCTATGGTAATGAATCGGCATTGGGGATTAAAGAACATCGTGGAATTGCAGACCGATTATTGCAACGGTTACCATTATTATTTAACCATGCAGCGCGTGATGGACAAACGGTACAGGTGGTCAGTTCAGGTGTCGACCGTGCAGTGGATAGTGCTAAGTTTTTTACCAATGAATTGTTAAAACAACAACCTAATTTAAAAAATATTATTACCCCAAATAGTTATCAAAGTCTTAATAGCAGTTCAATACCCAGCGTGGCGGATGGAGGAGTAAATCGTTTCCAACTTTATTTTCATAGTTTAAATGCAGTGGAAGATTCGGCTGAAATAAAAACAACACTTGATCAGGCTGTATTTGATGCCAGTCTTGAATATCAAAGTTTCTCTGAAAGTAATGCAGATTTAGCACAAAAAATAAAAGAACTCAGTCATCATCCACAAGCGAATCAAACAGCAATAGATGTATTAAAACCCCTTTTTAAAGCTGAATTTATTGCCAAGATTGGTCAGTCAGGTTATGTCTTTAGCAATACAGGTTCATATTCGGCTACTGCACCGAATGGTGATGTCATTATAGGTAAGGGCAAAGGTAAAAATAGTATTACCAGTGCAGTGGATGCAGCGGCTTATATTTATGAACTTTATTCCATTAGTGGTGGCTTGCAGGAAGAATTAGGGCAGACTAATTTTAAAAAATACATGCCTACATCTGCTGCAAAGTTTTATGCACAATATAATGATGCCAATGATTTTTATAGCAAAGGGCCAAGTTTTGATACGGGCAAGCGTATTACCAGTAATATAGCCCAAGCATTAAAACAAGATTTCTTTACTCAAGTTGATGATGTCATTACAAATAAAACAAATCATGCTGCTGTGTTACGTTTTGCTCATGCAGAAATTATTATTCCACTTGCGACGAGTTTTGAACTGAAAGGGATGATGGGATCGTTGCCGTTAACTCAAACCTTTAACTATGAAAATAGTCCTTGGCGAGGTGAGGATATTTCACCAATGGCAGCCAATATGCAGTGGGATATTTATCAAAATAGCCAAGGTCAAACCTTAGTAAAAATGTTATATAACGAGAAAGAAACAACCTTTAAAACCGCATGTGATTATGCACGTTATACAGTAAATAGTTATTTCTATGATTATGCAAAATTAAAGCAATGTTATAATATTCAATAGCTTGTGTGAGTATATATCTTGTGTGAATAGACATCTTATGTAAAAAACGAAGGCTGGTTTGAAGCCGATACATAAGTTGTCTATTTATTGTATTAAAAAATAATAGCTATGTTCATTCCTTGTCTGATCATTGAATCTACATACAGATAATTTTCCTTAAATTTTGCCACCTAATTTTTATGTAACATTACGCCATTTTTTAATGTGTAAATGGTCAATTGATTGAATAATCACATTTAAAATGTCGAATTAATCACATTTTTATTGTAAAATAATGCTATTGAAGCTCATCTTGTGATGGGCTTTTGTTATTTAACAGACTTTGATTGTATTCAACCGATCATCTTACTCAGTAGGCTGGAGCTTAATTTTGTTAGTTAAAATTGAAGATGGTTTTTATTTAAACTCCCAACATGTTATTGCGATTCGAGTTTCAAAAAGTGTCAAAGATGGGCGTTTTATCGTCGCCGTTGAATACACACCCAACAATATTCAAGCGATAGGAAACTTCCAAAAAACATTTGACAGTAAAATTGAAGCAGAGCTTTATTTACAAAGCTTGCATCAGCAAATTTCAAAATAACACCTTTTTAAAGTCATTTAAATTGCATCACAAATTTTGATTTGAAACGGTTTTCTCATTTGGTTTTATTGATACACATTTCAATAAAATACTGACTCATCATCAGGATTGAATCGCATATTTTTGCTGTGTATCTCGCCTTGAAAATAGCTTGATATTTATTTCAGAACGAGACACAGTTATTGATCAAAAAGGCTCCTTTATTAGGGGCTTTTTTATTAAACTTTAATAATCAGCACAGGAATCGGTGATTCGGTTAATACCGCTTGCGCCACGCTGCCTAGTATTAATTTTTTGAATCCAGTACGACCATGTGAACCCATAATAATTAAATCAGCACTCACTTCATCTGCCACAAGCATAATCCCTTCAGCGGGGGATACACCACGAATGACTTTGGTATCGACCTCTATGCCGTCACGAAGGAAGGATTGTTTGATATCGGCTAAGCGCAACTGCGCATTTTTTTCAGCCTGTATAAAGTAATCGGTCACTGCGGGTGCAATTTTATAAAAATCCACACCAACAAATGGGTCTACAGCAACTACACTGGTCACGGTGACTTGGCAATTTAGTGCTTTGGCTAAGGTTAAAGCTTGTTCAACAGCTGCATAAGAAATAGGGGATTCATCTACTGGAACTAAAATATGTTTATAAGTCATAAAATTATCCTTATGGGTATAGTTGAATGGGAAAGACACTTTAATTGTGATAGTCAGTCATTACGGTAAATTAAAGAAATATTTAAAGCGCTTAAAGAACCCAACATCAATTGAAGGGCACTTTATGCCATTTTTATTCTTTAACCACCAATACAGGAAGTTTTGTTGCACTTAGAACATCTTGTGCAAAGCTACCCAGTAAAAATTTTTGAAAACCTTTTCGACCATGTGAGCCAATGACAATCAGATCAATTTTTAATTTTTCTGCGGTATCAATAATGCCTTGTTCAGAGACACTACCTTTAATAATTTGCGTGGTAGCCGTTACACCATTTTCATTGGCAACAGCTTGAGCTTGTTGTAATGCTTTTTCAGCATTGCCATAAGCTTGTATGAAATATTCTTTCATAATGGGAGATGGATAGAAGTCTACATCCGTAAATGGGTCTTCAGTGACTAAACTAATCAGGGTTAATTGACTGCCAAAAGCTTGAGCAATCAGAGCGGCTTTTTTAACTGCGGACAAGGAAATTTCGGAACCGTCAACGGGGACTAAAATATTTTGATAGGACATAAAAGTTGTTCCTTTGAGTTTATTGTATCGCTATTATTTATACATAGCACATTGTCCTAAAATGATCAATTTAGTCTCTGAAACATGTTTTGAAATTCATTAAATAATATAAATATCATATATATAACTGTGTTTTATTTTGCATTTAAATCTGAGCTTAAAGCTCAACTTTGCTGTAAATGTTTCTAAATGTTTGGACAAGAGTCAAAATGTAAGTAAATACCGATTACGAAGTCTTTTATTCAGATAAGAAAACCATTGATTTTATAAATCATTATCGTTTGTTATCTAAAAAATGATTACATTTCAAAACTTGCAAAATATGCGTTTTTAATTAAGATACCAACCGAATGGTATGTTTTTAAAAGGTAGATAATGAGCCCGATAATGATGGCGTATGGATTGCTTGCACTGGCAATTGTTTCTGAGGTGACAGGTTCAACATTTTTAGTGAAATCAGAAGGTTTTACTAAACTTGGTCCATCCGTGGCGGTGATTGTATTATTTAGTATTGCGTTTTATTTGCTGTCCCAAGTCATAAAAGTCATTCCCTTAGGAATTGCTTATGCTATATGGGCAGGGGTTGGTATTATTTTAACTGCGATTATTGGATATTTTGTTTTCCGTCAAAGTCTTGATTTGCCTGCTATGCTTGGTATTGGTTTGATTGTATCTGGCGTTGTTGTGATTAATTTATTTTCAAATTCTACTGGGCACTAGTATAAGTATGGAAAATGCGTATCAGCGTAAAAAAGAACCTGAACTGATTCGGCAAAAAATTTTAGCACATGCGATTCAATTATCTGCGGAAAAAGGCGTGATAGGCGTTTCAATTCAAGCGGTTGCCAATTTAGTTGGCGTTTCTAAAGGTGGGGTTTTTCACCATTTTCCAAGTAAGCAAAAATTACTTGAGGCGATGGTGATTACCGTTTTAGAACATTTGGATGATGTGATTGATCAATTTATTCACGCTGATGATTGTGAATATGGTTGTTTTACCCGTGCTTATATCGAAGTGACATTGCAGAAAAAGATCGTTGGTATGGAGCATTCGTGGTCAGCAATCTCTATGATCATGCTGACGGATCGTACGTTCAATGATCTTTGGATTCACTGGTTAAATGCACGTTTAGAACGACATGCTGCAACAGATGCAGATTTAGAGTTAAAAATTTTACGTTTTGCTGCTGATGGTGTTTGGTTGACGGCATTTACAGAAGTTGAAAATCCGGATGAGACGCTAGAAATGAAACAGGAATTGATTCGCCGTAGTTATCCATAGTGGTGCTTTGATTATTGTTTAATAAAAAGCACCCGATAAAGGATGCTTTTTATAACTCAAAAGAAATTATGTTTTAATTTTAGATTTGCTTTTGAATTTGAAAATAAAGGACACCGCAAAACCGAATAATAGTCCCCAAAATGCTGAACCAATTCCAAAGAATTGTATGCCAGATGCACAGAATAAGAAGGTCATTAAAGCAGCTTCTCGTTCATTGACATCATGAAAGGCAATGGCAATGTTGTGACTAATGGTGCCAAATAAGGCAATTCCTGCTAAAGCCACAATAAAAATATGCGGAAATGACATTAATAAACTGGTTAACGTTGCGGCAAAAATACCCATCACAATATAGAAAAAGCCACAACTCATGCCTGCAATATAGCGTTTTTTAGGGTCAGGATGAACTTGATCATCTAAACTGACTGCGGCACTAATTGCAGCAATATTAACGGTATAGCAACCAAAAGGAGCGAGTAAGGTTTGTGCAAGACCAGTCCATCCAATGAGATGATTGACATGGGGTTGATAGCCATAACTTTTGATCATGGCAATTCCCGGTAAATATTGAGATGCCATATTAATCACAAATAAAGGCAATGCTAAGCCCAAAATGGCAGACCATGTAAAGTCAGGTGTCATCCATACCGGTTTGGCGAGGCTCCATTGTAAAGCTGGAACATGAAACTGCATAAACATTGGACAAAGCACAAGCCCTGCAATCACGGTAATGACAATGCAATAACGTGGAGACAGTCGTTTTGACAAAATATAGATGGCTAAAAGTGAAAGGATGAAACCCCAATCATTTTGCATACTTGCAAAAAGTGCGATCCCAAATTTCAGTAATACACCAGCAAGCATGGCACTGGTTAAGCTTTGTGGAATATAGGATAGAACTTTCTGAAAAATGCCTAAAAAACCTAGAACTGCGGTTAATAAGCCACAAATGAAAAATGCACCAATCGCTTCATATAAACTATAACCACTGCCTGTGGCAAGAATGAGCGCCAGACCCGCGGTTGACCAAGAGGTTGAAACTGGATATTTAAACTTCCACGATAAAATAAAACCAGAGAGTCCAATACCTAAACCTAAGGCCCAAAACCAAGAGGTAATTTGTTCTGGCGTTGCACCTAATATTTGCGCGGCTTGAATGACTAGAACAGCAGATACACTAATACCAATCAGAAATGTAATAAAACCAGCAAATACTGCCGGTATAGAGAAATCTTGAAGAAGTTTTTGCATGATCCCTTGCTTATCTTATTTTGACCAAATGGAATATAAATGTCGTTTAATCATACGCCTTTTCATTATGATTAAAAGGTTTTCTGTTTAAAAAGAGCATGAATATTTAAAGATATTTCATTTATTTTCTGTACTGAAATTTAGATGAATAGGGGAGTAAAACTATAAGGTCGCACTTGCCAGCTTAAGACCAAATGCACAAAATAAAATACCGACAGCGGCGACACATGTTGCAGCAACTTTATAACGATAATTAAAAAATGATGCCAGTTTAATCCCTGAAAAAATCAAAATGGTTAAATAACTCATACTCATGATTTGTAGGATGACGGATAAAACAGCAAAGCTGATTGCGGGATAGGGATAAGCAGGATCGACAAACTGTACAAAGAAAGAGAGATAAAACAAAATCGCTTTTGGATTTAAAAGGCTGATGGTTAAGGCGGTACGATAAGGATGAACGTCTTCAATGGTCGTAGTTGGTGCGTTGGCCACTATTTTTTGTGGGCGGTTTTGCCATGTATGTACACTGGCAATCAGTAATTTAATGCCTAAATAGGAGAGATAAAGTGCGCCAACAACTTTAAGCAGAATAAATAACCAAGGGAAAGCATGTAGTAACGATGCTGCACCTAATACTGTACAGAGAATAAGAATTAAATCACCAGTAAAAACACCCCAAGCACCTTGATAGCCAGCTTTAATGCCAAAGCGAGATGCGATGGACATCACATAGATAGAATTTGGGCCAGGCAAAATGATAATTAAAATGGTACCAATAATGTAGGTAGTCACATCAGTAATGCCGAACACAAGCTGCTCCAAAGGATAAAAAACCGATATTGCATGATAGCAAAATCGGTTTTATTTAACTGTAAAAATCACATTTTTAAGGTTGGATTTCAGCATCTAAGCCAAAAGATTGACGCAGTAGAATACTGAGTTGTTCACGGGCTTTAATAAAGCCATCAATGCCACTTTGTAACAGTTGGAAAGACATTAAGTCATGTTCAAGTTTCGCTTTAAATGTTTCTTTGGTTAAAGGCGTAACAATACGTTGACAATGCGCTTGTGCATGATTGGTTGAAAGTTGAGGTGCTACTTCACGTTGATCTTGTTCAAGTTCTGCTAAAAGGTTTGGAGAAACGGTAAGTAGGTCACAGCCCGCTAATCCTAAAACTTGGTCTATACTGCGGAAGCTTGCGCCCATAATTTCCGTTTTAATGCAGTGTTGCTTATAGAAATGGTAAATTTGCTTCACAGACAATACACCCGGATCTTTATCAAGCGGGTAGTGATCTACATTTTCTGCTTTTTTGTACCAATCTAAAATACGACCAACAAAAGGTGAAATGAGGGTGATATTGGCTTCGGCACAGGCTTGAGCTTGATGTAAACCAAATAATAACGTGAGGTTGCAGTGAATTCCTTCGGCTTCTAATACTTTAGCAGCTTGAATACCTTCCCAAGTAGAAGCAATTTTAATTAAAATACGGTTTTTCTCAATGCCATAGGTCTGGTATAAGGCAAGGAGTTCTTTGGCTTTGGCAATTGTAGCTTCGGTATCATAAGAGAGTGCAGCATCAACTTCAGTCGACACACGACCTTCAATCAGTTTTAAAATTTCAACGCCAAACTTGACCGTAAGAATATCAATGGTACGCTCCACTAAAAGATCATCATGATAACCTTCAGCCTTGGCTTGCTCAAATGCAGCTTCAATCAGTTCTTTATTTTCAGGTTGAGTTGCAGCGGCAGTAATCAGTGAAGGGTTGGTTGTTGCATCCAGTGGAAGGAATTTTTCAATAGCTGAAAGGTCGCTGCTATCGGCAACAATGGTGGTTAAGTTTTTTAATTGGTTTAAGGCTGATTGAGTCATTGGTATCTAGTTCTTAAAGTTATTTCCCGTATATTTGTTATATCACAATCTAATTTTATCAGAAGTAAAAAGCGGTATAACGCATGTCTATTTTGTGTTTTTTCTTGAATTTCGGATGTGATTAATCAAAAAACGAGCAGCGGAGCCCAATTGGCTTTCACGACTCCAGACTAAATCGACATAATATTCAAATTTAGGGCTGAAATCTAAAAGGTTAAGAATTTTAAGCTGCTGTTTAATATGTGGATTCTGATTTAACATTTCTAAAGGTAAAATCCCCCAACCTAAACCTTGCATAATCATCTCGCAGGCGGAGTGATTGTTATCTGTACGCCAATATTTTTTTGAAAAGAGTAATTCAGGCTTAAGTGTACGGTCACGACTGGCAACGACAATTTGACGACTTTGTAATATTTGTTCATAGCTGACGTGTTCAAATGTCGCTAAAGGGGCGTGAATTGCCGCGACAGGGACTAAAGCTTCACGCTTAAGTTCGACAAACTGTTCGCTACTTTCCAGTTGTTCACGTTCAAACATCAGTGCCAATTGAGCAGATTGATTAAGTAGCATTTTTTGTGCATCTTCTTGTGGTGCTGAAAAAACATTGATTTGCAGCTCTGGAAATTGCTTTTCGATCAGTGAAATGTAGTCAGTCCACTGAATATGCAGCAGTTCTGATACCACCACAATATTTAAAGATGATTCTAAGCCTTCACTTAAGGCAAAAGCATGTTGTTTCCATTGGTTAATTTCGATCAGTAATTGTTCGGTTTTTTCATACAAAATCACGGCTTGCGGTGTTGGAATAGGTTCGCGTCCAACACGCTGAAACAGGGTCAAATTGAGGTCAATTTCTAAATTGGCAATCGACATACTGACCGCTGAAGGAACTTTCCCCAGTTGTCTGGCGGCAGCAGAAAAAGACCCTGTTTCAATGACGGTTTTAAAAATGGTCAGTTGTTCTTGATTGATATTCATCTGTCTATTTTAACCTATCAATTATTTTGAAAGAATCTGACTCGATTAATCAATAATACAAACATAAAATACCAAACATCAAGTTAAATTAAAGAGTATTTAAAAATGTTGATTTCCAAGAGAAGGATTATTCATGCACTCAGCTATGAGATCATCCTGTTGGTCATCATCGCAATTGCATTAAGTATGATTTTTAAAATGCCGTTAGAAGTGACGGGGCTGTCTGGGTATTGCGATGGCTGTGACATCGGTGATCTGGAACATGGTGTTTAACCATTATTTTGAAAAATTTGAAGCCAAGCATCAACTAAAAAGAACGGTGAAAATTCGTATTTTGCATGCGATTGGTTTTGAAGGTGGCTTGATGGTCGCCACGATTCCGATGATGGCTTACGCTTTAGATATGTCTATTTGGCAAGCGATTGTACTGGATTTTAGTTTAACGATGTGTATTTTGGTTTATACCTTTATTTTCCAATGGTGCTATGACCACATTGAAGCGCGTATGGGATATCGACCTGCACATTCAGCTTAAACACATTTGATGAAATTGAGTCATCTTTATCGCTGTGGTTTTTTATTTATTTTGCTGGGTATCCGTGTTTTATTTTAAAAGACTGCAATAAAAAAACCGCTTGTTTATACAAGCGGTTTTTTTATTCACAAAGTGAAAGCAGTATTTATTTTTCAATAATGGCTGTTACACCTTGACCACCCGCAGCACAGATCGATACTAAGATACGACCTGAACCTTTTTGGTTAATCAATTTCGCAGCAGTCGCGATAATACGACCACCTGTTGCAGCAAATGGATGACCCGCAGCAAGTGATGAACCTTTTACGTTGAGTTTAGTGCGGTCGATTGAACCAAGTGGCGCATCTAAACCTAAACGCTCTTTACAGAATTTTGGATCTTCCCAAGCTTTCAAGGTTGAAAGCACTTGAGATGCAAATGCTTCATGAATTTCGTAGTAGTCGAAATCTTGTAAAGTAATACCCGCGCGCTCAAGCATACGTGGAACTGCATAAGCAGGCGCCATCAATAAGCCTTCTTTCTTGCCAACAAAGTCGACAGCCGCAGTTTCAGTAAAGGTTAAGTAAGCCAGTACTTCATGACCATTGGCTTTAGCCCATTCTTCTGAAGCTAAAAGTACACAAGATGCACCGTCAGTCAGTGGCGTTGAGTTGCCCGCAGTCATAGTACGTGCATCACCTTTACCAAAAGCAGGTTTAAGTTTTGCTAACTTTTCTACAGATGAATCTGCACGTAAGTTATTGTCACGTTCTAAACCTAAGAATGGCGTAATCAGGTCATCGAAGAAACCTTCTTCATACGCCGCTGCCATTTTCTGGTGTGAAGATGCAGCAAGTTCATCTTGCGCTTCACGTGCAATACCCCATTCAAGCGCAGTAATCGCTTGGTGATCACCCATAGAAAGACCTGTACGTGGCTCACCATTTTTAGGTGCATCCATTAAATCTTTCAGGTTAATTTTAGTTAACGCTTTTAAACGATCTTTCGCTGTTTTTGCGATGTTCAATTCAAGTAATGCTTTACGTAAACCGTCACCAAAAGCGATCGGTGCATCAGAAGTGGTATCTACACCACCTGCAACACCCACTTCAATTTGACCGAGTGCAATTTTATTCGCCACAAGGAACGCTGCTTGTAAGCCAGTACCACACGCTTGCTGAAGATCGTAAGCAGGTGTTTCTGGAGCCAATTCAGTATTGAGTACACATTCGCGAGTCATGTTAAAGTCACGGCTATGTTTTAATACAGCACCAGCAACGACTTCGCCTAAACGTTGACCTTGTAGATTAAAACGCTCAACAAGACCATTTAACGCAGCGGTAAACATATCTGAGTTTGATGCAGTGAAATAAGCACCGTTTGAACGAGCGAATGGGATACGGTTACCACCAATAATAGCAACGCGGCGAACTGTGTTTTGACTCATGGTTTTATCCTGTTGAACAGACGTTTGAGTTGTAGATTCAGGTTTTTTTGTAGTTGAAGCGGTACTTTGACTACGAGGTGACGCAGAACGAGTGCGAGTCGTTTTGGTCGTATTCGTTGCTGGTTGTGTTGCAGTGCCTGAACTTTTAGCTGTGCGTGAAGTTCTTTTTGATGTATTTGACACTGTTTCCGCAGCAGAATTTTCGACTGCTGGATTTTCTTGAGTTGTCTTGCTCATAAGGCTTTTCCAAGCATGCTTACAGTATTCTTGGCGCTTACATTAACACAATACAGAATACCCTGAATTGACTAAAATGACATTGCACAAAGCATTCAGGTCAAGACATCCACGGTTTAACTCAAGTATGATTCTATGGAAACTGATGGATCTATTGAAATAAGAGTATCTGACATCATATTGAAGTTAAAAGGATATCTTTAAATTCATCAAAAATTAATTCGTATGAGAGATAATAAACATGACTGACCAATACCAAACATTTGCAAAATCTCCTATTGGTAAATTTGTCATCAAAAATTTAGGTCTGCCAGCACCTACTTTTTTAGAACGTTTTGAATCGGCTACGCCTGTGGTAAAAGGGGCAGTTTTATTCGGTGCTGCACCTTCAAGTACATTATCTGCTGCGATTGCACAAGTTTTGGCAAATATTCATGCCAATAGCTATGCAGGTAACAATGCTGAATTGCAACAAACAGCGGCTAAAACAGGTTTAAGCCTAAGTGCATTTAATGCAGGCGATAAAGAGTCGAAGTTTAAAGCGGTCATTTTTGATGCTTCAGGTATTCAAAATTCTGAACAGTTAAATGAGCTGTATAACTTTTTCAATCCAATTGCGCGCCAAATCCAAGCATCTGGTCGTGTGATTGTGGTGGGTATTACACCTGAAACTGCAAAAACAGTAAAACAAGCCATTGCACAACGTGCGCTTGAAGGCTTTGTAAAATCTGTCGGTAAAGAATTTAAAAAGGGTATCGCAGCGCATTTGATTTATGTGGATGCAGGTGCTGAAGCAAATCTTGAATCTACGGTTCGTTTTGCCTTGTCACCACGTTCAGCTTATGTGTCTGGTCAAGTGATTCGTGTGTCTAAAGCGAATGTTGTAGACGTAGACTGGGCTAAACCACTTGCAGGTAAAACAGCAGTAGTCACAGGTGCGAGCCGTGGTATTGGTGAAGCCATTGCACATGTTTTGGCACGTGATGGCGCGCATGTGATTTGTTTAGATGTGCCACAACAACAGGCAGATCTTGACCGTGTAGCAAGCGAGATTGGTGGTTCAACTTTAGCCATTGATATTACAGCGAACGATGCAGGCGAAAAAATTAAAGCTGCTGCGGCTGCACAAGGTGGTTTAGATATCATCGTGCATAACGCAGGGATTACCCGTGACAAAACTTTGGCAAATATGAAGCCAGAGCTTTGGGATTTGGTCATCAACATTAACTTGTCTGCAATTGAACGTGTAAATGATTATTTACTCGAAAATGATGGTTTTAATACCAATGGTCGCATTGTTTGTGTATCTTCAATTTCAGGAATTGCGGGTAACTTAGGTCAAACCAATTATGCAGTATCAAAAGCCGGTGTTGTTGGTGTGGTTAAATTTACAGCGCCAATCTTGAAAAATGGCGTAACCATTAACGCCGTTGCTCCTGGCTTTATTGAAACGCAAATGACTGCTGCTATTCCTTTTGCAATTCGTGAAGCGGGTCGTCGTATGAACTCGATGAGCCAAGGTGGTTTACCTGTTGATGTAGCTGAAACTATTGCATTATTTGCATCTTCTGCTTCTACAGGTTTAAATGGTAATGTTGTTCGTGTATGTGGTCAAAGTTTGTTGGGTGCTTAATTTAAAATCCTTGAATTTTCCCTCTCCTTAAAGGAGAGGGTTAGGGAGAGGTAAAATTATTTGTATTATAAATGGGATGGGAATTATCACCCTCATCCCAACCTTCTCCTAAAATGGAGAAGGGTTTTTAAAAATATAGATAAAATATAAAGGTTCAGTATGAATACTCGCCATTTTAGTCAACTTCCAAAGCCTTATTTAGCTTATCCAAAAGTGATTCAGGGCTTAATTTTTAAAAAACCGAAAGGTGAAAAAGTGCTACCGCAAGTTGAATATGTGGTGGATTCATTTAAGGTCGATCAACAACATTTAAAAGCCTACAATGCAGTCTGTGGCTTTAAAAATAATGGTTATATTCCAGCAATTTATTTGGCGGTGTTATCGCAAAGCTTGCAAATGCACATGATGACGACTGAAGCATTTCCATTTGCCATTTTAGGTTTGGTGCATATTCGGAATCAAATTAAGCAAACGCGTAAAGTTGGTGTAAATGAGCAACTGAGCTTGTCTTGTCAGTTTGGTGCATTACAGCCACATGATAAAGGTGTGCAATTTGATTTTATCACTACCGCAAAAGTGGGCAGTGAAGTGGTGATGGAAGGCACAACGACTTATCTTGCGCGTCAAAAAACCGATGGAAAAGTTGCAGCGAAGGCAGCCGAAACAAAAACACCCGCTTATGAATTGAATGCAGAATGGAATGTCTCTGAAAATACAGGTCGTCGTTATGCATTGACTTCAGGTGATTTTAATTTAATTCATATTCATGCCATTACAGCCAAAGCTTTTGGTTTTAAACAAGCAATTGCCCATGGGATGTGGAGTAAAGCCAAAGTATTGGCCAGTTTAACTTTGCCAGATCGCTATGAAGCCGATGTTTGGTTTAAGTTGCCAATGTATCTACCTTCAACAGTTGAGTTTTTAACAGCTCAAGCGGGTAAAAATACAGAATTTTTAATTCGAAATAGCAAAAATCAAAAGCCACATGTGGCAGGAAGTGTTAAAGCACTTTAAAAACTAAGGAGCCTAAATCTTTTTGATTTAGGCTTTTTTATGCGCTAAATTCGAATAAAAATAAGCGCTAAGGAAAGAACTTAAGATGAACAATATTAAAGAATATCTCTTTGCCAATACAGAACATTATCAAGGGCAAGTGGATGAGCGATTTATAGACCTAGCCAAACAATTTAGCCGTATGCAGGATGCGCGAGCTGAACAAGGTGGGGCTGCTTTGGTGGTGTATTTCCAAGGCAAAAAAGTTGTTGATATTTACACAGGGAAAAAATCTGCAACTGAAAACTGGCAGCCCGATACTTTATCGATGTGTTATTCCACGGGGAAAGGTGTACTTTCCACACTGGCGCATATTTTAGTCAGTGAAGGTTTTTTAGCTTACGATATACCTGTTGCACAGTATTGGCCTGAGTTTGCACAAAATGGTAAAGAGCAAATTACTTTAAGGCATATGCTCAGCCATCAAAGTGGCTTATACGATATTCGTAACCTGATTGCTGATGCGTCTGAAATGGCGGATTGGAATCATATGCTTGATGTATTAGCACAAGCGAAACCACGTTTTGAAGCTGCTACAGATGCAGCCTATCAACCTTTAACTTTTGGTTGGCAAGTGGGTGGTGTGCTTGAAAAAGCCACTGGAAAATCTTTGTCAGATTTAATGCAACAGTATCTTGTGCAACCGCTACAATTAGATGGGGCATACTTTGGGGTTACAGACGCTGAATTAGCCCGTGTTGCTCGACCCTTACCCAAATTAAAAACAGTACAAAATCAATCATCACCAGTAAAACCGAAACAAAAGAAAACCTCACCCTTAGATAAATTGATTGAATGGTCAGGACAAAATCCGAAGGATTTTCAAGATGCCATGATTCCAAAAGGCATGAAAAATTTTAGTTTCTTGAGTGATGAAGGTTTAAAAGCGGTCATTCCTGCGGCCAATGGTGTTTTTACTGCCAATAGTTTGGCTAAAATTTATGCCATGCTTGCAAATGAGGGAAAAGTGGGAGGGTCAGCAATTGATTCGACCTGAAATATTTACAGCGTTAAGTACAATGCAATATAAAAAACGTGACCGAATTATGCCTTTAGCCATGCATTGGCGTTTGGGGTATCACCGTGTATTAACATTGGGGAAATCATCAAACGGTTTTGGGCATATTGGCTTTAATGGTTCTGCTGCTTGGTGTGATCCTGAACGGCATTTAAGTTTTGCTTATACGCATAATTTTCCAACAACCTCTATTGCAGGTGACTATCGTCTTTGGGGTTTAAGCCAAGAAACTTTACGCTGTGCAGATGCGCTATTAAAAGGGCGAAAGGGTTGGTTCTAAGTTTTCAAGATTGATGTGTAATGTAATGGTACATTTTGCAGTGATGGATTTTGTGAAAAGTATGATATTTTCCTTGCACTAAAATTGTTAGCTCAAGTTTTTTTGATGAAAAAGCCGCTTCTTATTCCCTTAATTGCGTCGTCTGTTTTATTGGGTTGTCAGGATTCTAAACAGTCTGCTAGTGAAAATAAGACCCAAACTGACTCTGTTTTGCAGCATAAAATTACGGTTGCGAAGTGGGTTGGTGAGTATCAGGGAACAACGCCGTGTATGAGTTGTATTTCGCGTTGTGAGGAGTGTTCTGGCATGGCTGTAGATTTAGTGCTCAATCAAGACCAAACTTATACTTTAAAACGTGAGAGTTTAAGTGGAAATGATAAGCAGGAAATTTATACAGGACGGTTTCGGTTTAGTAATCGTGATCAGAGCAAACTTGAATTAATACAGGTTAAGACTCGCAATTTAATTTATGTTGATTTAGAGCAGCAACTCCTTGAAATTTTACAAGATCAGACGGGGCGTATATATCATTCAGAAGATGATTTTCTTTTAGAAAAGAAAGTTTAGTTCATTTTTTAAGTGATTGTAAAAATCTAAAAAATAGATCCACTTATCTTGTGGTTGATGCAAAGCTTTTGCAGATTGTTCATTCACTCTTAGGCAAAAAAACAGTATGCTTAGACCTGTAAAAAGGAGCATACATGTATCAGGTACTTGCGCGTAAATATCGTCCACGTAATTTTAATGAATTGGTTGGGCAAAACCATGTGTCACGAGCACTGACCAGTGCCTTAGAACGTGGTCGTTTACACCATGCGTATTTATTTACTGGCACACGTGGGGTAGGTAAAACCACCATTGCACGTATTTTGGCGAAGTGCTTGAACTGTGAAACGGGTGTGACATCAACGCCATGTGAAGTATGTCCAACCTGTAAAGCGGTCAATGAAGGTCGATTTATCGATTTAATTGAAATTGATGCTGCATCACGAACCAAAGTTGAAGATACTCGTGAACTGCTCGATAACGTTCCTTATGCGCCAACGCAAGGTCGTTTTAAGGTTTACTTAATCGATGAAGTGCATATGCTTTCGACGCATTCTTTTAATGCGTTATTGAAAACGCTGGAAGAACCGCCAGAGCACGTTAAATTCCTTTTTGCAACGACCGATCCACAAAAGCTCCCAATTACCGTGATTTCACGTTGTCTGCAATTTACTTTGCGCCCATTGGCTGTAGATGAAATTACAGTACATTTGACGGATGTTTTACAAAAAGAACAGATTCAAGCGGAACAAGATGCGATTTGGCAAATCGCTGAATCTGCACAAGGATCACTCCGTGATGCCTTGTCTTTAACTGATCAAGCGATTGCTTATGGTCAGGGTGCAATTCAGCATCAAGATGTCAAAGACATGTTGGGTTTGATTGACCGCACGATTATTTATGATTTGATTGCAGCGATTCATCAAAACCAAAAACAGCGTGTCAGCGAATTGCTCATGCAATTTAGACATCAGGCTTTAGATGTTTCACTGGTTTTAGATCAGTTGATTTCGACCTTGCATGAATTGGCATTGTTGCAATATTTACCTGATTTAAGTTTAAAATATAGTGCTGAAATTAATAAAAAAATCATGCAGTTATCGCAGCTGATTTCGGCGCAAGATTTGCAATTGTATTATCAAGTGTCATGTAAAGGTCGTGCAGATTTACAATTGGCTGTAACCCAAGAGCAAGGTTTTGAAATGTGCGTGTTACGCTTATTGGCGTTCCGTCCATTACAACCGAATGAAGTTTTAGTGTCTGCAACACAACAGGTTCAGCAACAAGCTCCACAGGTCGATGTTCAAGCTGTTGTACACAATGTGCAACAACACGTCGTTGATGAACATGTAGCAGAAGAACGTATTTTAGAAACTCCAGCAGTCGTGATTCAGCCGAATATAGAGCCATCTTCAGATGATTTCTTGGATGAACCTATACTGGATGTTGTAGAAACAAATGTTACACCAGTACTGCCAACAACAAATTCAGATCAAATGATCTTTGATCCTGCTTCCGAAGATGCTTTGTTTGATTTAGATGAGTCGAATGATGATGTCAATATTGTGGCGGATGATGAACCGAATAGTGATGATTTCCTGTTTGATGAAATTGCCCCTTTAAATGATGATGCTGGAAACTAACAATCACAGAACAGTTGGTAGAAAATGATGCTGCTGTGGTTGAAGAAGCGATTTATTCTTCAGCCAAGAACAGATGCCAATCGAAGCTGTACAGTATAAATTCTAAAGTTGAGGTTGTTGATGAGCCTGTTCCTGCATTAGAACAATCAAACCTTCAACAGCATAAGGCAGCCGTTGAAGTTGTATCGAATCAAAATGCAAACTTGATGCCACAAGATATTTTAAGACTTACACCGCAACAGCTTGATGGTGAGTGGACGGTAGAGAAGTGGGAATACTGGTTTAGAAATAGTACATTAACACCTGCTGTACAAGAGTTGGCACAACAGGGTGCTTATGACGGGTCAAATTGATGGTGAGTCGTTATTTCAGATTCCACCAAAATATGAGCAGTTGTTAAATCAGTTACAACATGCTTTAGAGCAAGCCTTAAAAAATGAATGGCCCAATACGCATTTTCAGGTGAAATATGCAGAAGTTGAAGCCACAACACCCTATAGTATGCAAAATGAACGTAAAGAAAAAGCTTATGCGCGGGCTTCAGAGTTATTGCATGCAGAATCTGCGGTGAAGGATATTTTGCAAAACTTTGAGGGTGAACTACAGAATATTCAACTGAAATAAGTTTATTTATTCATACTGTATTGAAATAAAGCATCTCGCATTTCAATTGGAATCGAGGTGCTTTTTCGTGTTTGTCGATCTACAAATACATGGACAAAATGACCTTGTGCAGAGGCAACATCATGGAATTGTTTAAAAATAGCTAGATCGTATTGTACCGATGAATTACCTAGTCTGGAAATAACCACACCGACTTCAATAATTTCAGGATAAGAAAGCTCTTGAAAAAAGCTACAAGCGGAATCAACCACCAATCCAATAATGGGTGAATGTCGAATATCAAAGCCTGCTTTTTCAATCAGTAAAGCATTGGCGGCAGTGTCAAAGTAACTGTAATAAGTGACATTGTTGACATGACCGTAGATATCATTATCTGACCATCTTGTTTGTATCGGTAGGAAATATAAAAAATCAGCGCGTTGTTTGGGTGTTTGCTTCATCTCATTTTTATTTTCAACAGGCAATTCATATTCAGTTGTACTGCTAAAAATAAAGGAATGCAAGAGGGTAAAAGTAAGGTCATTTACTGCTCGGTAAATGACCATCAGATGAATCGTATGATAAATTATGAGTAAATTGCTTGATAAATCTGTAAGGCATCTTGATGGGTCAGTTCTCGTGGATTGTTTTGTAAAAGCCGAGTTTGCAACATGGCATCACTGGCGAGTTGTTCAAGCATATTTTCAGCAACGTTCAAATCTTTTAATTTTAAAACCAAACCACTTTTATCTAAGTGATTTTGCATATGGTCAATAAATAAGTCACATAAACCATCAATACAGCCCGTACTTTTGGGGTCTAACCAGCACATCAGCTCGGCATAGTATTGTTTTGCATGGGGTGCATTAAACTTTAAAACTTCAGTTAAGACCAAAGCATTGCTATGACCATGCGAAATATGAAAATGTCCACCTAGCGGATAAGCCAGTGCATGTACTGCGGCAACAGGCGCATTGGTAAAGGCTTGACCTGCAAGCATGGAGCCGACCAACATGTTTTGACGTGCTGCTAAATTTTGACCATCTGCCAAGACCAGACTTAAATTTGGTTGAGTAATTTTAATGCTTGTTTTGCTAACATATCGGCATAAGGATTCTTTTTGATTTTAGAGGTATACGCTTCAATGGCATGTACCATCGCGTCAATGCCTGTTGCCGCCGTAATATGAGCAGGCAAGTTTTGAGTAAATGTGGCATCTAAGATTGCCACATCAGCAAATAAAACAGGAGAGACAATTCCTGTTTTAGTGGTTTCACCCGTGGTGACAATAGAAATGGGCGTGACTTCAGACCCTGTACCTGCTGTAGTGGGAACTAAAAATAATGGTAGTCGAGGTTGTTTGGCATTATTGATACCATATAAGTCTGACAAAGTTTGCTGTTGTTGTGGGTGTGCAAGTATGGCAATGACTTTGGCGACATCTAACGAGCTTCCTCCGCCAAAACCTAAGACAATATCGACTTTTTCATTTTTTGCGAATTGAACAGCATCTAAGACGATATGTTCGGGTGGGTCTGCTTGAACGCTAGAATAAATCACATAATCAAGTTGAATGGTTTCTAAAATTTCAATAATCGGTAAATGTAATTGTTGTTGAATCATTCCTGCATCAGTGACCAACAACAGCTTTTTATACGGTTGCTGTTGTAACAATTGCTTGAGCTCATAGATCGAGCCGAGCCCTGAAATAATATTCGAGACAGTCTGAAATTGAAAATGGCTCATCTATTGCATCCTTTTTTATATCAAATTCAAGATTATTGTTTTAGCGTTCTAATAATAGGATTCATCCTATAAATAACTTAACATAAGACACCTGAAAATAAAGCTGTTATCGAGGTTGTTTATGTCATCCCAAACGCCATATAAGGTGTTATGTGTCTGTTTAGGAAATATTTGTCGCTCTCCAACGGCAGAAGTTGTGCTTAGACATTTTTGTGATAAACAACAACTCAATATTGTGATTGATTCCGCGGGAACCAGTAATTATCATCCAGACAAAGCACCCGATGGACGTAGTCAGCAACATGCTTTAAAACGTGGCTATGACTTGTCTGCATTACGTGCTCGTCAATTAAAAGCTCAAGATTTTATTGATTTTGATCTAATCTTAGCGATGGATCATGAAAATTTATTCAATATTCAAGCGCTTTTAAATCAAGTTCAGACAGAATATGGTGCAAGTCAAATTCGGGCAAAAATTGCATTGATGAGTGAATATGATCAAACTTATCTCAAGCAAGCCTTACCAGATCCCTATTATGGCGGGGAAGATGGTTTTGAACGTGTATTGGATCAGTGTGAATCGAGTAGTTTGGCTTGGGTCAGTATTTTTAAACAACAGTTCAAACAACAGATAGATGTGAAATAAAGGTTTAAGAACAATGAATATTCAGAATCAAATTCAGCTTAAGCCTTTTAATACCTTAAGTCTTGATGTAACAGCATCACATTACATCAAAGTTCAAAGTGATGAAGCATTAGTTGAAGCGCTAAATTATGCCAAACAATATTCGTTAAATGTTTTGATTTTGTCTGGCGGTAGCAATATGTTGTTGCCTGAACATATTCATGCACTTGTGATTCATATGGATATTCAAGGCATTGAATATCTTGCTGAAGATGAGCACAGTAAAACCATTCGAGTGGGTGCAGGACAAATATGGCATGATTTTGTGTTGTGGACGACTTCTCAACATTTATACGGCTTACAAAATTTGGCTTTAATTCCCGGTTTAGTCGGTGCATCTCCAGTGCAAAATATTGGTGCTTATGGCGTTGAAGTCGGTGAATTTATTGAATCCGTTCAAGTTTATGATCGTCAATTGGAAACGTTCAGTACCATTTTTGCAAAAGATTGTGATTTTTCATATCGACATAGTATTTTTAAAGATGATCCAAACCGTTTTGTGATTACGCATGTGATTTTTAAATTGCTTAAGCATGCGCATTTAATGTTGAATTATGGTGATTTGAAGCAAGCGGTGGGTGATGAACAAACTGCTGAGAATCTGCAAAAGCAAGTGATTGAAATCCGTCAAAGCAAGTTACCCGATCCCAAAGAATATCCTAACGTCGGAAGTTTCTTTAAAAATCCGATTATTACAGCACAGCTTTATGACCATTTAGCGTTAACATTTTCAAAGTTGCCTCATTACCCTCAAGCGACAGGTGGCGTTAAAATAGCGGCAGGATGGTTGATTGATCAATCGGGTTGGAAGGGTAAACAGCTCGGAATGGTGGGGATGTTTCATAAACAAGCCTTGGTTTTGGTCAATTATGACAAGGCTACGTTAGCAGATGTACAAGCAACTTATCATGCAGTACAACACGACGTTTATCAAAAATTTAACATTTTATTAGAGCCTGAACCTGTATTGTTTGATGAATCAGGTTTAATTCGTTCACATTTGGAATAAAAAACTATGGCGAAAGCTCATTGGATGGTTCGATTGGTACAAATAGCATCTGTGTTATTTGTGCTGTTCGGCTGTTTTATGGTTTTGATTTATTCGCCCTTTTATTCGCAGTGGGTTGTGAAGGGGCTTAATCATTTTGTTCCTGTTGAAGTCAATCAAGTTGCAGCAAAAAGTCAACAAATGGCAGCATTAAGTGAACATGAAAATTTAGAGCCGGGCTCTAAACTATGGATTGCACGCCAAGCCTATTTAAAGTTAATGGAAGAAGCCATACAAAGCCATAATTCGCAAGATTTGACCGTGATTCAAGCGCGATATAAAGCCTTGCAACAAATGATTGAGGACGCACAACAACAAGAAAATGAAGAGCAAGACAAGCCGCGTATTCCGTTACTTGCAAAAACAGTGGATGATGAAATAGAACAGGAAGACCCAACGCAAGCAGTTAAAGACTTATTGGATTTGAACAGCACTGAAAATAAAGCAGTGATGGAAAAATATGTAGAATTTCTTCGCACGCATAAAATTGCAGAACAGGTGGCTGCTCAAGAACCTGTAGATGAAACGATTTATAAAGATATTGCCCTTATTCATGAACAGAATGCACAGCCGCAACCGCAAAGTTCAAAACCTTATGCCATTGTGGTATTGGGTGGTGGACTCACTTTAGATAAAAATGGTCAAGATATTGTGGTCAATGATTACACACGGCTACGCTTAGAAAAGACTTTAGTGGTGGAAAAACAATATCAACTGCCGATTGTTTTAAGTGGTGTAGAAGCACCTTATATGCAGCGATGGTTAAAGAAATACAATGTAGATGCAAAATTACTGGAAGACCGAAGCATGAATACTTGCGAAAACTCGCGTTTTAGCTCGTTATTATTACAAAAAAAAGGTGGAGCACCGAGGGTGATTTTAATCACAGATCGTTATCATATGCCGCGTACACGTCGTTTATTTGCATTAAATGGTATTGAAACCGTACCTGTTGAAGCACCGATGCCGACACAGCTGACCAAGTGGCGTCCAAGTAAGCAGAATTACGATCATAGTCGCCGTGCGAATTATGAAATGTTAGCCACGATTCGTGATGTTTGGTTTGGTTCAAGTGACTGTCGGGAGGTGCCTTAAATGTCAGATATCCCATTTTTAAATCCAACGATTTTAAAACAGTTAGATTTACCTGTTCCGAGTCGGGAAACCACACCACAATTACTCGAAGCATTAAATCTAAATCGACCTTATCAACCTTCGGTTGAAATTCAAGCTTATCGTAAGTTGTATGGTTTAAATTTATTAGATGGCGAGCAATGGCAAGGCTATGTGCAAATGCCTTTATTTAAATTGCATGTGCAAGTATTTCAACCGAATTTAGAAAACCTGCCGTTTGATCAAATCCGTGGGACAGTATTTTTACTGCATGGTTATTTAGAACATAGCGGTATTTATCAGCCGATTATTGCTGAATTGCTGGAACAGGGTTTTAGTGTAATCACTTATGATTTACCCGGTCATGGTTTAAGTGATGGTTCACCTGCGAACATTAAAAACTTTGATCATTACCAACATGTTTTACATGCGGTCTATCAATATGTGAAAAATGCCAGTCAATTGCCTAAACCGTGGCTAGGCATTGGACAAAGCACAGGTGGGGCAATTTGGCTGCATCATTTATTAGATTTTGCACAGCGCCGTGAAAACCCTTATGTAGAGCGTGTGTTATTGCTTTCTCCGCTGATTCGACCTGCAAAATCTGCTTGGTGGCATAATTCGGTTGGCTTAGGCATTATTCGACGTATTAAACGTCAAGTGCCACGTCATTTTAGACGTAATAATCACAATCCTGAGTTTCTACGCTTTGTACGTTTAAAAGATCCTTTACAGCCGCGGATGATGGGCATGGATTGGATTTTAGCGATGTCTAAATGGATGCAAGAGATGGAAGCACGTCCAGCATGTCGTATTCCTGTGTGGTTGGCGCAAGGTGCATTAGATGAGACGGTCGACTGGCGTTACAATATTGAGTTTATTCGTCGTAAGTTTCGACTTCAAACCCTATTGATGTTGGAAGAAGGCTCTCATCAATTGATTAATGAACGTGCTGATATTCGTGCGGCATTGACTGGCTTAATTCCTGCCTTTTTACATGCACAAAGTTCAGACGGTTATTATTAAAACTTTTGTCGCAGTCTTGATATAAAAAGAGGTCATATTGAATTGACCTCTTTTTTTGATTAAAGATATGGAGTTTTGTAAGTTAGATAACGTTCTTAGTTTAAAAAATATTTAATGATTCGGACTCTTTAAAGTTTGCACTGCCACATTTAATTGGAGTTCGGTTGTTGATGCCTTTTCGTCAAAAGCATCAATTGCTACTTTTGAAATCGGTCAAAACTCGTCAAATACCTTTTATTAATCAATTCATCGCAGAAACCTTACTTTTTTAAAGTAGTCTTGCCTCGAACAATTGCGGATGCCATACTCATGATATCTAATGACATCATGAACTTAAAAATTATGTTAATTAATTTTGGCTTTACTGACATTGCATTAAGTTAGATTAAAAAATGACTTATGAAAGAAGTTTGATTAAAAATATGGCTTTTTAGATCAGAAAATTTTAAATAGGAAACAAAGGTTTTACTTATTTGAATGATGAATACTTTTTGATTTATACCTGTTATTTCATAGAAATTCAGAATAAATACTTAATAAAAATTCAGCTTTAATTTGCTGATCTTATGATTTCTCAAAAGTTTTATGCTGCGTTACATTGATTTTAGTTTAGTCACAAGAGGTCGCTAATATGACAATGAAATCAATTCGGTATAACAGTGGAGATCTAGCTTGCTAAAGCTCAACATGTTCTACTGCACTAACAAAATCAGCAATTATCAAACTTTATATCGGGGTGCAAAAATAAAGTTTGATGCTTTCTTCACACAATGCAACGACAATAAAAGAAACATACAACGATAATGCTTTTGAAGTCCCAACTATTGGGACTTTTTTTATTTCAATGACTTGGTTTAATCCGTAATTTGACGTACTGCATTGGAAAGGTCAATGGGTTCAATATGTTGAATTTTATTGCCAAAACTTCTTAACCACCAAACCAGTTGTGAAGTGAAGGGCACTGTAGCCGTAACTTGCGCTAAACCATTTTCCAATTTTTGTATGGTTTGGTCTTTGCTGAGTTGGCTTTCATCAAAATAGTGTGCATCTTCTTCAGACATGGTTAATTTTAAAGCAATGTTTTCGGTTGCCTTGTTATAATCAACTCTAAAACCTAATGCACCAGAGTCAATATAAGCATCAATGTCAAAGTGAATCGGATGCATTGCGCGTGAGTTTAAAACAATGGCTGATTTAAAACGGTGCAAGGCAAAAGTTTGAATATCGGTTTTATCATGACGGGTACAAATTAAATAAATAATCGCACCTTTTTGTACCAGCGCTAAAGGATTTAACGTATAGGTTTTTTCTTCGCTTAAATGGCTACGTCCTTGATAAACACACTCTAATTGTTTGTCTTGCAGTAAACCTTCATAAATGGCTTGTTGGGCCAATTTGTCGACTAGGGGAGGAATGAGAGGTTGATTCGCTGGAACAATACGCACACGATTAATCCATTGGCGTACATTGTTTTGGGTAGATAAGCTCCGACGTGCCAAATCAAACCATGGATTCATTTCTTCAATCAGACTTGGTGGCAGTAAGTGCTTTAAATGTTCTTCTACCATCATGAATGTCACCGCTTGAGAGCTGGTCATATGCGGTAAGCTTTGAATCGGGGCATCTGAACGCCACCGCCAACCTTGAGGAACCGTTTTACTACTTTCAATAGGAAAACGTAGCGAGATTTGATTTAAATCACGCTGAATGGTGCGCAGGCTGATATCAATACCTTCACGTTGCAAAATTTCTTGTAATTCTCGGGTACCCATCCACTTTCCAGTAGAGAGACGAGATAAAATTTGCCACTGTCGGTACAGACTGTTGGATGTTTCTTTTTCTTGTGAAGACATAACTAAAATTAAAAATCGAGTAGCTTGTTTATATCTGCATTGCATGCTGAACACAATCAAAAAACTGAATATTTTTCCAAGCTTTTGCAATTGCAACGATCTATATTGGGTGAATAAAGACACCGAAGTGTTTGTCGCTGACTGGCATGCTTGTTGCTTAATTTTATTTACAATAGATAACAATGATGAGGTTTGTATGCTTAAAGAAAATCAAGATACAAATTCGATTTCGACGCTAGAGCGTTTTCCGAATGATGCTGGATTAAATGCGAATACATCTAGAGCAACTCAATTTATAACACCATCAAAAGAAAACACTTTATTTCAACAATTTAAGTCGCATTTTTTCAATGAATTGCTTGATGATCGCAGCATGTCGGGTGAAACCTGTAACAAAATCGAGCAGTGGTTATCACAACATACGATTGAAGAATTAAAATCATTAAATCAAACCGCTAAAGATCACTTTTTATATGAGGGGATTACTTTTACCGTATATGGTGAATCTGAGGGGATTGAACGAACCATTCCGTATGATTTAATCCCGCGTGTGATGGAGAAAAAGCAATGGAATAAAGTTGCACTTGGCTGTGCACAACGGGTTCGCGCGCTGAATTTATTTTTACACGATATTTATCATCAACAAGATATTTTAAAAGCCAATATTGTCCCTGAGTTACAGGTACTGACGCATGAAGCCTATCAACCGCATATGTATGCACATGACTTGAAAGGTAAAATTTATAGTCAAATTAGCGGCATTGATATTATTCGTGACCGACATGGTGAGTTCTATGTTTTAGAAGACAATTTAAGAACACCTTCGGGCGTCTCTTATATGCTAGAAAGTCGCAAAATCAGTCAGAAACTCATGCCTGAATTATGTCAGCAAAATAATATTTTAGGCATTGAGCAATACCCACAATTACTCAAAGAAATTTTGGCTGAAAATGCCTATGTAGACCGACCTTTTATCGTGGTACTTACGCCCGGACGTTATAACAGCGCATATTATGAACATTCTTTCTTGGCAAGGGAAATGGATGTGCCTTTAGTGACATCGCGTGACCTTTTTGTAGAGAACGATAAGGTTTATGTCAAAACGATTCGTGGAAGACAGCAGGTTGATGTAATTTATCGTCGAGTCGATGATGAATATTTAGATCCTTTATGTTTTCTGCCTAATAGCTCCTTAGGTGTTGCTGGCTTAATGTCCGCTTATTTAAATCACAATGTCGTGATTGCAAATGCACCGGGTACTGGCGTGGCTGATGATAAATCCATCTATCCATATGTGGATAAAATGATTCATTTTTACTTGGGCGAGGACGCAATTTTAAAAAATGTACCGACGTATCAATGCCGTGAAGCTCAAGATTTAGATTATGTATTATCTAATTTAGCTGAGTTGGTGGTGAAGGAAGCTCAAGGTTCGGGCGGATATGGCATGTTGATTGGTCCACAATCCTCGAAAAATCAAATTGAACTATTTCGAGACAAAATTATTGCTGCGCCGCATTTGTATATTGCGCAGCCGACTTTGGAGTTATCTGTTTGTCCAACAATGACAGATTATGGTGTGGCAGAGCGTCATATTGATTTACGTCCATTCGTTTTAAGTTCGCCCTATCGTACTGAAATTGTTCCGGGGGGCTTAACACGTGTGGCAATGCAAGCAGGTTCTTTAGTGGTGAATTCTTCACAAGGTGGCGGAGTTAAAGACACATGGGTTGTCGATAATCTTCATTCATAAACACTTAACCATGGGGATGAAATCATGATTTTATTAAATAGCAATGCTCAACATATTTTTTGGTTAGGTCGATATTTAACCCGTATTCAATATTTATGTGGTCAATTTCCATTTCATGATAACCAAGATGCATTGGGATATGCACATGCTTTTTGCTTGCCCGCTTTTGATGCTAGCTCGTTAAATACGTTATTACTGGATACAGAACAACCTTCATCCTTTCATCAACAGTTTCAATACGCAAAAGATAATGTACAAGATTTACGTGGGGTGCTTTCCGCAAAAGCCTATGCTGAACTGAATCAGCTCATTAAAAATGCCAATGAAAATGCAGCGTATATCTGTGATGTTGCGGGGGAATGTCATGAGGTTTTAGAAGCAGAGCCTGAAGATATTTTCCTGTTTTTTACTTTGGGTCAAAATATAGAACAGTTAGACCGACAAATTCGTTTGAAACAAGATCAGCTGAGCACACTCGAAAAGATTGATCACATTGTCGGTTTTTTGCATCAGATTGGTTGGAATGGACTGGATGCTGCATGGCAGCAACTCAAATTAACCCCAGATAGTATGAATTTTTATCAATTTAGTGATCATATTCAACATTTATTTGAGGTGGATGTATGAAGTTGATGATTAACCACCAAACTCACTATCGCTATAGCGATCAGGCATGTAACAGCATTCAGTATATTAAAATGACCCCGATGAGCAATGCGCATCAGCAGGTGCAGTGTTGGGATGTGAGTGTGCCGGGTCAGAAAGAAATTAAAGCGGATGCGTTTAATAATATTTGGATTACCAGTTCACAGCGACAACCCTATCAGCAAATGACGATTATGGCGCAGGGGATCATCGAGATGAATCCTCATACTCAATTTGGGATTGATATAGCAATCAATCCGAATTTATTTTTGCAACCTACAGCAAATACTTTGTGTAATGCTGAAATGAAAGATTTCGCCAAGCGTCATGTGCCATATTTAACACGAGCACATTTAATTCATTTATCTGCCGCGCTGTTACTGCATATTCCTTACGTGCCTAATCAGACCTCAGTGCAAACCTCTGCTATGGATGCCTTTCAACATCGGCAAGGGGTGTGTCAAGATCATAGCCATGTCTTTATCGCCATGTGTAAGTATTTGGGTTTACCCGCACGTTATGTATCGGGGTATTTATTTGTACCCAATACATCTCACCTTGCAAGTCATGCTTGGGCAGAGGTTTTTTTTGAAAATACATGGTATTGTTTTGATACAAGTAACCAATTATTTGCGCTAAATTCGCATATTTATGTGGCAATAGGTCGTGATTATTGGGATGTTGCGCCTGTTCGAGGTATAAGAGAGCGTGGTGGTATTGAGTCTATGAATTCTATTGTTCAAGTACTCGCTTGCTGAAAATTTGAAGATCATAGGAGCTGTTAATGACGTATTGTTGTGCGCTACGTTTGAAAGATGGATTGGTTTTTGTTAGTGATACGCGTACCAATGCGGGTGTCGATCATATTTCGGTATTTCGTAAGCTCTATACTTTTGGTGTAGAAGGCGAGCGATTTATAACCATACAAACATCTGGTAATTTAGCCACAACTCAAGCGGTCATTAGTCATCTAAACAATCACCTAGAACTTAAGCAAGAACCGAATTTATATAGTGTGAATACGATGTTTGAGATTGCAGAATTGGTCGGTCAAACATTAAGAAAAGTGATTTCAGATGTCACGGCAGACACTGATGAGCATAAGAATTATTATTGTAGTTTACTGCTTGGTGGGCAAATTAAAGGTGCAGATATGCAACTTTATAATATTTATGCTCAGGGTAACTTTATTAACGCAACAGAAGATACACCCTATTTTCAAGTTGGAGAAAGTAAGTATGGTAAACCGATATTAGATCGAGCTTTGGTTTATGAAATGCCTTTAGATGAGGCAGTGCGCTGTTGTTTAATTTCTTTTGATTCTACTTTACGTTCTAATGTCTCAGTTGGCATGCCATTAGATACCATTGTTTATCAAAAAGATTCCTTGCATATTCCAAACGGCAAACGTATCTATGAAGAAGATCCATATTTTAGACAGTTGAGTAAACAATGGTCAGATACTTTGCGCCGTGGTTTACAAAAATTGCCAATCCCGACCCATGATTATTTAGAATAATATTTTGCTATTTATGCTAAGAATATCAGGATTCAGTTTAGCGACTGAGCTGAATAAAAAACCCAAGTTAAACTTGGGTTTTTTAAACTTTAATTTTTACTTTCTGATTGGGCGAGCACTTAAGCGGCACAACAATTCATAACCAATGGTGCCATTGGCACATGCAACATCATCGACCAAACGGTTTTTACCCCAAAGCTCAACTTCAGTACCAATTTTGGCATTTAATCCAGTAACATCAATTGCAATCATATCCATAGCCACACGACCAACCACAGCTGTTACTTGCCCTTGAATGGAAACATAGTTCTGTTTAGGAAAAACACGTGGATAACCATCGCCATAGCCAATTGACACAATCGCCAGCTGCATTTCTTCGGTTGCAACAAAGTGAGAACCATAACCTACAGATTCACCTGCTTGAATGGTATTCAATGCAATAATTGCTGCGGTGAAGGTCATGACAGGTTTAAGATCTAAATCATGAGCCGTTTGATCTGCAAATGGAGAGGCACCATACAACATAATACCGGGGCGAACAAAATCAAAATTCAATTCAGGCCATTTGAAAATTGCGGCTGAATTACAGCATGAAGCCATAATAGGAGCACACGCTTCTTTAACATGTAAAAATTGATTTTTTTGTTGTTCATTTAGAGGGTGCGTTTCAGCATCTGCATTGGCAAAATGCATGGTAAGAACACAAGTAAAACCTTCTGCTTTAAGTGTATTAATGACGTCAATAATTTCAGCTACTTTAAAACCTAAGCGATTCATACCGCTATTCAGTTTGACCCAAACTTTTAAGTTTTTAGCAATGTAAGCATCTTTATATGCATAGAGCCAATCCAATTGTTGTTGCTGGTGGACGATACACTCAATATTATTGTCAACCACAACCTGCATTTCATCTTCAGAGAACACACCTTCAACAAGCGTAATGGGGTGTTGATAGCCGAGTTCTCGAATCTCAAGTGCTTCTTCAAGGCAGGCGACACCAAAAGCATCCGTTCCACTTAAGGCTGCTAAACAGTCTTTGACTCTGTGTCCGTAAGCGTTGGCTTTAACCATACTTATAATTTGAGCAGTTGGTGCAAGTTGTTTAACACGGTTTAAATTATATTGCAGGGCTTCTTTGTCAATATAAACTGTTGCTTGGCGCACCCTAGTTACTCCTTGGGGTTATAAATATTACATTGCGAGAGGGGTAAAACCCAGACGTTGAATGAATTTTTGAGAAATTTAAATGAAAAATTTCAGTGGGATTGATAAAATATTCACCATATAATATTAAATTATTGTAGTCCTCTCGGTTGGAAATGGACATCAGTTTAAACAATTTTATTGAAGGTTAATTTAGATCAAACGAAGACTTTGCATATGATTTTTCTAAGACGCAACTTTTTGAACAGCAAATATCAACAGCTCCTAGTTTTAAACTGGTTTTAAAGAAAATTTTAAGTAGCTTGAAAGAAAAAGAGCGATAACAATATTTTTTATTTATATAAAAAGGACATCATTATGGGTGCTTGGTCGCATGAACCATTTGGTAACGATACTGCAAATGATTGGGCTGATGAACTAGAGGAAAGTTCAGATTTTTCAATCGTTGAAAAAGCTTTTAATCAAATTATTGAATCTGTAGAACAATACATTGATGCAGATATTGCTTGTGAGGCGCACGCGGCAGCAGAAGTGCTTGCTCAAGCTTTGGGGAAAGGAACACAAGATGATACTTATACTGAAAAAATTGATGCATGGTTAAAAAAACTGACGATCAAACCGAATGATATTCTTATTCCAAAAGCACTTCGAGCATTAGATTTATTGACTACACAAGACTCAGAGCTAGATGAGCTTTGGCAAGATTCAGATGAATATAGCGAGTGGACAGCAAATATTGATGAATTAAAAGAACTTTTAAAATCTAAGCTTTAGATGAGTTTATCTATGATTTAAGAGGGTAATAAAAAACGGACAGCTAAATGTGATCTGTCCGTTTTTTATTTTTATAGAATGTAAAGATTATTCATCATCATTATATTGAGAATAAAACTCAGGTGACAGGTTACTAAAACGTGTGTATTGACCTTCAAAAGCCAGACGTACAGTACCAATAGGCCCGTTACGTTGTTTACCGATAATAATTTCAGCAGTGCCCGCTTCTTTAGATTCTTTGTTATAAACCTCATCACGGTAAATAAACATAATTAAATCAGCATCCTGCTCGATTGCACCTGATTCACGAAGGTCGGACATCACAGGGCGTTTGTTTGGACGGTTCTCCAAAGCACGGTTCAACTGTGAAAGTGCAATCACAGGGCACTGCATTTCTTTGGCCAGTGCTTTGAGGCTTCGTGAAATTTCTGAGATCTCACCGACACGGTTATCGCCCATACCCGGAACTTTCATCAACTGTAAGTAATCGACCATAATACAGCCAATTTTACCACCATGCATTTTGGCAATACGACGCGCACGCGCACGTAATTCTGTTGGTGGTAGGGCTGAAGAATCATCAATATATAGATTTTTTTCCTGCAATTGCAAAATGGTGCCAGTCACTTTAGACCATTCATCACCATCCAATTTACCAGAACGTAAGTGTCCTTGATGAACCTTGCCGTAAGCTGAAATTAAACGCATGGCGATCGAATCTGCGGGCATCTCCATAGAGAAAACCAGAGCAGGCAAGTCGCAGTTAAATAAAACACTTTCCACTAAGTTCATCGCGAACGTGGTTTTACCCATAGATGGACGCGCAGCAACAATAATCAAGTCACCTGACTGCATGCCAGATGTTTTGTTATCCAGTTCCATAAAACCTGAAGTTAAACCAGTAATGCTGCCTTCCATTTGTGAAAGTTCATTTAACTTGTCAAAAACATCGGCAACGACAGCATTGATGGGTTTTGGCCCTTGAGCTTTAGCATTGTTATTATGTTGTTCAGCAATTGAGAAGATATTCGTTTCAGCGAGATCTAAAATTTCACTCACACTACGACCTTTGGTGTCATAGGCATTTTGTAAAATTTCAGAGCTGACTTTAATCATGCTGCGTAAGGTTGAAAATTCTTTAATTTTATTGGCATAGGTTTCTAAGTTATAAAAACTAGAAGGGGAGTCTGCCATCAGTTGCATTAAATATTCTTCACCACCTACAGCATCCAGTAGGTTTTGTTTGATCAGCCAATCATTGACCAAAACGGCATCATAGGGTGAGTTTTCTTGGGTGAGTTTTTCAATCGCACGAAAAATATATTTATGTCGTGTTGCATAAAAATCATTTTCATTCAGTACATCACCAACTTGTTCAAAAGATTCGGCCACAGTCATCAGCGCGGCAAGTACAGCTTGTTCAATCGCTAAGTTGTGCGGTGGAGTACGAAACTCTTTGAGTTGGCTAGGCTCATTACTTTTATTATCTACTTTAGATGAGTTAAGCGTAGCATTGGCATTCGCCTGTGACATATAAAACCCTAATTTTAAATGCAATAAATGAGTAATTTAGAAAGATGGCACGAAGAATAAATTTTCAAATATTTTCGTATAAATAGATCATACGCGCTCTTAAAAAAAATGCGAATCGAAAATTTCATTCATCTAAAAACAGTCAAAATAAGTTGTGCTAACTGCTTGTTGTTAAAGCCACATAAGCTATTTTGACTATTTTCAGAGATAAAAAAAGAGCATGCAAAAGCATGCTCTTTTTCTTGCAGAAAATTACTCAGATACGATAGTAACGAGAACTTCAGCAATAACATCATGGTGCAATTGGATTGCGATGTTGAATTCGCCAGTGTGACGAAGTGCACCGTTCGGTAAACGAACTTCTGCACGGTCAACTTCAAGACCAGCATTTGTCAACGCGTCAGCGATGTCACGAGTACCGATAGAACCGAATAGTTTACCTTCGTCACCAGCTTTCGCAGTGATTACGATGTTAACTTCGTCTAATTGGTCAGCACGTGCTTGAGCAGCAGCTAAAACATCAGCTTCAGCTTTCTCAAGTTCAGCACGACGAGCTTCAAAAGCAGCAGTATTCGACTCAGTCGCTGCTACTGCTTGACCTTGAGGGATAAGGTAGTTGCGGCCGTAACCAGCTTTAACTGAAACTTTATCGCCTAATTTACCAAGGTTTTTAATGCGTTGTAGTAAGATAATATCCACAGCTCAACCTCACTTATGATTGTCAGTGTAAGGGATCAAAGACAAGTAGCGAGCTTGTTTAATAGCAAGCGCTAATTGACGTTGGTAACGAGCTTTAGTACCTGTAATACGGCTTGGAACAATTTTGCCGTTTTCAGTGATGTACTGTTTTAAAGTATCGATATCTTTGTAGTCGATGTAAGCAACTTTCTCAGCTGTAAAGCGGCAGAACTTGCGACGACGGTAAAAACGTGCCATTTATGTTCTCCTTATGCTTCAGCAGAATCTTGAGATTGTTGTGCTTCTTCACGTTGTGCTTTACGCGCACGTTTTTCTTCAGCACTTTTAGCAAGCAATGACTCTTCAGTGATTGCGTGTTCACGACGAATAATAACATTACGAAGGATTGCATCGTTATAACGGAACAATTCTTCTAATTCATTAAGCGTAGTTTGACCACATTCAACATTCATTAAAATGTAGTGAGCTTTATGAATTTTGTTAATCGGGTAAGCCAATTGACGGCGGCCCCAATCTTCTAAACGGTGAATTTGACCTTCAGCTTCTTTGATGTGAGTTAGGTAACGTTCTACCATACCCACAACTTGATCGCTTTGGTCTGGATGTACCAATAGTACGATTTCGTAGTGACGCATTGTCAGCTCCTTACGGTTTATACAGCCGCTAAATAAAATTCAGGGGCAAGGAGTCACAACTATAAAAGTTGTGCCGCATAAAAATGCGAAGCGTGATTTTAGTGGTTTTAAGCTAAAATTACAAGAGCAGCTTTCTGAAATACTGGATTTATATACGTGCCTTGGAACGCAATAAAAAAATAACATAGCCTTTAAATTGATGATCTTGTTGTATAAAGGCTGGATTAGACCATATACCATTTTGTACAAGTCCCACTTTATAAGGTAAATGCATAGCAGAAATTCGTTTTAAGTAGCTCTGATAATTTGGAATTGTGCTTGTACCTTGATAGGTTTGGATCACCAATTCATCAATATTTTGTCGTAGCAAATCCAAAATTTGCGGATCTTGAACATTGGTCCAGTCGAGTAAACCTGTAATACTGATTTGATAGTGTTTAGGTAATTGCTTTCTTAATGTTTGCAGAAATAGGGCATATTGCTTTAGATTTTTTGTCTTTGCATCGAAGTCAATTTGAATGCCTTGAATTTGATTGCCTGCATTTTCCCATTGTTTGACGCGGTTTAAGATTTTTTCTAATTCAGATTTTTGCCAGTTTAAATGATGGTTTCGATAGACCAGCCAAACTTTTTGATGCGGTATTTTGAGAATAGAGACACCTTGAGAAATCAATATTGAACTTTGCGTAGATTGATCTAACTGAATTTCGCCTTGTAAAATATAAAGCTCTTTGGCTTGTTTTAAATAAGGCGCAGTAGAAATATCTCCCCAAATCCAAAAACTAGCGTATTGATTGGCATCAACAATTTTTTTAGCTGAAGCAGATTGACTCGGTTGGCATGCGATTAAACTCAAGCCACAAAATAAAATAATAAGAATCGAGTGAATCTGCTTTAGCATTTGCAATTTACCAATAAAATTTTAAGGATTTTGCCCAAGTTGTATTGGGGTAATCACGTTTGATTTGATCAAACCACTGTTTCCTGACCGACTTTGCAACCTCTTGATCTTGGCAATCATTTGAACCTGATGGTGCATAACATTGGATAGCACGATAAAGTGCGTAGGCTTTTAACTCACCATTGGGCTGAGTTTTGATTATATCTTTATAGACTTGTCCACGAGTAAATATGGAACCTTGGAAAGTTGGGCTTTCCTTTTCGCTATATGTGAATGAACTGAGCATATAACCATTTTCACTTCTAAAATATTCACCTAAACATAGTCGTAAATTTAAGTCTTTAGGGGTGTCTGCCAGTTTTTGAGTCAAGGTTTTTAAATCAGCACATTTAATTTGTGGGGTAATGGTTGTGCCTTTCCAAATGACATTGGCCAAAGGGGGCTGACTACGAAATTTTTCAGCGGCATTTTCTGTATGATTAAACTGGCTGACATTGCTCGGTAGGGCTGCATAAGCCTGATTAAACAAGTTGTAATTTTGATGGACTAAAGATTTATTCAGGGCTGTGTATAGGGCTAAATTTTTATGTTCTGTGCTTGTGGTGGTCTGAATGATTTTCATCAGACTATTTTCATTGGCGGATTCAGAAATAAAGCTTTTTTGTAGAAGAGGCCTGTTTGATTTTGGCATTTGAACCGATAAAAGCATCTACATTTTGTTGTTTTAAATAATAAGGATACAAAACTAATTCAAATAATCCACGTTGATCAGCTGTTTTCGCTTTTGCGAGGAAGGATTCCCAATAGGATTGCGTAGATTGCGATTTCTCTAATTTTTCAATAATTCTTCCTTTTAGAAAAACCTGACTGAGTTGCAGATAGTTGTTTATAGCACTGGGATGATCTTTAGGAAGTAAATTTAAAGCTTCTTGCGGTTTATTTTGAATAAAGAATAAATGATTGGCCTGTAAATACTGAAACAGTTCAGCTTGGTTTTTAAATGTTTCTTTTTGACTGTTGAGCTGTGTCCATGTGATGACTTTATCATCTGCTGTTTCTGGCTTACGCATTTGCATTAAGTCATAAATGGCCAGAAACAGAGGATCCTTTAAATTTTGAACGTTAAAGTTGGTATTTTGAAAAACGTGGCGATCTATTTCATAGGCAACATTATTCATTTCAAGATTATAAAATTTAGATTTTGGATTGTTGATTTGCCATACAAATTCATTGACCAATAAATCATGTCGACCACTTAACCAATAACCACGACGTAATAAACCACGCGCACTGGCGGCATATTCTCCGTTGGGATATAGCTTGAGATATTGAGTAATGCTGTTAAAGAAATCTTTAAGTAGGGTTTGATTGAGTTTGTCTTTTTGAATGTCGCCATACTCTCCAACACCACTTTGAAAAGCAGCATTTAGATTGCTGCGAATTAACATGTATTGAGCTGTTTCTTTTAGCCAAGGATTATCTACATTGGTTAATAGTGAGTAAATTTTAGTTGCTGTAGAAAAGTTAGTATTATAAAAAGCAATCGTTGCATTTAAGTAGGATGCATATTGGCGAGTGGTGACAGTCCAGTTTGGATTGACATTAATCAATGCTATTTGTTTTTCACATTCAGAAATTTTGTTGCGTTCACGAATTAAAATATCCTTTTCAGCATTGGGTATCGTTGGATCATTTTTTACTTGCTGAATAAAATCAGAACCGCCTTGGGTCATAGAATTGCAATGTTCTTGATAAGGATCTATATCTGTTGCTGCAAATTTACGTGCATTCGGTGATCTATTTTGAGCAGATGAAGTGAGTTGCTTAGTCTCAAAAGGGACATCACTATAATTAGTATCCCAAAGAGACTCTTTTGCAGTTGTGGTTGAAATACTGACTAAATTTAAATCATTGAGTAATAAGAGTAGATTGGTTTGATTGTCGTTGGCAGGCGTCAGTGCGGGTAAATTATTACAGGCAGTATATTCATTATTTTGCAGTATGGTGCTCGGTTCACAGTAAGTATCAGCACCAGCATGGCTAAAGCCTGAATAAAAAATGCATACTGGAAATAAAGATGTAAAAAGGCTGTTGCGTAATATATTAATTTTAGAATTCATGTGTAAAAAGTAACTTTATAATTGTGGTTGCAATATTAGCAACTTGATTGTTGTAGTGAAATAATTTTAGGGTAAAAATAAAAAAAGATAGAGTGGAACTCTATCTTCTAAAAAAACACAATTTGTGTTGTTGGTGCTGTAGAGGTAAAGCTAAAGCACAAACTCACAATCGTAATTAAAATGACTGAAAATAGGAAAAAACGTTTTGCCCATAGTTGGTCATTTTCAGCTTTAAAACCAAGTACACCAATATAAAACCAATAAATGCAAAGCGCATTTAAGACAATAAGGTATAGCCAATTTGTATAACCGAATACAAATAAAGCATTCATTACAATGGTAAATAAAACAACATAAATCAGTGATTCAATTTTAGTACGTAAAATAGAACGTGCTACAGGAAGAATCGGAACACCTGCATTTTTGTAGTCATCGAAACGATATACTGCAATTGCCCACGAATGTGGCATTTGCCAAAGTGCATAACCAATAAAAATAAGTAGGGCAGCTAAGTCAAATTCATTACTAACAGCGGTATATCCAATCACTGGTGGGCTTGCACCAGAAATACTTCCAATAACGGTTTGGTGAATTGTTGTGCGTTTTGTCCAGAGGCTATAAAACACCACATAGACCACAAAACCAATCACTGCAAATAAAAAAGCGTAAGCATTTACCCAGAACCATAAAATGCTAAAACCAATCACACCCAATACAAAAGCATAAGCCAGAGCAATAGCGAGGAGAGATAGTTTTTTGAACTAGAGCACGGTTTTGTGTGCGCTGCATTTTGTGGTCGATGTCTTGGTCAATAACGTTATTGACCACACAACCAGAGGCAACAACTAAAGTTGTACCAAGGAGGGTAATAAGCAATAAAAGGAAATCTACAGAACCTTGGGCAGCTAAAAAATAGCCACCCAAAGTGGTAACGAAGTTACCAAAGAGAATTCCTGGTTTAGTCAGGAATATATACTTTTTAAACATGATGATCAGTTTAGATCATCATGTTTGAATGTAAGTAACTCATAATCCATACAGAACCAACTAAAAGTACCGCAATAGTTAGAATTGTATAAATAAATGCAATTACGTTCCAACGCTGTTCAGATGATGAGTTCATGTGTAAGAAGAACACTAACTGAACCAGTACCTGAGCAACTGCAGTAATCGCAATTGTTGCAATAATCGCACCACGGCTAAAATCTTCAGTATGCATTGCCATATAGAATGGAACAATGGTCAATAAAACTGAAAGAATAAAGCCAATGGTATATTGCTTCACGTTACCGTGCGATGCACCAGCAGGGTTGTGATCATGACTCATTAGAGAACTCCCATCAAATAAACGACGCTGAATACACAGATCCAAACGATGTCAAGGAAGTGCCAGAACAAGCTTAGACAAGCAAGACGACGAGTGTTTGGAAGAGTCAAACCATTCTTCTTGATTTGAATCATCAAAATGATCATCCAGACCAAACCTGAAGTTACGTGAATACCATGCGTGCCTACTAACGTAAAGAACGCAGATAAGAACGCACTTGTGCTTGGGCCATGACCAGCATGAACTAAGTGATTGAACTCATAAAGTTCCATACCAATAAAGGCAGCACCAAATAACCATGTAATGATTAACCAAGTTAAAACTTGGTTAACATTTTTTTTGTATGCAGCAAGTACGGCAAAACCGAATGTTACAGAAGAGATAAGGAGAGCGAAAGTTTCAGTTAAAACGAAACCTAAAGACTCACCAAAAAGCTCTTTTGCACTTGGAGTGCCCATTGGAATGTGACTGCTTAATACAGCGAACGCAATGAAGAGTGTCCCGAATAGGATCAAGTCACTCATCAAGTAAGTCCAGAAACCAAAGACGGTGATGTCGGTATCATCGTGGTGATGATCATCGTGTCCATGGTTGTCGTGATGAAGTACTTCAGCCATTGTCTTAGTCCTTCTTCAAGTGTTTTTCAAGAATCGCATAGCGTTCGTTTTCAATGCGTTCTACTTCAGCAGCAGGCACATAGTAATCCACTTCTTTCGTGAATGAACTTACGATAAACGAAACGATAGCACCAATGAATCCAACAGCAGCTAACCACCAGATATGCCAGATTAAAGCAAAGCCCATAACAGTAATGAACATTGCAATAACAAAGCCAGCAGCACGATTAGTTGGCATGTGTACATCTTCATACGACGTAGGACGCGCGTATGCAACACCGTTTTCTTTGTCAGTCCAGAAGCGGTCGATACCGTCAGCTTGTGGTACATGAGCAAAGTTATAGAACGGAGCAGGTGAAGAAGTAGCCCATTCTAATGTACGAGCATCCCATGGATCGCCAGTTAAATCGAGATTGTCGTTGCGTTGTAAGAAACCAACAATGATTTGCATTAAGAAACATGCAATACCAATCGCGATAAGGATAGCACCAAAGAGAGCGATAGCGATGTATGGATCCCATTCAGGGTTGTCATATGTATTCAAACGACGCGTCATACCCATGAAACCAAGGATATAAAGTGGCATGAATGCAAAATAGAAACCGAAGAACCAGAACCAGAACGATGCTTTGCCCCAAGCTTCATTGAGTTTCCAGCCAAACATTTTTGGCCAGTAGAAAATGATACCTGCGAACATACCAAATACTACACCACCAATAATTACGTTATGGAAGTGAGCAATTAAGAATAACGAGTTATGTACTAAGAAGTCCGCTGGTGGAACTGCCATTAATACACCTGTTAAACCACCGATACCAAAAGTCACAAGGAAGCCAAGTGTCCATAGCATTGGTGTTGTAAAGGTAATACGACCCTTATACATGGTGAATAACCAAGAGAAGATTTTCACACCAGTAGGAATCGCAATGACCATGGTCATGATACCGAAGAACGCGTTAACGTTGGCACCAGCACCCATTGTAAAGAAGTGATGAACCCATACCACGAACGCAAGTACTGTGATCGCGATAGTCGCATACACCATTGATTTATAACCAAACAATGCTTTGCGAGAGAAAGTAGATACAACTTCAGAGTAAATACCAAATGCTGGTAATACCAAGATGTACACTTCTGGGTGACCCCAAGTCCAAATCAAGTTTACATACAACATTGGGCTACCACCCAAGTCATTTGTAAAGAAGTGGAAGCCGAAGTAACGGTCAAGGGTTAACATTGCAATCGTTGCAGTTAACACTGGGAATGATGCAATGATCAATACAGACTGTACATAAAGCAGTCCAGGTAAAGATCGGCATATCCATAAGTGTCATGCCCGGTGCACGCATTTTAATGATGGTAACAAAGAAGTTAACACCCGTTAAAAGCGTACCTAAGCCTGAAATCTGAAGTGCCCAAATGTAGTAGTCGACACCTACGCCTGGAGAATATTCAATACCTGAAAGTGGAGGATAAGCCATCCAACCAGTTGCAGCGAATTCACCCAAGTGCAAGAGAAGCCATCATGAGACCCGCAGCGCCGGCAAATAACCAGAAGCTTAAAGAGTTCAATAATGGGAAGGCAACGTCACGCGCACCAATCTGTAAAGGTACAGAGATGTTCATTAAGCCGACAACAAGACCCATGGCTACGAAGAAGATCATAATTACGCCATGCGCAGTAAAGATCTGATCGTAATGTTCAGGGTGTAAATAACCTTCACCACCACCTCGTGCGAGGAATTGCTGAAGACGCATCATGATTGCATCTGCGAAGCCACGAAGTAACATGACTACAGATACAAAGATATACATGATACCAATCTTTTTATGGTCTACCGATGTGAACCATTCAGTCCACAAGTAGTTCCATTTTTTAAAGTAGGTGATCCCTGCAAAAACAGCAATGCCACCTAGAACCATCATTGCAACAGTTGCCAATACGATTGGATCGTACGGAATTGAATCTGGTCCTAACTTACCTAAAAAGCTCATGTCTTATTCCTCTACAGAAGCAGTCGCATGCTTAGCATTTGCATGAGCTTCAGAAGCCGCAGCTTCATGACCTACAGTTGCTGAGTGATCAGCACCATGGTAGTTGCTCATGTATCTGTTAATCACGGACTCGAACAATTTAGGCTCAACTGAAGAATAGTAAGTCACTGGGTGTGGCTTAGTCGGATAAGGCTTCATTGCTTCAGCAGCAGCCTTTTCTTCTGGAGTTGTTGCTTTTGCCACTAATGCTTCGATTTGGTGCTTACCACGGTTACCGTCACGTAAGGTTGCAAATTCAGTTTGGTCTAAAATACCTTTTTGAATTGCTTCAGGATTAACTGAAGTACCATTACCTGCTTTAACTGCTGCTACCCAATTGGCAAACTGTGCATCTGTTACAGAATGAGCTTTAAAGCGCATTTGTGAGAAGCCATAACCTGAATAGTTAGAAGAGAAACCGCGGAATACGCCAGTCGTGTCTGCCAACATGTTCAAATGAGTTTGCATACCTGCCATTGCATAGATTTGACCAGACAATGCAGGAATAAAGAACGAGTTCATTGTGAAGTTAGACGTAATACGTAAGCTTAACGGAGTTTTCTCTGGGAAGCGGAGTTCGTTAACAGTCGCAATGTCTTGTTCTGGGTAAATAAAGACCCATTTGAATTGTTCAGCAATAACTTGAACAGTTAATGGCGCTTTATCTGATTCGAGCGGGCGGTAAGGGTCATACTTGTGTGAACCCCACCAAGTTAACCAAGCTAGAATACCAATAATAATGACTGGAACACCCCAAACTATAATTTCAATAGCGGTAGAGTGTGCCCAAGTAGGTTTATAGTCTGCATCTTTATTCGACGCGCGATATTTCCAACCAAACCACAATGCCATAACAACTGATGGAATTACCACCAAAAGCATTAAGTAGATCGCAGTCATCATCAGGTTACTTTGACCTTCAGCAACTGGACCTTTTGAGTTTAGAAGTACCATATCACCGCCACACCCAGTTAAGAGTGCAGCCATCGCAGATAAAGACAATACAGCTAAAATCGTTTGTCTCATTTTACAACCTCGGTGAAGAGTCCCATTCCCTAATTTAATATGGGATAGCGATTAAAGTGTCGCATGATTGGGAAGGTCTATTTTTACTTAGAAATTCTAAGCATAGAAGATCCTTCCCAATCATGAGACACCGCTACGTTGTAGGGCATTATGCCTCATATTGTTGAACTAAGCTATATGTAAAGTGGCTTTAAATGACTGTTATAAAAACTGATTTTTTTACTCGGAATTAAACTTTTAATATAAAAATTATTATTTTAAGATCAATATTATGGGGAAAAACAGGGAGATAAAATCATCCCTGCTTTTTTTAATGTTTATTGTTTAATCACTTTAGTTTTGGCTAATTTATCATGTAATGTTTGACGTTTTTCACCAAATATAAAGATATGGTCGATTATTGTGATAAAGGGCATAAAGAGCATATTTAAAATAATAAAGATGAAGCTGCGTAAAGTGAATGCGCGCATCAGACTGACTTTTTCACCATTTTCGGCATCGACGATTTTAATTTTGGTGAGTTTTTTGCCAATACTTTGCCCAGATTTTGCCAACATAAAGGCTTGAATACCAAGCATAATGATGATGTATACAAACATTGCTTGCCATGCTTCTGTAGGAATAAGGGTGAGTAATTCCTGTTGTAATTGCATTGCTTGAGTTGAAGTATCGGCGGATTGCATTTTTTGTTGAATATCAGACAACTGATTCACTTGATCAGGTTGTAAAAAAAATGAAGGAATAGCAGCCGCAGGTAACCAAAGGAGTAAATCGATAATTTTTGCTAAAATACGGGTGGTAATTGAAGCGGCATCAGTATTTTGAGTTGTTGTTTTTCCAGATGGTGTTTTTTTACTTATACTCGAATTTTGCGATGGTGTATGTGCAGGGAAAGGTGTTGGGGCAGTATAACCTACAGGTTCATATACAAGTTTACCCTTGGTTAATTCACCTAAAGCTTTCCATTCTGGCATACCTTGGTGCCAAGCCAAGTCTGTGAGCATGACTTGCTGACTCGCGAGCATTTGATTAAGTTGCTCTAAGGTGTATGGACCCGCTTGTTGATTATCACGTGCCAAGTAAATTTGCATAAAATTGAATTCTCAAAACTAAATCTTAAAAGATGGATAAAAAAAAGACCCACTAGTGGGTCTTTTTTTAACACGTTTTATTAAACTTGTTTAGTCTTTTCTTCTGCTAAGAAGAACCAAGTGTCTAAAACTGAGTCTGGGTTTAATGAAACAGATTCAATCCCTTGTTCCATTAACCATTTTGCAAGATCAGGATGGTCAGAAGGACCTTGACCACAAATACCGACGTATTTACCTGCTTTACGGCATGCATGAATTGCCATAGAAAGCAATGCTTTAACCGCAGGATCACGCTCATCGAACAAGTGTGAAACAATACCAGAGTCACGGTCTAGACCCAGTGTTAATTGAGTCAAGTCGTTAGAGCCGATAGAGAAACCATCGAAGTGTTCAAGGAATTGTTCAGCTAACAATGCGTTAGTTGGTAATTCACACATCATGATGACTTTAAGGCCGTTTTCACCACGTTTAAGACCATTCAGCGCCAATAGTTCAATAACACGTTTCGCTTCTGCAACTGTACGTACAAAAGGAATCATGATTTGAATATTGGTTAAGCCCATTTCGTCACGTGCTTTTTTCAATGCACGGCATTCAAGTTCGAAGCAGTCACGGAAATTGTCAGACACGTAACGACTTGCGCCACGGAAGCCCAACATTGGGTTTTCTTCTTCTGGCTCGTACAATTTACCGCCAATGAGGTTCGCATATTCGTTTGACTTAAAGTCAGACATACGAACAATTACTGGTTTGTCAGCGAAAGCAGCAGCAAGGGTAGAGATACCTTCAACCAATTTTTCGACATAGAATTCGATTGGAGAAGAATAGCCCGCAGTACGTGCCATGACAGCAGCACGCGTTTCACGTGGCAGGCTATCAATGTTCAATAACGCTTTCGGATGCACACCAATCATACGGTTGATGATGAATTCTAAACGTGCAAGACCAATACCTTCGTTTGGAATTTGCGCGAAGTCAAATGCACGGTCAGGGTTACCCACGTTCATCATAATTTTGAACGGTAGTGCAGGCATAGATTCAATCGAATTACGTTGAATTTCGAAATCTAAAGCGCCTTCGTAGATGAAGCCTGTATCGCCTTCAGCACAAGAAACAGTAACTTCTTGACCATCAACTAGGACTTCAGTTGCGTTACCACAACCAACGATTGCTGGAACACCAAGTTCACGTGCAATAATTGCAGCATGACAGGTACGACCACCACGGTTAGTGACAATCGCAGCAGCACGTTTCATCACTGGTTCCCAATCTGGGTCAGTCATGTCAGAGACAAGAACGTCACCTGGTTGTACTTTATCCATTTCTTTAATTGAAGTGACAATACGGACTTTACCAGAACCGATACGTTGACCAATTGAACGACCTTCACAAACAACAGTACCTTTTTGTTTAAGCAGGTAGCGTTCCATTGTGCCGACATTTTCACGGCTTTTTACTGTTTCTGGACGTGCTTGAACGATATAAATTTGATCATCATCGCCATCTTTCGCCCATTCGATGTCCATTGGTGAACCGTAATGGTTTTCAATGATCAATGCTTGTTTAGCCAATTCTTGAAGTTCATGATCATTCAGTGCGAATTGTTGACGATCTTGTTTTTCAACGTCTACAACAACAACTGATTTACCCGTAGAGCCTTCTTCACCATAAATCATTTTTTGGTGTTTAGAACCAAGATTACGACGTAGGATTGAATGTCTACCTGCATTTAATAATGGCTTAGATAGATAAAATTCGTCAGGGTTTACCGCGCCCTGAACCACCATTTCACCCAAACCATAAGATGCAGTAATAAATACAACATCACGGAAACCAGATTCTGTATCCAGTGTAAACATTACACCCGCAGCACCAGTTTCAGAACGTACCATGCGTTGAATGCCGGCAGACAAGGCTACAACTTCATGTTTAAAGTTTTGATGTACACGGTAAGCAATTGCACGGTCATTATAAAGTGAAGCAAAAACTTCTTTAATTGCGATCAATACATTGTCGATGCCGCGAATGTTTAAGAAAGTTTCTTGCTGACCGGCAAAAGAAGCGTCTGGTAAGTCTTCTGCAGTTGCAGATGAACGAACGGCAACCGCGATTTCAGGGTTGCCGTTAGATAAATCAGCGAAAGCGTGGCGAACTTCTTTTTCAAGTTCAGCTGTAAGCGGAGTATCGACAATCCATTGGCGAATTTTTGCGCCAGTTTCTGCAAGAGCATTGACGTCATCAACATTTAAAGTTGATAGCTCTGCTTGAATTTTAGCGTTTAGGCCACTTTGCTCGAGAAATTCACGATAAGCAGCAGCAGTCGTTGCAAAACCACCTGGTACTGATACACCAGCATTTGATAAGTGGCTGATCATTTCACCTAAAGATGAGTTTTTCCCACCCACAAGTTCAACGTCGTGTTTCCCTAATTTTTCTAGACCAATTACGCGCGCTTCCAAAGTTGTTACTCCACTTTTGCAGTATTAATCACTATCTTGGCATGAAATTATAACAAATCGCGTAGCTTTTTGATTTTACTCGGCGACAGTCATGTAAGATCAGTTTACTATAAAGATTTTATAGCACTTAGACAAATATTTAAGGGGAATTTTAATGTCAGAAGATAAACAAATTAAGCGCAGTGTGTTTTTTGTATCTGATGGTACAGCAATTACTGCTGAAACCCTTGGACACTCACTGTTAGCGCAATTTCCTCATGTTAATTTTGACATTCATATTATTCCCTATATTAGCTCTGAAGAAGCCGCAATGACTGTGGTTGCAGAAATTAATCAATGCGCTGATCGTGATGGGCAGCAACCCTTGGTATTTGATACCCTTGTAGATCAGTATGTACGTGACATTATTAACACTGCAAATGCGGTAAATCTTGATGTTTTTGAAGGGCTTATTAGTAAGTTGTCTGAGGTTTTAGGTACACCACCTACAACTTTAGTCGGGCAAACCCATGCAGTGACCGATTCAGAGTCATATAAAGCCCGTATTGATGCGGTTCATTTTGCGCTAGACAACGATGATGGCGCACGTACACGTCATTATGATAAAGCTGATTTAATTCTGATTGGTGTATCGCGTTCAGGCAAAACACCAACTTCTATTTACTTGTCATTACAGTTTGGTATTCGTGTTGCAAACTACCCACTCACCGAAGAAGACTTAGATGACAATCGTTTACCTGCAGTATTAAAAGCGCATAAACATAAGTTGTTTGGTCTTATGATTGATGCAGAAAGGCTTGTAGCGATTCGTTCTGAACGTAAGGCAAACAGCCGTTATGCAAGTTTTAGTCAGTGTCAGATGGAGCTTCGTGCTGTTGAAGGAATTTACATTTCTGAAGGGGTTAAGTATTTGAATGTCTCTGAAATGTCGATTGAGGAAATTTCAACACGTGTTTTGCAAATGACAGGTTTGAAACGTCGTATTGGTTAATGGTTATTACAGTATTTTATACATAAGAGTCTTTGTGTAGGCTCTTATCTCATGCCATAAATAACAAAGATAATGGATGAGTTTTATGAAAAAAATATCAAAAATAGCTGGCTTTATGGTCTTGTCTGTTGGTTTTTTAAACCATGGTTATGCCAATACCACGACTTTAAGTACTTTGGAACAACAGATTTATAAAAAATATAATGGGCAAGATTTTTATACAGTCAATCAACAATTTGAAAGTGATGTGGTGAAGTTGATTGAAAAAAATGCAGATAGTTATACTTATCGGTTTCCCAAACTTACCAATAGCTTGGGTTTAAGTATTCACTACACGCCTGATCAATTGTTTAAAACCTATACTTTTGATGTGGGCGGTGGTGGCACTATGGGGACATATTCATCTTATGCGCAGTTTAAAAATGCGCCTAAAAAGAAACTTCAAGCGATTGAAGCTGGCTTTATTCGAAGTGTTGATCAAGTCACGATGTCTGGACAGCCTATTTATTTAATTCAAAGTTACTATAAAGGTGATAGCTGTGTTGGTGCTTATCAAATAAAAGCCTATAAACAACAGAAAAACCAGTTGCATCCAGTGCCAGTTTTCCAAACCAAAAGCAAAAAATTAGACACCATTCGTGTGGATTATGATTGTCAATATGATGCTGATCGTAAAGGGGATTATATTCGTGTTTCGAAGGATTTGAAGTTTATTGATGTTAAATTGCTAGATCAAAATACCAAGCCAACGGGTAAGTACTTGCGCTATCAAAAAAATAACCAACAATTATCAATATGTTGGCACAGTGAAATAAGTTTATCTAAAAAAAAGGTCAATATGAATTGACCTTTTTTTATCTTTAAAATTTTAGTAAGTACTAATAATGACATCGACCTGATGTTCAGTACCATCCATACTTTGTATCGCCTGATCGGTAATTTTAACGATGGGCCAAGTAATGAGCTTGCAATTTTCACGTTGTAAAGCTGAATAATAAGTATCTGATTTTAGAAAGAGTTTATGTTCAGACGCAGAGTTTGGCATTAACTGTCGTTTTAACCAATTGTCCTGAACTTGTGATTCAAGATAACGAATAGCCAATAACGACTTGATTCGATTGTTAAATAAACGGCGATTCTTAATAATTAAAGGATGTGAAAGGAGTTTGTGTATTCCTTTTTCTGTATGCGGCAAGACAAAATGTGGCGTGATTTGAAATACTTTAACCAATTGAGCATGATTACAAATCTGCGCGAGATGCGTCACAGTCATTTGGTTTGCACCAATAATGGCAACATTTAAACCTAAAAAATCAAATCGTTTGATGTCTTCAGCGGCAACGATTTTCCCCTTAAAATTTTGGAAAAACTCGGGTGAGTTTTGAAAGAAACCATCCAATGGATTCTTTTTTTTGTTAACCATTTTCATATCCTTTCTTGTTTTTACTTCGTTGCAGTTGGTTCTGCAATTCATTGGTATATCTAAGATAGAACTTTTGGTAAAGATTTTTCTAGAATCTGGTCAGTCATCATTACCATAATATGGACGGTAATTTGGAATCATTTTTGCTTAAAATTGATGATATTACGTGTGAAATTGGATTGTTTGATCATAAAAATAAGACTTGTTCTGAGCGAGCAAGTCTTATTTTTAAATGTTATAGAGGATTTAACCATGATCGGGATGCTGAAAAGGAAATACCAGTATTCAGCACAGCTTAATTTTTTTCATCGTCATGTTCTATATTTTCAAAGGGTGTTTGTGAATAATGCGGCACACTGGGCGGTTGTGTATGCATTCTAAGATAGTCTAAATCGCGAATATTTTTTTGTACGGCAACTGCACCAAATAAGCTCAGTAAAAAAGCCATGACATAAAAGCCTTTTTCACTTAATTCAAGTGAAGCATTCCATAAACCAATGCTCAGCAGTGCAATGCAGATCACAATGGAAGCCCAACAGAGCCCAAAATAAATAGCGGTTACATGAACGCCTTCGAGCTTATCTCGGATAATTTTTTGTAAAGATACTGCTGCGAATAAACCATATAAAATCAGAATTAAATAATAACCTTTTTCGTTGAGTAGCATGTCTGCATTCCACAAACCGATGATATATGCTGCTGCGCCTGCAATCAGAGCAACCCAACTTGCAGCGATAAATGCAGATGTTGGTTTATTAATATATTGATTCATTCTATTTTCCATTTTTGTATTGGATTGTTTTTTATATCACCATTATGCAGAAGCTGAACAGGATCGCAAATGCTGTTTAATCTGAACTGAGTAAAGTTAATAATGATGTATACATTATGGTCACTTGCATAAAAAAAAATGTTCAAGAATCCATCAATTTTTTAAAATAAACTGCCTTATTTTTATTGTTCCAATTTTTATATTTTTATCGTATGGACTAGCTTTACTTTTGAAATCAAAAGTAGCTAAATACCTTTTATTTTCCAGAAACGACGTCCGTGTCTTGATGAAAAGCGGTGGCTTCCATCCCACACCCATGAATCCTATATCTGCTAAAATTTATTTTGAATTTTGGCAGTATTAAAGTGATTAGGTATTTTTGATATTCATTAATAATTCAAAGTTTTCAATACGCTTGTCTGTGTCATAAATATCACAAGTGAAAATAAATTCATCGACATCGTATTTTTCTAACAGCATTTCTAAACCAGCTTTGACTGTGTCTGGTGAACCAATTTGAGCCATGGCATAGAAATTATCGACCGACATTTTTTCTGCGGGTGACCACAGTCCATCCATCGTTGCAACAGGGGCTTTAAGTTTTAAGCTTTGTCCACGCATTAAGCCAAGTACACGTTGATATGCACTGGTGGCTAAGTATTCAGCTTCTGCATCTGTTTGCGCGACCACAGCTGGAACGCCCATAGAAACATAAGGTTGGTCTAAATATTCAGAAGGTTCAAAGTTTTCTCTATACAGTTGGATGGCTTGTCCCAACATGCGTGGTGCAAAGTGTGAAGCAAAAGAATAGGGAAGTCCTAATTTTGCAGCCAATTGTGCACTAAATAAACTTGAGCCTAATAACCAAACTGGAACATGAGTGTTTTGTCCCGGTGTGGCAATAATACGTTGCTGTGGAGCAGGCTCTTTAAAATATTGCAGTATTTCTAAAACATCTTGTGGAAATTGATCTTCAGTTTCTTGGCGACCACGACGTAAGGCACGCATGGTCACTTGGTCTGTTCCGGGCGCGCGTCCAAGACCCAGTTCAACACGGTCAGGGTAGAGGGTTGCTAAGGTACCAAATTGTTCTGCAACAACCAGTGGTGCATGATTGGGCAACATAATACCGCCCGAACCCACTTTTAAAGTTTGAGTATTCGCTAAGATATAACCCAATAAAACGGCGGTTGCAGAACTGGCAATACCATCCATATTGTGATGTTCTGCAAGCCATAGGCGTTTGTAGCCTAATTGTTCTGCTTTTTGTGCAAGTGCCAAAGCATGATGAAGTGAAAACTGAATGCTTTTATCATCACGAACGGGAGCAAGTTCAAGGATTGAAAATGGGGTGTCTTTTAATGAGCGCATCTGTTTTCTCAAATATAGAATCTAAGTAGAGCATACGATGACTGATTGAACTTGTATATCGTTTTTTTTCGATATATATGTTATTTCGATCTATTGGGTATTTTGATCTATTTGAGGTGCTTCTTGAGCAGCCATAAAAAAGCACCTATTAAGGTGCTTTAAATTGAATTTTTAACATTAACGATGGTTTTTATAATGTCCGCGATGACGGCCATTATCGTGTCTGTAATTACGGTCATTGTAGCTGTATTTGCTGTTGCGATAGCCATTGTTGTTATAACGGTCGCGGTCATCACGATCTTCATCATAGCGACGGTCTTCACTGACTTTTTTACCCAGTACAGAACCACCCGCAGCACCTAGCGCTGAACCAATATAGCCGCCGTTTGTACCGGCAACATTTTTACCTACAGTGTAACCGCCCACACCACCTAGACCACCACCAATTGCAGCACCCGTACGGTTACGACGATCACTTGAGATCGCAGCACCACCAGCACCACCAATTGCAGAACCAATCATCGCCCCAGTGTTGCCACCCATTTGTTTACCAAGCGCAGTACCAACCACACTGCCTAAAGCAGAAGTCGCTGCGACGCGTGTAGAGCTATCAGCATAGGTTGTTGTTGCAGTTATTGCTGATGTTGCAACTACAGCGGCAAGAATTATTGAATTAAATTTCATGGCAAACTCCTTTTTGAAGCTTTCGTTATATCTTGAGGCTAATGTAGTCAAAGATTTGGAAATGAAGATGAATAACGTGTTAATCGTTTGTATTCTTTGTCTACTCAATTTATCCATGATTGATAGCAGATTAATTTCATGCAAAAAAAGCACCCAAAGGTGCTTTTTATTATTCAGTGAGCGGGTGATAACTTAGTGATGGCTGCGACGGTATTTTTTAGAGCGTTTTTTATAAGAGCGTTGGTCAGCATGACGATCTTCTGATACTTTTTTACCGAGTACAGAACCACCGGCAGCACCTAAAGCTGAACCCACATAACCACCAGTTGTACCACCTACGCTTTTACCTACAGTATAACCACCCACACCACCCAAACCACCGCCGATAGCAGCGCCAGTACGATTACGTCGGTCAGCAGAAACTGCAGCACCACCCGCACCACCAATAGCAGAACCGATCATCGCACCAGTGTTGCCGCCCATGCTTTTACCAATAGCAGTACCTGCTACACTACCTAATGCAGACGTTGCTGCTATACGTGTTGAATTATCTGCATGGGCATTTACTGCCATCATTGATGTTGCAGCTAATGTCGCGCTTAATAATAATGCATTAAGTTTCATAGTTAACTCCATGTCCAAAAAGCGGACCATTTGTAATTGCTTTCGATGGCGGTAAATGTAACAAAAATATTTGGTAGAAATATGGAGACGATGAACTAGAGTTGTGAGCGTTTAGTGTCTGCTTTGTATTAGTTTTATTAACAATGTGGAGAAAAGCCCTTAAAGATACATTTACAACTGAAATGTGAATAAAACTAGGAGTGATTTAAATCAGCATTATTCAAAAAATCCTTTTTTAATAGCGGATTTGTCGCAACGATATCTATGTCATTTAAACCTGAGAATCGTTACACTAGACACAATTTTTTTGAGCTGATCTATGTCATATAAGGCATAGAGATAGCCATTGTCTTGAGATATTTTGCAAAATGAAAGAATCGTTACGTTTACGATTAGATCAACTTTCTGACCGTCATGAAGAATTAAACGCATTGCTTGCGGATATAGAAGTCATTTGTGACAACAATCGCTTTCGTCAGCTTTCGCGTGAGCATAATGACTTAACAGAAATTACTGAAGTTTGGAGAAAGTACACCCAAGCAGAAAAAGATATTGAAACTGCTGAAGCGATGTTGTCTGATCCAGACTTTAAGGAAATGGCGCAAGAAGAGATTAAGGACAATAAAGCCATTATTGCCCAGCTTGAAGCTGATTTAAATATCTTAATGATTCCGAAAGATCCAAATGATGCCAACTCTGCTTATTTGGAAATTCGTGCGGGAACTGGCGGTGATGAAGCTGCTATTTTCTCTGGCGATTTATATCGTATGTACAGTAAATACGCTGAAAATCAGGGCTGGCGTCTTGAAGTGCTGTCTGAAAATGAAGGTGAGCATGGCGGCTATAAAGAAGTCATTTGCTTGATTAATGGTGATGGTGTTTACGGTCGTTTGAAATTTGAAAGTGGTGCGCATCGTGTACAGCGTGTACCTGCGACTGAATCGCAAGGGCGTGTTCATACTTCGGCATGTACTGTGGCAATTTTACCTGAAGTTGATGTCGATACTTCAGTGGAAATCAATTCATCTGAGTTACGTATTGATACTTACCGTGCTTCGGGCGCGGGTGGTCAGCATATTAACAAAACCGACTCTGCTGTGCGTATTACCCATTTACCAACGGGTACGGTGGTGGAATGTCAGGATGAGCGTTCGCAACATAAAAATAAAGCCAAAGCGATGGCACTTTTGGTATCACGTTTAGAAAATGCCAAACGTGCGGCGGCTGATGCGGCAACTTCTGAAATGCGCCGTGACTTAGTAGGTTCAGGCGACCGCTCAGAACGTATTCGTACTTATAATTACCCGCAAGGTCGTATGACCGATCATCGTATTAACTTAACTTTGTATAAGTTAGATGCCGTGATGGAAGGTGATTTAACAGAATTATTGGATAGTTTACATCGTGAATATCAAGCAGACCAATTGGCAATGCTTGCACAGCAGAATGGTGGTTAATGAATATTGCACAGGCATTAGCCTTACGTGGTGAAGTAGAAAGTTACGAACGCCAAGAAAATGAATGGTTGCTTGAACACATTACTAAAATCGACTCTTTTGATTTGGTCATGAAAAAAGCGCAAGAATTAACAGCAGAGCAAGAAAAGGCCTATGTTGCGGCATTGGCGCGTATTGAAGCTGGCGAACCTTTGGCTTATGTGACGGGTTCACAACCATTTTGGACTTTGGATTTAAAAGTAACCAAAGATACTTTAGTACCACGACCAGATACCGAAGTTTTGGTGGAAACCGTTTTACGTTTAGACTTACCTGATGATGCACGTATTGTGGATTTGGGTACGGGAACAGGTGCAATTGCTTTATCGCTTGCCAGTGAACGTCCAGATTGGGCCATCACAGCGACTGATATTTATGCGCCAACTTTAGAAGTTGCGAAATTTAATGCTGAAAAGCATGATTTGAATCATGTGAAATTTTCATGTGGCAGTTGGTTTAAAGCGCTAGAAAAAAACCAATTCTTTGATGTGATTGTATCGAATCCGCCTTATATTGATCCTCAGGATAAACACATTAAAGGTTTAGCGGCAGAGCCTCGACGTGCTTTGGTTGCAGGCAATAATGGTTTGGCTGATATTGAATTTATTATTCAAAACGGTAAAAAGTGGTTAACCGCCAATGGCTGGATTGCACTTGAGCATGGTTATGACCAAGCAGGTGTAATATATCAACTGTTTAAAAAATATGGTTATAAAGATATTCAAACCATCAAAGATTACGGTGGTAATAATCGCGTAACGATCGGTTGTTCAAAATAACCGAAAAAGAAACAGTTTAAAAAAAGCGCTTAATGCGCTTTTTTTCTTATTTATTATTGGCTTAAGCATTATTTTTCGATCATTGATTTAATAAAGATCGCTTTGTTATGTTTTAAATGTAATTACATTGTGTGTTGTAAGTAATTGAGTAATCTTCAAGTAAGATTGAGAAAATGAGTCATTGCAATCAGCATCAGTTTAAGCAAAGTTACGACAATAAATAACTTAATGTACAATACAGAGCATAAGTGTTTTTACTATAAATCTCGATCAAAATAAATTATAAAATAATGATTTATCCATAAAAAAGCGACTCAAAAGAATCGCTTTTTAAAAGCCATTTACAGCATTACATTGGGTAATCTTGTAGGCAGTCGGAGACTTCAACTTGCTCTAAAGCATCTGTTTCGAGTGCAAGGCAAAGCGTCACAATTTTCTTCAGATCAGCTAAATATTGTTCATCTTTAAAAGATGCACCTAACTGAAGGGCTTGAATACGGTCAGCGCTAATATCAAGTGCTTGTACTACTTCAATGGCATCGACTTCATTAAAAAATGCAGTTACAGCATGATTTAAGTCAAGGTCTGATGCATTCAGAATACCTTGATTCAGTTGCTCTTCAAATTGTGGAGTAGGAGACTGCAAAGCTTGGGTAAAGTTTTGCACGAGACGTTGATCGAGAACATCAATCATTTTAAGCATGACAGAACCTTTAATTTAAGGTGATTTCACAGGAGAAGAACAGCGGATAAAGCATAAAATATGCTTTTAAATTGAGTGAAAAATAATCCATTTTGGAACTTTATGCAAACATCTTTTGATGAATGGAAAGTTGATTTTTTAAGCGTATGAAAACCTTAAAATTATTTAATAATCATTTTAATCCATGTAAGTAGAAATAAATTATTGTTCCTTATTTTGACGATAAGCACCCGGACTGACACCTGTCCATTTCTTAAAGGCACGATGAAATGCACTTGGGTCATGAAAACTTAATTCATCACTAATATCTTGTAGTGTTTTGTTTGTTTTGGTTAAAAACTCAATGGCCGTGTCACGTCGAATATCATTTTTGAGCTGCTGATAACTCACGCCTTCACTTTTTAAGCGCCGTTGGATGGTTGCATCAGACATATTCAAACGATGTGCAATTTCATTCAGTTCTAACCATTCTGCTGGTGGCACCTGCATTAAATGTTTACGTATTTGCGTGCTAATGGCATGTGGATTTTTATAGCGAACCAATAGGTTTTGTGGCGTTTGTTGAATGAACTGATGCCATGATTGTTTATCTTGCTTGATCTGAATATTTAAATAATTAGCATCAAACTGAATGTAGTTTTCATTGCTATTGTATTGAATATTTTCACAAAATCTAACTTTATAGTCTTGATCATCTAGAGGTGAATCACATTTGAGTTGAATCTGGTTCAGTAAAACTCTTTGTCCGCTTAACCAACACATCAAACCATGGATAAGCATTAAATAAGTGGCATAGCTAAACATTCTTTTGGTCTGTTTTTGTTCATAAATCACAATATAAGCATAGTTTTCTTGTACAAATAATTGACTGATAAAATCGTCTAAGATGAGATTTAAAAACTGCAAAATATGTTGAACTGCGTGTTTTAGTGTTTCAGCATGCATAACGGATTGTGATAACAGTTTAAAACTTCCACGACGCATTGCATGACTGTCCATACCAAAAAACTCATCGTTCATGGTATCCGCAAGTTCAATCCAGAGTTGTGCGTATTGAGAAACTGAAACACGGGCTTTACTGGACTGCATTAACTCTAGAGGAATACCTGATTTGAGTAAGATGCTTTGCGTGTTTAAGCCTTGATGCTGCGCAGAAAGTAATGCTTCATGCACAAGATTGATCGAGATTGTACCTTTGCTATCGTTTAAATCTTGTTCATTCATGTGCTGATGTCCATGTTCAGTTCATTTGTCCGATAGGTTGGATTGTCCAAATCCATCATAGATGATGCAATATTTGGAAATTGTACTCAAGCTTGACTGCATTTACTCTGCATCTTAAGTCGAGTGTTTATTCAAAGAATTGATAGGAAAATAAAATGAAAATTCAAGGAAAGGTCTTTGTGGTCACGGGTGGTGCATCGGGTCTAGGTGCTGCAACTGCCACGTATTTGGTGGGTCAGGGAGCCACAGTCATCATGGTGGATATGAATGATGAACTGGGTATGGCAATGCAACAGCGTTTAGGCGAGCACGCTGTTTTTGTGAAATTGGATGTGACCGATGAACATGCGGTAAAAATATTTTTTGAAAATGTTGAGCAGCAATATGGTCAATTGAATGGTTTGGTGAATTGCGCAGGGATTGCCCCATCAGCCAAAGTGCTGGGTCGCGATGGCATGCATGATTTTGCCATGTTCCAAAAAGTACTGAATATTAATGTCAGTGGAACATTCAATATGATTCGTTTTGCTGCAAATTTGATTGCTAAGTATGAGTTGAAAGCAGGTGAAGAAGAGCGTGGCGTGATTGTAAATACAGCTTCAGTGGCAGCATTTGATGGGCAAATTGGGCAAACTGCTTATGCTGCTTCTAAGGGTGCAGTAGTTGCTATGACTTTGCCTTTAGCTCGTGAGTTTGCACGTGAAGCTATTCGTGTTATGACGATTGCACCGGGGATTATGGAAACACCAATGTTGAAAGGAATGCCGCAAAATGTGCAGGATGCTTTGGGGCAAATGGTGCCATTTCCACCACGTTTAGCAAAACCAGAAGAGTTTGCGCATTTGGTGGGTCATATTTTTGAAAATAGTGTATTTGAATGGTGAAGTGATTCGTTTAGATGGTGCGATTCGTATGGCAACCTAAATAAATTTTTAAATATTAAAACAACATGGAAGGAGTACTTTGCTCATAACCTCAAATTTTGATCTTGCATTTAATTGCGGTTGCGTAGTTACTGCCTTTCTTTTGAAGGACAAAAGGAACAAAACCATTGTCATTTGCAAGACTGTTGAATTGCGTCCTGTATATCATCAGTCCAGCAGGCGACATCCAGAATGATCAGCCCTGTCGCGATAGTTGCAAATGACTTTTCGCGTATCAAATTTTTAAAAAATGGACGTAATAAATAGATATTCAGATTTTTATGTAATTTCAAAATAAATAAAGACCTAAAGAGGGATGCTCAATGCTTTTAAATGAAGAACAAAAAATGGTTCAGGACATGATGCGGAATTATTCGCAAGCTAAACTCAAACCAACTGCTGCACAGCGAGATAAAACCGCAAAATTTCCCGCACAAGAACTAAAAGAACTGGGTGAATTGGGTGCTTTAGGCATGACTGTGTCTGAACAATGGGGCGGTGCGGGACTAGATTATGTCTCCCTTGTGGTGGCACTAGAAGAAATTGCCGCAGGTGATGGCGCTATTTCCACTATTGTCAGTGTTCAAAACTCACTGCCATGTGGCATTACTCAGCGTTATGGTACAGAAGATCAAAAACAAAAATATTTAACCAAATTAGCAACAGGTGAATGGTTGGGCTGCTTTTGTTTAACAGAGCCTCAGGCTGGATCAGATGCAGGTGCACTTGAATGCAAGGCGGAACGTGATGGTGACTTTTGGGTATTAAATGGCACTAAACAATTTATTACCACAGGTAAACATGCTCAAGTTGCAATTGTATTTGCGGTGACGGATAAAGCCGCAGGGAAAAAAGGCATTTCCTGTTTCTTGGTTCCGACAGAAACAGAAGGTTATATTGTTTCTCGTCTTGAAGAAAAAATGGGACAACATTGTTCAGATACGGCAACCATCATTTTTGATCATTGTCGAATTCCTGCCGAAAATTTATTGGGTCAGGAAGGTGAAGGCTACAAAATTGCTTTATCTAACTTGGAATCAGGGCGCATTGGCATTGCAGCTCAATCTGTTGGGATGGCACGTGCAGCATTCGATGCAGCGGTGGAATATGCCAATCAACGTAAAGCTTTTGGGGTGGAAATTGTTCAGCATCAGGCAGTCGCATTTCGTCTAGCGGATATGGCAACCCAGATTGAAGCGGCACGGCAATTGATTTTCCATGCAGCCACTTTAAAAGATGCAGGATTGCCGTGTTTAAAAGAGGCCTCAATGGCGAAATTATTTGCCTCAACCATGGCTGAACGTGTGTGTTCAGATGCGATTCAAATTCATGGTGGTTATGGCTATGTCTCTGATTTTCCAGTAGAGCGAATTTACCGTGATGTGCGCGTGAGCCAAATTTATGAAGGTGCATCGGACATTCAACGTTTAGTTATTGCACGTGAAGTGACCAAGCTTTGAATAGGCTTAATTTAAGACTTTAGTGGGTGTTCAAATCCTGCATATTTTTTGATGGATTCGGAAATTGTAGGATTTCGCTAATCATGTTTATCTAGGTCATGAGTGAAGTAAAAAATGGTTAAAATGCTGAATTTATTTTGGCATTTGAAAATGAAAACAACAACGAAAATGGACAAAAAGTAATTACATAAAGCAACTGCACAAAGTAATTACATTTTTATAAAAATGGATAAGAGGTTGTTGCGATGAAGACGCTAGAACAAGCATCTCAAGAGTTTAATTTTGATCAATTTCTTGCTGAGCAATTGGTAGGTACACCTCAAGCAGTCAACGCCTATGTTGAATGTTGTGAGCGCCATCTTGGTTCAAATAAAATAGCCTTAATTTGGGAAGGTAAAAATGGTGAATCGGCAGAATGGACATTTGAGCAACTGGCAGATGCGTCAGGAAAATTAGCCCATTATTTTACTTCACTGGGCTTAAAAGCTGGTGATTGTATTGCGGGTTTATTACCACGTACACCTGAATTGCTGATCACGATTTTAGCGACTTGGCGAATGGGGGCAATATATCAGCCTTTGTTTACTGCATTTGAATCCAAAGCGATAGAACATCGTATTAATACCGCTAAAGCTCAATTGATTGTGACCAATGAAGAGCAACGTCCAAAACTCAATAGTGTTGATGTGCCTCATATTTTAACAGTGCATCAACTGAATACATTAAGTCAGCAAGACGACGACTTTTGGACAGAACTCACCAAGCAATCTTCAGTATTTGAACCGGTCATGCAAACATTTGCAGATGATTTCTTAATGATGTTTACCTCGGGAACAACGGGTTTAGCCAAATCTGTACCCGTTCCATTAAAGGCAGTGTTGGCATTTAAAGGTTATATGACGTATGCCGTGGATTTACGTGCCGAGGATTCTTTCTGGAATTTAGCCGATCCGGGTTGGGCATATGGGCTGTATTACGGTATTACAGGGCCGTTAAGTTTAGGTCATAGCATTATTATGGATGAACGTGCATTTAGTGTAGATCATGCTGTACAGATTATAAAAAAATACAAAGTGAGTAATTTAACTGGTTCACCGACAGCATTTCGTATGTTCTTTGGCTTTAAAGAAAAGTTTGATCCATCTATTAAAGCGCATTTGCGTGTGGTGAGTAGCGCAGGTGAGCCATTAACCCCGGAAGTGATTCATTGGTTTAACCATGATTTAAATGTGAATATTTATGATCAATATGGGCAGACTGAATTGGGCATGGTGATTGGTAATCATCATGCATTAGCACATGAAATTAAAATTGGTTCAGCAGGATTTGCAAATCCGGGACATCGCTTTTGTGTTTTAAATCAGAACAATGAAGAAGTGGAAAAAGGTGGCGTAGGTACACTTGCAATTGATTTTTCACAATCACCACTGGTTTGGTTTAAAGGCTATGATGGAAATAATCGTAAATCCTTTGTGGGGCATTATTATTTAACGGGTGATACGGTTAGATTGAATGAATTAGGTGGTGTCGATTTCATTGGTCGTGCTGACGATGTCATTACAACGTCAGGCTATCGTGTGGGGCCTTTTGATGTAGAAAGTACATTGCTTGAATGTACTGAAGTCCTTGAATCTGCTGTGATTGGTAAGCCTGATCCAGAACGGACTGAAGTTGTAAAAGCGTTTGTCGTGTTAAAACCTCAATTTTCAGCTTCGGATGCGTTAAGTCATAAATTGCAAGAATATGTACGTTCGCGCTTATCTAAACATGCTTATCCAAAAGAGATTGAATTTGTAGAAGCTTTGCCTAAAACCTCCAGTGGAAAAATTCAGCGAAATTTACTCAAACAACAGGAAATTGCCAAAATGCAAGGGATTCAAAAAGTTGGTTAATTGGATTTTTCTTTTTAAAGAGTATTTTATTATTTTTCAATTAAAAACCGTCCTGTAGGGCGGTTTTTTTAGGTTAATCGTTTCTAAGCTGCCTATATGGCAGTGAACCATAAAAGCCAATGAGTATCTAGGATGTTCATTTTTCTAAGCTGCCTATATGGCAGTGAACATTCTCAATCTCATCAATATAGCCAACAAATATTTCTAAGCTGCCTATATGGCAGTGAACATTTGTTGAACTAGAACCAAATTATTTTTGTTTTTCTAAGCTGCCTATATGGCAGTGAACTCCCGATTTGTTTGCATAGATAGATAGTAATATTTCTAAGCTGCCTATATGGCAGTGAACATTGTCATCAACGATACCGAACAAGTTTAATTTTTCTAAGCTGCCTATATGGCAGTGAACAGCTACTTTTTGAGCTGTTTTTCTCTAACTTTTCTAAGCTGCCTATATGGCAGTGAACTATTTCAAGCATTCAGGGTACAAACATGAATTTTCTAAGCTGCCTATATGGCAGTGAACTTCGTGATTTTTATCAGTATAACAATAAAATTTCTAAGCTGCCTATATGGCAGTGAACTGATAGAAATGCATGAAATAAGAATTCTGATTTTCTAAGCTGCCTATATGGCAGTGAACGTGCTCATATTGCCAAAGCTCTGTGTAGTTTTCTAAGCTGCCTATATGGCAGTGAACTGAATAAGTTCCAAAACCAAACATACCTTTACTTTCTAAGCTGCCTATATGGCAGTGAACTATAAATATCCTGATTCTGTTCTTACTCGTTTTTTCTAAGCTGCCTATATGGCAGTGAACTATAATATTCTGATTCTGTTCATACTCGTTTTTTCTAAGCTGCCTATATGGCAGTGAACTTTCAACTGCTAAAAATGCAAACGCTTTAATCTTTCTAAGCTGCCTATATGGCAGTGAACTAACTGATCATCTTAATCTAGCTGCTATATGGCATGACGACATAGATTATGAGTAATTTTCTAAGCTGCCTATATGGCAGTGAACGCATACTCATTTTGCAATTGCAGGAATTGGTTTCTAAGCTGCCTATATGGCAGTGAACTGATCCATTCGGTGGTCAACATCAAATTTCTTTTTCTAAGCTGCCTATATGGCAGTGAACGATCAACAGCAATCAGATCAACTTAGCCGACTTTTCTAAGCTGCCTATATGGCAGTGAACTCAAGTCATAGATACGACCATGACCAAGCATTTTTCTAAGCTGCCTATATGGCAGTGAACTGGTCAGGTATTGCTAAAACATGATGGTTCAATTTCTAAGCTGCCTATATGGCAGTGAACAATTCCCAATAATGACGACCATACATTGTTAATTTCTAAGCTGCCTATATGGCAGTGAACTGTTTGGTTACAGCAAGTGGCACATGCAAATTTTTCTAAGCTGCCTATATGGCAGTGAACGCGAATGTTGAGAATGCACTTAAATCGAACATTTTCTAAGCTGCCTATATGGCAGTGAACTGAATAAGTTCCAAAACCGAACATACCTTTACTTTCTAAGCTGCCTATATGGCAGTGAACCTCAATACAGCTCCAAGCATTCAGCAATAACATTTCTAAGCTGCCTATATGGCAGTGAACAGTGAAATCAGGTAGCTGTGATATTATGACTTTTCTAAGCTGCCTATATGGCAGTGAACTTGTTCTAGACAATGACAACATTGGTATTGATTATTTCTAAGCTGCCTATATGGCAGTGAACACTTACGTGCAGCCAAGTTTAATGCCGTGATATTTCTAAGCTGCCTATATGGCAGTGAACAATTTTAAATCTGGACAGATTCTTATTGATTCATTTCTAAGCTGCCTATATGGCAGTGAACGAAGCTCTGGTAATCACATGCTGATCTGTCATCTTTCTAAGCTGCCTATATGGCAGTGAACCAGTTCTGCATTAAAAATAGATTCAGGTGCAATTTCTAAGCTGCCTATATGGCAGTGAACGTAGAACTCTTTATATTGCTGATCGTACTCAGTTTTCTAAGCTGCCTATATGGCAGTGAACACGGATTAGCTAATATTCATGAAGATAGCTCTATTTTCTAAGCTGCCTATATGGCAGTGAACTTAAATCTCAGTTTTAACAGGTCGTGCATTTTTCTAAGCTGCCTATATGGCAGTGAACATTTGAGCAGTTGCGTAGTACGGTATTTATTTCTAAGCTGCCTATATGGCAGTGAACGAATTCATAAATCAGGATCTTCATTGTGACTTTTCTAAGCTGCCTATATGGCAGTGAACTAGTAATACCATGTTCAGGCACCGTATTATATTTTCTAAGCTGCCTATATGGCAGTGAACATAATCACTATCTTAATCCGGCATCATTGATTTTCTAAGCTGCCTATATGGCAGTGAACACGCTGATGGATTACAGACATGAGCGATAATATTTCTAAGCTGCCTATATGGCAGTGAACATCAATATGACATGACTCAGCTGATATGCATGACTAATTGACTGCTAAATTTTCTAAGCTGCCTATATGGCAGTGAACCGTTTGAGAATGCATCAATGATTTGGCATGCTATTTTCTAAGCTGCCTATATGGCAGTGAACCATTGCATACTCAATGCAATGAGTATGCGATTGATTTTTCTAAGCTGCCTATATGGCAGTGAACCAATCATTAATGCTGATGAAATTAATAGTTATTTTCTAAGCTGCCTATATGGCAGTGAACAGCTGATACTTCAATCATGTTGATTACTTTCTAAGCTGCCTATATGGCAGTGAACTCACAGTAAAGAATGCGATTATAAATTTCTAAGCTGCCTATATGGCAGTGAACCATTTATCAGCTACTTAAAAAATCATTCATTTTCTAAGCTGCCTATATGGCAGTGAACATCTAGGCAACTATCATTGCTCAATTTACGAATTTCTAAGCTGCCTATATGGCAGTGAACTATGCTGTAGGCATGTCATCAATGATTAATAATTTCTAAGCTGCCTATATGGCAGTGAACTATGCATGCAATTGAACTGAATGTTTCATTTTTCTAAGCTGCCTATATGGCAGTGAACGTATACTTAAATGCATCAACTGGTTGCGTCTATTTTTCTAAGCTGCCTATATGGCAGTGAACATATTGTAATTAGCGATGCTGTAATTTATTTCTAAGCTGCCTATATGGCAGTGAACTCTATATACTGAACAGTGACATTCATTTTTCTAAGCTGCCTATATGGCAGTGAACTGACATAGCTGAACATCGCTTACATCAATTTTCTAAGCTGCCTATATGGCAGTGAACCAGATACTCGTATAACTGCAATTATGAAATGTATATTTCTAAGCTGCCTATATGGCAGTGAACATGATCAGCATCTAGTAATCTAGTTTTAAGATTTTCTAAGCTGCCTATATGGCAGTGAACTGATTCAATCGTTGCATAGCGTTCGTAGTTGCTATTTTCTAAGCTGCCTATATGGCAGTGAACATGAATCAGTGCATAATCATGTGCAATTCAATTTTTCTAAGCTGCCTATATGGCAGTGAACTGTGTAGCTAAGATATTCCCATATATTTACAATTTCTAAGCTGCCTATATGGCAGTGAACCTAAATATCTTGATGCTGAAAATTTCAGTAATTTTCTAAGCTGCCTATATGGCAGTGAACAGTAAATATAAAGGACAAAGCTTTAAAATAACAAGGGTTTAATGCCGAAAAATGCAAAATACCCAAAGTTTTTTTAAAAACCGTAACATATTGATTTTATAGGGCTGTTAAAGAGTGCTTGAAATATTGGGGTAAAAAAGGGTTCTTGTCAAAGACTTCTACAGAACAAAAAGAGGATATCCTTTATAATCCAAACAGGTTTTAAATCAACAAATGTAAGTGGGACAACTTAGTGACGAATCTACTCGATATGGACTTAGAGTTAAATGATGATGAAATGCACCTTTATTCCCGCCAAATTCTGCTTGATGGTTGGGATATAGAAGCACAAGAAAAACTCAAACTTGCCAATGTTCTTATTGTTGGTTGTGGGGGAATTGGCTGTACCAGTGCGGAACTATTAGCACGGGCAGGCGTGGGTCAAATCACCTTGATTGATGCCGACACCATTGAAATGAGCAATTTACAACGGCAAATAGCCTATGTGGAAGAAAATATTGGCTTCTACAAATCTGAAATACTAGCGAAACGATTAAAGCAAATTAATCCACATATTCGTATAGAAAGTTATACCGCTAAACTTGATGAAAGCAATGCAGAACAACTTATTTCTACTCAAGACTTAGTTTTGGATGGTTGTGACAATTTCACCACTCGCTATTTGGTTAATCAAACCTGTACACAATTAAATGTCGCTTTAATTAGTGCATCAGCCATAGGCTTTCAAGGTCAATTGTTTATGGTAGAAGGTGATTCTGCTTGCTATGAATGTTTATTTCCAAAAGAAGAACATGCAAACGAAAGTTTACGCTGTGCAGATTCAGGCGTACTTGCGACAACACCCAATGTCATGGCAAGTTTGCAAGCCCATCATGCCTTGCTTTATTTAGGCTTAGCTAAAACCCCATTAAAGCAAAAACTATTGCTTTGGGATGGTTTAAGCATGAAACAACGCTTACTGGCTTTTGCAAAAGATACAGATTGTTCAGTTTGTCAGGCAAGATAGTCCTGCAAAACCATATTTTTTTGCTACACTCACTACAATTTAATTCTACTTAGACATTATGAAAAACAATATCTGGTTAGATGGACTGCGCTCAGTTGCCCGAGTCGGGGAAACAGCTGTCATTGCAGCAAAAGCGGGCATTAAATACGCCACTGAAAAACCAAGTAACGCAAAATTGATGCGCGAAACTTTTGAATCTTTAGGTTCAACCTATATTAAACTTGGGCAGTTTATTGCCAGTACGCCATCTTTATTTCCACGTGAATATGTTGAAGAATTTCAAGGTTGTTTAGATCAAACACCATCATTGCCATTTAGTTATGTGCAAGGGGTTTTAGCTTCTGAATTTGCAGGCAGAAATTTAGATGAAATTTTTGCTTCAATTGAAGAAAAACCTTTAGCTTCAGCATCGATTGCACAAGTTCACGCAGCTAAACTTGTCAGCGGTGAAGATGTGGTGATTAAAGTGCAAAAGCCGGGTGTAGAAACCATTCTTTATACCGATTTAAATGTATTACATTGGGCAACCAAAGTTTTAGAAAAAGTCGTACCGAAAGTAAAATTTGCATCACTTGCAGATATCGTCGATGAAATTAAAACCCGTATGGTACGTGAAGTTGATTTTATTGAAGAAGCGCAAAACTTAGATGATTTTGTCAATTATTTGAATGTCACTCAAAACAATAAAGCCACTGCACCAAAAGTCTATCATCAATATTCAACGCGCCGTGTGCTGACTATGCAGCGTTTATATGGCGTACCTTTGACTGACTTTGATGTGGTCAAGAAAGTTTCTAAAGATCCATCTCAGGTCTTAATTACAGCCATGAATACATGGTTTGGCAGCCTGATGATGTGTAACAGTTTCCATGCTGACTTACATGCAGGCAATCTGATGTTGCTTGAAGATGGTCGTGTTGGCTTTATCGATTTCGGTATTGTGGGGCAGTTAAATCCAACCGTATGGACGGCATCGATTGCATTTATGGATGCACTGCAAAGAACGAATTACAACCTGATGGCAGAAAACATGCTGAAAATGGGCATGACGGATAAGAAGATTGATACCCAAGTTTTAGCAGCGGATTTAGAGCGGTTATTTGGTGGCGTCTTAATGGCGGATCCTCAGCAAATATTAAGTTCAAATCCTGCCGATTTAAACGATATTATGATGGATATGGTTGGAGTCGGTGAGCGTCATGGTATTCGCTTCCCACGTGACTTCGCATTGTTATTTAAGCAAATGCTGTATTTCGATCGCTTTATGCGCATTCTTGCACCGTATACCGATATTTATGCAGACCAGCGTTTGCAAATGGTGCAAACACTTGACCCGAATGTGTTGTTAAAACAGTAATTTTTTAGAATTTAATCCCCCCAAACCTCCCTTTTTCAAAAGGGAGGAGAAAGTCCCCCTTTTTCAAAGGGGGATTAGGGGGATTAAAAATTCAGAATGTTAAGAGTAAGAACATGGACGCAATTATCATTGAAGGTTTGAAAGTTGAAACAGTGGTTGGCTGTTTTAATTGGGAACGTCAAATTATTCAGCCTTTAATGCTTGATATGACGATTCAGACCAATTTAGAGCAAGCATCGAATTCGGATGAATTGAAAGATACGCTGAATTATGCGGAAATTTGTGAAATTTCAGCGACTGTTATACAAAAAGCACAGCCAGAATTGATCGAACATGCAGCAAAACTTGTGCTAAATGCACTTTTTACTACCTTTCCCGCAGTCGAATCTATTATGATTACGATCAGGAAGCCTGCCATTATCGCGCAAGCAAATTCTGTAGGAATTCGTCTTGAACGCCACCGAAACGATATTCGCCTTAGCTCTGGCGAGTAATTGCAATCCTGAACAACATTTTAAGCAGGCATTTTCCCAGATTGCTGAAATGGGGCAGGTTCAATTCTCTGAAATTTATTTAATGCCATGTCGAGATGCGATTGGGGCAGACTATTGGAATGCTGCCTGTTTGCTTAAGTCTCATTTGCATGTTGACGAAATCATGCATTTGCTGAAGAAAATGGAAACGGATTCAGGTCGTGTACGTCCATCCCATTTTATTTCCTTAGATGTCGATTTGATTGCTTGGGGGATGGATTTAGAACACATGCAATTTAATCCGAAAAAATTACCCTTAGCTTTAGACGTAAAAATTCCAATGCAAGATATTTGGACGCATGTGGCATTTAATCATTTACACACGGATTTTCCAATTGTTACATGTGAACTTTAAGTAAGCCATTAAATAGACATGTATGGTATTGCAAAATAGAGAGATCGCTATGAAGTTAAATATTCTTTTTATTATCTGTTTCAGTTTTTTAATTTCGGCATGTATGACAACGGCAACACCGACGGTGAAGGATCAATCGGCATTGCAAAAAGCAGTTCAATCTTTTACACAAGATCAAGCACAGTTTATTCATGCACAAATCGATTTGAATCACGATGGTATTCAAGATGCAGTCGTGTTGTTAAAAGGGTTGGACTGGTGTGGTTCTGGTGGTTGCACCATGTTAGTGTTTCAAGGTTTAAACAATAAAAACTTTCAATTGTTAAGTCGATCAACAGTAACTAACACGCCGATCTATTTATTAAAATCAAGTCATCATGGTTGGCAAGATTTATCGGTCTATAGCCGTGGTATTGGTCAGGTGACATTACAATTTAATGGAAAAAATTATCCTGCTAATCCATCTTTGCTCACTGAAACAAAGATTAATCCAGTAGAGGCTCAGCTATTACTTGAGCATTAATTCATAAAATTTATCTGGTCGTAGCAAAAAAGCAGTGAATATTCACTGCTTTTTATTTCTTAGATGAGCAATTAAATATAATAACTGGTCTTGGTCATTAGCTTAGAAATTGCAGTCATGGTGATGCGTACAGGCGCGGGTAAGTCTACGCCGCCAGCATTAAGTGCTGTATCTCGATGCTGTAATTCATCTTCATTCATTTGCACTAAAATTTTACGTGAACGATCATCTTGCGCAGGTAGCTGTTTAATATGGTCTTCTAAATGCAAACTTACTTGACGTTCAGTTTCAGCCACAAAACCTAAGCTGTATTTATCGCCTGCAATGCCTGCAAGTGCTCCCATACCAAATGAAAGTCCGTACCAAACAGGATTGAGTAAACTGGTATGGCTATCGAGTTCTTTTAAACGATCTTCACACCAAGCCAAATGATCTTGTTCTTCAACGGCCGCTTGTTCCATTTCATGGCGTACATTGGGCAATTTTGCCGTCAGTGCTTGACCATGATAAAGCGCTTGCGCACACACTTCACCGCTATGATTGACGCGCATTAAGCCCGCAACATGACGCGCTTCACTCACGGCTAGTTTTGTTTCAACATCACTGCTTGGGTTTTCACGATGTGCAGCGGTTGTTCCTGGAACGAGGCTGCGTAGCGCTTGGTCAAATGAATGAATAAATTTGTCGATACCGGTATATTGACGCATAAAATTAATCCTCTAAAGCAGCTTGTTGATGTGCAGCAAGCATAGGCTTGAGTTTAAACAAAAGCCATGTGGTGAAAATGGCACTTAAAATAGCGGTAATACTAAAAAGTATTTTAATATCAATCTTAAATATACTTAAGATGATAATGGAAAATACCGCAGAGGATACCATGAATACTGCATTTAAGATGTTGTTTGCCGCAACCACACGCGCACGATGTGAGCGCGGAGAAAAGGCTTGCATCATGGCGTATAGCGGTACGATATAAAAACCACCACTCATCCCCAGTAATGTTACAGCAAGCATGACATGGTAATAACTTAAGCCTTGGGTGAAGATATCTTTTAAGCCCAGCATTTCACCTGTACGCTCGGGAACAAAAGCTAAACTTGCTGCCAAATAAAAAGCAAAAACAGTTAAGCCAATTGCACCCAGAGGCACCATCTTTAAATTCACTTCTGAACCGCCAATTCTGCGACACAATAATGAACCAATACCAATACCGACAGAGAAAAAGGTCAAAAGTAGACTGACCACATTTTCAGAGGCATGTAAATTTTGTTGTGTCAGTTGTGGAATTTGGGTGAGATAGGTTGCGCCATAAAACCAATACCAAGAATTGCCCAGTAAAATTAGAAAAATAATCGGTAAGCTTTTGGCATATTTTAAGGTTTGAAAACTGGTTCTAAAAAAATTCCAGTCAATTTTCAGATCAGGCGACGTGACATTTTGCTTTAACACAAAGCGACTGGAGAAATAACCCAAAATGGCAATGATCACCACAGTTAAGCTAATCCAAATGAGATTGCCTTGTGACATGGAAATAACCGCACCGCCTAAAATCATCCCCATTAAAATTGCGATGGATGTCCCTGATTGAAATAATGCATTTCCAGACATCAATTCATTGGGTTTTAAAATTTCAGGCAAAATGGCATATTTAATTGGCCCAAAGAAGGTGGAGTGCGTGCCCATTAAAAATAAAGCCAATAATAACAGCCATAAATGACCGAGGATAAAACCAGCCGAACCAATCAACATGATTACAATTTCAAGAATTTTAATGCCACGTACAAGTTGTGAGCGTTCGTATTTATCGGCAATCTGTCCAGCTGTCGCAGAGAAAATAAAATAGGGTAAAATAAAGAGTAAGGCTGCGAGATTATTCAGTGTACTGACATCTGCGCAGTTTGTTGATTAATCCAACCATAGGTAATGACCAATAACAGCGCTTGTTTATAGACATTGTCATTGAGTGCACCAAAAAATTGAGTAACAAACATCGGTAAAAATCGACGCGTGCCTAAAAGATGTTCATTTTTTTCCATGGTTTCTGGACTTCATTAAGTTTTATTAAGAAATGTGAGCATTTGGTAAAACGCGATAAAAATCATGTATGATGTTTTCAACCTATACTTTAGTGAAAATTCCAATAGATTTGAGCTTGTTAGCAAGCTTTCATTGGGCATTTCCATTACAAATATTATATGAGTTTAGAGTTTTTTATGCTTTCAAAACAGGATTTTAAACAGTCGACTCTTACACTAAGTGTTCATTCCATCATACAGTGGAATGATCAACATACACGATTCTGTTTAAGTCTCTTTTTAATGTTACTTGCGCAACAAAGTTTTGCACAAGAGACACAGCCAAATGCAATCAAGCACTCAAGCAGAATTTCAACAACAACTCAAGAGTGAAGCTGTTAAACAAGGTCTAAACAGTAGCGAAGAAATAGAAAAAATTGAAAATTTGCCAGAAAAAAAGTCCGAGCCTGATAGCGTGCAAATGCTGCAACAACAAGAACAAGCTTTACAGCCTTTGGATGAATTTAAACCGATTGAATTTGACGATCTAGAAGAGTTACCGATAGAACCTGTCAATCAAAGCGATGGCAGATGAAATTTTTCGTGTGGCAGAAGGTGCGAAAAATGAAGCACAACAGTATCGTGCAGGGCAAATTTCTGAGGTTGTGGTTTCTGATGCAACTCAACAAGAGTTAGTTGAAATTAATCAAGCTCCTGTGAATGTTGATCAGTTAATCACAAGTATTCAAGCAGACAGTCAAATTGTTGTTGAAGCCAATGAGTCTGGAATAACATTACCTGAATTAGGCGCAACTGATGGTGATGAAATAGAAGAGCCAAACTTTTTCAAGCGCTGGTTCTATAGAATACGCCCATCACGTCAATTGAGTGCTGCAAAAGTGCTGCGTATTAGCGCGGATGTTGTGATTAACTCGACAGAAAATAATAGTGATGTTTCAAATAAAGCCTATAGTCAAGCTGTAGAGAATTTAAAAGCCAATCTGAAGGGTAAGCTGTCCAGTTTTACTCAAGAATCATTTAGTGATTTTCCTTCAGCATTGCCACAGCTTCGAACATTGTCCAATCAGGCAGCGCAGGCGGTTGGTTTTTATAATGCAGCATTTAAATTTGAAAAAATCAGTGAAAATCGTGTTCGAGTCCGAGTAACGCCGAATGCACCCGTGCAAATTAAACAACAGAATGTTGAATTTAGTGGCGCGGGTGCAGAATGAATCACAATTCCAAGTCATTCGTGTTTTACCCGATCAAGAAGTTGGTGATGTTTTTAATCATGGTTTATATGAACAGACCAAAACACGTATTACAGAAGCAGCAAGCAATAATGGTTTCTTTGATAGCTATTGGCGATTACACGATGTAAAAATTGCTCAACCGCAAGATACAGCAGATATCAATTTACGCTATGAAACGGGTGAGCGCTATAAATTAGGCGCTGTTGAATTTCGGATGAGTGATCCATCGAAACCCTTTCCGATGGATTTAGATGTCTTGCAAAGTATGGTGTCTTGGCAAGATGGTGCAGATTATGCTTTTTGGCGTGTTAATGGTTTGGCAAATAACTTAACCAACTCACGTTATTTTAATTACACCTTGGTCGATGCAGTACGCCCAGATCCAATCGAAAAACCGTTAGAATTAGCACCTGATATTCAAGCTTTGGTTGATCAGCAAAAAATATCAGAAAGTGATGCCAGTATTCAGGATAAAAAGAAAGTTGCTTCGTCCCAAGAAGTCACTCAGTCTGTGGTAAATGAACGTGAGTTTGCAGGCACGACCGATGCTCAAAGCGAACAGAATTTACGTCAATTACGGGTAGAGCAAGAAAACAAAGAAACTGAAGAAGATCGCTTAAAAGCCCAAGCACGTGAAGAAAAGAAAGTTCCTGTCATTGTGACATTGAATGCTGACCGTCTAAATAGTGCTGAAATGGGTGCGGGTTTTGGTTCAGACACTGGGGTACGTTTACGTGGTCAGTATCGCCGCGCTATTGTGAATCGCCGTGGTCATTCATTGGATGCCAACTTAGAATTATCGCAAATTCGTCAGTCTATTGATGGTCATTATAATATTCCATATAACCATCCGCTAAATGACTATATTAGTTTGGTTGGTGGTTATGAACGTGAAGAACGTGAAGGGGTAGCTCAAGGCATGGGCTTGATGATTGAGTCTGCCGTTGCGGGTGTGGATCGGGTGATTAAAAATCCTCGTGGCAGTTGGCAACACGCTTTTGGTCTACGTTTCCGTTCCGACCGTATTACTCAAGATGGTTTGGTTGATTTTTCGCAAATTCCAGAAGCATTCTTGGTAAATAAGAATGAACAGCAACAATCATTATTGTTTGGTTATGAAGTGTCACGTACCACCAGTGATAAACGGGTTAATCCAAGTAAAGGCTTTAAGCAAACCTATAAAGCAGAATTTGGCAGTGAAACCTTATTGTCCGATGCTGATATGGCGATTGTAAATGCGGGTTGGCGTTTTATCTATTCATTGGGTGAAAATGACAACCATCAGTTTGTCGGGCGCGGTGATTTAGGTTATATCTTTGCACAAGACTTTAGTAAAGTTCCTTATAATTTGCGTTATTTTGCGGGTGGTGATCAAAGTATTCGTGGTTTTGATTATAAGAGTTTAGCTGCCGAGCAAGATGGATTTAGAATTGGTGGGCAAGCTTTAGCTGTCGGATCTTTGGAATATAACTATCAATTCAAAGAAGGTTGGCGTGCAGCTATATTTAGTGATGTGGGGAATGCCTATGATCAAGATTTTAGTACGCCAACAGCATATAGTGTCGGTTTAGGGGTTCGTTGGGCATCGTCAATTGGTCCAATTCGTATCGATGTGGCTTCAGGTATTTCCGATGATAGTCATCCAATACGGATCCATTTCTTTATTGGTCCACAATTATAGATTTTAGGTTTTAGAGAGCATTATGGCTGAAGTAGAACAGCAACCAGAAACAGAATTACCTCGACCTAAAAAACGTCGTATTATGAGAAGTGTGTTATTCACATTGCTTATAGTGTTGGTTTTGCTTGTTGCTTCCTTCGCTGTCATGTTCACGACCGATAAAGGCAGTAAATTTTTACTGGATCGTGTTTTACAAAGCCAAAAAATTATTCATTATGAATATGAAGGCGGTAATCTTTTACACGGCATTATTTTAAAAAATATCTTAGTCACGTTAAAACCTGTTGACGTTAAAATTGATCGTGCCGATGTAAGCTTGGGTTGGCGCGCGATCCTCAAAAAAGAAATTCATCTGAATCGTGCCGACGTGCGTAATTTACAAATTATCACCAAGAATCCACCGAGTGATGAACCCTTTAAATTTAGTGAAATCCGTTTACCTTTTGTTTTGCGCTTAGATACGGCAGATGTTGATCATCTGGTGATTAAAACCTCATCTGCCAGTGTGAAATTTAATGATATTCATTTAAATAATGCACTTTGGTCAGGTACAGAACTTAAGTTTGAAGATTCCCGTATGGATATGGGATATCTGGCGGTTAAAAATGCAACGGGAGAAATGAAATTTGAAGGAAAATATCCTTTAAATGCTGTTGCTGATTTGAATATTCCATCATTGAATAAAACGCTTAATATTCATGATATCAAAGTGGTCGCGAAGGGTACTTTAGATACCATACAAGCGGGTGTTGCGACAAATACGCCTGATTTATTAACAGGTTGGGTGGTGGTGCATCCTGTACGCAAACATGTTCCGATGTTTGGTGAGTTGCAGTTTAAAAAATATCATTGGCCGTTAATAACTGAGCAAGAGCTATTTAGTAAAGATGGCGTAGCTAAATTTAATGGTGATATCGAGCGTTTAAATTTAGATGTGACAACAGACTTAAGTGGTAAAAATATTCCACAAGGTCAATACAATGCATCTATGCATACCGATTTAGTGCATCAATTGGATATTACGCATTTAAATGGTCAATTGATGAAAGGCGCCGTGAATGTTGCTGGTGTTGTCAGTTGGAAAGACCATGTGACTTGGGATGTAAATGGGCGCGTAGATAAAATAAATCCAAAAGACAAATTGATTCCATTGGTCATTCAAGATTTTTTACCGCCAAGTCTTGATGCAAAAATCGCGTCCAAAGGTCGTTTAGAAAAAGGCATGCATTTAACCGCATTGGTTGATTTTGATCGTTATGAAACATGGAATTTAAAACTGGATCAAGCTGAGCAAACAGGTAAAAAGCCGAATCCAATGCTCTTGGATGTTGCTTGGAAAAATATTGATCGCGCCGTACCTTATGTGGGGTGGTTAAGCAGTAAATCAGGCGATGTTAAATTGGCTTTGGTTGAAGGAAAGCAAGATATTCAAGTAACAACGTCGATTGCTAAACATGATAAAGGTGTCTTGCCTGAAGGTTTATATAAAGCCCAGTTAAACCTTAAAAATAATAATTTAAATGTCCCAAGTTTTAGTTATGTCGCAGGTAAAGGCAGTTTAAATGGAAGTGCAAAAGTAGAGTTGCCTTCAGACAAGCGTCAATTGAAGTGGAATGCCGTTTTAAATGCAAAAGATTTTAATCCACAAATAGTGGTGGATGCTGCACCTGTAAACCTAATCAATGGACAGGTTAAAGCCAATGGTTTTGCCAAGCCGAATCAACAGATTATTCAGTTAGATGCAATTAATTTAACGGGTCGTTTGGCACAGCAAAATAAGAGTGAAACGGTTCGTTTAACTGGACGTAGTACCGCAGCGATTTTATTTCATGATCAAAAATCAGGTGGTGCTTTTAAAAGCTTTGCAGTGAATTATGATGGTGCACTCAATGCCAGTCATATTCCAGTCAGTCAGGGTTTGCTGAAATTAAAAGTTTCTGGCACGCCAGAGTTGATTAAAATTGCTGAATTACAGCATTCAGGTGTTGCAGGGAAAATCTTTGCCAGTGGTTTGGTGAATCTTAAAAATGGCATTGGTTGGAATGTAAATGCATCCTTGGTGCGTTTTAAACCCCATTATTTTGTCTCAGTGTGCGCGGTGAATTGTCTGGTAATGTTAAAACGCAAGGTGTTTGGTCAGACACATTAAAGCGGATTAATATCGAAAAATTAAATTTAGCAGGTATGATTAATAATAAACCTGTTCGCGGCACAGGGAATTTGGCGGTTGTGTTAAATGCCAATCAAAAGGGTTTCTTGCCGCAACAATTTGAAGCGAATAATTTGTATTTGGCTTATGCAAAAAATCAAATTCAAGCCACAGGTAATGCGCAAAATTTAAGATTAAAAGTGAATGCGCCAGCTTTGTATGAACTGTATAGCGGGCTTCGTGGTCGTGCATATGGTTATTTAAATGTGCAATCGCAACCCAAATTACAAGCAAGTGCAAATTTGGCTGTAGATGATTTTGGTTTTAGTAATTTAGTCAGTATTAAAAAATTACGTATACAAGGTCAATTACCGACTTCAGAACTCACTCCTACGTTACTGACTGCAAAAATGGAAAGTTTACGGAGTGGTTCGCGTGAAATTAGGCAAGGTGAAATTTCACTGGCGGGTACACGCAAAGCGCATGTATTAAAAGTTCAGGCAGAAAACAGAATTTCTAAATTTTATGTGCAATTGGCTGGTGGTTTTAATGCGCAAAATGATTGGTTGGGACAAATTCAAAAAGGTGACTTTGACTCGTTACGTGCGCGTTTAGTACAGCGTCAAAATGCATCTGTGATTTACAGTTCAGCCAAAACAGAACTGTTGGTCGGTGCACATTGTTGGTCAAGTCAGCAAAGTCAATTGTGTTTTGATCAACCTATTCGTGTCAGTAAAACCAAAGGTAATGTGTCTTTTATTACCCAAAATGTCGATTTAAATGATTTTGCTGCATTTATGCCAGAAGGTTTGGCCATTACAGGCAAAGTGAATGGCTATGCAAAAGCGGCATGGGCTCAAGGTGCGAAACCCAAAATTGATGCCAGATTGGTGACACGAAATGGTGTGATTGGCTTGGCAGCAGAAGACCCAGCAAGATATGGGTTCTACACTAAGTTATAACGAAATTGCTTTAATTGCGAAAAGTGTATCGGAAGGCTTGCAGCTTCGTTTAGATGTTAAAACACCTGAAATTGGTACAGGTTATGCCAATGTCATTATTGACCCTTATAAAGACAGCAAACCCATGCGTGGTGAAGTTGCCTTTGATCAAGTGCAACTTAAAGTCTTTAAACCCTTTATTCAAGATGTCCGGTCACTTGCTGGCGTTTTATCATTTGCAGGAAAAATTTCTGGCACCTTAACTCAGCCTTTATTCAATGGTGAAATGCGCCTTAAAGATGGTGCAATCAGCATGATTTCATTGCCTGTGAATCTTAAGTAATATTCAGGTGTACTCTTCGATTCGAGAAGATCATGCCAGTATTAATGGGGCATTTAATAGCGGTCGAGGTGTCGGTTTGTTAACTGGGAATGTGGATTGGAAAAATGATCCACGTATTCAGTTGCATCTAAAAGGTCAGAATTTACTGCTTCGTCAAGCACCATTAATCACGGCAGTCGTTACGCCCGATTTAACTTTAGATGTCTTGCCATTGAGTAAAAAATTAACCTTAAATGGTAAGGTTGAAGTTCCGCGTGCCTTAATTTCAATGCCTGAAGCTTCAGCGCCTGTAGTGAATGTCTCATCGGATGTACGTATTGTTCATGAAGGACAAGACCAGCTTGCAATATTGAAGTCTGCTCGACCATGGGATATTCGTGCAGATGTTATGGTTAATTTGGGTAATCAAGTCATTTTCCAAGGTTTTGATAGTCGTATTCCATTAATTGGACGTTTGTATTTATCACAACGTGGGCTTGAAACTGCGATGCGTGCCAATGGTGCCATTGGGGTGAGCCAACGGGTGAAAATTGAGGCGTATGGGCAAAGCTTAGATTTGAACCGAGCGATTGCACGTTTTAATGGGCCTTTGTATAACCCAACTTTAGATATTGATGCCAATAAAAGTGTACAAGGCAGCACAGTTGGTGTTCGCGTTACAGGAACTGCGACAAGCCCGAATATTCAGGTCTATAACGATGCAGGTTTATCTGAGCAAGAAGCTTTAAATGCTTTAATTACGGGTCGTATTAATGAAGGCACCAGTGGTATTAATCAACAAGCAGAGGGTTTTAAATCCGATGTCAATAATACGATTGCTGCTGCTGGAATTAGTATGGGGTTGGGGGGTACACGCGCCTTAACCAATCAAATTGGTCGTACTTTTGGTTTAAGTGGTTTAGCCCTTGATGCACAGGGAACAGGTGATGATACGCAGGTCAGTGTGACAGGTTATCTCACGCCAGATCTCTTTATTCGTTACGGTGTGGGTGTCTTTACCCCAGTCAATAAATTGACCTTGCGCTATCAAATGAATAAGCGTTTGTATTTGGAGGCGAGTCAATCTGTGGAACGTGCAATTGACGTTTTCTATAATTGGCGCTTCTAGAGTTGTGTTGATGTTTGTTTTTTAAGCTTTTGATGTGCGCTGATGAGATAAACCATCCGCTGGTAACACGGTAAATATCTAAAGAGATGACTTTGATTCTGCTTTAATGAAAAGAAAAAGGCGTAGGTAGTGTGGTAACTCCCTAGTGGCTTTGAGCCACCTTTTTTCAAGTCAATTTCTTATCCGCGATTTGGGTTATTTAATATATTTAAAAATTAGTGCTGTCATTTTTTTAATTAATTAGCTCATCGGAAGATGGGCTTTTTTATTGGCGGTTTTCTTTAAAGCCCCAAAGTAGCTTCACTCCAATTAATATTTTGTGCGTTAGTTATCTTATTTGTAATTTATTGCCAATCAATATAGGAATTAAACCAAGTAGAATAGTTTGTATAGCACCACTCCACTTAAACTAATTCTTAGTTTCAGCCTGTATCTTCCCCAAGATGCAGGCTTTTTTTATGTTGGTCATAAAATTGAAAGAATCAGATTGTATATTTGCTGAAAAGAAAAATAGCTAAAAACATAGATGATGAAAGAGTTTAGACCTGTTTAATTTGGGAGAGTTAAGCAGGTTTTTTATTTTAATAAAGCAACAAAAGCTCGGTCAGCAGGTCGGGCTTTTTATCTAATTACGTTCTATATACACTTGATTACATTTTGTATAAAAAACAATCTAAAATGATTTAGATAACTACAAAAATGGATGATATTTTCATGTACTCATGTTTCTATTTTTTGAGGTGAGTAATGAAATTATTAACCCTAATAGGTGTAGGTGTTGCAGCTGGTTATTGTTATAAAAAGATGAAAAATAAGAAGCAAAATTCAACAAAATCTCAGCTTGATGAAAGCATCAAAAACTCTCTGCTTAGTGATGGATCTCAGTCTAATGGGAGTATTAAGGTTGATAGTGGCGGCATGTAATTTATTTAACAATAAAGTAACCTCGCTATAAGCGGGGTTTTTTAATGGCGGTTTTCTTTATTCGTAGTGGTTTAAATTGAATACCGCCTTCAGATAACTGATTTAGTATGACCTATTGTTGGTATAGTGAACCATTACTAGGACACCTCTAATATGCACGACAATTATAGATATCTTTATACGCACGTAAGTATATTTGGATCTTTACCAACGCATAAAGTGTTTGTGAGCAATACCAGCAATAAGTCAAAATTAATTTTTGCTGATAATACTTTTATGTATGGTTTAGTTTCTGATTGGACTTTGAGAAATTCAGATTTTGGTAGTGATAAAATTGCTTGGATAGAAGAGCCTAAATCCTATTTGGAAAATGAAAAAAAGAAGTTGGTTTTGTATAAATCTTCTCACCCACTATTTATAACAGAGTCAGAAATTCGATAGATTTAGTTGAATTATCCAACTATTTAGGATGTTTTTTGGGATTAAAATGTTTATTTTAAATAAAGATTGTATTAAGCCTTAATAACATGTATAAAGACACCTCGTTGATGCGGGATGGAGCAGTCTGGTAGCTCGTCGGGCTCATAACCCGAAGGTCGTTGGTTCAAATCCAGCTCCCGCTACCAACGAAAAAGATTTAAAGTTTATGCCCTAATTTGCTTCATGCTTATTAGGGTTTTTTTATAGCTATATTTTTTAGATGGCTAGATTTTGGTGGTGAAATCTTGAGAATATTGAGCTATAGAAAAGCACCCTCCAAATTAGACTAAATGTGTCCAACTTTCGGGGTGCAGATCATTGAGGGCTTTTTTATATAAGAACTATTATGTTGTGTAGCTGGTTTCTATCTATTTTAGAATACTCTCGGACAGCTAAACACAGAACTAACCATACCAATAATTTCCATAAACATTGCTGGCACAGTGCGATTTTCCATTTTAGCTTATAGATGGGTACGCCAATTAACTCTCCCTAGTAAATTGTTTGCCTTAGTCTGTGAATATTTCTAGGACTACCTCCATGACACCCACTATGAGGTGGGAGCCCATTAATTGTTGTAACTACGATTAATTGTATCTTTCTTACAGAATTTGCCTTGGTATCCATTATTGCACTGGTTTAGATCACTAGGTGTAGGTGTGTCGACACATAAACAGTATTGATCTTTATCTGGTATAACACCCGAAATTTTTTCCCGTTCACCTTTACGCATTGTAAAGTTTCTGTTTCCGCCTGAGCTATAATGAATACTGTAATAGCACGTAGATGCGCTATAAGCATCGCAACCCCAAAGAACTGTTTCTTGCTTTTTAGCTGATACGCTACTTGCACTGAGTAAACCACCGAAAAAAAAGAAGCCGCAAAGAATGCTTAACACAAATTTCATGGAAATACCTCCTTTAAGAGACAAGCCACGGATAGGGTAGATTTCTGTACTGACCTGAAGATATTTTAAGTTGACTACAGAGATATGGCTCATTTATCCGAAAAACAAAACTGAGAACTAGCTATGCTTAATTCAGCCTTGGTTGTTAATTTGATCACATTTTAATCATTTTATAGTATGGAATTTGTTTAATAAAAAAAGCTGAACTTAACGTTGAGATGTTATGGTTTTTTTTAAATTTAGCTATAATTATACGAAATTCTTTATATTTTCATTTTAAATATCAATATTTTAGATTGCTATCGTGCGCGTGGCATAAATATAGACGAAAGCTTATTTTTTAATTATTATTTTTTCCAAATTACAAAGTGTAAAAATTATGATCTCAAAACAATTCAAAATCGTTAATGAAAATTAATAAGGAATTTCTTGAAGGTTGTAAGAAGTATTTTGAGCAGTAAAAAGCCCTCAATTGAGGGCTTTTTTATGGAAGCTTCATTGCTATATCATAATTTCATTAAATACCTAGATAGAAATATTCCAAGTAGAAAGCGAAATTAGATTAAAAACGATATCCGACACCCACATAAGTCACTAATGGATCTAAGTCGATTTTAGTGGTTGATTTAATCAACTCTGTTCCTGTTGTGGTATCTGTGACTGTAACCGTTGCAACATTATTAAAGTTTGGCATATAACTGAGTGAACCTGTGCTAAACCAGCGGTCGGTAAAGTCATAGGTAAAGCCTGCGGTAAGCACCGGTGCAAAAGCATCACTAGTTTCAACCTTTACTTCCGGCGTGGCTGTCGAGCTACCTTTACCACCATGTAGCGCTTCTCCAGCACGACCACTTAAAATATTATCAATCATATAACCAGCTTGAATTAAGTCTTCTTCTACACCGCTATTGAGTTTTAATTTATTGAAATGCCCATAGACAACACCTGCTCCAACAAATGGACGGAATCGATCTTTACCTGATGTACCAAAATGGTATTTAGCGGTAATAGCCGGAGTCCAAGCAGTTACTTCCGCTACTGTGCCATGCGCGCCGAGATCGGTAATTAAGGTATCTTTAAGCAGTTTCAAACCATTTAAATAGGTAGGTGGTGTTCCAAGTGGCGGAGGTGAATTGGCAGTAGATAATGCAACGGCTCTAATTTCCCCCACACCTTTAATATCGACTTTTGGAGGAATACCGCCTACCAATTCCAGAGATACATTATCATTAACGAAGTAACTTAGCGTTAAGCCAAGCGTGTCAGTATCATCAACTTCCATGCCACCAGAACTGGTATAATTTGAAATTCCTGAAATATCAGATTTCGCACCATTCATGAGGCTGTTAGGTACTTTATATTCAGGATTGCTTTGGCTGTTTTTGATAAAACTGTTAAACATCAATTTGCCCATACCAGTTAATTCACCACTATTGATTGCATATTTCCCAAGATCCGCACCCCATAATGATCCGACACCATAGCTGCCGCCTTCCTCAACACCCGTTGTAATATGCGTTGAGTTCGCTTTTCCCTGTGGCATCACATGCATCCAACCTGCACTGACCGCCCAACGCTTGTAATTTGTAGAATCTGCGTAAGCTAAATTTGCAGATAACAAGCATGCGAAAGGCACTACTATTTTAAAAATTTGACTCATACCAACTTCCCTAAAGTGCAATATTTTTTTTATAGTTTCAGCGGATCCTTTCTGAAACATAGTTCACATTATTAGAGTAAAGCTTCGATTAATCAAATATTAAGTAGGTCAAAAAGTGACATCTTGGGGTCAGTTTATAATGCTTTTTTGGCGTGAAATGATAAGCATGTGTAAAAGTATTGTGGCAGAGCAATATTTCGTTGAGCCAAATTCCCAAAAAGATCTACCTACTTTTTTATAAAAAAGCTTTCTGTTTTTCACAGTGTATTCAATATAGAAGTAGAACACTTCTGTATACTTGAATTGGAGGTTGTTAGGAGATGACTCTATATAGTAAATAAGTCTATGTTGTTATTTTAAAATTGAATGCAATTTTTAAAGCGTGAAGAATGTCTTTGCTCAAAGAAGAGAAAATCTAAAAGGATGGGATAAGTAGGGTGTTGATTGGGGTGGGGTAAGTATTTTTATAAACCCCAGATGTGCAAAAGCGAGAGCTATGCTCTCGCTTTTTAATCTTAAACTATCTTACTGATGTAAGAATAGTTTTAAAATTATAGTGCTACGATGTTTACAGCATTCGGGCCTTTTTGACCTTGAGTGATGCTGAATTCAACTTGTTGACCTTCAGTCAAAGTTTTGAAACCAGAGTTAGCGATTTCGCTGAAATGAGCAAAAACGTCAGGACCGTTTTCTTGTTGAATAAAACCGAAACCTTTAGTTTCGTTGAACCACTTAACAGTACCTTTAACAGTATTAGACATAATACAATCCTATAAACTTTAATATTTTTTGGCTTACTAAAAAGCCGATGTTAACTTGAAAATAAGAATGGAACTTTAAATCTGAAAAAAACGAAGGATTATGACTAAAACTGCGATATAAGAGAAGATTTACCAGAACAAACTTTTTTCTAGTTGAGATGCATAGTATACACATTCATGAGGATATGCAACTTAATATTTAACTATTTTTAATTATTTGTGCTTAATATTTGAGGTTTAATTTTTTTATTAATATAAATCAGTTGTTTGTTGGTTGGTTTGACTGTGTTTATCGGTGATAAATTAATCGAAGTAAGCAGATTAAAAGTGAATCGTGAGTTTGAAATCCTATTTATATTGTTTTTAGGAAGTGTGGCTACTTCATATTAGGGGAAGTAAAAGTATTGTATGTATGGCGATAGAGCATTGAAAATACATTGTTTTTAAGTTGGTACTGGTATTCGATGTGAACGAAGATGTATCTCGGTGATGCTGTATCTATAGTTTAGTTACTTATAAAGTAGTCTAATCACAAGCTCTGTTCGGTCGTTATAGGACTTTATTTGCGAAAGCATTTCCAAATCACGATGTGAAATTTCTAAAGTCTAAATGAGGAAATAGAGACTTTGGAAAGCAGTTGATTTGTGAGTGCCATATATAAAGCCATACTTCCACCACTTACACGACATTTCAAATAAGCCATATATAAGTGACAGATCAGTAGTAAATGACAAGTCAAGGCAGGGTAGTTTGAGTGTTGGGTATCGGGAATAACAGTTTTTGCTTAATTTGACCTGTTAGATTCAGGTCATTGCTGATGTGATTTTTAAAATGATACGAGGCAAAATAACTCAACATCTATTTTACAAGCCATACAATTGTGTGAGTTGCTTATAATTCATGCTTAAACAGCTTTGAAAGCGTTAATTTTCAATTAAAGTTGAATAAAGTTTGCTTTGTTACTGTTTAGGGCGTATAAAGTCACTTCGTTGATGCGGGATGGAGCAGTCTGGTAGCTCGTCGGGCTCATAACCCGAAGGTCGTTGGTTCAAATCCAGCTCCCGCTACCAACGAGAAAAATTTAAAGTTTATAGCCTAATCTACACAGATTAGGCTTTTTTTATGCCTTTAATTTAAGCTTAAACTGAAGTTTTTTTCTTATATAAAGGCTGAGTAATTTCGTATTTTTATGAACTTTGATTATGATATGCAGAATAGGAGAATGTTCATGAATAAATTATTCACTTTAATTGCATTGGTTGCTTTGGTGGGATGCGCTGAAAAAAAGCCATTAACACTTGAAGAGCAGTGGAAAGGGTATTGTACGAGTGTCGGTAATGCTGCAAATACGATTATGTTTGATCGTCAAAATGCAATTGACAAGAAAGCGGCACTAGAACATGCGAATAAAATTGAAGATGCAACGACAAAAACATTCGTCTTAGATATTATTGAACAAGTCTATGCGTTTCCACTGGCTGAAATTAGTGCGGATCCGGAAGCTAGCCGTAATCAATTTAAGCAAAAAATTACAGAAAAATGTATTGCGACACCGCATGACAAACTACCGAATTACAAGCCGTTCTAAGGAACGGTTTTTTTATCGAATAAGTATTTAAATTCCTTAAAATAGCCTAAGCATATAAAAAGAATAAATTGTCACATTTGGCTAAATCATAAATATAGAAAAGCATATCTAAATAGTGAATAATGAAATTAACAACAACAAAATTAAAGAGTACCTTATGGACGTTGTGGGTTATCTACATCATGCAGACTTGCTCTTAGAAGATGAACAGGGCGTTGCAATAATTAGCGGAAATCACTATGTGCTTAGTTTAGGTGATAAAGTTTATATTCAACATATAATTGATCAAGAAACGAAGCTTTATCAAGTTCATATTTCATTTGCCAGCGCAGAGCATGCTATGCTGCATGAAGATGAAATTCAGATTAAATTTGAAGGCTGTCGCGAGAGTTTACGTGAATATATTCATGCAACGACGGTACACTAAGGTTGAATATTTTTCTTTTTAGAAAAAGGGCAACATTAGGTTGCCTTTTTTATGTATGAATTTTAGTCAAAAGTTAATTGCTACCACGATTAAAGGTGTAAATTAGAGCTGAATTGATTGTTAATTAATCGAAAAAGGCACCATTTAGCTACAAAATAATGAGCATCACGAAGAAACACCGCTATTGCATTAACTTTTAACTAGATTTTTAGTAAAATTTAGTTGTCCATATTACTTGTGAAGCTTGGAAGAAGCTGGAATTCATAAGTAGTTTTTTAAAAAAGAGGAATAACACCGTGCTAGAAGCTTACCGCCAACACGTAGAAGAACGTGCCGCACTCGGAGTCCCACCGAAGCCACTTGATGATGCTCAAACAGCTGACTTGGTTGAACTATTAAAAAATCCACCAGCTGGCGAAGAGGCATTTTTAGTTGATTTGCTAGAAAATCGTGTTCCTGCAGGTGTTGACCAAGCTGCTTATGTTAAAGCTGCTTTCTTGGCTGCTTTGGCAAAAGGCGAAGCAACTTCTCCTTTAATTTCTAAAGAACGTGCAGTTTACTTACTAGGTACTATGCTTGGTGGTTATAACGTAGCACCTTTAGTTGTATTGCTAGATGATGCTGAACTTTCTGAATTAGCTGCTGAAGCGTTGAAAAAAACACTTTTAGTATTTGATGCGTTCCATGACGTAGCAGATAAAGCTAAAGCGGGTAATGTAAATGCTCAAGCCGTTATGCAATCTTGGGCTGATGCTGAATGGTTCACTTCGCGTCCCGACGTTCCAGAAGAAATCAAACTAACTGTATTCAAAGTTACTGGCGAAACGAATACTGATGATTTGTCTCCTGCTCAAGACGCTTGGAGCCGTCCAGACATCCCATTACATGCAAATGCGATGTTGAAAAACGTACGTGATGGTATTAACCCAGAAGTTCCTGGTGAAGTTGGTCCATTAAAGCAAATTAAAGAATTGATCGCGAAAGGCAACCAAGTTGCTTACGTAGGTGACGTTGTTGGTACGGGTTCAAGCCGTAAATCAGCAACTAACTCTGTACTTTGGTTCTTCGGTGACGACATCGCTCACATCCCGAACAAAAAAGACGGTGGTTACTGCTTAGGTTCTAAAATCGCTCCGATTTTCTTCAACACAATGGAAGATGCTGGCGCGTTGCCGATCGAAATTGACGTTGCAAACATGAACATGGGCGACGAAATCGTTCTTAAAATTGATCATGCTGCTGCAAAAGTAACTGCATTCAAAGCTGGCGAACAAATCGCTGAATCTGAATTGAAAACGCCTGTTCTTCTTGACGAAGTTCGTGCGGGTGGTCGTATCAACTTAATCGTTGGTCGTGGCTTAACCACTAAAGCGCGTGAAGCTTTAGGTCTTCCAGTTTCTACATTGTTCCGTGTTCCAGTTCAACCTGCTGCTACTGGCAAAGGTTTTACTCAAGCACAGAAAATGGTTGGTCGTGCTTGTGGTCTTCCTGAAGGTCAAGGTGTACTTCCGGGTACTTACTGTGAACCACGTATGACGACTGTTGGTTCGCAAGATACGACTGGTCCAATGACACGTGACGAATTGAAAGACTTGGCTTGCCTAGGTTTCTCTGCTGACCTTGTTATGCAATCTTTCTGTCATACAGCTGCATATCCAAAACCAATTGACGTTCAAATGCAACACTCGCTTCCTGATTTCATCATGAACCGTGGTGGTGTGTCTTTACGTCCAGGTGACGGTATTATTCACTCTTGGTTAAACCGTATGCTTCTTCCAGATACCGTTGGTACTGGTGGTGACTCACATACGCGTTTCCCAATTGGTATTTCATTCCCAGCGGGTTCTGGTCTTGTAGCATTCGCTGCTGCGACTGGTGTTATGCCATTAGACATGCCTGAATCTATACTTGTTAAGTTCAAAGGTAAAATGCAGCCTGGTATCACGCTACGTGACCTAGTACATGCAATTCCTTACTACGCGATTCAAGCGGGTGACTTAACTGTAGAGAAGAAAGGTAAGAAAAACATCTTCTCTGGTCGTATTTTAGAAATCGACTTAACAGAAATGGAAACTGACCTAACTGTTGAGCAAGCATTCGAACTTTCTGATGCATCTGCTGAACGTTCTGCTGCGGGTTGTTCGATCACGCTTTCTGAAGAGAAAGTTGCTGAATACCTTCGTTCGAACATCACTATGCTTAAGTGGATGATCTCTGAAGGTTATGGCGATGCACGTACGATGGCTCGTCGTGTAGAGAACATGGAAAAATGGTTAGCAAATCCATCACTTCTTAAAGCTGATGCTGATGCTGAATACACGAAAGTGTATGAAATTGATCTTGCTGACATTAAAGAACCAGTTCTTTGCTGCCCGAACGATCCAGATGACGCTAAACTTCTTTCTGACGTTCAAGGCGTTAAAATTGACGAAGTATTCGTTGGTTCTTGTATGACAAATATCGGTCACTTCCGTGCGACTGGTAAATTGTTAGAAAAAGTTCCAGGCGGTGTATTGTCAACTCGTTTGTGGATTGCTCCACCAACGCGTATGGACGAACGTCAATTGATGGAAGAAGGTTTCTATAACATTTATGGTAAAGCTGGCGCGCGTACTGAAATGCCAGGTTGTTCATTGTGTATGGGTAACCAAGCACGTGTAGCTCCGAACACCACTTGTGTATCGACTTCTACTCGTAACTTCCCGAACCGTTTAGGTCAAGGTGCTAACGTTTACTTAGCGTCTGCTGAACTTGCATCTGTTGCTGCTGTACTTGGTAAATTACCAACTCCAGAAGAATACCAACAGTATGCAGCTCAAATTGACAGCATGTCTGCTGACATCTATCAATACTTAAGCTTCGACAAAATGAGCGACTATACTGACGCTGCTGCGAATGTTGATACGAAGAAAATTGCTGCTGCTCAATTGACTTAATGAGCGAGGATAAGGAAGCAATGCTTCCTCCGAGCGCAAGAGTAAAGCTATGATTTACTTTGAAATTAAGTTAAGCGGTTAAAATAAGGGCTGATTAATCAGCCCTTATTTTTTGGATTATAAAATGGATAAACCAAATATTTTTAAATATGCTACAAAAGAATTATCACAAGATGCTTTATATTTTATGATTATTAGATCATGCAAATCCTAAATATGGCTAAATCAAGCTTTAAAATATTGTGCTTTGAGTTCAATATCAAATTTTTTACATTAGAAAATAAAAAAATCCTGATAAAATGAACGTTCAGTATTTCAAACAATACAAAAATATTGATATCTTATTTAAAATAAATAATTTTTCTATTATTATTGAAGATAAAACTTTGGAACAAAATCGCTATGGAGATGAACTAACTAGATATAGAAATATTATTGCTTCAGAGGTGGTGAGACAATGTTTTAGCTATATTTTTTAAAACACATGATCAATCTAATTATAAAAAAGAAATAGAAGATGAGTTTAGATTTTTCTAGAGATAAATTAATTTCAGATTTAGATATTTATGAAGATGTACTGAGTGATAATTTAATGAATTTAAAGACTATATAAATCAATTAAAATGAATTAACGATTGTTCATAAAGAGAATGAATCATAAAAATTGATCGGATTTTTTAAGTATTTGCAAAATGAGTTAAATCGAGATATTGAGGATATGTTCATAATCAAGATGTCGATTCATGTTATTTGCATTAGAGAAATGAATTTTTTATCACAGTATATTGCAAATTCAAGAAGATAAGAATTGTTTAAAAATTAATGCTTTAAAGCTGAAACTGCAGTAAATTTAGAAATTTGTTATAAGCATTTTTTAGAGAAGGCGAAACAAGAATGTCTAATTTCCAAAAGCTTGATCATTTTGGTCAATGGTGAGACTATGACTAATTCTTAATGAACTGAATATTTAGTGCAAAGATTGAGGCACAATTAGTTAATTTGTATGCAACATTAAATAAGTTAGATCGAGCTTGATACTCAATTTATAGAGATAGTATGCTTTAAGTGATGCTGAGTTTTCACGATAAGTGAAAGTAGAGATAATTTGACACTATTAAAACTAAATTAATGTATTTGCATGAATAATCAATCAGATCAAACTTATTTAGGTTTGATGAGTAGTCCATACACTCATGTTGAATTTTAGGATAAGTCTCAAACAAAATATACATAAGGCTTTAATTCTTGAATATGAAAATATTAGCCACGATTGGATCGAGTTATTTACAATCTTAAACACAAAAAGCTATGTTTATATTTATGCTAGACTGCTCTAAAACATTAAAGTAAAACAAGTTGTGTTTTTTGAACTAAGATTTGAATCAGATTCTTTAGATGATAAGTATACATGATGAAACTTATACTTTACACCTTAGCTAATAAATCGTTTAATCCACACATTAAAAAATGATTTAAAAAGTTGATGTAACAAATGGCAAAACAGGCACGGTTTTTATGTATTGGTGGATTTCTTAACGGATCAGCCGTGAAAGATCAAGGTGAAAGCTTTGAATGTATTGAGAAGTCAAAAAAAGTGATCTATCGAAAACTTGAAATTTTTCATCCAGATTCGTGGGATGATTATTACTATGTCTGTGAAACGACTACAGACAAACAAGCTAAAAATTGGGTGTATGGTATTGAGTCTAATTAATTGTTTATTTAGTAATTATTTTTAGATTCAATGCTCAAAAAGTTTTGATTTATTACGCTATTTGAAGATAGCTGTTTCTTGCATTACCAAAAAACAGCTATCTTCCGTATTTTTAATATTTCATACCAAGTTTTTTGGTTGATTCTCTACATTACATATATGTATTTTATAAACGATAGTATTTGTACAAATAAAGTCTAGATAGTCCAAGAATAAAAATAAAATCTTGTCCATAACTTACAACTCTGTTTAAAATTAAGTAAATAAGCATCATTGGATATCACATGAATTATCAATTAGATGCCTTTTTAACAATAGTTGCGGCAGTTTTTGTACTATTGGTCGGGTATGTAGTCGTCAATAAGGTGAGTATTTTAAAAAAATACAATATTCCAGAACCTGTCGCAGGCGGCTTAGTCGCGGCGGTAATTACTTATTTCTTATTTAAAAGTTTTAATATTACGGTTAATTTCGACGCGAATATTCAACAAATTTTTATGTTGATGTTTTTTACCTCAGTCGGTTTGAGTGCGAGTTTGATCAAACTCAAAGAGGGTGGTAAAGCGCTTGTATTATTTTTGGCATGCGTCATCGTCTTTGTACTATTACAAAATGTAGTAGGTGTGAGTCTGGCTAAAGTGTTGGGTTTAGATCCCTTAATTGGTTTAATTACGGGTTCAGTGACGTTAACTGGCGGGCATGGTACTGCGGGTGCATGGGGTGCGGTCTTTGAACAAGATCATGGAATAAAAGGTGCAATTGTTTTAGGTATGGCAAGTGCTACATTTGGTTTGGTCATTGGTGGCATGATGGGTGGGCCTGTTGCAAAATTTCTTATTCGTCGTTTTAAATTGGCTGAAGAAACTTTACCATCAACGGGTCGAAATGAAGCACCACCCGCAGCGGAAACTGCGCCATTTGAGTATCCTGAAAAGACCCGTTTAATTACCGCAGATGATGCAGTTAAAACCATGGGGATGTTTGCCATCTGCATTAGTTTCGCCTATTTCATGACGGCTATTGCCAAAGGACAATGGTTTGAATTACCGACCTTCGTTTGGGCACTCATGTGTGGCGTTGTTCTGCGCAATATTTTAGAGCATGGCTTGAAGATAGAAGTATTTGACCGTTGCATTGATGTCTTTGGTAATGCGTCATTGGCATTATTTCTTGCGATGGCGTTGATGTCACTACAATTGTGGCTATTGGCGGATTTAGCTGGGCCACTGATCATTATTTTAATCGCTCAAACTATTTTCTTAGCGCTATATCTGTATTTTGTGACGTTCCGTATTATGGGTAAAAATTACGATGCGGCTGTGCTCTGCGCAGGGCAATGCGGTGTGAATTTGGGGGCAACGCCAACGGCAATTGCCAATATTCAGGCTGTGACCAACACCTATGGCCCATCGCATAAAGCCTTTTTGATTATTCCGCTGACAGGTGCATTTTTTGTTGATATTGTAAATGCAGTTGTTATTCAATTTTCAATTGGGTTCTTTAATTAAACTAATCTAAAAAGCATCGAAAGATGCTTTTTTTATAAAATGAATCATTGTTGATTTGATGTGTAGTCTTTGAATTAAGCATTATTCAAATTTCAGACAATAAAAAGCCCCATGGTTAGGGGCTAGTCGTATATAAGTCAAGCTTATATACTGTAAGAGGCTCATCTCAAACTAAGTGTATTAGAACACAAATTCAGATCATTTTCAGCAAAAGAATGCAAAAGTCACTCAATCAATATTAAATCCACAGCATTTTACTTTTTCTTGATCTTTAGCCAATACGCCAAACTCAAACATGCAATCCAAACAGGAATCAGCATCACCGCAATACGCATATCTGGTGTCATCCACATAATCACTAAAATACACAGCATGAAAATCACGCAAATATAATTGGTTAGTGGATAAGCGATACTTGGGAAAATACTCATTTTTTTAAGCTGAAGCATACGTTGTTTAAATTTAAGATGTGTTAGCGAAAGTACCATCCAGTTAATCACAATGGCTGAAACCACAAGACTCATCAATAACTTAAAGGCTTTTTCAGGGAACATGTAGTTTAAAATGACGCAAATTAAGGTGACTAGAGCAGAGGTTAAAATCGCGGTGTAGGGAATACCCCGTTGATTAATCTTGCTTAAAAACTTTGGTGCATTGCCTTGTTCAGATAAACCTAACAACATACGGCTAGTACCATAACTGGTGCCGTTATAAACCGAGATTGCTGCGGTTAAAACCACAAAGTTAAGAATAGTCGCAACCGTTTGACTGCCTAAAGAATCAAAAATTAAAACAAAAGGACTGCCACCTTCTGCAATTTGGTTCCAAGGATATAAAGACAATAAGATAAAAATGGTGCAAATATAAAATAATAAAACCCGATATACGATTTGATTGACTGCTTTAGGAATGGTTTTGGTCGGATCTTTGGCTTCAGCCGCGGTAATCCCGACCAGTTCAATGCCACCAAAGGAGAACATGATAATCGCCATCGCCATGACTAAACCAGAAATTCCATGCGGGAAAAAGCCGCCTAAAGCCCAAAGGTTAGAGACAGAGGCAGTTTCGCCTGCATGACCACTCGCCAGTAAATAAGCCCCAAAGCCAATCATGCCAATAATGGCTAAAATTTTAATGATGGAAAATAAAAATTCCACTTCGCCAAAAACTTTGACATGCATTAAATTAATCATATTGATTAAAATAAAAAAGCCAAGTGCAGAAACCCAAGTTGGAATTTCAGGCCACCAATATTGCACGTATAAGCCAATAGCACTGAGTTCTGCCATACAGACTAAAACATTCAGCACCCAATAATTCCAGCCTGACATAAAGCCTGCAAATGGGCTCCAATATTTATAGGCAAAAAAACTGAATGAGCCACTGACCGGTTCTTCCACCACCATTTCGCCCAGTTGGCGCATCATAAAAAATGCAATTAAACCTGCAATGGCATAACCAAGTATGACTGCTGGGCCTGCAAGTTGAATGGTTTGGGAAATTCCGAGGAAAAGACCTGTACCAATTGACCCGCCAAGGGCAATCAATTGAATGTGACGATTACTCAAACCATGCTTGAGTTGGCTTTGCTTGTGCGAAGACATAAATGATCCATTTATGTGGTATAGAGGGAGTGAAAAAACAGCAGGGCTGAAAATAGCTGACTAATATAATAAATATTTATCAATTAATAAAATTAAATTTATGAATTAAGCGCTTTTATGATTAAAAAGATGTGGATGCTTGCAATAAAAAAGCCACCTTTTTTGGGTAGATCAAAAGAAAGATGGCTTTGGTTGAATTTGTTTGGGCTAAATATGCAGTTGTTTTTCTATGGTTGACCATAAGTTTTGATGTGATTTTTTAAACATCAGCATATGACCAATGGCTTTATGGTCGTAGCTTTTAGGTTTTAACTCGATCATTTGTGTATCTGCATTTGGGTACAAGCGTAGTAAATCTTTCACATTTGCAGCAGTTGCAATTTCATCATCTGAAGACCACAGCACGGTAATCGGGCAATCAATTTTAGCGTGATAATCTTCAAATACTGTTTTGCCCATCGCATTCATGACATAACCCGGCTTGCTGCAAAATTGAGCCCATTGTTTAGCTACATCTTTCGGTAGGTTTTCACCCATGCCAATCGCTTGAGTTGGGCCATAGCCTTTGGTTATGCGGGCTAATGGAAAAATAACATTAAACATAATCGGGGCTAAAAGTTTGGTTTTGCCTTTTAAGCCTTTCACGTGTCCGGTTGAACCTGAAACGGCAATGACTTTTACAACTTTTTGATAATTCGGAACAATACCTAAAAGCTGACCGCCTGCACTATGACCCAGTAAAATGACCTGATCTGTTTGGGTTTTGCATAATAGAGTATCTATTGCGGCAGGAATATCAAGCTGTCCCCAATGGACAATACTGGCTTCAGATTTATTTAAGGGGCCATGTAGGGAACGACCAATGCCACGGAAATCAAAGCTCAAAACATCATAGCCTTGAGTACTTAACCATTCCGCAAAAGCTTGATAGAAATGCTGAGTGATACCAGTTGCAGGACAAATTAAAACGGGGTGATTTTTTTTATGAGAAGCTTGCTTTGCATAAAACCGACCACTGAGAGAATATCCATCTTTACAGCTGATTTCTAATGTTTCAAATGTGCTCATATTAGAACATACGTTAAATTAAACTGATGACTACTGTAGCGAAGTTCTAAAAAGAAACTTGCATAAAGAATGACTTTAAAGTCAGAATAGCGTTCTAAAAATAAGGATATAAATCAATAGATATGGAAAATTTAACTCAATCTGTTTCGCTCGCAATTATATTTAGCGGTATTTTTCTTTGGGTGGGGATGCTCACAGGGGTGTGGAAATACTATCAAATACGCCATTCTGAACAGGCTCGTGCACACTATTATGTCGATATTGCACATAGAAGTAGTTTGCTTTATGCGCCAGCCAGTTTGATTATTGCAGTTTTAGCCTATTTTTCAGTATGGGCTGAAGGGTTTAATTTATGTTTTGTGTTGATCAATCTTTTCTTTTTTAGTTTTTCAATTTTAAGTTATGTGTTGCATGGTTGGCTAAAGGATACCAGTAATCAATTTAAAGTTCCGCATCAAATGGGACGTTGGCAATTGCCGAAATGGATGCTGACCAGTGCGATGATTCTTTTGGTAATAGGAGAGTTGGGCGCGACGGCAGGGTTGTTACTGGGGACAATCTTGGGTTTGGGCGTATTTTAATTTTAGCTGTTATAAATGATTGTTTTTCTTTTTTAAGATGGGTGATAGTTCACCCATCTTCTAGTCTGTAGAATTATTTTGTTTCTGCTGACGATACTTTTGATCGACCACAGCCCAAATATAAAAGGCAATTGAGACAATAAAAGCATACATAAAGAATTCAGGTTTTAAATTGCCTTGAATTAAACCATGAATAATTAATGTCACCATTAGAGCAACAGTGGTACTTAAATAGGTGACCATATTCTTATTTGCTTTTAGAGCGTTAATGAAGATTTCCTTATTGAAATGTAATGATAACATCTCCACGCCTCCTGTTATTTTGACCTAAACCTAATTGTTTTAGTCAGATTGGTTTCTATTGTTGTACTAGTTCTTTACAGCTATTTCAATAGCTAATAGTATTATTTTATAAAAAAATTATGCTATGTAGATAAAAGTATATGCGAATTTTATTAAAAATATAAATACCTAGTATTTATTGAATACATGTAGAACGACACTTTTAGTGTAGCAAGCGTTGGATGACTGGCGATATTCAACAATAGTCGAAGCATAAATAAGCAATATTGATGCCCGCGAATTGAATGATTTTATTTGAGCGCGGCTAGAGATAGATATGAATGCGTACTGAGGGGAAAAGATCGCTCTTTTAGAATGGCGCATGGCTATCGCATGTGGACTAAGCGGTTTAACCAAAACAATGTCTGAGAATGTAAACAATAAAACGCTGTTTGGGTAAAACATGATGTTCTATTGATCACGACTAAAATCAGGTTTGGGTAAAACTTGATTTTAATAACATTGGTTTTGGTTATTTTTTAACTTTATCAATCACGATAGCAATAATCAGTACAATAAGTGATGGAATAAGCCATGCTAAATTTTGTGCATTTAAAGGTAAATGCTGAACAAATTCAGGTAAATAAGCTTCAAAACCTGCAACTTTAAGTCCATCTAAAATACCGAATACAAATGAAATTGCTGTGACTGGTGCAATAACATAAGTTGGTCGATTGAAACATTTCCAAAAGAAACTCAGTAAAATAACGACAATTGCTGGTGGGTAAATTGCACTTAAAACAGGTACAGACACCGCGATAAGTTTGGTTAAACCCAAGTTTGAAATAATGAAAGAGAAGCCAATGAGAATAAAAACTAAAATTTTATAAGGAATTTTAGTCAGTTCTGAGAAGTATTCTGCACAAGCACAGGTTAAGCCAATGGCTGTTACCATGCAGGCAAGGAAAATCATACCGGTTAAGAAAAGAGAACCGACATCACCAAAAGCATGTTGTACATATGCATGCAGGATCACTGCACCATTTGCTGCATTTGGAGCGACTTCATGGCTTCCTAAACCGAGTTTGAACAGGCTTAAATAAACTAAGGTTAAACCGACACCTGAAATTAAACTTGCGATCACTGCATATTTAGTCACCAGTTTTTTATCAGTTACACCACGTGAATGAATCGCGTTAATAATGACAATACCAAAGACCAATGCGCCTAAAGTGTCCATGGTTAAATAACCATTCACAAAACCTTCAGAAACAGGGGCAGCCACATAGTTGTTAATGGCAGGTGGAATAAATCCGGCAGGAATTGCAAACGCAGCTATACCTAATACAGCTAAAGAAATAATCTTTAACGGTGCAAGGAAATGACCTACGGTATCTAACAGTTTATTTGGATAGAGCGATACAACTGTCACAACTGCAAAATAAATTGCACTGTAAATCAGTAAGCTGCTACTTGATGTACCAAAATAAGAAGAAAAACCGATTTCATATGAAACCGTTGCTGTACGTGGAGTAGCAAATAAAGGACCCACTGCTAAGTAACACGAGATGGTTAAAATCAGACTGGCGATTTTACCTAAAGGCGCACTTAAATTTTGAATGGACCCTTCTACACGTGATAGCGCCATAATGGTGATAACAGGTAGACCAACTGCAGTGATTAAAAAACCTAATGCAGCTAACCAGACGTGTTCACCAGCTTGCTGAGCCACGATTGGTGGAAAGATAATATTGCCTGCACCAATAAAAAGTGCAAAGGTCATAAAACCTAAGGCGATAATATCTCTTGTACGGAGATTTGTCATGAAAAGGAGATGATTTGAACAGAAGAGGTGATTTTAGAGGATGCAAAGATTTTTTGGTAATTTATTTTATGTCAGTTATGAATTTTATTTATATGAATATTAATGTAAATGAACGAATGGCTAAATTTAGGTTGGTTTATATTATTGATTATTGAATGAAAAAACAGAAAAATACGCTTTTAAAAAAGAAATTGCTCACTATTATTTTTTTTGCAACAGAATTTTAAATGTTTGTAAATTAAGCATTAAAAAGCTGGAAAATCTAAGTTTAACTGCTTTATATATAAGGATTAAACAAAAAAAAGACGAAAAGGTCTATAATCAAAAACTTGATCTATGAGGATAAGACAATGAAGGCTTCCACTATTACCCTTAAAACTGAGCAAGATATAGAAAAACTCCGTATTTCAGGGCGTTTAGCAGCTCAGGTTTTGGAAATGATAGGGGAGTATGTCAAGCCGGGTGTAAGTACCGAATACTTAGATGACATTTGTAATGATTTCATTGTGAATACACTCAAAGTGATTCCAGCAAATGTTGGTTATTATGGCTACACCAAAACCACCTGTATTTCTCCGAATGAAGTTGTGTGTCATGGCATCCCATCTGCAACGGTTATTTTGCAAGACGGCGATATTATTAATATTGATGTTGCGATTATTAAAGATGGTTATTTTGGTGATACCAGTCGTATGTATTACGTGGGTACAGTTAAGCCAGAGGCTAAAAAATTAGTTGAAACGACTTATGAGGCGATGGTTGCAGGGATTCATGCAGTAAAACCAGATGCAACCTTGGGTGACATTGGTTTTGCCATTCAGTCTGTGGCGCATCGTGAAGGTTATAGCATTGTACGTGAATATTGTGGTCATGGGATTGGTCAGGTTTATCATGAACAACCCAATGTTTTGCATTATGGTCAGCCGGGTCAAGGGCTTAAACTTAAAAAAGGCATGGTCTTTACCATTGAACCCATGATTAATGCGGGTAAACCACAGGTTAAAGAATTAAAAGATGGTTGGACGGTTGTAACAGCAGATCGTTCTTTAACTGCGCAATGGGAACATATGGTTGTTGTCACCGATACAGGTTTTGAACTGTTATCGCCATGGCCAGAAGGCACAGGTTCATATGCAGAAATTTAAAATCTGATGCTTTAGGCTAGGAATTAAGTTGTTTTATACTTTAGTAGAGTATGGTCTATTTCACACACTCATAAAGCTGTTTAAACGATTAGTTGTTAATATAAAATATTGTTTTATTTTGATATTTTTTATTTTCAACAGAATTTTAATATTTTTAAACTATTAGTTCGGATTGTATTTTATTTGTACTATGCACACATAGATTCTAGCTGTAGTTTCTTGTTGTTAGTTTTTAAGCTTATCCATCTCGGATAAGCTTTTTTTTGTCTAAATTTTGCTAAGCATCACTTTTCATAATACGGCTATAGCTTTGCTTTGTTGCTTGGAGCGTAATGGCTAAGATTGATTGATCATTTTAAACTAAGCCATGACGTTCTTTATCTTAAGGATTTAAAATTCTACTGTTTGCTGAGATGTTCTACGAGATAGTCAATAAAGACACGAACAGCAGGCAGCAACCCACGACGTGATGGATAAACAGCATGTAAAATGCCATGCGGAGCTTTCCAATTTGGCAGTACACGGACTAATTCACCACTTTGTACGTAGTCTTGTACAATGGTGTCAGGCAGTAGCGCAATCCCGCAATTTTGTCTGGCCAATTGGGCGAGCATCATTAGGTCAGAACCCATGACAATGGGATTAACCTTAATTTTTTTCTGATGATTATTTTCATCGTGTACCACAATGTGCTGATCTAAATGTTCATCAGCCATACTGAGAATTTGATGTTGGCTTAAATCTTCAGGTTGTTTTAAATCACCAAATTCATTCAGATAAGCTTGGCTGGCAAATAAATGCTGCTCAATGTTCTCAAATTTTCGTAATATTAAACTTGGGTCATCATCTAAATTTGAACGTACGCGTAAGGCAACATCAATGCCTTCATTGATGATATCGACACGGCGATTACTGACTATAAATTGGATTCTAATTTCAGGATACGTTTTTAGAAATTGAGGTAAAATTTTTGCAATTTCATTTTGTGCGATAGATACCGGTAAACTGACCTTAATCACGCCACGAGGTTGAATACTTAAATGATCCACTAGATCATGCGCTGCTTGGGCGGCATTCATCATCACTTGCGCGTGGCGATAAATATTCATGCCAATTTCAGTCACAGCAAAATGGCGTGAACTGCGTTGAATTAATCGAACGCCCAAATGCTCTTCAAGATTATAAACTCGACGGCTTAATTTTGATTTTGGAATATCTGTTGCACGTTCAGCAGCACTAAAGCCGCCGTGTTCAACCACCAATGCAAAGCAATAAAAATCATCAAGATCAGACAGCATTTAGAAATTCCATTTATGCAACAATATTGCAGATTAAAGGTTTATCGTTGCACTTTGTCAATTTTATATTTGTTTAATCTTAATCATTTATACTGCATTTTTTAGAAATAAGCCGATTTCACGTGCAAATTTAATCGGCTCTGTAATGAGTGGTGTATGCCCAGAGTTCTCAAAAATAATTTGCGTTGAGTTTTTTACACTATTGGCAATGATTTTTTGCCCTGTTGATGGGTAAAGCGTCGATTTTTCGCCAATGAAAAAAGTGCTTGGGCAAGAAAGCTGTGCAATGGCATGACGATAGTCTTCATTATGATGTAAATAATTATTTACATACCATGCCAAATAATCCAAACGCTGAATAGGTAAAACAAGGGGGTGTAACTTGGGTTGCTTCAAGGCAAATTGAAACAGTAAAGGTGTAACCTTATTGCTGGTTTGGAGTTGAATAAACGCCAGCCAAAGTGCTAATAAGTGTTGTCGAGATGTTGGATTTAGGTCGGATAGCTGACGTGCATGAGCGTTGCATGCAAGCAAGTCTGATATTTCAGCCAATAGTTGTTTAAATTTAGCTTGTTTTTGGCTTAATAAACCATACTGCCACGTGGCATCAACAGAAATTTTTGGCGTTTGGTCGATATGTAAATAACGCTTTAATTTCTCACTTAAATTGCCATATTGCATACCATGCATCGCCGTTGTTGCACCCATAGAATAAGCAATCACGGAAAATTTATCGAATTGAAGTTGTTCGATTAAACTGTTGATATCACGCCAATGACTGGAAATAGCATCAAGTTGCGGAATAGCACAATGATGAGAGCCACCAAAACCACGCCAATCTGGAATAATGAATTTATTTTTTTTCGCTTGAGGATAGAGGAAAGGCAGCCATTGCCAGCTTTGCATGCCCAAACCCGATAGAACTAAAACAGGCTTGCCTTGACCAAATTCACGAACAAAGAGTTGTTCACCATCAGGCATGCGGTAATGTGGCATCGTTATGTCCTTATATTATTGTTTTTCATTAAATATTTTTAATTGTGGAATTAAGGTTTCCAACCAGTTAATCCAACCAACCTCTAAATCAATTCCAAGTTGTAGAATCATTTTGTGAATAAATTGGGTTCGGTCTTGATCATGCCCATTTGCGAAATCTTTTGCAAAAATAGTTTGGTAAATTTTGAGGTTTTCTCGGTGCAAAATCAGATGGCGTTCCAATTCAGGAAGAACATCATTGCCCCCCAGTTGTGCTTCAGCACGTAGACGAACCATCAGTTCCTCACGTAACTGAGCTGGAGGACTTTGTTTGACCATCCAATCGGCCAATTCAGCACGTCCTAATGGTTCAACCTGATAGGTCTTTTTACGGCTATTGGCATTATGTTCTTCAAGGGTTGAAATCCAGTTTTTTTTCTGCATGCCACTGAGTTCACGGTAAATTTGCTGATGTGTTGCATTCCAAAAGAAGCCCATAGAACGGTCGAAACGACGTGCTAAATCAATCCCAGTACTTGGTTTTTCAATTAAGCTCGTTAATAAAACATGGGCTAAAGACATAAACGACTCAGTCAGTAAAAATTTACCAGATCATTATGCAACATGTTGCATAAAAAACAAATCTAGAATATAACTTATGCAACAAGTTGCACTAAGCACATTATTAGCTAGCTTAAAAAGCACGCCAAGGAGATCATATGTCGCATTACCCTCATTTGTTAGCCCCTTTAGATTTAGGCTTTACCACACTCAAAAACCGTGTATTGATGGGATCTATGCACGTGGGATTAGAAGAAGCACCGGGTGGTTATGATCGTATGGCAGCATTTTATGCTGAACGTGCTCAAGGTGGTGTGGGGCTGATTGTGACTGGCGGGATTGCACCGAATGATGCAGGTTTGACATTTGCACACGCATCTAAGCTAGATAGCATTACCGAAGCAGAAAAACATAAAGTCATTACCCAAGCGGTACATGATGCTGGCGGTAAAATTGCATTACAAATTTTACATACAGGTCGTTATTCTTATCAGGCTGACTTAGTGGCACCTTCTGCTATTCAAGCGCCAATTAACCCAATGAAACCTAAAGCCCTAACGTCAGCAGAAGTTCAGCAAACCATCGATGACTTTGCTAACTGCGCTAAGCTTGCTCAATATGCAGGTTACGATGGCGTGGAAATTATGGGTTCAGAAGGCTATCTGATTAACGAGTTTATTGCAGCACGTACCAACCATCGTGATGATGAGTGGGGCGGTAGCTATGAAAACCGTATTCGTTTCCCGATTGAAATTGTCAAACGTACCCGTGAAGAAGTGGGTGAAAACTTCATCATTATTTATCGTTTATCTATGCTGGATTTGGTTGAAGGCGGTTCAACTTTAGATGAAGTGGTGCAACTTGCTAAAGAAATTGAAAAAGCGGGTGCAACCATTATCAATACAGGCGTAGGTTGGCATGAAGCGCGAATTCCGACCATTGCCACTAAAGTGCCGCGTGCTGCATTTACATGGGTGACTGAAAAACTTAAAGGTCTGGTTAATATTCCACTAATTACATCGAATCGTATTAATACGCCTGAAATGGCTGAGCATGTATTAGCTTCAGGTCATGCCGATATGATTTCTATGGCGCGCCCAATGCTTGCGGATGCATTTTTTGTTCAAAAAGCGGAACAAGGTCGTAGCGATGAAATTAATACCTGTATTGGTTGTAACCAAGCCTGTTTAGATCATATTTTTTCAATGAAAATTGCAACCTGTTTAGTCAATCCACGTGCTTGTTATGAAACAGAACTGATTTTTAAACAATCTGCTGTTGCGAAAAATATCGCCGTGATTGGCGCAGGCCCAGCGGGTTTAAGCTTTGCAACGTATGCAGCAGACCGCGGACACAATGTCACGCTTTATGAAGCTTCTCATCAAATTGGTGGGCAGTTCAATATTGCTAAAACCATTCCGGGTAAAGAAGAATTTTATGAAACCTTGCGTTATTTCCAACGTAAAATTGAATTACAACCGAATATTAAATTAGTGCTTAATCATCAAGCGACGTATGAAGCATTAAGTCAGTCTGACTTTGATGACATTGTGGTTGCAACAGGGGTTACACCGCGCGATTTAGACATCGATGGCATTGATCATCCGAAAGTACTGACTTATATCGAAGTATTAAGAGAACGTAAACCTGTTGGTCAACGTGTGGCGATTATTGGTGCAGGTGGTATTGGTTTTGATACGGCTGAGTACTTAAGTCATGAAGGTGAAAGTGCCAGTCTGAATCCTGAAAAATTCTATAATGAATGGGGCATTGATACCACGTATGAAAATGTCGGTGGTTTAAAGTCAGCAGAAGTAGAAAAATCGAATCGCGAAATTTACTTGCTACAGCGTAAAGCAAGTTCTGTAGGTGCAGGCTTGGGTAAAACCACAGGCTGGATTCATCGTACAGGTTTAAAACATCGTGATGTGAAAATGGTTTCGGGTGCGAGCTATGAAAAAATTGATGATCAAGGTTTACATATTTTAGTCAATGGTCAGCCTACAGTGCTTGAGGTCGATCATGTGGTGATTTGTGCAGGACAAGAGCCATTTACCGCAATGTTCGATCAACTTAAAGCAGATGGGAAAAATGTTCATTTAATTGGTGGTGCTAAGGAAGCCGGTGAGCTGGATGCAAAACGTGCAATTCGCCAAGGTGCAGAGTTAGCCGCGGTCATTTAACCAAGTCGTGTGGGGGAAATAGAAATATTTCCTCCATTTTTATGCTGTAAAAATAATTGAAAAGGACTTAAAAATGTCAGAACAACAAATACAAGCATCAATAAAGCGTTGGCATGAAATGTTAGATACAAAAGATATGTCAATTTTGAATGAATTATTGGCTGAAGATGTGGTTTTTCGTTCACCTGCGGCATTTAATCCTTATTCAGGAAAACAAGTGGTTTTCTTTATTTTGACCAATGTGATTCAAGTCTTTGAAAATTTTACCTATCACCGTGAATTTTATACCGAAGATGGTCTAAGCGTAGTGCTTGAGTTTTCTGCCAATGTCGCGGAAAAGAAGTTGAAAGGCATCGATATGATTCGTTTTAATGAAAATGGTCAAATTGTTGATTTTGAAGTGATGATTCGTCCAAAAAGTGGTCTAGATGCACTAGCAGCCCAAATGGGGCAGCGTATGGCTGCATTTATGCCAAAGGCATAATAGCCTAAGTGTATTTATATATAAATGCGTGCCTGTTGTTCGCTAAAATGAACTTATCTCTTAAATAAATTCAGTCATGACGGGTAAGCATTTTAACTGGGTAAAAGAAGGTTCGAGAACAATGTGGTCGGTGCTTAAAACAATCAATCAATTGACGCAAACATGGCTTGATGAGGTGACAGGGGCAGAAGTGCCAACGCTGTATTATGATCCAAATGGTCAGGTTAAACAGTTATTAGATGAGCTACCTCAGCTGAAACAAAAGTATCGACCAACACCGTGGTTATCCAACAAACATGCTCATTTGCTGTATTTTGATTTAATTAAGAAACAAAGCATCCATTTAAAATACGATGCCATTGAACAATTAAACATGTCTGACGGTGGTATCACCGCCATTGCATGGTATGGCTTACATTTACCAGAGACCACACCCACCATTGTATTGATGCATACCATCACGGGTTCACCAGAAAGTATGCGTGAATTGGTGCGTGATTTACATGCACATACAGGTTGGCGTATCGCATTATGTTTGCGCCGTGGGCATGCTAATTTACCGATGCCAGTGCCTAAAATGTCTATTTTTGGCTCAACGGATGATTTACGTGAGCAAATTACGCATATTCAAAATAAATTTCCAAACTCCGCTTTATATGCGGTCGGTTCTTCTGCTGGAACAGGTTTGTTGGTTCGCTATTTGGGTGAAGAAGGTCAGCAAACACCATTTAAAGCCGCTTTTGCATTATGTCCGGGTTATGACACAGAGCTTGGATTTAAAAATGTACATCCTTTTTATACCAAGGTGATGACCAAAAAATTGTTTAAGGCTTTTATTTATCCTTATGCAGAGACATGGAAATACACGGCGTCTTTAAAACAAGTTTTGGCGACCAAAAGCTTGCAGGAATTTCAATCTCACTACTTTGAACTGGCAGGCTACAGTAGTTTTGAGGCTTATAATCAGGCAACAAATCCAGTTTTTGTATTTGAAAATGTTACAATTCCTTTGATGATTTTAAATGCTGAAGATGATCCCGTCTGTAATATTCGTAATTTTGAACCTTATAAAGAAATGATTCAAAAAATGCCCAATATGATGGTGGTCACCACGAAAAAGGGCAGTCATTGCGGTTTTTATGAAGGTTTAAATACACAATCATGGTCAGCACGATTGATATCAGATTATTTAATGCTTCAACATCAAGCATGAATGCCTTATCTCAGTTTGAACCTAGAGTTTTGAAATATTTTGATGCAAATACTATTGGTAAGACTGATAAATAAGTAGTGTTAGGATCAGTATTTCTGTTATAATCGCTTCAACAATAAAAATGACATGAAAATGTTATCTTTTAAAATTGATATATAAGTTTTATCTCGTTTGAATGATCAAAGTTAATGTTGTTATTTTGAAATGCCAATGGTGGCGTTTCTATATATGTATGAAAATTGGTGTAAATGTTGAATAATATTGAAAATTTAGTAGCAAAATCTGTAAATGGTAGTGAAATTGTTGTATCGTTGGTGCCTTCAAAAAAAATGCAAAGTACTCGCGATGGGTTTAAATGGGTTGAAGTAGGCAAGAAAGTTTTGCTTAAGTCTGGTGTTGAAATTGATTTAAATCTTGATGGTCGTAGCTTCTATACAGGTGTTAATGAAATGTTTCGATTCACCTCACGTGTGAATTAAACAATAAATAGTCACTGATCTAAATATAAAAACCGTCTTATAAGGCGGTTTTTTACTGCCTAAAATTTGTAATTGATATTTTATACCAACAAAAATGAGTGATAAATAGGCATTTTAACCATGCTTTAGTATATAAGTATTTCTTTGTATTAGCGCAATCGTGGGAATACTTCGCTTTTTGGCTTAATTTGTAAACATTTTAGATGAGTAGAATTATTTCTTCGCTATAAATTGGGGAAATTAATTTTTACATATTTGTATGTTTATAAGTGTTTTTTGTCACTTTTTGTCATTCATTGGTAATCAATATCTGAGTATAAATAATATTCCACTTTAAAGAAGAAGTGAGTGGTTTATGAAAACTTTAGAATTATTAATAACTTCATCGTCTGCACTTATGATTATGTTTGTAATTTATGCATTTGGGCAAATGTCTAACTAAACAGCAATAAATTGAATAAAAAGTACCTTAAGGTGCTTTTTTTCGTTTCATCTAAAGCCGCATCATGATGAAGTCATTGTAAAGTGTTTTTACCATGTATTCATTTTCAAATCATGGTTGAATAAATCATATATATCCAAGCACTATATTAGAGTGATGTGGTTCAACATATTTGAAATTAAAGTGATTGTGTTGTTTTTAAAGCATTATATTTTGATACATTATACATGTTCTTATTAAATTGACTTCGGTATATGCTAATAAATGTCATTAATAATTGGACGGATACTGCTATTAATTAAAAACACTGAATAGGAATAGTATTATGTCTAAATCACAGTTTCAAAATCAAACAGATTCTCATCAAAGGAATCAACCCATCAAACAGCCACATCATTTACCACAGCAAGACCACAAACATAATGAGAAGAGATCATCTGATAAGCAATCAGAGGTACAGAAATAAAATATTTGCTATTAAAAACTGAGGTTTAATGGGGCTTAGGCCCCTTTAAATAGCTAAGGAGTAAGCTATGCATACCAGACCAGTTAAAGTATATAAAATGAATGAAGACTTTAAAACTTCACCCAAGATCATGTATATGGGTGAATATGATGACGATCGTCATTTAATTAATGTATATGATTCATCCAAGGAAAAATTAACAAAAATTATGGGTACTTATCAATGGATATCGGATTCTACTGGTGAGATTTTTTTTATAGAAGAGGATTTTCCTTATCTAGAAAATTAATAAGGTTATGTGCAATGAATACAACATATCCGCAAAAATTAGTCACATTTTATAAATTGGAAAGTCCTGACATTCAAAGAGGTGTTTGGGCTAATTATGATAAAAATGGAAATTTTATAAATCTTACAAACTATTACGGTAAAGAATTGGTTCTTCTTGAACCAGATCGTGTAAATATAGATGGAAAAATATGGGTTTGTAAGGAATCATTTAGATAAATAAAAATAGATATTATTTAAATGGTGAATGATGGACGTAATTTTATTGCTGGAGATTATAATTTTTATTATATAAGTTTTTAATAAAATAAATATATGTCATTAAAGTCAAATAAATAAGATTATAAATAATAAAATATTAAGATAATATTTAAGACTGTGATATATATTTATTTTCTGATGCCGTTCATATAGCGAGTAAAACATGCTACCCAAACAATTAAGAATACTGAGCACTATTTTAGCGATTATCGGTATCTCTGCATTTTTCATATTTCAGTATGTTATACAGCCAGAAAAATTGGGTGGTTTTACAGAAGGAACGGAACAATACAATGGCTACCGCTATGCGAAAGACAATCAACTTCAGTCTGTAGATCAGTGCGATGATGAAAAAGGTGATCCAGCTATAAACTTTAATCAGGAATTTTTTGAAGGCTGTAAACAGTACTTTAATCATCAATAAGCCCTTTCAAATAAAGAAAAGGGCTTATCTTTGAATTGTGATCTTAGTCTTGAGCAGTCACCCAGTGACTTTTTACTTCTTCAGCATCTTTATTGAGCATAACTTGATTATTCTTAATCTCATTAACCCATGTAAGAGGAATAAAATGATGATGACCATCTTCATGTCTGGTTAATTTAAGTTGATCTGACCCTTGAAGATGATCCACTGTTCCTACTTTTGTCCCACATAATGCAATAACATCTGCATGTTTGGTAATGTCATTCACATTGATCGTCGACATGTCATACCTCTCCTATAATAGCGGTAATCTTGCTTATCCAATTTAAGACATTCTGAAGTTTTTATCGCATATATATGCAAAAGCGAACAAAACGTTAACTAAGTTTACCTTTGTGGATGAGTATGGTTGTTTAAAGCGTTATTTTGAAATAATTGAAGTTAAAATATAATGTATTGTTTTTTTGTATGACGAAATAATATTCTTAGTCTGATTAAAATCATAACTCTTTAATAAGACTGTATATAAATAAAGCATCATTAAAATAGGTTTTACCGATGAATCTTTTTAGGTATAGCTAGATACTCATCTTTCATTGCAAAGAAAAATTGAGTTGCTTCATTGGATGTGCAATTCAGCCAATCCATTCTATAGTCTTCAGGAATGACAATAATTGAGCGCTTTTCATGGTTTGGTGCATGGAATTGCTTCATAAAAGGATGTTGATCGGCATTGATGGTTAATAAGCTCATAGATCGAATCGGTTGATCATTGATGACCGCATTTTCATAGATTGCAGCAAGGGTGAAGGGTAAGCCATCTTCACGAGCAATTTCATACCAATGAGGCTTTCCATCTATATATTTAGGTTCAAAAATAGCATCGACGGGTATTAAGGCAAATTGATTTTTATGCCATGCATGCCGAAAACTCGGCTTTTCGGCGACAGTTTCAGTTCTGGCATTATAGGTATGACGAGCATATTTTAAGTCTTTAGCCCAAAATGGAATAAGACCAAACTGAGCAAGATCCCATTCGGGTTGATCGGCACCATGGATTAAAATGGGCGCATTATATAAAGGGAAAACATCTTCAGGAAAATCAAATGGAGGTTCAGAAAGACCAAGAAGATATGCTCGATTTCGTTTGATTGCTTTAAAATTTGCACACATGAGCAGTCTCTTTATTTTTATTGATCATTATTATTAAAGCAAAAAGAATGAACAAGAATCAGGGATTTTACAAATGGAGTACTTTAAAAATTTTTACTGAGTAAGCTTTATAAATATTTTCAGGATAGAAATCTAATCAGCAGAACAGTGAATAGGAATAGCCCGAATGTGAATTGAATTGTTGAACGTGATTTGAGTGAATTTCGAAAATTAAACAGACTAAAAATAATATTAATCATCAATGATCTAAAGTACAAAACTTGTGTTTTATGCTATTTTTATTTGTTTATTTTTCATAAAATAACAATGAATAAATATCTTGAGACCTTGTAATGTCTACACAATTAATTTGGTTTCGACAAGATTTACGCATTCAAGACCATGCTGCACTTTGGCATGCCACACAAGCAGGTCCTTGCGTTGCTTTCGTAGCAATATCCTTTGGGCAATGGGCTTTACATGATGATGCAGCGGTTAAAATTGATTTTTATTTAAGACAACTACAAGAGCTTAAAAAACAGTTAAAGAACCTCAATATTCCATTAGTGATTCGGGAAATTTCTTTTTGGAAAGATATTCCCGCAGGTCATTTCTAAGCTTACACAAAAACTGGATATTGAATGTCTACATGCCAATATTGAGGTTGGGGTAAATGAGTTAAAGCGAGATGCTGAAGTTCAACAATTGCTCGAAAAATATAATAAAACATTTGAGTTGTATCATGATCGTACCCTATTTCCTGTAGGGGCTGTTCGCAATAAAACACAACAACCGTATCAAGTTTTTACTGCATTTAAGAAAAAATGCTATGAACAGCTCAGTTTAGGCTTGCCACAATGTTACCCTCAAATTGAAGTACAGGCTGATCTTCCGAATAATGACATTAGTAATGACATTTTGGATGAATCAGTTTTGACTATCACACATGAATATCCAGAATGTGTTCAAAAACAACAAGCTCACTGGCCTGTAAGTGAAGAATATGCCTTAACGCTATTAGATGATTTTATCAATGATAAAGTGATTCATTATCAAAAAGAGCGCGACTTTCCTCATTTAGATGCCACTAGCCAATTATCACCTTATTTAAATTTAGGCATTATTTCCATTCGTCAATGTATTCAAGCTTTATTTCGCCTACAACACGGGCATTTTCATATAGAGCAATTGGGTCAGCAAACATGGTTAGATGAATTATTATGGCGTGAGTTTTATCAACATACGCTTTTTGATTTTCCGCAGCTGTCTAAACATTATCCATTTAAGGCAAATACACAGAACATCCCATGGCGGGATGCGCCCGAAGACTTAGCTGCTTGGCAGCAAGGGCAAACAGGTATTCCAATTGTAGATGCAGGAATGCGCCAATTGTTGGAAACAGGTTGGATGCATAATCGTGTGCGTATGATCACTGCCATGTTTCTGACGAAAAATTTATTGATAGATTGGCGACTGGGTGAACAATGGTTTATGCAACACTTGGTTGATGGTGACTTAGCGGCAAATAATGGCGGGTGGCAATGGTGTGCTTCTACAGGAATGGACTCAGTGCCTTATTTTCGGATATTTAATCCGATCACTCAATCACAAAAATTTGATCATCATGGTGACTATATTCGTCAATGGGTTCCTGAATTGGCACATTTAGATGCTTCAATCATCCATGAACCTTATCATAAAAATCCCGATCTGAGTTTGAATTATCCTCAACCGATTGCAGACTTAAAACAAACTCGAGTTCGGGCAATCGAAGCTTTTAAGGTATAAGGCTCATCAACTGAAAAATGAATTGAGTTATTAATTGTCGAGCTTGCAAGCAATTGGTTATATCAGCGATGATCATGATTGAATTTTAACAATAAGTTCGCTGAAACGGCGATTTTTTGTCGCGATGAACAAGCCTTTCCCATTATTCGGTATGATATCAATATCGAATAATGCTAAAACAACAGGAATTTTCTATATGATGAAAAAACTAGCGCCATTGGTATTTGGCTGCGTACTCATGACTGGCTGCGCAACAACGCCAAATGTTGAAAATGTCGGTACGGTAGGGCTTTTAATTTGTGCACCAAATGAACTTTGTCCTATCGTGACGGTCAGTTGGAATGAATCACATAAAGATTTACTGAAATTAAAAGTAAGTTTAAATAGTACAAAAACTCAATATGATATTCAGAAAGTTATTTTTGAAAATGGTAATCAATCCTATTCATTTAGCCCTGTAGGCAAGACAGAGCAGGACTTTGTTCTGGGAAATTATCGTTCACGTAACAGTATTATTACACCAATTAACCTCATGAATAATTTACGTGGCTCAGATTGGATTTTAATGAACATCCATACAGATAAAGGTGTTATTTCACGTTATGTCTATAAAGATGGTCAGGAAGCGCTAATCTATAAAGAATTTAAAAGTGTTTATAATAAATAGGCGTTAATAGCTAAGAATGAGACACAGCATAAAGCCGTTCGAAAGAATGGCTTTTTTCTTTGGCTTTTTTTCTTGGAATTATCTATTTTTACAGAAGCACATATCCCCACAATATATTAGAAAATTTAAAAAGATTGATTAGCCTATATATAATATTTTGCGACTTATGTCGCATTTTTACTTAATATATTGATGTTTGTTGCTTATTTATGTAGAATTTTGACATTGATTTTTTTAGATTTAGAGACGACTATGATTTTTTGGGATGGAGAAAATACACTTCCTGAACGGGCTGGGAATTTCAAAAAATATTTAAAAAATTATTTGGCTAATTTGAACCGTGAATACCTATTGGATGACAAAAAATTTAATTACGACAGTACCAGTGATGAATTTCTAGATACTGAGATTCAAGAGTTCTATCATCTGTGGACGATTGCTTAAAGAAAAATTCACCTTGATATTTAAAACCGTCTGAAAGGGCGGTTTTTTATTTGCAACAATAAGAAATTGATAATTTTTATATTTTTGCTATCTTTAGATTTTGCTAAGAACTTTTAAATGATGAAAAAAATTATATTTCTTGGATTGATGATTGCTTCACTTAGCGCATGTTCAACGCTACAACATAAAGATACTGCTCCAGCAAAGGTAGGTGTAGCAAATCCCGCTAGTGAGTATTGCATTAGCCAAGGTGGAAAATTAGAAATTCAAGATGAAGTGAATGGTCAGGTTGGTTATTGCGACTTACCAGATGGTCAAATGGTTGAAGAATGGAAACTCTTTAGAGATAGCCAAAAAGAATGTTTACCTGAAAAGGCTAAAGATTTAATCGGTCAATCATCAACGCTTACTGATGATCAAATTAAACAAAAAACTCAATCTGAACTGATTCGCCGTGTGGCACCTGATCAGCCCGTGACGATGGATTATCGTTCAAATCGTATTACCGTGACGATTGATCCCGTTTCGAAGAAAATTATGCAGGCAAGTTGTGGTTAATTTTTTATACTTATGATTGAAGTATAAAAGCACGAACATCGAACTTAAAAGCTCAACTTCGGTTGGGCTTTATTTTGATTAAGAATAAGAAAAATAATAGATGCAATAGGTGCTCATAATATTGATGTAGTGCAATTCAACATGTACAGAAAAAATCCGCCAAACCATAGAAGTTCTCTGTCTGCATAGAAATTAATAGCGATGGTTCGTTATTTTATTAAAAATACCCAAGAATGGTGATTTAAAAATCTTTAAAAAAATGCGAAACTGGTTTCGTGTAATGTGAAACTGGGGCGAATTATGTCTAGTAAAAATTCCACATGTGTAATAGAGCAAATTTATAATTTATTAATGGAGAACACGGACGTAAGATCAGGTCCGCAATTTGAAAAAATAAAAAGGCTTTTATTCGAATTGCATACAAGAGGTCGTGAAGGCTTTAGTGCTGAGAAACCTTATCGATATAGTTTAAATTTCGATGGTACTTTTATTAAATTAACAGCGACGGATGCACCAAGATTTAGTAATAAGACTAAGTTTTTAGCATGGTTGTTTAAAAAGTTAAAAGTTATTTAATAGATTTTTTCATAAGTCATTTTTTAATCAATACAAACGGTTGGTAAAGCCAAAATTAAATTTTTTAGGAAGTATTGGGTTCATAAGTGTGGCATCCATACATGCCACACATTTCCCATCACGATAAGGATGTTCGATTCATTTTGATCGGTTTGCTCCTGTTGAAACTTATTTTAAATGACGGTTAAATAAAACCGATTAAAATGGTCAAGTTTATAAAATTCTCCGTATTTATCTATTTTTAGTTTTTAACTTACAGCTTGCTCAAGGAGCCGCTTTTTTGTCTAAAAAAATCCATCTGAATATAGCAAAACAGGGATTGAAATTTTGAAAATAGACACAAAATAATTTATATCTCTCATAGTTTATGAAGAAGGGTGAGATGCTTAAATTTTTAAAGCGATTATTCTGTATTCACGAGTATGACTATGAGTCAGATATTTTTAGACAAGCTGAATGTCGTAAGTGTGAAAAAGTAAAACCTTGAAAATTAAGCTTGTATCAGTATTTTTATTGTTACTTTGAGTTAAAGGAATGGATCATTATCCATTTTCTTTATTTCTAAAAAGACTAAAACTGAGGCAAGGGCTAACAGAACTCCAATTGCCATAAAAAGTAGATCGCTTGAATAAAATCCGATTCCAAAGCTGAATAAGCCTGCCACCACAAAACACAGTAAAATGATTAAGTAAAAAATTCTCTTCATCTTGTTTGATATCACGTTAATTGATTGGACTGTGATAAATATAGCAAGATTGTTTGCTGTAAGTTAAGCAAAAAGTTACATTATTAGAGGGTGTTACCCCTTAATAATAGTAACAAAATAAATATATAAGCTAAAGCAACTGAGTTTTCATGGTTTTGTTTTGGCTTATCGTATCCGAGTGGCAACAGCGCTAAAATATTTTAACCTTGCAAATGTATTTTTCGCTAAGTATTTTGATTTTATATAATTAATAATCTATATGGACATTAAAAAGTCTTTTAAAAAATGGCAATGTCATTTTTAAGCATTTAGAGATTTATTTTACAGATGAATGTAGCTATGTCCACGGCTATTTCAACTAACTTTGTAGGTAGATAAGTGGTAGTCAGTTTAGAGATGAAACAGAAAAGATAATTCAATGATGGTGTAACATATCTATCTTATCTACAAGAGTCAGGCGGTTTTATGAAGAAGTTAGTTTTACTAGGTTTCTTCCTGATATCTAGTACAGTCATGGCATCTGTTGAAGAAACCAATATTTGCTATGGAATTGCTGATCTTGCCGCAACGATTATGCAACAAAGACAAGATGACGTTCCTTTACAGGCGCAAGAGCTGATCGCACTTGAGCTTGAAGGTGATTCCAAGGATGTATATGAGCTTATGGTTGACGATGCATATGACCACGCATTGTTCAATACTGATCTTGGTAAGCAGCAGATTGTTGAAAAATTTCGGAAGCGGTATTTAGAGCTTTGTATGAGTGAAGCAAAGTGACAATTTATATTCTATATAGCCGCTTTCGGGCGGTTTTTTATTGTCTGATAGCTAAAGCTTTCACCTTTCTAATTAGCTTATTTTTTACAACAATGAGTGAGACCTTAATTTATCCACAAACGAAAAAGCGATTTTATAAAAATGGAACTTACACAAAAGAATTTATAGGATTCAATTCGGTATTTGAATAAGTGCCATTATCTTAAGATAAATTTTTGAAAAATACTAATTTTTAGAGACTTAAATAAAAGTCCTAATTTTTATAGTAAAAGTTTAATCGTTAAACCCACTAAAGCAGAACCGATGATGACTCTGAGCACACTTTGATTAAACTTAAATAGTGCTGCTACAGCTAAAATAGCAATGATGGCAGAGATATAATCAAAATTCCCTTCAAAACCCTGTGGCCAAAGCACGTGGTAACATAAAAAGAGTGCCAAATTTAAAATTACACCCACCACGGCAGCGGTAATGGCGGTTAAAGGGGCGGTGAATTTAATTTGGTTGTGTGTGGACTCTATAATAGGTGCTCCAGCCAAGATAAAGAAAAATGAGAAAATAAAAGTGAACCACGTGACGATAATTGCACCTAATGCACCTGCAATAAATTGATGTTCAGCACCCAGCAGTGATTGGTTATAGGCAGCCAAGAAACCGACAAAAGCCACCACCATGATCAATGGGCCGGGAGTACTTTCACCTAAAGCTAAGCCATCAATCATTTGAGTTGGGGTTAGCCAGTGATAAAAACCGACAGCGCCCTGATAAACGTAAGGCAGAACAGCATAAGCACCACCAAATGTCAGTAATGCGGCTTTAGTAAAAAACCAAGCAAGTTGAGTATAAGAATGACTCCATCCAAAAATCACTGTTAAAGATACCAGTGGAATTGCCCATAAAAGTGCTGCAATTACCGCTATTTTGATCAGATGAGACCATTTAAAAATAGCATGTTCAGGTGTAGGGGTATCATCATCAATAATGGCACGTCCATAAGATTTTTGACTGGACTGATGTGCATTGAGCATAAATAAATCAGGATGCTTTTTACCGACCAGATAACCCGATATCGCTGCACATAAAACAATGAAAGGGAAAGGGATATTAAAAATAAATATCGCCAGAAAAGCGACAACCGCAATCGCCCATAGAAATTTATTCTTTAATGATCGACTGCCAATACGATACGTGGCATGGAATACAATGGCGGCAACCGCGGGCTTAATCCCATAAAACAAACCTGCAATGATTGGGACGTTGCCATATTTCACATAGATCCAAGACAGTCCAATCAGGATAAAAAGAGAGGGTAGAACAAAGAAAACCCCTGCAACTATGCCGCCTTTGGTTTTATGCATTAACCAGCCAATATAAGTTGCAAGTTGTTGAGCTTCTGGGCCGGGTAAGAGCATGCAATAATTTAATGCGTGCATAAAACGCTGTTCTGAAATCCATTTTTTTTCTTCAACCAGCTCTTGGTGCATAACTGCGATTTGCCCAGCAGGGCCACCAAAGCTAATAAATCCAAGTTTTAACCAAAATTTGAAGGCTTGCCAAAAGCTGATAGATTCAATTTCTGTTTCATCTGCTAAAGATGGCTGATTGTTCATGTTAAATTCCTTTGAAAGTCTGCATATAAGCCATCAAAAATATGGTTTGAAAGATGAAATAATTGATCATCATCTGTGATCGTACTTCTGAGACCTTGTAAGATTTTTTCAATGCCTAAGGCTTCGGCAGGCTCATTTCCTCCAACATCTAAAAAATGAACAATTTCAGCGATTTTATTTAAAGCAGGATTTTGTAATTCAAAGCTATTCATTAACACTTCAAAGGTGACGAGGTTATTGATATGGGTAAATTGGGCATGATCAAAATCAAAACCTAAGGCATCCTTGGGGCAATCATTGGGATGCTCTAACCAAATAAATTTTGCCTGAGGGTCTACAAATTTTTGAATGATCCATGCCGATGCCAAACGGTCAACCCAAGGACGCTTTCTGGTTGCCCAGACTTTGTTTTGAAAATCTTGCTTGAATAGGACTTTTAATTGCTGTTCAAAATTATTAGGTTCATCGTATTCACCTAATCGCGCAATCGCATGTTCTAATCGGGTGAGTTCATTGAGGGTTTTACTTTGATTGGCATTGGGATAAAAATCGATTTCTATCAGTGAATTGAGGTTTTTTCTTAATTTTCGAATTTGTTTGAGATGTTCTTTTTTCTTGCTTGCTTCAAGCGTATTTTGGGTTTTTGCAATTTCGGTTCTCAGTTCTTTATATTCTTCAGCTCTGTCAAAAAGTTGGGCAAGGTCTAAATCCGCAGGAGCTTCAGCTTGAAAGATATAGGCATGACCATGTTCATTAAGATGATCATAACGACTGACTCGAATTTTTCAGAATGTATTACTGGTAAAAGATAAACACCATCTCTTAAAGTTGCTGCACCATTTGATTTTAAAGAACGCCAAATGCGCATTCTTGCAGTTGTACTTTGACTGGGAAGTGATGAAATGAGTAATGAAATTTTCATGTTATAAACTCAACATATTTTGTTTAATTTATAACAAATATTTTTAATTGGAAATGATTTTTATTGAATAAGAGTCTGTGTAAAAGTAATAAAACTACTCTACATCAATGTTTATTTAGAGTTAGTAACATTGCCCTTGGTATACTGGATAGTACATTTATTGAAGAGTACTTAAAAAATGCAAATAAGTGGGGTGGGCGATGCAAGTAATATTTGATTTTTTACGAAAAATCAGTAGTGGAAGACTCACTCGAAAACAAGTGGATGCAATCAACACAGCCATTGCGACTGTTAAAAATTCCACTGTGGCGAATATGCGAGGCATCGCCGTGGATGAAATGTCGGTGAGTCATGCAGGTATTGATCTGATTTGTGGCTTTGAAGGCAAGCGTCTAGTTGCTTATGATGATGGCGTTGGGATATGGACTATCGGTTTTGGTACTACGATTTATCCAAATGGCATACGCGTTAAAAAAGGCGATACGTGTACTGAAGCACAAGCTAAAGCCTATATGGCACATGATTTGAAGAAGTTTGAACAGGCTGTGAATGGCGCGGTTACTGTGGCATTAAACCAAAACCAGTTTAATGCCTTGGTTTCACTTTCATACAATATTGGCGTTGGCGCATTTAAGAGCTCTACATTGCTTAAAAAGTTGAATGTTGGTGATTATTTAGGGGCTGCAAATCAGTTTGATGTGTGGGTGAATGCAGGCGGTAAGCGCATGCAAGGCTTAATTAATCGTCGAGCTAAAGAAAAAGTATTGTTCTTGAAATGAAGCCTTTAATCTTAATTGTGCATTCTGTTTTTAGGCTGCATAGAGTATGAGTTTATTTCTTCGGTTTTAACAGTGTATCTGCTTCAGTAATTGAAGCTTTTTGTTTAGATCTCTGCCATAGACATAATTCACGTCCAAGCTTATTTTTCATATGTGCTTGAGGGTAGCGACCTTCTAAAACGATAGCAGAATATCCTACACGATCATCAAATGTCATAACGTCACTCACAACTTTGGTATTTTTTAACTGACTCGCTTTAATACAAGCAGTTTTAAGATTTTGATCATGTTTTTTCCATGCCTCCTCTGAGCTGGCATGAACGGTGTAAGATGTACAAACTAAACTTAATAAAATAAAAGGTATAGATTTCATTATTTTTCGTACCTTACTTTAAAAACTGTATTAAATTTAATCATACAGCGTTAATTCAATTTTTAAGTCATAATTTACAATACTTAAAATAGTTTATTTCATGCTATTCATTTGGACTGAAATTTAATCATCGACTACGCCCCTTAAGTTAATTATGTAACAACGGAAGCTCGGTTATTGATCGCGATTTTTTGTCTAACAATTATTTCTTATATACACTGGTTTACGTTTGGTACAAAAAACAATCTAAAATGGTTTGGATAACTACAAAGATGGATGATATTTTTATGTGCCCATGTTTCTGTTTTTTGAGGTGAGTAATGAAATTATTAACCCTAATAGGTGCAGGTGTTGCAGCGGGTTATTGTTATAAGAGAATGAAAAATAAAAAGAAAAACTCAAAAAAATCTCAGCTCGATGAAAGTATCGACAACGCTCTGTTTAATGATGGCGCTCAGTCTAATGGAAATATTAAGGTAGATAGTGGAGGCATGTAATTTATTGAACAATAAAGTAACCCCGCTTAGTGCGAGACTTTTTTATATCTATTGATTAGGTTGAGTTATATAGTAATATTTTACCATTTATTAAAAAATATTCTTATGTAAAATGGACGCTTAGATTCTATCGCTGTAGTTTCTTATTTTAGTTTCAACCTCCTATTAAGGAGGTGTTTTTTTGCTTGAAATTTAGGAGAGGCATCATGCTTCAATTCCTCCGTAAATTATTCTGTATTCATGCGTATGAATTTGATTACGATGATAAGTGTGAATACACTCATGAATGCCGAAAATGCGATAAAGATGATTAATTAACTCTCCCATTTGCTAAGTGTTACGGCAAACAAAACCCCGCTTAATATCTATTATTGGCGGGGTTTTTCTTTTCTTATTTGGTGAAAAAGAAGGATTGAGGGGATTTTGAAACAGGTTGAACTATATTTTATTTAGTTTAACTTAACATACTGTTTTTATTATTTATTTTTTGATATTTTGTGTGTGAATGTAAGAATATGATAGTGTGTTATGTGAAATATACGTTTAAATTGCTTGTTAATGATTCTTTGTTGATTAAGAAAAGATTATGGAACATAGTAATGCCTCAAAATAATCCTAAATTTCTTTTAGAACAAATTTATAACTTCATTGTAGAGAAACCAACGATAGATTCTCAAAGTCAATTTATGCAATTAAAGACATTCTTGAGTGCATTACATGAGTGTGATAAATCTACATTTGAAGCTGTGAAACCTTATAATTATAAAGGGGTTTTTAATGGAAAAAAGCAAACCATATTAGCTCATGCAGCTCCAAGTTTTTTTCAAAAATATGAATTTTTACATTGGATTAGCAATCAGTTAGAGCAATAGATACGAGTTTGAAGCAAACCACCTTCGGGTGGTTTTTTAATAGCTTGCTTTCCAGTAGTTATTCCTTAGAGCCTTTATTTTGCGACCATCGGGAATGCTCAGTTGTGTGCTTAAGTCTTTTTGACATTTTTTGTTCATACAAATAAAGGAGAATAACTTTTTAATTTTGAGTTATTTGAAATGCAAACTCTTACAGTCAAAAAGTTAGATGATACTCTTAATGAATTGGCAGTTAACAATAAAAAGCCTGAAAAAATATTAATTGGTTATAAGGCTTATGCTGATCTAATGAGCGACCGTAAATTTTTTGAAGAAATTGCTGGATCCGCAATGGATCCAAACAAGCGAAAATACAAGAAAATTAAAATCAAGGTAACTCAAGATGAATATCAACTTGAAGTGAAATGTTCAGATTAAGGCTTTTATATAGTAACGAAAGCTCGGTCATTGATCGGGCTTTTTTAATGTCAATATTTCACTGGCTAAAGATAAGAAAAAATTAAATATGAGTTAAGGTGCAATTGAATTCAGTAACAGATGATGCATTCAATCAATTTGAGCAATCTTGCTTGGAGAGAAAAATAGATTTCAAGAGCGTTCAGCTTGGAGAAAATCTAATTGTATTAAGAGTAGCTCGTAATTGTTTTAAATAGCCGAATGTATTACGGCAGATAAAACCCTGTCATTTGGGAGCGTTGACAGGGTTTTTCTTATATTAGTTGTGGACTACTATTGCTGCTTGCCACAATGGTGCAAGTTGAGCGTATGGAACAGGTTGAGTGAACTGACTCATAGGGTCATTAACTATAAGCATAGGAATCACGCCCATCGGTGTTGGTTGGAAAAACATACCCCGAATGACAATTACATGGCTCATATTGGAAGGGAATCCAGCGTGGGACTGTTGAAATTTGCATAATCACAGGTTTATTTTGAGCTAAGGTGTAATATAAGGACATTGGGTCTGTAGGTGGGGAGTAACTGGAAAAACTACCACCAAAATAATGTAGAAGTGCTTGGATCTCTGTCAATGATCCTGTTATCGCACAATTATTAAAATTTGAGCAGCAGTAAGGGATAGGAGCATTTTTTGAAAGGGCGACCATTGCACATTGCTGAGGTGTATTTATTGCTCCATTTTTAAATTGAATTATTTGTTGAGCAACAGCTGCCCAGCACCAAACATTAGTATTCTGTAAATTATTTTGAATAGGTATATCAATTGGTGGGGGATATGGATATGCAAAACCAGTTGTTGACTTACAGAATAAGAATAGTATTAGAAATAATTGAGTTATAGCCTTTTTCATTTTGCTATCCTTTTGTGTAACGTCTGATTATGGGATTATATCCTCCCTTTGTGATAATTAAGTATATTGTAATAACTTAGATGTGAAATTTATGAACAGACCATATTTCCTGAAATTTTCAGAATGAGTGCTTTTGAGTACAAACCTATACAACTCTTTATTTTATTAACTCTTTGAAAATACAACTGATTACAACCTTATGCTCTCCCTACCAATCCAACATAAACTAAGTGGATTCTACTTTTTCTACTATTCTATAGTAGGAACCTTTATGCCGTTTTGGAGCCTTTATCTAGAAGATCAGGGCTTTAATTACCAAGAAATAGGACTTTTATCTTCTATAGCCATTGTGACACGTTTTTTTGCGCCATTTATTTGGGGCTGGATTGCGGATAAGTCTGGTAAAAGAATGTTGTTGGTACGCATAGCAACTTGGATGGAAGCCTGTATTTGGTTCATGATTTTTCTCATTCCAAATACATTCCAATCGGTTGCATTACTGATGCTTATTTTTAGCTTTTTTCAAAATGCAATTTTAGCGCAATTTGAAGGCGTGACTTTATTTTGGTTGGCTGAACAACGTACCCAGCTCTATGGAAAAGTCCGGAAATGGGGCTCTATCGGTTTTATTGTTGCTGTTTTTGGCATCGGGGCTTTACTTGAAATCGTGCCAATTTCGATGCTGCCTATAATGTTGCTGTGTATTGCATTTTTGGCATTCATTTGGTCTTTTACAATCAAAGAACCTGCTACAGCACCTCATTCACAGCAGCAGTTAGAACCATTGTTGCCGATCTTAAAACGACCTGTCGTTGCTGCATTTTTTGCAATTGAATTTGTTCTATTATTTTCTCATGCGCCATTTTATAGTTTTTATAGTAACTATTTACATCAAATTGGTTTTAGCACCACTGAAATCGGTTTTTTGTGGTCGGTTGGGGTGGTTGCTGAAATTATCATGTTCGCCTTTGCGCATGTTTTTTTAACACGATTCTCTTGGCGTTATTTAGTCAGTCTTTGTTTGGTGTTAACTGGAGTTCGGTGGATGATTGTTGGATTATTACCGAACTCATTCATTGCTCAGTTTCTAGCACAAACTATTCATGCTTTTAGTTTTGGCTTATTTCATATGATTGCCATGCGTATCATTTTTCAGAATTTCTCAATGGGGCAGCAAGGGCGTGGGCAAGCCATGTATAGCACCATGTGGGGTTTAGGCGTGGCTTTGGGGAGTATCTTAGCAGGTCGATATTGGCAACTTATTTCTGGGGAAGTGGTTTTTATTATTGCTGGCTTTGCAACTTTTATCGGCTTGTTGTTTGTTCGATGGCTTCCAAAACATATCCAACAAGCCTAAAAAGTTTAATAACGTAATAATATAGTGTGACTATTTTTAGAGTTGAATTTGACTATAACGATTAAACCACGGCTGTGCTTGTTCAAGTTGAGCTGCCAGTTGCAACAATACATCTTCCCGGGCAAAAGGTGCAATAAATTGTGAACCTAAAGGTAGATTGTCTGCATTCCAGTACAGTGGAACAGACATTGCAGGAAGACCTGTGATATTGGCTAATTGGGTAAAAGGAACCCATGTTAAATTTTCTTTCACAATTCGATCAACCAATTTTCCTTGTGCAAGTACATGAGCCTTACCGAGTTTTAATAAACTTTTTAAAATGGGTTTTTGCCAGTGAGGTAATTTAATTTCACCATTTTTCGGTGCAACAGAAGCGGTTGCTGGGGTTAAATACAAATCATATTGATCAAAAAAATGATTCATTTTCGTGACATATACGCCCCAGTTGTTGAGATTATGAATATAGTCCATTGCAGTTGTTTGTCTGCCAAATGCTGCCAGTGCCAATGAATCGAGTTCAAAATCGCTATTTTTCGCTTGATATTGTTGTTTAATTTGTTCAAGCATATAAGAAAATTGACTAAACCACGTGGTGATAAAATCTTTAGCTAGCGCCATACCATCAATTGCGGGTGTATCTTCCACCACCGTATGTCCTAAAGATTCTAATAATTTCGCCGTATGTTGAACCGCTGCAATTGCATCTTTGGAAATAGGTGTGCCGATAGGTGAGTGGGTACTAAAAGCAATTTTTAATGGTTTAGGTGGCTGTTGAATGATGTCTAAATAGGGACTTTGAGGATGTTCAATTTTAAACAAGGAACTATGTTCTGCGCCGTGTGTCGCATCAAGCATTGCTGCGCTATCTCGTACTGTTTTGCTCAGTACATGCTGAACTGCGGCCCCATGCATCGCTTCACTCATTTGCGGCCCCCAAGGCGTACGTCCACGGCTCGGTTTTAATCCAAATAAACCACAGTAAGATGCAGGAATACGAATAGAACCACCGCCATCTCCAGCGCCAGCAATCGGAACAATTCCTCCAGCAACGGCGGAAGCCGATCCGCCTGAAGATCCACCACTATTGTGTCTTAAATTCCAAGGGTTATGACATGTTCCCCAAGCATCAGGTTCAGTGATTCCTTTAATCCCAAATTCTGGCGTGTTGGTTCGACCAAAGGTCACAATACCCGTATTTTCCCAGCGATTGACAATTTCAGAATTTTGTTCAGCAATATAATTAATTCGTTTTAAGCCTTTACAGCCGTATGACGTAGGATAACCCGCATATTCTTGAAATAAGTCTTTCACTAAAAAAGGCACACCTGCAAAAGGGCCTGTTAATTGTTGCTGAGTACGTTTTTGTGCGTGCTCATGCATGGGAATAATAATGGCATTTAATTTTGGATTCGTGTCTGCGGCACGCTCTAATGCTAAGTTGAGTAATTCTGAAGCTGAGACTTCTTTATTTGCTACTAATTCGGCCAATCCTAGCCCATCATATTTAAGATATTCAGAAAGTTGCATTACTAGCCCTTGTTTTATTTTAATATAAGTCTCTGTTGTTGTAAGCGATTTTATATAAAGAAGCAAGAATGATTAGATGAACTTTTAAAGCCTTTGATTGGTCGAGGGCTTGATTCGCATGGTTGATTTAATGGTTATGTTTATTCAGCTATAGCATATGGGTTTGATCATGCTTATTCAGCTTTTTTTAGATTAAACAGGTAAATATATTGTTGTAATATGGTTGATAAATACTGGGTTTTCATAAAAATATGCTAAGTTATCTTTAGAAATTTTATCATTGAACCTATGATGTATGAAAAAAACATATCTTACGATTTTTCTCATATTGTGCTCCTCTGTAGTGATGGCAAATGAGAATAAAGCAGCTGTTGCAGCAGAAAAAATAGATCGGGTAGAAGACTCGAATCCTATTCGTATCGTAACGCGTCCTGAAATTGTTGGTTTGTGGGGAATGCAAATTCCAAATAAAAAATGTGTTGAATATTATAATTTTAAAAGTAATAACAATGTGCTTATCAAGAGTGGGCAAGAATGGTCATCAGGTGTTTATGACTATCAACCCTCACAAGAAGAACGTAGTGCATTGCCAGCACTCATCTTGCAAGTCAAGTTTGATAATAATGAAGTTGATTGTTCTGGTTATAAAGAAGACCAAACAGGTGAAATTTCTCAATATTTCGTGCAGTGGAAAAATCCATCGACTATTAATTTTTGTAGTAATGAAAAAGCAGAACAATGTTTTGCGACATTGCGCCGTATTTTACCTTAGTCGTATTATAAATGTATAAATAAGCATATAAAAAAACCGCTCTTAAAGAGCGGTTTTTTTATAGAAAGAAGACCTTATTTTTAAGATGCTTCTTTAGCGCTACCTTCTATTTTTTTAAGTAAATGCTTTTCAAGATAGTGAATATCCATTGCTTGGGCGCAGAATTTTTCATCTTCTAGAATCAGATCTTTATGCAAAGGAATGTTGGTTTTAATTCCAGTTAAAATCATTTCTTCTAATGCTTGTTTCATACGCGCAATACACGTTTTACGATCTTTACCATGTGCAATCAGTTTAGCAATCATTGAATCATAGTAAGGTGGAATACTGTAGCCTTGATAGATATGCGAATCTAAACGAATACCTGCACCGCCCGGAGCATAGTAGTGCTCGATTTTTCCAGGAGATGGAAGGAAGGTCGTTGGATCTTCTGCATTAATACGGCATTCCATGGCATGACCATGACATTCAACATCTTCTTGTTGAATATTGAGGCCAATACCACCTGCAATGAGAAGCTGTTGCTCGATAATATCGATACCAGTGACCATTTCAGTGACTGGATGCTCAACTTGAACACGCGTATTCATTTCAATAAAGAAGAATTCATCATCTTCAAATAAGAACTCGAATGTACCTGCACCACGGTATTGCATTAGTCTTACATGCATTTACACAGGCTTCTAAAATATCTGCACGTGCTTGTTCTGGTAAGCCCGGTGCTGGTGCTTCTTCAAGTACTTTTTGATGACGACGCTGTAAAGAACAGTCACGGTCAAATAAGTGAATGGCGTGACCATTACCATCTGCTAAAACTTGCACTTCAACATGGCGTGGTTTTTGTAAGAAGCGTTCCATATAGACGGTGTCATCACCAAACCACATTTCTGCATCACGCTGTGCTGCCTGAACGGATTCAAGCAATGTATCTACACGCTCAACAATACGCATACCACGACCACCACCACCAGAAGCGGCTTTGACGATCAGTGGGAAGCCAATTTCTTTTGCTTCAGCTAATGCGTTGCTTGTTGTTATGGCACGTGCCGAACCTGGAACAGTTGGAACACCTGCTTTACGCATTGCAGTAATGGCAGAAACTTTGTTTCCCATTAAGCGAATGTGTTCAGGGCGAGGGCCAATGAAGATAAAGCCTGAGCTTTCGACAATTTCCGCAAATTCAGCATTTTCAGACAAGAACCCATAACCTGGATGGATTGCATCTGCACCAGTGATTTCAGCAGCAGTAATAATTGCTGGGATGTTTAAATAGCTTTCACTACTTGCACCCGGACCAATACATACGGCTTCATCAACAAAACGAAGGTGCATGAGGTCTTTATCGGCATCGGAATAAATACCAACGGTTTTAATTCCTAGAGTTTTGCAAGCTCGGGTAATGCGTAAAGCGATTTCACCCCGGTTTGCAATTAATACCTTTTGCAACATTATAAATCCCCGTGGTTTTACGCGCGATAGCGGAAAAGTGCTTGACCGAATTGAATCACATCACCATTTTTCACTAAAATTTCTTCAACAACACCGCTTTGGGTTGCTTCAATTGGGTTCATGATTTTCATCGCTTCAATGATGCCTAAAGTTTCACCAGCAGCAATGGTTTGACCCACTTTAACAAATGGTGCTTCACCCGGGCTTTGTGCAGCATAGAACACACCAACCATCGGCGAAGTTTCTACAGCGCCACGCGGAGTTTTCACTACAGGAGCTGCAACAGCAGTAGGCATGGTTTGAACACCAGCCGCAACTACAGGATTGCGACGAGTTAAGGCGATGGATTGATCACCTTCTTTAACTTCTATCGCTTGTAAGTCAGATTCAATCATCAGGTCGATGAGTTTCTTGATTTTACGAATATCCATGAGACAGTATTCCTAATTATGATTGCGTAGTAGGTTGAATTTTTTCGATGGCATAATCGAGTGCAAATGAATAACCTTTTGCTCCCAAACCGCAAATTACGCCAACCGCTTTATCGGATAGATATGAATGGTGTCTAAATGCTTCACGAGCATGCACATTAGACAAATGAACTTCAATAAATGGTATTGCTACACCAAGAAGGGCATCGCGTACCGCAACAGACGTATGTGTCAATGCTGCTGGATTAATAATAATAAATTGCACGCCGTGTTGCTGTGCTTGATGAATTCGGTCAACAATTGCACCTTCCCAATTACTTTGGAAAGTGTCTAATGAAATAGATGCTTTTTGAGCTTGTGTAATGAGCTGCTGATTTATGTCCTCAAGGGTGAGGTGTCCATAAACTTCAGGTTCACGCTTGCCTAGTAAATTAAGATTCGGTCCGTGAATGACTAAAATGCTCGAACTCATTCAGCTTGCTCCATTTCTAAGTTGCAATAATACTTTGCAAGATGTCTGCAAAGTTGCCTCATTATGGCACAAAATCCTACATTTTTTTTGTAATTTCTTTAAATTGAAGTAGAAGTATGTGCGTCATATCAGCGCTATATATTGGTAACTTTGCAAGGAAATGGCAATGTTAAAAAATGACATTTTTTATGGTTATTCTTTATTTTGATATTCTAAACCGAATTGACCAAAACAGTTCATGTAAATTGTGTAACAGCTATGACTGAGTTATCCATCGTTAGAATTTCTTGTGGGTTGGCAGTAGTCGATATTATTGCGTCATTTTCCACATTTTGCTGGGTTTGACTGTTGTCGTGATAAAGAGTTGTATGCAATTAAAGACACCATTGTGTTTTATTTTCATCAGCTTTCATTCAGTCATTACGCTATGAAAGGCGTTGTTATGGCTAGCATAGGTCAGGAATATTTATTGTTTCGGATAATTCGGATAAAGAGCAAAGAATATGATCGCTATGTGAATGTACTTCTATTTTTATTCAGATAAAACATATGCTTGCTTTGATTTTATTTGGTTTAATGAATGTAAATTATAAGCTGTATATTCATGTTCTAAAGCATAAGAAGTAGGCTTTTTATAGGGTAAGTTTAGTCTTTGTATTTTTCTTAAAAGAAATATCGGCAGCTGTAAAAAGGGAGGATTGCATTATTAAGCGCTTAATAAGTACGCTTGATATGAAAAGCGAAGGTTTATTTTATAATCGTCTTTACACTTAAAGTCGAAGCAAAATTTTTCGATGAAAGGATTCTTTTTGAAAGGGGATGAGGTTAGCTTGGGAAATGGTGGATTGACCTTTTAGTTCATGAATAGCATGTGCATGATGACTGATCAATCTTGTGTAGGATGATGTTCATTGGCAAAAGTTATGTTATCGCGATTATAAATTTTATTAGTTAAAAGTGATTCGCTGATTTTACGATCAATTCATTGAAAAGCTTCTTTGTAATTGAGTCAGAATAAGCCGTCATCTCTATTTTTAAACGTTTGGCTCTATTGCTCAGGGCTATAAAACCGCTTCGATTATTGTGTGACATAGATAATGATGGCTATGGATAGAAATTAATATTGATTCAATTATATTTTGAATTTGTAACTTTTTCAAAATAAAGGTGGGAGAGTCTAGCAAGTAGAAAAATAGTCGCCCAAATCACCTCATCATCAATAACACTAAAAAAGACGAATTTTATGATCTTTATCCATAAAATTTTTTATCTCAATTTTTTTAAAATACAGGTCACAACACCCCAAATAATTAACTGTTCTTCATTGTGTAAATAGATATCAGGATAATCAGGATTTTCTGCTTTTAACCAGATTTTGGTCTGGGCACGTTGTTGTTTTTCTTTCATCAGCCGTTTCACGGTAAATTCATTATGAATTAATGCCAAAACAATATCGCCGTGACCTGCAGTTAAGCTACGATCAATCAGGATTTGATCATCTAGGTCTATACCTGCATTTTGCATAGACAGTGAATTTACCCGCAATACAAATGTACTTAATGGGTTATGCACCAAATATTCATTTAAATCGATAAAGTCTTCTGTGTAATTTTGGTCTGTCGAGGAAAAATCATTAATAGATGGATAAGGAATAGCTAATGCTGTTCGGTTTTGAATCGCTTGAAGTTCAATTTTTTGACTTAGATCATCTTCAGGTTTTGGCTTGAGCCATGCTTTTATTTCTAAAACTTTGGACTCTGGTACGCGCATAACGACGGTTTTTTCTTGATAGTGGGTTTTACGTCCTGCATTTTTGCGCTTTCCACCATGTTGATGTTCTATTGTGCTTGAACCTTCTACTTTCATTTTTTTATCTTGAATTTGTAACTTTTTCAAGACTAGCAAAAAACCATGTAAATAAAAAGATTGCCAACACATTTATAATCTAGGATAAAATGCAGCATTCAGCTTTATGTAGCAAGGTATAAGCAATGATCCAGAAATCTCCTTTAGAAGAACTCATCGCAGAACAAAAGTTATTGTGTGAGGAATTTGATTCTGCCTATATTAAAGTGAGTGGTGATGATGTTGTTGCAGTTGCTGTAGAGACATTAAATCAGGAACCGATTGTGGGTATTCGTAAAAAGCCTGAAACAGAAGAAAATGTTGCTTGGTTTATTTATGGTGGGGAACTTGGAGAAGGTGAAGATTTTTTTCAAACCATGCCTGTTCGAGAGCTTCAAGATATTTTACCTGAAGTGCTACCGTACTTAGCTTTGGCTGAAGGTTTTCGTTTTATGATTGATCGTGAAGATTATGAAGATGTCTGGAAAGAAGATTAAGCCTTAAACTGTCCTTTTTTAGCCACTATATAAGTGGCTTTTCTTTTAAGCCGTTACATATCTATGTTGGTGTATAAATAGACAATTATTTGTTCTATTGCTAAAATAGGACGATAAATTGATCTTGTGTAACGGGAGTTGTTCTATGACAGCTTATTATAGCCTTATGAAAGCAAGCAAATATGAGGATGATATGATTCCTAAACTTGCTATACATGCCTTTCGTCATGCTTTTAACCAAGCATGTTCGGTCGCGACCGTCGTTTACGCAAAAGATCAGCAACTTGTACAACGTGAAGTGAATGGGGTTGAGACTATTCTTCAAGACTTATCTCAATGCTATGTCACAGTTGATCATCTTCCTAAAGTATTAAAACGTAAGAAAAAACAAGAGGCTGCTGTATAACTTAATGCCTCAACCAAGAATAAGAATGTTTGCTGGTCCTAATGGGTCTGGAAAAAGTACAGTTAAAGAATATTTATTGCCCCATCATATTGGGGCTTATTTAAATGCTGATGAATTAGAACAAATGCTGAATACGACTCATCAATTAAATTTGATGGTTTATCATTCTGCGTTAAAAGCACAAGATTTAATTGACTTCCTCAAGCAGAAAAAGCGCCCTCAAATTGGTAATTTCATTCCTTTATTGAAACTCGATCCCATTTTATTGGATGATTACAACATTCAGTTCGATAGATCAGAAATAGATTCCTATCTCTGTGCGCGTATCATTGATTATATTCGCTTAGAATTTTTACGCTTAAAGATTAGTTTTACTTTTGAAACAGTGATGTCACATATTTCTAAAGTAGAATTTCTACAAGAGGCACAACGCCAAGGCTTTAAAACCTATTTGTATTATGTATCGACTGTCGATCCGCTGATTAATATTGCTCGAGTTCAGTATCGAGTGAGTGTAGGCGGCCATCCTGTGCCTGAAAAAAAGATTGTAGAGCGTTATTACCGGAGTATGGATTTATTAATGCAAGCGGTAGATGCCAGTGATCGAGCGTATTTATTTGATAATTCTTCAGATGGCGAAAAGGCTGCATTTATTGCCGAGATTCAATCAGCAGAAACCTTAAAAATGAATCCTGATGTTCTAGCAATTACCATGGTGGTTTGCAGAGAAGGTACTTAAAGAATTCATAGAAGAATAAAAAATACTTAAAGATCATCTTTAAAGACAAATAACATTGGGTATATTATAAAATGTGGTTCATAAAATTAAATAATAACTATGAAATCAATAAAAACTAAGGGGTAGATAAAATGACAAATATTCAATCTTCTGAAAAGATAGAAACGATTGATGCAGATCTTGATGTGAAAGAGATTGAGCAAGAGCAGCAAGACAAGAATAACAGTACAGATGTTACTTCAGGATTAGATGTATTTGATTTAGCAGAATTAGGCAGTGATTTAATTGATGTATTAGGAGACTTAGTGAGTGGGATCAGTCTGGATCTCTAAAAGGGCTTCAGTAAATTAAATAAGATTTAACCATACTTTATATTGCATACGCCGCATACATAGTAAAATAATTGAGTATGAAACGGTCAGCTATGTAGCTGCATAGATTTTCCAATTTACAGCTAGGAAACTCAAACACACCCATTAAAATAAACTTATCAATCCATCATCCACAAAGTTACAGCTATTGATATATTTTTAAATATATTATATAAAAGTATATTGTTTGGAGCACTCTATCATGCACGACTTCCTATTCGCATTTCTAGGTGGAACACTTTTAGGTCTCTCTGTCGTGGGCTATTTATATGTAAATGGTCGTATAGCAGGGGTTAGTGGTTTAATTGCTCAAGTCCTAAATTTGCAAACAATATTTAAGACACCTGCACTGTGGTTTTTATTGGGCTTGTTTGTGGTGCCATTTTTTTATGGCCTTGTGCAAACGCCAAATATTGAACTCAATGCAAGTCCGCTAATGATGATTGTTGCAGGGTTATTGGTGGGTTTCGGTACGCGTATGGGTTCTGGATGTACCAGCGGACATGGTATTTGTGGAATAAGCCGACTTTCTAAACGCTCTATGATTGCAACCATGACCTTTATGTTTGCTGGATTTGTTACGGTTTATCTCATTCGTCATATCATTGGAGCGTTCTAAAATGAAAAATATATTGGCTTTTGTGTTTGGCGGATTATTTTCAATCGGTTTAATTCTTTCAGGCATGTCTAATCCTGAAAAAGTGTTGAATTTCCTTGATATATTTGGTCAATGGGATCCAAGTCTTGCATTTGTAATGCTAGGGGCGATCGCCGTCGCATTTATTCCATTTCAAAAAGTGCTACATCAGAATGAACCAAAAACACTATATGGCGATGCAATTGATTTACCTAAAAATAATATAATCGATTCTAACTTGCTGATCGGGAGTTTAATTTTTGGAATCGGTTGGGGGATTGCGGGTATTTGTCCAGCACCAAGTTTAACTTTAATTGGTCTAGGCTACTATCAGGCGATTTATTTTATTATCGCAATGTTCGCTGGTTTATTGATTCATCGTAAATGGGCAGGGAGAAATTCATGACACAACATCCATTGGTACAGCATTTTTTTGATGAGCAGACCAATACCTTTAGTTATGTCGTCGTTGATCCTATCAGCCGAAAATGCGCCGTGATAGATAGCGTTTTAGATTATGATGCGGCATCAGCAACAACGCAAGACCACAAACGCTGATTTGATTGTTAATTATATTCAAGAAAATAGCCTAAGCGTAGAATGGATTCTAGAAACACACGTCCACGCTGATCATTTAACCGCATCACGATATTTAAAAGAGCGCTTAGGCGGTCAAATTGCGATGAGTAAGAAAATTGCTATTGTGCAAGAGACTTTCAGTTCAATTTATAATTTAGACATCAAGCACTTTAACGCCCAGCAAGCATTTGATCATTTATTTGCGGATCATGAACAGTTCAAAATTGGTGAATTAATCGCATATAACATACCAACGCCAGGGCACACACCTGCATGTTTAAGCTATGTGATCGGTGATGCTGTATTTGTTGGTGATACCTTATTTATGCCTGATTATGGAACGGCACGTTGTGATTTTCCGAAGGGCAGTGCTTCAGTTTTATTTGATTCGGTCAAAATGCTTTATCAATTAGCTGAAAATATTCGTGTTTTCCTTTGTCATGATTATTTACCTGAAGGGCGACATCAATATAGCTGTGAAAGTAGTATTCAAGCGCAGAGGGGCACAAATATTCATATTAATGATCAAACAACAAAGGCTGAATTTGTAGCAATGCGTAATCGCCGTGATGCCACACTTGCAATGCCTAAACTGATTTTACCCGCTATTCAAATTAATATGAATGGAGGGAAATTCCCTGAACCAGAAGAAAATGGAATTCGCTATTTAAAGCTACCGTTCAATTATTTTAAATAGCCAATATTTCTGTTTTTTTGAAATGAGCACCACTTTATTTGACTTGTTAAATTAAGGTGGTAATTAGATAAACCATACAACTACTTGTTTAATAGATATTTCTAATGACATGTTTAAATTACCATAAAATAGCCTAAGCAAAATAATATTTTTAAAAAATGGCAATTGATTAATTTCCTATTATCATCAAATATAAACCAATCTTAAATTGTTATAAAAGAAATTATGCTTTTAAATTATCAAATTCATCTCAATGAAACAGTAACTGAAAAAACACCTATCGTATTTATTCATGGTCTTTTTGGTAGTTTAAGTAATTTAGCCATGCTTGCTCGTGAATTTTATAAATCTCATCCAGTGATTCAAATAGATGTACGGAATCATGGGCTTTCAGCACATTCAGATGAAATGAATTATGCCGTAATGGCACAAGATATTTTAGACACGCTAGATTCCATCAATATTCAGAAATTTTCTGTTATTGGTCATTCTATGGGTGGAAAAATTGCGATGCAATTGGTTCATCAAGCAGGTGAGCGAATTGAGCAATTGGTTGTTTTGGATATCGCGCCATTTGCATACACTCAAAACCACCATGAGCAAATTTTTAAAGCCTTATTTGCAGTACAAAATGCAAAAGTTGAAAGCCGCCAACAAGCAGCTCAAATCATGCGTGAATATTTACATGAAGAAATGGTGATTCAATTTTTAATGAAATCTTTTACCCAAGGTCGCTGGCTTTTTAATGTCGATGCATTATTTAAGCATTATTCAGATATTTTACATTGGGATGCTATCCAACCATGCAGCAAAGAAACACTCTTTATTCGAGGCGGTGGATCTGCATATATTAGTACAACTGAACATTTTGCAGCAATTGAACAACAATTTCCGAAAGCTAAAATTCAAGTTGTAGCAGATGCTGGGCATTGGCTACATGCAGAAAAGACCCAACAAGTACTTGATCAAATCAAAGAATATTTAAACTAAATCTTAGGTAGCAGCTTCATTTTCATTGAGCTGCTCTTAAATTAAGGAAGATTATTAGCCAGCAGTTGACCTTCTGAAGTTAACTGTTCGGCCATTTCAGCTGTTTTTCTTAGCCCCGGCATACGATATTCAGTATGACCATAGTCTTGAATGGACTTCCAGCGACCACCCCAAGTTAAACCCACAGATTCAGCAACTTCACCATATAATTGGTAGCCTTTCATCACCTCTGGATCACGTTCCGAAATAACCACTTTACCATTACGTTTAAATGCAATGTCGGCAGCCAAACCAAATTGATGATAGCTTTGGAAACCTTTGGCACGGGTAATATGACTATTTCCTGCCAATAAATTCTGCCGCTGTGGACTGCGATATCCCTCTAATAAAACCATTTCATAACCATGACGTTCTTGCATGATTTTAAAGACCATGAGTAAACGCTGTTTATAACGTGGGTTCATTTTATGCCATTTACGATCAGCCGTAGCAATATCACTGTGTGAACTCTGCATATGCAAATCTTCAATATTAGGATTAAAGGCTTCAGCCTGAATACTCTGCTGCGTCTCAATCTGGTTCTCCGTCATAATTGCTTCTTCAATTAACGATGTGTCCACCTCAGCTGGGGGAGACAGCATTTGTCCATCAAGCAAGTTGTAAATTTGAGGATCAACTTCTCTTAAATAATCAGCTTCAATTTTGGTAGGGTTTATGGGGCGGGTAAAAGCAAAAATTAAAATACTGCTAAATAACAAAAAGCCAGAAATAAGAATCCACCATTGTTGTAAATGCCAATGAGATTGCGCTTGTTCAGGTGCAGCTGCATCATTGAGTTGTTGGAAAAAATGCTTGGCAAAATGAAGTCGCTTCTTACTTTGTGGAATAAGGACAATAAAAAAATCTTGCACTTTATGACGCAACTCATAAGAAAACAATAATGCCAAACTGCTTGAAACAAAAATAAAGCCAATAAAAATAGCAATAATCATGGAGACACGGCGGTTTCTGTCAAAATGGTTGGGGTTCTCGTTACTGTAATTTGTACAGAAGCTTGAGGTGTGGTATCTATTGCAAGGTCATTTACTTTTAGTAAGTTACTTTCTTTTTCTCCATTTTGTGCTGTTAATGTTTTATTGCTTGCTGTCAGTGGTTGAGTCAATTTAGTAGTTTCTGTTTTTAGTACTACTTTGGGAGTAGCAATTTTTTTTGTTGCAATTTTCTGTTCTTTAACCGTGTCCTTCACCTTATTTAAACTTGAAAGCTCTTGCTTTGAATCACGATGGTGTAAAAAAGCCTGACTTAAATCTATATTTTGAGACTGTGGAAATTCAGCAGTATGTTCAAGATTTTCATCTTTAACAGATGGATCATTATGAACCTCCTGTAGTGATGATTTCTCTAAAACTGGAGAAGTTTGATCATCAAGTTCTTCCAAAACTTTTTGTTCAGAAATCTGTGTATTGATTACTGCTAAAGGTTTTTGAATTTCATGCCGATTTACATATATATAGCTAACAATAGAACTAAAAATAGCCCCAACAAAGAAGCCTAAAATCCCACAGATTAAGGGTAAATAATTTTTATTTTTGGTCGGTTGTAATAGTCTTAAAGACTTTTGTTTTTCGTTTGCCATTTTTTATTTTCTTTATGGTAAATGAATGGTGATATAGGCTTGTTCTATAGGTGAACTAATAATATTTTGATATGCGGATAATGCGCTATCATTTTGTTTTGAAAGCATAAAATTTAAGCCAATAAATGACAATAAAGCAAAAAGTGCCAAAAATATTAAAATCCCCGAAAATGGTAATTCACGATGAATAATATGTTTAATCTGATCAGGTAAAGCTGAGAATGGAGAAAAAGAGGGCTTTTTACCTTTTAAAAAGTCAATTTCATCACTGACACGTAGCACCAGATGATTTAGATTTTCTATAGACTCTATGCGAAATTTGCCATAGAAGCCAAGTAACATACAGTAATGAAAGACTTCTAAAGCGGCTAGCCGTTCTTTACCTTGGCTACGAAGATGATTCTAAAATTTCAAAAAAACGATAGCCCGCAAGTTGTGAACCAAAAAGACTTAATTGTAATGGACTAATCATCCAATTATTTTGTAAATCAAAGAATTGAGCACTTTGTTGCGTGACGATGGTTTCATCAAGTAAAGCACAGTAAGCATATTTTGCATCATGAATATCATCAGCTGAAAATTGTAGTTTTCGTGCTTGATTTTCAAAGCGATTTAATAAGTTTAAAATTTTATCCCGAAACTCATCAGCATTCGACGGGATATACTGCTGCTTCAATAGAAAAACAATATAGAAACCATCATGTAGTAAATCAATAAGATTGGTTGTGCTACCAACTTTTGATTGTGTCACCGTCGGATTTAAGCCTATACCAATTTGCCCATCATCAAAAAGTGAAGGTGCAGTATTATTTATATTCATCGCGTATCCTTAGCTATTGATCACCGCAATCAATTCAATTGAAATATCTTGGAAACCTGCGGGGATATAAATACAAATCGATTGTGCATCGAGCATCCGTTGATACAACTCATTATTAGGTTCAATTTCAAAGTAACTTACCCCAGAACGAATTGGAATGGCGGTGGGAACTTGCATTAAATGCTGTAAAGGAATCACTGGCAGGGCTGCAACAACCCGTTGTTCAACATCCACTGAGTTGCCGACTTTAAAACGAAGCGGCACCAATTGAATAAGGTCATGCGATTTCATCATGCCACTTGAAACGGCAATATAAAGTCTCGTATCTCGTGTAATTTTGTCTGATTCTAGACTTCCTAGCCAATAAGACGGTTTAACTTCTTTTAAAGCGATACTGATATAGCGATTTGAAATAATGGTATCGAGTAAATCCCGTAAAATAAGATCTAATTCTGAAAAACTTTCTTGTAAATGATGATGTTTATAAACAGGGAGTTGGTCGACTTCATAGGCAGTAGAAAAGGTAAGCAGCGATCCCGTCAAACGTAATAATTCAAAAAATAACCGTTCTGGATGAATGTGTGGATATTGCAAAAGATGATTCAATGTTGCATGTGCCGTGTTTAAGGCATTGACCAACCAAAAAGAAACAATATCGCCTGAACGAAATTCAATGATTTTTTGTTCATTCTCACGATTATTGGTTTGAATGGTTTTAATTTTGGCTTTAATCACATTTAGGGTACGTTTTAACGCTGAAATGAGCGTTTCACATGCTTCAATATGCAAGATCGGTGGAATAAATTTATGATCTAATTCAAAACTGCCTGAACTTTGACGTTTCACTTTAGCCACTGGCAAATATAAAAAACCATCTAATTCATGATTCGGTTCCATACTGGATTCAAAGATTTTAAATTCTGCACGGCGCCTTAATAAAGTGATATCTGCTACCGTTGCATCAGTAAATAAATCATGGGTTTCTGTTAAGTGTGAGTGATAACGGCTAGGCTGAGTACTTTCATCATAAGAAACATTTTTTTTGTGAGGTTGAATAATCGGTAAGGCCAAATAGACCGTCATTTCACCACGTAAATTTAAATCATCAAGCTGAATTGGATTGGGTAATAAATCACGTGCAGGTGCTTGGTAAATATCGCCATCTTGCCAAATCATTTCCACTTTTTCTAACGCTAAAACATGGCTGTTTAATTGAACCTCATCAAATGCAATGGATTGCACGCCATACGAAAATGGAATAGTTGCACGAATGATATGATTCAAGCGCTGTTCATGATAGGCATCTTGTAATTGGAAATGTTGTGGACGTAAAAATAAGCCTTCGCCCCAAAGAATTTTTTCTGCTTTAAACATGAAATCTACCTATTATTATTTGTGTCGTTAATATTTGTTTGTACACCCAAAAGCTCATGTAACATTTCTAACGGATTTTCATCTTTAATCACTTGCGCCAACCATTGATGTAATGGCAGCTGATTCCATTGAATGGTTTTTTGTAGCATGTAGCTGACAGGGCTATGCGGTTCATTGATTTTGAAATAATCGGCAATCTCTTGTAAAACCTGCATAGCTTGTTCACGATTTGCCAAATGATTTTGAGCCTGTGGTTGAAAGTTTTGTGGTTTTGTTGTGACTACTTGATCAAGAGCTGTTTGAATCGTTTCGGTAGGCATAGCTATGGCAAGAGTAGGCGTAGACTGATTTGACATAATCTCTTGTAAGCCAAATGTATCTGTTTTATATAATTTTTTTAAACTACTATGAATAGACTCTAATTGTGAATCGATGGATGCAAAACTAGGTGCATCTACACCTATTAAGTCATTCAGTACACTTTTTAAAATATTCCACTGCTTTAAGATTTCTAAAAAATCTTGATAACTTTGATATTGAAAAGATTTTGACGTATTCATCAGGGTTTGTTCAAATTGCTCAAGTGATGCATTCGCTTGTACTTGATCATGATCTTCAGTCTGTTTACGGCGTAAATTTTGTTGGTGTAATAAGCCGTCATAGTCAATTAAACAATAAAAAGGCGAAGCATTTACAATTGGAATATTCTTAATTAATACAGGTAATTGATTAATTAATCCTTGTAACAATCCCAGACGTTGATCTAAATCATCATCTTCAATTTCTGGATGTAATAACGTCCAAAAATGACTTAAGCTACGCTGAGTAAGTTCTAGACTTTTTGCGATACCTTCAAAACCGTAGAGGTTTGCCCATGCTTCAACCAACCAACTGTATAACCGAATATCTTTGGTTTTTTCAGTTAATAGTTCAATGGATTTCGCATTTACAAACTGCCAATCGGCCAGTTTCGGCTCCGCAATCCAATCACCTTGATCTAGCAAGGGATCATCTTGAGATTTTGCTTTTTTTATCGCATGAAATTCATTTGAAAATGAACAGTCCATTCCGCAAGGGGCTTCATCTGAGATGACTTTTAATAATGATTCGAGTTCTAAACTCATATTATGCCTTTATAATCTGTTAAAAATTTAAAATTATGCTTCTATAGCTTTGATTTTATTATTGCTACGCTTTTTTATGGTTTTTACAACAGGATCGAGTTGATAGACGATCTCATCGCCCTGAACATCAATAAATATTTGTTTTGGTAATTTTTGTTCTGCTAAGCAAACTAAAATTTTCGTTGCTAAAGCAGGTAATACTGAAGAATTCAGAATATGGTCTACATTACGTGCACCACTATCGACTTCAGTACAACGGCTGAGCAGTAATTCAACCAATTCTTCACTGTAAGTGACTTTACTGGCATATTGTTTTTCTAAACGAACGGTAATTTTAGCTAATTTATGCTTAATAATGCGTACCAGTAAATCATCATGCAAAGGGAAGTAAGGCACGACACGCATACGACCTAAAAATGCAGGTTTAAATTGTTGATATAAATTCGGTTTTAATTGATCGATTAGTTTTTCGGCTGTTGGCCATTCCTGAACAGGTAAGTTTAAACAAGCCTGCATAATTGCACTTGAACCGACATTAGAGGTTAAAAGAATGGTGGTGTTTTTAAAGTCGATTAAACGACCTTCACCATCTTCAAGCGTGCCTTTATCGAAAACTTGATAAAATAATTCTTGAACATCACTATGCGCTTTTTCAATTTCATCTAACAATACAACACTATATGGATTACGACGAACAGCTTCGGTTAAAATACCCCCTTGACCATAACCAATATAACCCGGAGGCGCTCCCTTTAATGCAGAGACTGTATGCGCTTCCTGATATTCAGACATATTGATGGTAATTAAGTGAGACTCTCCGCCATATAATGCATCGGCAAGTGCCAGCGC
>CAWETQ010000005.1:0-63945 GCA_963812025.1 uncultured Gammaproteobacteria bacterium
CAAAATTCAATTCAGAGCTGTTCGACTGAATGTAAAAAAGCCTTTAAACTCAATGTTTAAGGGCTTTTTTATTGGCTGTATTGTCCGATACTGTCCTAAGCGATTTGACCCTATTTTTGCTTTGTGTGGGTCAATATTGGGACAATTTGACCCACTAAATAAGTTTAATTAAGTGGGACAAAGATATGTCACTAACTGATGTGATGTGTAAAAAAGCACAGCCTCAAGAAAAACAGTATCGCCTTTCTGATATTAATGGTCTCTCTTTGCGAATCGATCCGAATGGGAAAAAATATTGGTCTATTCGATATACGGAAAATGGGCAAAGGAAGTCAAAAGCATTAGGTGTATATCCCGAGCTGAGCCTAAAACGTGCAAGAGAGATGGCTCTTGATCTAAGGTATAAACTCAAAAATACGGTTGAGGCCGAAGTGATGCAGCCTTTTTTTCAAGAGGTTGCAGAAGATTGGTTCAATAATCAAAAAGAAACATGGTCATCTAAACACATTAGCAATGTTCGAGCTTCTTTAGATGAGCTTTATATTGTTCTTGCTAATAAACGCTATTAACCAAATTCAAGCACCTGAAATTTTGCAGATCATTAAAAAGATTGAGGCAAGAGGCTCACTTGAAGTGGCAAAACGTACTTTATCCCGTTGTGGGATGGTCATGAAATATGCCATAGCTCATGGATATCGTTACGATAATCCTGCGGGTGATTTGGTTTATGCACTAAAAAATAAGCGTGTAAAAAATTTGGCATCGTTACCTGCTTCAGAGATGCCTGAATTTTTAAGAAAAGTCAGAGCTTACCCAAGTGATGCACAGACCCATCATGCCATTATCTTAATTATGCTGACAGGCGTGAGAGTAAGTGAATTACTACAAGCACGTTGGGATGAGTTTGATTTAGAGGGGCGTAAGTGGGATATCCCTGAAGAGCGTATGAAGAACCGATTACCACATCGTGTACCGTTGACGGACATGATGATTGAAGAACTGCAGGCTTTAAGACTTACCCATAATCAAGAATTGCTTTTCCCACATCGTCTAAATAATAAAGAACCGATGCGTAGCGAGTCAATTTTGGCAGTGATCAAAAGTTCGGGTTATGCAGGTCGAATGACGACACATGGTTTTAGATCGCTATTCAGTACAGTCGTAAATGAGTCAAACCTATTCAATCCAGATGCTATTGAGCGCCAGCTTGCTCATGTGCCTCAGAATAGAATTCGTTCAGCTTATAACAGAGCGCAGTACTGGGATGAGCGGGTAAAAATTATGGAGTGGTATGGGGAGCAGGTGGTTGGATGGATGCCTAAATCAACTGAGTTTTGACTTTAGTTAACTTACTAGCTCCTTGGATTTGTTTTAGTTAAATTTATTCTAAAAGAGCTTAATTGTGATTATTGAATCACTTTGAAGACGTGCTATATGCACGTCTTTTTTTGTCCATAATTTTTTAAAATTTGAGTAGAACTAGATGGAATTTTGATTGTGGTTAGAGGTATATCGAATTAATTTTTAGATTGAAATTTTATATTTTTTTGATGTATAAGATTAATTTTATTAAATATAATTTAGACTAATAAATTTTATTTTAATGGCTGAATTTAAAGTAATAAACTTGAATTTTAAAGCAATATTTAATTTCCTAAACTTGTATTTTAATTTTTATTTATTAAAATATAATCATATATTTGGATTGAATATTTGTGTAAATAATGCTTAAAAATAATGATTTCTATAAGATGTTGAAAATAATTTATGCTGATGCCAATATTTCGAGTACTAATAGTGATCAAGTCTTTCAGCTAGAACCTGTTTTGAAGGTGTATCAACTTATTGTTGAAAATATTCCTTTCTTATTGGATAACTATCACGATGAGAAAATTTTCTCTGAGAGCCGTTCTGGTGAAGCTAAAGCTAGAGAGTTGATTGAGGCTTTGAAATGCGTAAGGGTTTTTCCAAACTTTAGACTTGAGGATATAAATCAAAATCACTTTTCTGAATTGCGAAAGTTTCTTGAGTTTGTACAAAAAACTCAATCCAATCCCAAAATTAGAAAGAAATATCACAGTATTGTTTTAGTGGATGAATCTTCAGGATGTTGGAAACTAGATGAAGAAAGTCATGCAGAAGAATTTTTAAAGGGGTATCTTGCCTACCGTTATAAAAGTCAGCAGGAAAAGCAGTCTGATGTTGAAGAACAGCGTAATGCTGTTCAGGTTTTTAGCGATCATCAGGATGAAGCACTTGAAAAGTTTGCATTGGAGGTAAAGCAGGATATATCTTCTTTGTTGGAACAAATAGGCATGCTGTATGTCATCGCAGTTAAAATATCGATCAGGAAAGAGAGTAAGCATTCATCTAATTTTAATAGAATAATCAGTAAAAAGTTAAAATTACTAAATTGCCTTAAAGCTAACTCAAGTATCATTCGTATAGTTTATAAACCACTTCGAGCGACTGAGGAGAGTCTGGAATACTATGTAGTATTTTTTGTTCAGTCAGCATCTCATCTAAATGAAGATAAATTTGTTCAACAAATCGCAGAAGATTTATCTGCATCTTTGTTAATGAGCAAGATACATCAGTGCAAATCAGTGTCCAAAACCTGAATAATATGTTCAGGAAAAATCTTTTCCCGTCTTTTCAGTTTAAACATTTTTTACTTATTGCTGATGTAGATGGAAGTTGGATACTAATTCAAAAGTGGTTTCTTGGGTTTTTATATCAGTTAGAACGACTAGGGGAGATACAGGATAAATCTCTAGAATCTGAAGATCACTATCTACCATCTGCATTGATGTCTAGACTTCGTAGCATTGTTTTAAATGCGGGCAGTGATAGAGTAGAACTTAAATTCACTTATTGTTGGGCTAATACTGCCCAACATGATATTCAGCATCTTTTATTCTTTGGCTCAAAGCGTCGTGCGACCTACATTTGGAATATCGACTATTTATCAGAGCACGCAAAGGAATATATTGAACGGGTCTCAATCATCTATCAGGAAAATTTTGTAACTTGGGGGATGCAACAGTATGTTTCACTAGCTGTTGAAATTGAGACTTTTATCATGACATTGAAGGAATCGGCTTATGATGCATTTTATCCTAGTACAGATAGTGTTCGTGATAAATTAAGAAAACAATCTGAAAATATAGAAAACCGTATTACCAGACAACTTTTACAATTTTCTTTCATTCTTAGGAATCGCGAGAACTTAGGAAGGTTACAACCAAACCTTGAAAATAAAACAGTTTCTAGAACACTAAAGCACTTTTTTTTGATTTATAAAAACCAGTCATGTGATGAGCGTCTTGCTGTCACACTTGATACTTTTTTAGGTGTAGAAATTAAAGAAAAACGGATTAAAGAGCGGTTTGATAGCATTGTTGCTGAGTATAGATTTAATCCTCCTTTATTTTTTAAAGTAGAAACTTGCCGGTCATTAAAGGAAAAAGGTATCGAAAAAATATCTTCTGAAATCGATATATTAGATGGCAGTCAAACCATTGTAGGACAAGATGTACTTGTGAATATGGCTAACTCTCAAGAGGAGAATCTATTTGATGTTGAACCTATTGTAAGTGATCAACTGAAACCAATTGTCATAGATATTATTCCGCAAAGTGAATTAGATACTTCTCCAATAAAATTTGTGGATAAGCCTTATAAACTTTTTCATGTTCAGCGCCACCTTAGTCGATTGGTTAAAGTCCAAGCAATGTTAAAGTCTGCCATGAAGACAGATGTGGTGATCATACGCTGTTCATTTTATTGTGATGCTTCATTCCGATTAGCGTATAAGGATTTCTCCCAAATATTTTCTAGTATGTTACAGGATAATAAAAAAAGAAAACCTATATCTGAAATTACAGCCTATCTTGGCTATTGGGAAGGTCGAGAAAGAAATTCTCAAAATAAGATAACGAATTATGCTGCTAATGTAATGTTAATGTTTAAGGCGCAGACATTGGTAGAGCATCCAGATTTATTTTCTGAATTAGAACGAAGTTGGCAATTAGCATGTCGAAAAATTGAACATGACTATGACTCGGAGATGAGAATTAATGGGTATGTTAAAAAATTACAGATATCTCATGTATTGGAAGAACTGCAATACACCCAAGTTGTGATTGAAACTACTCAAAAACAACTATCTAAGAACATTGTTGAACATCTCGCAAGCTATGTAGTTTATCAAGATTTGCTAGATGATGATATTTATCAGGAGCTCCCAAAATGGTTGATCAAAAAAAATGGAAGTTCAGGTAAAACTAAAATAGTTAAGCGAGTTCGCAATAAGACTTAACTTGCGCTTCACTTTTCTCTATAAAAAAGGGGGGACTCGTAAGATTTTTCTTCTTTGCTATAGAAGTAGAGATTTTCATTTCTGTCATGTACTTGTTGGATTATTCAACCTGAGAATAGCTAGGATATATATAATATTCTTAATTACTTAAACAACTTAATAACCTTCATCATCCCCAAATGATGAAGGTGTTTTATTGAGAAAAGATAAGCCAATCATTTCAAATTTAAAAAAACAGATCAGTCACTCCTATGGAATTAACCACCATAGGACGACAACGATGAACGAACCACAAACATTACTTGCAATTGAAAACCTGATGAAGGCAGTGATTCAGAAAACATATCACTGGAGAAACTTTAAATCTGATCATGCAGAACTGATGCATGAAGCCAGAGCTATCTATTACTCATACAGGGAATACATTCCCCTGATTCAGGCTTACTTTGATTTGCTGCCTGAAAGATCAGACTCAGGGATGAAGAGATTTTTAATAACCGTGCTGTATTTCAAGAGTTTCAGTCTGAAATTAAGGAAGCACAGAAAAAATTTATTCAAAGCTTTAAACGGAACAATCGACGTAATCAGGGAAACTTAGAAGAATACTTTGCAGCGCTTGTAGAGCGACATCGTAAGCTTCTATTGGTACGTGTGGATTTACACTATTGCTCTGAAAAACATCCAAGCATAAAACAGTTTAATCAAAATATTGAAAAACTGATCAGTCGGGTACAGAACAAAGACACCATTTTTAAAGATCAAGTCGGCTATGTCTATCGCCTTGAACAAGGGGGTAAATCTAGAGGCTATCACTGTCATTTGCTCATCATTTATAACGGCTCTCTTCATCGTAATGATGGTTATTTAGGACAGGAGATTGGAGAGTTATGGCAAGAGAAGATTACCAATGGAGAGGGTGAGTTTTACAACTGTAATCAGAGTAAACATAAGCAGCGCTATAAACAGGAAGGTACATTAGGCATTGGTATGATTCCACGAGAGGATCAGAAAAAAGTTAATCATGCACAGGCGACTATCAGTTATTTGGCTAGACCTGAAAAGGATGATCAGTATCTAAGAGGAAAATTGCCCGATATGAGAGAGTTTAGTAAAGGGCAATTGCGGAGTAGATAGTCTGGGTAGGGAAGAATCGTGGATTGCAAATAATTTCAGATATACATCATCTACATGAACAGTGAATGTTTATTTACGCATTCAAAGGCTTATCAGACGGTAAGTCTTTTTCATTTCTAGAGGTATATCTTATGAATATTACATGTCCTTATTGCTATTCTGAAAATGTCAGTCGTGAAACAACACAGTCTTCAGGTGGTAACAGTTTTTCTTCTATGGCTGGTGCTGGAATTGGTGCAACCATTTCCAAAAGTTTCCCCACACCATTTTCTCCATTATTGGGTGGGCTTGCAGGTGCAGTGATTGGCGGTTTGATTGATAGTTTTATCCAACCCCCAAGACAACAACAGCCAGTTAGCTATTTCCATTGTCATAACTGTCAAAGAAATTTTAACTGATGATCTAAGGGAGAAATAACATGGCGCATCAACTTGAACAAATGGCTTATGTCGGTGAAACCCCTTGGCATGGTTTAGGCAACCAACTCACACAAAATCAACCGATTGAAGTCTGGGCACAGCAGGCGGGAATGGATTGGCGTATTGAAACTTCAGACGTGAGTTATATGGCGAAGAATGAACGAGGGCAAAGCATCATCATGCCTTATGAGGAACAGCGCGTACTGTATCGCTCAGATACCCATGCACCTTTATCCGTGGTCAGTCAGCGTTATCAGGAAGTGCAGCCGATGGAAATTCTGGAGTTCTATCGAGACCTGACTGAACAATCAGGTTTTGAACTGGAAACCGCAGGCATACTTAAAGGAGGTAAGAAATTTTGGGCACTGGCGCGTACAGGACAAAGTACGGCTTTAAAAGGCAAAGATGTCAGTCATGGCTATATTCTATTAGCAACCGCTTGTGATGGAAGCCTTGCCACCACCGCACAATTTACTTCCATTCGGGTCGTCTGTAACAACACTTTAGCCATCGCCTTGCGTGGACAGAGTGGCAGTGCAGGCGTGGTTAAAGTGCCACACAGTACTAAATTTGATGCGGATAAGGTCAAACAACAATTGGGTGTCTCTGTTCGTGCATGGGATGAGCACATGTATGAGATGAAACAACTCAGTCAACGTAAAGTGACTCAAGGTGAAGCAGCGGCTTTCTTTGATGCAGTGTTTAATAATACCAGCATGAGCAGTGCAGATCAGGAGGAGAACATCATTCAGTTCTATCGTAATGTTGCCAATCCAAATCCAACGAAAGAAAAGTCTGAGCCGAATGGACGTGCTATGAGTAAAGCTATGATTATGTTTAACGGTCAAGGTCGAGGTGCAACGCTTTCTTCTGCTAAAGATACTGCTTATGGCTTGCTCTGCTCCATCACCGAGTTTGCCGATCATGAACGTCGCGCCATGAGTACTGATCACCGACTCGATTCAGCGTGGTTCGGTGCTGGTGCAAATTTGAAACAACGTGGTTTAGAGCAAGCATTAACAATGGTCGTTTAATCTAAGCTTTGAGCTTATATTGAACAACATAGCAACTTTATTATTACGTGGTTTTTTCAGACCCCTTTTGCCACATCTTCGGATGTGGTTTTTTTTATGCCGCAAATTTTTACAGCCTCAGCCATTTATAAGGATAAGACCATGAATCAGATTGCACAGATGAATACCCATCAACTCCCTCATCTCCCAATTCCGAATGAGATGAATGAATCGAATACAGTAGCTAAAAGAACAGTTACAGCCAAGCGTTTAGCCAATACCAAAAATATGCAGTACCAAGAATGGCTAGAAGTCCGTAAACAAGGCATTGGCAGCAGTGATGCCGCAACCGCCTGTGGATTGAATCCCTATATGTCAATGCTTGAACTTTGGATGGTCAAGACCGGTCGAGTAAAGCAGAACATTGAAGATGAAAGTTCGGGTCATGCACCTTTATATTGGGGTAAGCAGTTAGAGCCACTGGTGGCGGAATACTACAGTATGCACACCAATCATAAGGTTAGACGGGTCAATGCTGTATTGCAGCACCCCGATCCTGACAAGCATTTCATGTTGGCTAATCTAGATTACACTGTCATCGGTAGTGATGAAGTGCAAATTCTGGAATGTAAAACCGCAGGAGAATATGGTGCAAAGTTGTGGCGAGATGGTGTGCCTTTATACGTGCTGTGCCAAGTACAGCATCAATTGGCTGTGACAGGAAAACAGGCAGCACATGTCTGTGTTCTCTTGTGTGGTCATGAAACCAAGATTTATAAAGTCACTCGTTCTGAATCGGTGATTGAACACCTCATCAATGCTGAACGTTATTTCTGGGATTGTGTGGAAAAGGATGTACCTCCATCTGTCGATGCCAGTGAATCCGCAGCCAAAGCCTTACAACAACTTTATCCTGAGCATGTTCCATTGACTGTGGAAGACCTTAGACAGGATGACACGGCAAACCTGTTGTTTAATAAATTGCTTAAAACCAAGCAAGAGATGGATGTTCAACAGCAGTCGTTTGATCAAATTAAGCATCAAATACAAGCCTTAATGAAAGAGGCGGAACGAGCGACCTTTCAAGCAGGATCGGTGACATGGAAGAAAAGCAAGGACTCGGTCAGTTTGGATAGTAAAGCTTTACTGAAACTCCATCCTGAAATGTTACAACAATTTCCCCAAAACAAAGCAGGTACACGGCGCTTTCAAATCTATACCGATTAAGACCCGTCGCTTTAGCCTAAGTATTCCACTTAAAAACCAAACCAAGATCCCATGCCTGAGTGCATGGGATTTTTATTTTCAAATTTGAAAAATCAAAAATCAATTTATAAAGGACACTAGCATGATTAAAGGTTTAGCAATTACCCCACCTATTTTGGGGCGTATCAGCATTGGTCGGATCATTGAAAAGAATGGCAAGCGTCTGCCTGAAAAAGATGACCAGTTCACTATTACCAGCCAAATCCAGAATAAGGAAGGTTGGGTCAAACATCCCTTAGATGAGCAACTTCGAGCCAAAGCTCCCAGTCAAAAACTCAGAACCATCCCAGTACGGATGATTTTTAATGATCCTGAATTGAATCTAAGAGCAGAGTACAGCTTGTTTGATCGCCAGACTGGTCGCCCAGTTTGTGTTGGGGATGGACAAACCTGTCGAAGGTTGACCAATCAAGGGGTCGAGCAATATCCATGCCCATCACCCGATTTATGCCCATTGGCTCAGGGAGGACATTGCAAACCCTATGGTCGATTACATGTCAATTTAGATGATGCAGATGAGCTAGGGACATTTATATTTAGAACTACAGGCTTTAATAGTATCCGAACTTTGGCAGCTCGATTGTCTTACTACAACGCGGCTTCAGGCGGATTGTTATCTTGTTTACCATTGCAATTGACCTTAAGAGGCAAAAGTACCACCCAGAGTTATCGTCAGCCAGTGTATTACGTAGATCTAACCTTAAAGGATGGAGTGAGTTTGAATGAGGCGATTCGTACAGCCAAGGAAATTGATCAGCAGAGTAAGGAGGCAGGGTTTTATCAGGAGGCTTTGGATCATGTGGCACGGCAAGGTTTTGCCAATGCGCAGTTTGAAGTGAATGGTGAAGAGGCGGAGGATGTGGTGGATGAGTTTTATCAATTAGAAGAGCATCCACAGACTGAAGTTGAAAATAGTGCATTCGATATCCAGCAAGGTTTGAAAGGATCTGTGACGGCTTTGAACTGAATCGGATTGGGTAAAACCTTACAGGCTTGCCGCATCTCATGAGCGAGTTGCTCGTCACCATGAGATAGGAGTACACATCATGAATGCATTCACAGGTCAGACTTTCCAGATGAATCAGCTGATTAATATACATCAAGTAGTAGGTATAGTAGGTGTAGCACGTTCGACAATTTACGCAATGATGGATGAGTTTTCACCGTACTATGATCCAACTTTTCCAAAGAAAGTTAAAATCACTCAAAACCGTATTGGTTGGTCAGCTTGGGAAATTAATCAGTGGATTGAGACTAAGTTGGAGAGTCGATAAAAAATGGGAGTTTCGACTCCCTTATTTTTTTAGTCAGGAATAATCACACAGTCTTCAAAAATTTTAATTAACTTGTCTAAACGACAATGAAATCCTTCAATATTGGCTTGTATCCAGCGCTCCTGAGATTCAATCTGAGACCAATCAACACCATAACCACAATAGGCGAGAAGGTGTTCAAAGAAAATACGTTGGGTACGTCCATTGCCTTCACGGAATGGATGTATAACATTGAGTTCACAATAGAAGTCAGCAAGCTGAATAATAAGCTGTTGCTGTTCAAGATGTTGAAAATAGTTTTGAGATTGAAGTTGTTTAAAAAGCTTATTGGCCTCAACTTCAATACGGCTAAAGGTACAAAAGCGTGTGTCACCTTTGGATATGTCAACCTGTCGAAGCTCACCAGCCCATTCATAAAGGTCTGAAAATAATGAGGAGTGTATATTTTTGAGGTATTGGAGATCGTATGGTGGCTCAGCATATTCAATGAGTAAGCTGGCATATTCAGTTAGCTCTAACTCGGCTTGCTCCAAAATTTTTTCATCTTGGATATGCAGTTTGTTTTTTAGAGTAGTTGAGTGTGGATAACAGTACAGACTGTCTCCCATTTCACCATATTTATCCATTAAATCACCAGATTATGATTCTGAAAACTTTTTATATTTTTGTAGGATTTGGTCTTTGCTTAAAGTTGAAGGGGCAGATGATGGAGAAAGGCCTTCAAGTTTTAGGCTGGCTCGATAATTCTGTAGCCGTGTTGCCTGAATATATTTTTTTTTCTGTTCAATTGTCTTAAGCACGTTTCGGCTCCTTAAGTCAAAAAATTTTAATCAGTATATCAGATTTGATTTATATCAAATGATAGCAATGGAAATATTAAGGATAAAACGTTGTTGCGGTTAAGGTGTGACTGCGACAAGTCATGTCTTTAACCTTATATTTTTAGATGAAAAGTCTTTAATTTTCGGTAAACTAGTCACGCTTTATCTTTAATTTTCGGATTTCACAATAATGACCCAAGTGCAGCTTCAACAATTACAAAAACAACTTTGGAATATTGCCAATACTTTACGTGGCACGATGGGCGCAGATGAATTTCGAGATTACATTCTTGGCTTTATTTTCTATAAATATTTGTCTGAAAAAGCCATTGCCTTTGCTGATGATGTTTTAGATGGCGAAGACATAAAGTTTTTAGAACTTGACGAAAGCAATGCAGAACACACCAAATATATTGATGCAATCAAACAAAACTCGATTGAAGAAGTCGGTTATGCCTTAACGCCAAAACAACTGTTTCATAGCCTTGCGGAGCGTGGTCGTCAGGGTGAATTTATTCTTGATGATTTAGCCAATACGTTAAAATCTATTGAACAAAGCACGTTAGGCACAGACTCAGCCGATGACTTTGCCAATCTATTTGAAGACCTCGATTTAAACTCGACCAAATTGGGTAACAGTGCCAATGACCGTAATGAGTTGGTTGCGAAAGTTTTAAGCCATTTAGACGATATTGATTTTGATATTTCCAATACTGAATCTGATGTTTTGGGTGATGCTTACGAATATTTGATTGGTGAATTTGCATCGGGTGCAGGTAAAAAAGCAGGTGAGTTTTATACACCGCAAACGGTATCGACTTTACTGGCGAAAATTGTCACTCAAGGCAAAGAGCGTTTACGTTCAGTCTATGACCCGACTTGTGGTTCGGGTTCATTGCTGCTGCGTGTGAAGCGTGAAGTGCAAGATGTCGATATGATTTACGGTCAAGAGATGAACCGTACCACGTACAACTTGGCACGTATGAACATGATTTTGCATGATGTGCATTTTGCCAAGTTCGACATTAAACAAGAAAATACCTTAACGCGTCCACAGCATGAAGGAAAAACCTTTGATGCAGTAGTTGCCAATCCGCCATTTTCGGCAAATTGGTCGGCAGATCCGTTATTTTTACAAGATGCACGTTTTTCCAATTACGGCAAACTTGCGCCAAGTTCTAAAGCGGATATGGCCTTTGTACAGCACATGATTCATCAGTTGGATGAGCATGGCACCATGGCAGTGGTGTTACCGCACGGCGTATTGTTCCGTGGTTCGAGTGAGGGTGTGATTCGCCGTTATCTGATTGAACAGATGAACGTGATCGACACGATTATTGGTTTACCTGCCAATATTTTCTATGGCACATCTATTCCGACCTGTATTTTAGTCCTCAAGAAAAATCGTGAGCATACGGGCGATATTCTGTTTATTGATGCCAGTAATGACTTTGAAAAACAAAAGAACCAAAACAAGTTATTGCCTGAGCATTTAGACAATATTTTAGGTGCATTTGAAAACCGTCAAAATATTGAAAAATATGCGCATGTTGCCAGTTTAAAAGAGATTGCGGATAACGATTTTAATTTAAATATTCCACGTTATGTCGATACTTTTGAAGCGGAAGATGAGATTGATTTGGATGATATTGCCAAACAGCTTCAAGCCTTGGAAATAGACAGTCAAAAGACCGATGCAGTGATTGCAGGTTTTTGTGCCGAGTTGGGGATTGATAGCCCATTTGCGGAGTCTAAATAATGACTGTGCCAAAGTTAAGGTTTAAAGAGTTTGATGAGGGGTGGGCTAAAATAAATTAGGAAATGAGCACAATTTTTTCAAGGAGAGCAAGTTTCACTAGATGATCAATCTAAAGAAATGATCATGGCTTATTAATTTTTAAGAATTGAAAATTTTACACAAAGATCTAAAGATTTTAGATATATCAATAAAGGTTCACTAGAAAAATTTTAGATGAGCAATAATGTAAGTAAGATATGGTTCAACTGCTGGATTCATCTGTTCAGGCGAAACAGGTGTAATAGCTAATAATCTTTTGAAAGTAGTGTAGATAATAAAAAAATGAATTAAAAATTTTTTAAAATTATTTTAAAATCAGAAAGAACATTTAGATTTTCAAGCCAAAATGCTAAAAGATATTAATCTCTAAGTTTTAAAACTTTAGGAATTTAGATATAATTATTCCCAATAGAAGAACAAACAAAAATCGCTTCTTTCCTTTCCGCTGTGGACGAAAAGATCAGCCAACTGAACCAAAAACACCGCTTACTTTGCGAATATAAACAAGGCATGATGCAAAAGTTGTTTAGTCAACAGCTTCGTTTTAAAGCCGATGATGGCAGTGAGTTTGGAGAGTGGGATGAGACTACTTTAGGTGAGATCGGTATTTTTCTTAAAGGCAAAGGAATACCGAAAGCGGATATTGTTGAAAATGGATTAACCCCTTGCATTCGTTACGGGGAACTATATACCCATTATGGTGAAGTTATTTCAAAAGTTATTTCAGCCACAAATGTAGAAATCCAAAATCTAGTTTTAAGCAAAGCAAATGATGTTCTAATTCCTGCATCAGGGGAAACACAAATTGATATTGCTACAGCAAGTTGCGTACTAAAGGGTGAAATTGCTCTTTCAGGTGATTTAAATATTTTTAGAACCGAAGAAAATGGCATTTTTCTAAGTTATTTAATTCGATCACATTTAAAAATGCAGATCGCCCAATTAGCACAAGGTAATTCAGTTGTTCACTTGTATTCGAGCCAGTTAAAAGGTGTTCAATTAAACTTACCATGCTTAGAAGAACAAACCAAAATCGCTAATTTCTTATCTGCTATTGACCAAAAAATTGAAGTGGTTGCAGAGCAAATTGAACAGGCTAAAACTTGGAAAAAAGGCTTGTTACAGCAGATGTTTGTGTAATTTTAAATTTGCCAAATCCCTTGTAGGATTTGGCTTTTATATATTAAAGGGGAAAATAATGAAAAAATTATTAATTGCTATGCTTGCTTTAATTCCAATGCTTAGCCAAGCACAAACTTTCTATTATGGTAAACCTGCAACATTAACAGGGAAATTACTGAGAATTAAAAGTCTACACCCTAATCAAGAGGCTTTTGGTGGTAATCAAATTGCATTGGCTTTAGACCAACAAGTGAATGTTGATGGTGAGGAAGGCTTAGTTAAAACCAAACTTATTCAACTTGTAATAGTGACCCACGTTATTCTTCACTTTTTAAGCAAGAAGGTAAATCAGTACAAATCAAATGTAGTGAGTTGTTTAGATACAAACAGCACACCATACTACAAAGGTTTTGTGTGTTGTTAAGTCTGTGGATTATAAATAATGGAATTATCTATAGTAGTTCCTGACATGGAAAAACTTGTTGTAGTAGATGTTTGTGCAGGGGGAAATGATGCAAGATATAGAAGAAAAATTGATTCATAAATATGAAAAAATTCTATTAGAGGCAAAACTCAATAGCCCAAAAGAATCTGAGGTAACGATCTTTGATACTGCCTTTAGAAAACATCATGAAAATCCTACAACTGAATTGTTAGCATTTTTTATTGATCCAAATGAAGCACATGATCTAGGTCTAATTTTCTACGATGGTTTCATTAGTTCATTAAAAGATATTGATGATGATTTAGAAGAATTCGACTTTGGTAGTTTTCAGAAAATTGGTATTGAACAAACTGTAGCAGATCTGAAACGAATAGATTTATGGCTAGAGACTGAAAAAACCTTAATTTTAGTGGAGCTAAAAATAAACCATAAACAAAATAATCCTGTATCACACTATGAAGCATGGGGTAAAAAAGAAGCTAAATACGGAAATAAGCACTAATCAAATTAGTCATCTGTTTGGATGGGGTAACCGAATTTAGAAATTGGTTCAGCATATCTTATTCACATTTAGCAAAGCATATACGTACAACTTTAAGTAAATCTAGCGTTGAACGACCTTTGAGTAAATGGACTATTTTTGCTAGAGAGTTTTTATTACATCTATTTAATTTGAAAGAAGTTTTGGAGACAGATATGAATACAATTGAGTTTGTAATTAAAAATAATAAAGAGATTCATGAGTTATTTATATTAAGAGAAAAAGCTTATAAAGAAATTGAACAGCATGTTCTAAATGAATATGGAGCAGTATTTGAGGAGAAAAATTATAAGGTAGTAAGTGAGAGACGAGATAAAAAGGAAGCAAAAGCTTGGCGTTTTCAAAATACAAAATTCAAATCCAGTACTGATATCGCCTTATATTTATACTTTGATGCAAAACCTAGCTCTGAAGTTTGGTTATGTTTTGATTTAAATAAGAAAAACCAAGAAATAGTAAAAACTATTAATACCAAAGTGAGAAGAGGTAAATATAAAAATCATATCAATGCCAGAAAATCTAATGAGCAAACCGATGAAAATTATCTAAGTATTTGTTGGGAGTTTAATGATTTCAACTTGTTAGTAATAACAGAGTTAATTATTGAAAATCAAAAGTTATTAAATCAAATTGAATTAGGGTAAATTATGACAGTACAAAGCGAACAACAACTTGAAAATGAACTGATTGCGCAACTTCAAACATTGGGCTATGCAAGCATCACCATCAAGGATGAAAGCCAATTACTGTCAAACCTTAAAACTCAAATTGAACGTACCAATGGGCTTGCGCCACTCTCTGAAACTGAGTGGAAGCAGGTCATTAGTTTTTTAAACACAGGCACCGTATTTGAACGTGCTAAAAATTTGCGTGATAAATTCCCAGTCAAATTTGATGATGGCACAAGCAAACATATTTATTTCTTATCGGATGATCCAAGCAAAAACTGCTATCAAGTCACCAACCAAATTACCGTCGATCACCGTGACCACAACGGACGTACCAGCCGTTTTGATGTGACGCTTTTAGTCAATGGTTTGCCACTGGTGCAAATTGAATTGAAAAAACGCGGTATGGAAATTGCCGAAGCCTTTAATCAAACACTGCGTTATACCCGTGAAGCCTATTGGGCAGGGCAAGGTTTATTTGGCTTTATTCAGTTATTTATTATCAGTAATGGGGTGAACACGCGTTATTACTCCAATGGTACACAGCATATTGATTTCAGCTTTCCATGGGCAGATGTCAACAATAAAAATATCAATGAAATTGTCGATTTTACTGAAGCATTTTTAAATCAGAATCATCTCACTGCCATGCTGACACAGTTTATGGTGCTGTACGAAAGCTCTAAAACTTTAATGGTGTTACGTCCCTATCAAATTTATGCGGTACAAGGCATAGTCCATCATGCCAAAACTTCAGAGCGCAATGGTTATATTTGGCACACCACAGGTTCAGGAAAAACCCTGACCTCCTTTAAAGCCAGTCAAATCATGATGCAGATGCCCGATGTCACCAAGGTTTTATTTGTGGTGGATCGTAATGACTTGGACACCCAAACATCAAAAGAATTTAATGCCTTTAAAGAAGACAGTGTAGACAGCACCACCAACACCACAGCATTGGTCAAACAACTGGATCAACGTCATGACAAGCTGATAGTCACCACCATTCAAAAGCTGAATCGTGCCATTAGCACAGACCGTTATTTAGAGTCACTTGAATATCTCAAAGATGAAAAAGTCGTCTTTATTTTTGATGAATGCCACCGCAGCCAGTTTGGTGAAACCCATCAAAATATTAAAAAATTCTTTAAAAATGCCCAGATGTTTGGCTTTACAGGCACACCGATTTTTGAAGAAAACAGCCAAAGTAAGTCAGGACTTAAACTCACCACTGATTATTTGTTTGATGACTGTTTGCATAAATACGTGATTGTCGATGCGATTCGTGACCGTAACGTCTTGCAGTTTCAGATTGATTATCGTGGCAAATACACCGCCAAAGGCATGGCAGGTAATGAGCTATGATGACGATGTAGAAGGCATTGACACCAAAGAGTTATATGACAATCCACAACGCTGGAAATGATTGCGCGTTACATCGTCGATACGCACGATACCAAAACGAAAAAACGTGAATTTACCGCAATGTTTTGCGTGAGTTCAGTCGATACATTGACCCAATATTACGAACTATTTGAAAAAGCACAGCTTAGAAAAACAACGAGCGGATGAAGAGCAAGGTAAGCTATTTAAACCCCTCACAATTGCGACTATTTTTTCTTATAGTGCCAATGAAGCGGTTAATCCTGATGGGAATAATGGACTCATTGATGAAGAAACTACCGATATACCAACACAGATTAATCAATCAAGCCGTGATAAGTTAGATCGTTATATTGCACAATACAATCAAAAATTTAACACCAACTTTAATTCGGGCGATCAGTTTTATGCTTATTACCGTGATATTGCTCAGCGTGTAAAAAACAAACAAATTGATATTCTACTTGTGGTGAATATGTTCCTCACAGGTTTTGACTCAAAACCGCTGAATACACTGTATGTCGATAAAAACTTAAAGCATCATGGTTTGATTCAAGCCTTTTCTCGAACTAATCGTATTTTGAATGGCAATAAACCCTTTGGAAATATTATCTGTTTCCGTAATTTAAAACGTGCCACAGATGAAGCACTGGCTTTATTTTCCAATAAAGAGGCGAAGAAAGTTGTTTTAGTGCCGAGTCTAGAAGAAATTAAAACGTCGTATGAGCAAGCCGTAGAAAAACTTTTAGCCTTAACACCTGACTATCAAGCCGTAGATGACTTGCTCACAGAAGATCAACAGCTGGAGTTTATTAAAGCATTCCGTGAAGTGATGCGCTATAACGCACAATTGGAAACGTTCACTGAGTATGACCAAGACCAAACCGCTTTAAATAAACAGCAATTTGCTAATTTTGCGTCGAAATATAGTGATTTGTGTAGAGAGGTGCGTAAAACCACGAAAAAGGACAAAGTTTCTGTTTTAGATGATGTTGATTTTCAGCTCGATCTTTTACACAGTGATCGAATTAATGTGGGTTATATCCTGACTTTATTACAGCTTGTGGTGAATAGTGATGATGAGCAAAAGCGTAAGCAGTATGAAGCGCAAATTCATGATTTGATTGGTAGTGAAGTGGGCTTGCATGATAAGCAAGAGCTGATTAAGAAGTTCATTGAGGACAACATGCCTAAGATGATCAATGGGCAAAACGTTCAAGATGCTTTTGCTGAGTTTTGGGATGTAGAAAAAGAACAGGCATATCAACAGCTCTGTGAAGAGGAAAACCTTAAATCTGAGCAAATGAAAGTTGTTTTAGATAATTACGAGTTTACGAAGCGATTACCTCGAAAGGAGGAGTTGAAAGAGTTGCCTAATTTCAAAGTAAAGTTATTTGAACGAGACAATGTATTTACCAATTTATTGCTTAAGACACGACAGTTAATTGAGAAGTTTTATGTGGGGTTGTGATTTGGGTAATAATTGGATCAAACCAATTATAAAAAATTAAATTTATTAATGAGTAAGGTGGCAGTTCATCTGTCACCATCTCCATCATATTTGAGTTTTATTGTACAAAAAAATTAAATGTACCATTTCCGAACAAGCCTTACTGTTGATTCAATAATTTTATTTTATAGATGTTTATAAAAAATGACCCGCCATTGGACGAGTCATTTTTTTAGTAACGAGGTGAGCTAAATTATTGGCTATTTCCATTTAAATACGAATTTAATAGGCCGTCTAACTCACTAATACGTATTTTGTAAGATTGCCCGATACATTCGGAATCTTCACATTTATTTCTTTCAATCAACCATTTCTTCTGTGAAGTATCCAACTCGGTTGCAAGATTACTATCTCCTAAATATTGATTGTAAGTGTTATAAGCTTCATTTAACTGATTATCCAAATTAGCTAAATCATTGTTATTACATATAGATTGTTCTACCAAGTTAGAAGCTGCTGAACAGTCAAAAGAGGGAGGAGTTATTTGTACCTCGGTTTCAACTTCAATTTCTTTTATAGGATTTTCAGCTTGTTTTGCTTTTACACCAGTCAAAGGACAGAAATGCTTCAAAGCATCAGGTAAGCCCTTAGTTTTTGGCTTGGCATATGTAGCCATAAGAAACATTCTTAGATCATCTTCGTGTGAAATTACTCTAGAGTTTTCACCATTTCTACATTCAATAGCATCAATCATTATAAATTGAGCAGATGGTCCTGGATCATCCAATCTAAGTAAGGATTTCTCAATTGCTTTAGCATGATAAATCACTTTAAATTCACCTAGATTAAATGAGTAATTAATTAACTTTAATCCCGGTAGCTCACTATTTTTAGATGATAATTTGAGGTTTTCAACATCCCAGTCTTTCAAAACACTTTTAAGTGAAGAGTCAATTTTAACATCTTGATCTTCAAGGTAACTTAATTGTTTTTCTATCATCTCAGTGTCATTTGGAGACATTGAATACATTGGCCATAAGTGTTCAAGAGTTATGTCTTCAACAGTATCTTTTGCATTATCGAAAAAAAGATAGAAACTGGGTATATAAATAGCCCAAGATAAAATTATGAATCCAATTATGTAGCGCATTTAACCCTCGGGATTTATATGTAATTAGTGTTTTTTATAAGTTAGTGTGATTATGGTTTGGTAAGCTAATAAAAACAACAACCTAAATTTAATAATAGTTAAAAAATGTGTTTTATTTATCAAATAAATAAAGCCCATCATAGGGGGAGATGTTTAGAATAGATGCTTTAACACAGTTGGCTTTGTTGCATAAATATTTTAAGAGTTAAAAATCCCCCCCATTGTTTCAAGGTGAAACTTGGGCATGAGACCCACCTAATTCAGTAAACTTATTCAGCATAGTAATAAGGGCATGCAGCTAATTGACTTGTCGAGTAAAATTTCTTGCCATTAGTTTCTCTCCAAGACATTTAATGCAAAGCATCTGCTTTCTTTTCTTCGCACATTCGAGCATTTTTACGAGGTGTGTAATGGCTACGGTTTTACGATCCATAATCGCTGAATGATATTTCCCGCTCTCGTAAGCACCATCATAATACACGGCTTCAATTTTTTTTGATGGAGGCTTTGTTTCAGAAAATCAGGCAAGACCTGTGAATCACTGACATTAAAGTCTACTATGCGATTTCCTCGGTTTTTAAATATTGATTGTATTGGGACCAATTTAAAGTACGGTCTATTTTAAGCTAGGCTTGTTCATAGATCAAAAATGTATTAAATTTTTTTAAATAATTTTTATTTATTGTTAAGTTTTAATTAACTATTTATTTTTATTATAAAAAAATATAAATAAACTATTTGAATCTGACTTTTTTCATCTAGAATGTGAAATATATAAAATTTTTTTTTATAAAAGAGCAATGGGGTGTAATGTTTGAATCAGGAAAAATTAGAATGGGAACTCCCATCTTGTACTTGGCATCAGAATGAAAAACTTGATACAAATTACATCGCGGGTCAAATGTTAAAATTCCTAGTCATATGCATTCTGGATTGTTGAAACAATTACTGAATTTGCCATCATTCGAAGGGCAAACTTTTCCTCCTGAATTTAAATATCACTCTGATACTGGGAAGAAATTAGTATGGTCGAAGCATCAATCTAATCACTATTGGTTAGGGGCTTATGGCAATAGTATAGATTTATCTAATCAGCCTAAGGTAGCAAGGCAAAACGGATTACAACTCAGCGAAAATTTACGTCTTTTTTTTGCTGCTATCAAGAAAATGTGTAACAGCTTTCTATAAAAATGGTTCACTATCAAATATATGCAATAATGCTAAATCAGAAGACAATTACAAGGTGATAAACTCAGGAATTAATTATCAAAAGCCCAAGGCATATATCTGACATCGGTACATTGGGTAATGTTATTCATAGCGTCAATAACACTTGCTTGGCATATTTATGCAGCACGCTTTTCTAGGGTGAATTGTTACAACTATCTTTTAAATTGTTGGCATGGCAAATGATGTTCTTTGATGTTACCTTTGCGGGCTAAAACAGTTTTTTTTTTTTTCACCACATTCAAAACAGATACAGATTAAAGAAGATCCACGAAACTGCACCATATGAATCAAATTTTTATTTATTGTTTAAAAGCAATAAACATAGTCACTTTATTTTTTTTTTTTTTTTTTTTTTTTTTTTTTTTTTTTTTTTTTTTTTTTTTTTTTTTTTTTTTTTTTTTTTTTTTTTTTTTTTTTTTTTTTTTTTTTTTTTTTTTTTTTTTTTTTTTTTTTTTTTTTTTTTTTTTTTTTTTTTTTTTTTTTTTTTTTTTATTTGGGGAAGGCAGTGACCATTCCTGCAACAATTGATGTGACGTTGTATGAACAAAAGCTAAGTTTATCGGATGAGTTTAAGCAGAATTTACAACAACTATTTCCTGGCGATCCTTTGTCTGATGTGTTTGTTGCTCCGCAAAATATCAAATCGTCTACAGCAACAATTCCTGTGAAATTTAAATTACAGTATCCCTTATGGCCTGTCTTGGTGTTGATGGTTGGTATATCGCTGCTTATCGTTTTAGGTATTATTGCGATGGAATACGGTTCGAAATGTAAGGGTTATGAAATATGGGTAAATGATCTCAAAAAGCAAACAATTCAAGTTAAACCTTTTGAAAAATGTAGAATTTATGGAGAAGCTGGCCGTGAAATCGCGATTATAAAACGCGGTTTTTCAGAAGCCACTGTCCAAAATTTAGATAAAGAAATCACAGTCACAATTCGTTCAATATAGTTAAAAAATTAGAGGGATGTATGCCAGAGTCTACTGAAAATAACGGTTTTGTTTTACCTAAAGCCGATGATAAAACCCAAGCTGAAACAGCGGTTGCTACACAAACTGCCGAGAATCCTAATTTGCCGAGTATTCAGGAAGAAACTGGATCACGTGATTTAATGATCGCAGGCGGGATTATTCTGGTTTTACTGATTGCATTTTTCTACGCAAAACGTGGTTTTACCATAGCTTAGTTAAAAAACGTGTATCACCAGGTAAAGCAGGTATAGCAGGTTGGTGGTTATTTATCTTTTTAGCATCAGTTGCAATTGGGGCAGTTTTAGCTGCAGTGAATCCAGCTAAATTTTTATCTTTATTAATTCTTGGTCCATTGAGTGTTGTTGCTTTAGTCAGCGCAATCTTAGCGTTCACATCAAGCCGTGCTTAACGAAGGAACACAAAAGTATAAAAACTGAAGGGGAAAATGATGTCAGACGCACAAAATATCAACACTGGATCAGCTGCTAAAAGTGAGCAAACGGTCAAGCTTAGACCAACACTTTATATTGGTGTTGGAGGGACTGGGATGGAAGTGATGATGCGAGTGCGTCGTCGTATCCTAAATGCAAGTTGGGGAAGCGATAATGTTCGCTTAGAAAATTTATCTCAATTTCCGATTGCACAGTTTATTCATTTCGATTTAGACCAAGGAGCGGTGATTGATAGCGGTCGTGCTCAGACTGAAGACTTGCAATATAATTTGGTTAAATTTAACGATGATGAGAAAATTGTTGAATCCTTTGATATTGAAAAATACAGTCGTGATGATGCATCCTTAAGTCGTTATCCTCATATTCAAAATTGGCTACCATTAACGCCAAAAAAAATTCGTGAATTGGGTATTGATCCTGCCAAAGGTGCTGGTCAGATCCGTTCCGTTTCACGCTTATATTTCTTTGATAAATATCCGAAGACACGTGACAAAATCCGCTCTAAATTAAATACATTAAAAGCAGGGTTGTCACGTGATGATATTTTAAAAAAATTAAATCTACAATTAGATACCAGTAAATTTCGTATTGTGATTATGGGTTCTGTGGCGGGTGGTACTGGCTCAGGTTCATTTCTTGATATGGGATGGTTGTCAAAGTGGGTAGCAAGCAATGAAGTTGAAGCCGCTGATGTAGAGCTGATGATGTTCTTGCCTACGGGGTACTCCAATGCCAATAAATCTCGTACTGAAGCCAATGCCTATGCTGCATTGATGGAAGTTGAGTCTGCGATGGTGGGCAATTCTAAGTACGTTGAAAAGTGGGATGATTATGATCGTCCACAATTGGCGATCAAACCTTATGACGAAGTGCATTTAATTGATTCTGGTAACTTGGCGCGCCAACACACCGACAATATGAACGATGTCTATTCAATGGTTGCAGACACTTTATTCGAAGATTTCCGTTCAGCTGATTTTGCTAATCGTAAACGTTCAGTTGCAGTGAACCAACGTCAGCATAAAATTCACATGTTTTCACCACCGGTACCAACAGGTCGCTTTGGTGATATGAAGTTGAATTATTCATGTGCATATTCAGCATTTGGACAGTCAACACTCGATACATTAGGCCGTGCTCGCTATGACGAGTATGCCTATAGTCTAGCCTCGGACATGCTCAAAGCATTCTTCGGCGTCGCGAGTGCTAACCCAAGCGCCAATCGAGCAAGTCAAAAGCAATGTGATAATTTCATGTCTGAATACATGTATTCAGGTTTAGTGCCGTTTAACAATTTACCAGAATTTTCTGCTGCGACATTGAAGAACCCTGAAATTCGTGAGTTGAATAGCGAATTTATGGATTTAACTATCGTTGAAACATTACTTCGCTCAGGGCAGGCCGGTGTTGAGGTTGATATTGTTGATGAAACTCGTCAGCGTGTGAGCAAACGTATTAATGAGATTAGTAATGTTGAGCGTGATCAATGGCCAGTTCAAGTCCGTTTGGGCATGGAAAACCTACTTGAACAAGTGATTCGTAACCCGAATACAAAGAGTGATACAGCAGAAGACCAAGTTGTACGCCGTCGTAAAGTGATTTTTGAATCACTGAAAAAAGATATTGAAAGTAGACTTTATCTTTATATTGATAACCAAGAACTGGGCGGTTTTGAATATGTGATTTCATTGGTTGAGCAGATTAAAGGTCGAATAGAAAATTCCAACACGGGTATTTGTGTTCAGCTAAAAAGTTCAGCAAATCGCTTTACTGCTATTAAAGATGCAGTACAGACTTATGAATATGAAAAACAACTCAAAGACTTGGAAGAAACTAAAGGTTCAGGCTTTTTAGGTCTTGGCGCGAGTGCTAAAGAAGAGCAAGCAAGATCGATTCTGGATCATTTACGTAATGATATTTCTAACGTTTTAGCTTTCCACTTACAAGCTAAAGCTGCAGTTGAAGCTATTGAATTAATGAAAGATATCTCAAACTGGTTAGGCAACAGTTTAGGTGTAGATGAAACTGGTAAAACTATTTGGAATGGTATTTTAGGTGACTTATTAAATGGTCAAGAAGCTGTCATTGATATGATGAAGCGTTTAGATCATGACCGCGAAGTGATTCATCAACAAATTCGCACCAAGCACGCAACTTTACAAATCATTGAAACCGATGAAGTTAAAGATCACGATATCGATTCACGTTTATTGTGTGAATGGGCAAGTGAAGCGTTTGAAGACTTTGGTGGCTCGAGAGAGTTATTCCGAGTTCTGATTGATCCAGAACAACAATCGCCTCTATTGCTTAAAATTATTCGTATGGCCGAGCGCCGTTTAGTCAGTTTTGAACAAAACTCACAAGATGGTGATGCTCTGTATGAAGCACTAGATAATATGAGCGTGGTTGAGCGTCAAAATGTCTTTACTGAATGGTTACAACGTGCAATGCCATGGATTGATGCACGTATGGGCGGAGATTTTACCCCGCCACCTGATCGCTTCAAATGTTTTATTGGCGTCAATGGTGCAGATCAATTTAGCAAAAAATTCAAGCATGAATTAACCAGCTGTATTCCGGGTGGGCTTGGTTTAAATGCACAAGCTTTGTCAATTGTTGAAACAGGTGAATCAGGTCGTGCAGTGTGTTATGTGGAACTTTCTGGTATTCCTCTGACAATTTTACGTGGCATTGAAACTTGGCGTACCAGCTATCGTAAGGAAAGTGAACGTACTCCTTTACATACCCATATTGATTCAACCCGCTTTAAGCATCCTTATTCACCAACGCCAGATGAGTTGAACAGTTTAGCAGATGATTTCAAATGCTATTTAAAAGCTGTGATGTTAGGTGTGTTAAAGCGCTGTGATGCACCAGGATTGATTCCAGCTGGACAGTACGAATTTGCTGTTGCACGCGGGGATGTACGTCGTTTGGGTAATGAGCGTGGGTTCCGTCTCAATGGTTTGCCACAAACGTATCGTGACAATATTTACGAGCAAGTCCAACAAAAGTTCAATGCCTTATCCGCAGCGAATTTAACCTTATTGATTGCCTTAACGGATTATTACGAAAAAGAGGTGTATACGCCGCGTCTCGTACAAAATGAAACGGGTGCTCAAGTGGAGCATGTTGGTTTTGCCTGTGCAATTACTAAGGAGCTCAAGAAAGAGTTATTAGCTTTAGCAGAGCGTAAAGAAGTTGCTCAAGATGATATTGAGCGTGCGTTTGAGTTAACAGAATATCGTGAAGAGCTAGAAAAATGGGCTGAACTGGTCAAAGACTCTGATGAAGACGGATATCAAGAAGAAATTCGTGAACCAAGCAAAGGTCGTCGTTTAAAGTGGGTATTGAATATGTCACCAACTATCCTACAACAACATGAACAATTCTTAAGTCCACAATCGATAGCCTCTAAAGCACCAACTTCATTTGTCAGCGGTGTGGCTACGCCTCCACCACTTGCAGGGGCTATGCCACCACCGATCCTACAGCAACCACAGTATCAATATCATATTGCTATTAATGGTCAGAATTTTGGTCCATATCCGCATACTTCTGTATTAGATATGCTGAAAAATCAGCAAATTAATACTGCAACAATGGTTTGGCGTGAAGGTTTAGCAAATTGGATTACAATTTCACAATGTCCAGAATTAGCAATACTACCACCACCTGTCATGCCTAGCATTCCACCTGTGTTGCAATAATAACTGACTACCACGATTGCTCTCAGATTGAGAGCAATCGCATTTCGAATGAACTAAAAAAGTAATGAAATAGGTTAACTTGATGGCTGAGCAAAAAAAATTCAATGTTTGTACAGGATGTGGTGGTGAGCTAAAGCTCTACGTCAAATATTGTCCATTTTGTGGTGTTTCTCAAATTAAAGAGCAGCCGATTGTTGCGCCTATTGAAGTTAATGTGGAAGCAGCAAGAACCAATGTAGCAGAAGATCATCAAGATAAAAATGAAGCCGCGCCTGAGAATAATTCGGCATTGGTGAGTCACATCACGCAAAAGACCAATAAAGAATTGCGCGGGGTGATCATCATAGGAAGCACGTTAGAGCAGTTGAAACAATATGACCGATATGCATTTAAAAAACAGCAAGGGATATTTTTACGTTTAAAACATCTGAAATTAGTGCCTGATCATTTGCTGAACGCAGATCAATTAAAATTAAAATATCAGCATGATATTACTGATATTAATACTGATGTTGAAGAGGTTTTAGAAGAGCAGTCACCTATTATTCCTGTTACTCAGGAAGCAGCATCCATAGCTCAACCAAGGATTGAAGTTACTCCATTCGATACGCCTCAGCCTAAATCATCAAGTTTTAAATATATAGCAATTGCATTTATTGTAATCTTGATTGTGATATTTTTAGTATTTAGCGATAAAAAAGAAGAAGTTAATATACCAGCTGATACTGGAGCTGAAGCAAGTAATTGTGAAGTTGCGAATGGTGAAATTTCTAGTCTGTTAAGTGAAAAAATGCCAGTGCGTGCGCTCAGTATTATTAAGTTGCATCAAGATGAATGTAAGACAAATGGTAAATTTGTACAATTATTGGTTTCTGCTGAAGCACAAGCAACATCCGCAAAAGAGAAAATTGCTATAGCCAAAGAATATGTTCAAGCAGGAAATCTAAGTTTAGCTCATGAGACTGTAACAGCTGCACTTGATTTAGACACTGAGGTTACGGGTGGTAATGAGCTACAACAACAAATTCAATTAATGATTGAGCAAGAAAATAATGCTCAAAATGAAGAAACAATTCCGACAGAGGAAGTCGAAGCTCCTACGGTAACAGAGCAACGAGACTCACAGCAAGTTGATCAAGCTGCATATGCCGTAGAACAGGCTCGTCGTCAAGCGCAGGCTGAACATGAGCGTCAACAAGCAGAATTACTCGCACGTAAACAAACTGAACAGGCGGCTGAATTGGCACGTAAGCAAGCAGCCGATACAGCCCGTAAACAAAATGAAGAAAGATTCAATAATCAATTGAATCGTGCAGAAAGAGCATTGAAATCAAATAATTATGGATTGGCCAAGTCTTTAGCAAGAGAAGTGTTATCAAGTTCATCAAATAATGCACAAGCGAAACGTATTTTACGTCAAGCTGAACAAGGTGAAACAAGAGCATTTGATGAAATGGTAATTGAATAATTTAATTAAAAGAGGGGTGAGTATAATGAAGCAGCAACTTACGATTGCGATACTAAGCACAACATTATTGGTTTCAGGGTGTGCAAGTACAGGTGGTTTAGCTACAGGTGCTAATGGTGGTTGTAGTACAGGGATGTCTACTGCCGTGGGAGCATTATTAGGTGCTGCAATTGGTGCATCTGTTGGGAACAGTAGTTCAGCTGCAGCAGGGGCTGCAATAGGTGGGGCTGTATTCGCTGCAGGTTGTTTAATGATTAATGCAAATACGGTGCAAAAAAGATCTGCTGCTGAAGTCGAAACGGCATATAAAAAAGCCAATAAGGGGAAGTTACCTGAATATACGCGTGTTGAAAAATATTTGACGGTAATTTTGCCGAATCAAACTGTTCAAGCACAGCAAAATATTACAGTGAAATCGGATTTAACGGTCATTGAAGGGCGCTCAGAGCCACTACAGCGTGTTCAAGAAAAGTTCATTTTGAAAGATTCTAATGGCAAGGTTATGCGTGAACTTGTTAAAGATGTACAGACAACTGGAAGTCAAGAATTTGGTTCAGGGGGGTTTGAAAACTCGTTCAGTTGGAAATTTCCAGCGAATGTTTCAAAAGGACATTATGTTCTCGATACAGAAGTATTGGTGAACGGTAAAAAAGTTGCAAACAATTCGCGTGTAATTACTTTAACTTAAAACAATTTAATCTAATAAAGGTCCCAAATTATTCAATAATTTGGGACCTTTACTTTATCTAAAATAGTTTTTTAGAGGGATGTATGAAATTAAAAATGTTGTTGCTGGGTAGCGTATTGATATTGAACGGCTGCGCCATAATGTCAAAAAATGAATGTCTAAATGCAAACTAGGAATTTATTGGACAGCAAGATGGTGTTGCTGGAGCGGGCTCATCAGCACAGAAAAGAGGCATGGCTTGTGCAAAACATAAAGTAGGAATCAATCGTAATTTATATGCTGAAGGTTATAAAAAAGGAGTGAAAACCTATTGTAATCCACAGGCTGTTTTTGAATATGCATTGCATGGTCAAGGTGATTATAAAAGTTGTCCTTTGAAAATGCAGAATGGACTAAGACCTTACTATAATGTAGCGAATAATTTTTATCTAGCTAATAAAAATCTTAAATCACTTGAAGACACAATTACGACCGCGAAAACTAAAATATACGATTCTGATTTAAAAGAAGAAACGCGTAAGTATTATCGTGAGTGTTATAGTGAAGCCAGTAATAAGCTGAATCAGGCACAACGTGAATATAATATTACTGAACGTGATCTGGAAAATTTTAAGCGCAATGCAAAGTTTAATGATTATTAAGTGATAGTCTAAAATTATCAAGTTTTATAAAGCCTAATGTTGTATAAAATTAGGCTTTATAATTCAGAGGGGATTTAAGTTTTTGGAGTTGGAGTTGGAGTTGGAGTTGGAGTTTTAGGATTAAAAAAATCAAAAAATAAAACAGTAGCAAGAATAATGATACTTATTAGTAATCCTCCTAGAAGGTAATAGCCAAAATGACTTTGTTTCTGTTTGGATCTTTTTTTATGATGTTTTTTACTTTCAACATCTGAGCCAGGATTAATAAATTTATTTTTTGATCTTCCTATTGAGATTGGGGCTTCAATTTCATCATCAAACTTATTCTCATTGAGTTCTCTTTCATTTTGTTTATCTAAAAAAGATAAGTCTTCTTCAAATACAATGGATTGTTGCTCTGCTGTCGTTTCTCCTACTTCTATGGAGTTAGGATAAGAGATGTTGTCTAATACTAGTGGCGAGAAATTTACTAATTCTACATCTCGAATATTGATACATGCTTTACATAGAATTTGGTAATTGTTCAATGTATCTTGTAAGCGATTAAGTGACATATTATTTACGAATCCTTGTATAGAAGATCCCTTGAACACGGTCACGTGGAGCAACAAGGTTAGAGCGTTCATACAACATTACGGTATAGCGACATTGTGGATATTTGCTTAATACTGGTTGCCAATTTGCACTAAAACTGCGTAAAGACCATTGTTGATTTTTTGAAATTGGTTGTTTAATTTCTTTAGCTAAAGCTTCAAACTCTGGTTGCCATGTTGTTAAAGTAATTGAAGTATTATTTGCTACAAATGTTGCAATTGATTTTGGAGTTTTTAGCCCTTCAATCATTTCAAATACGCATGGTGGCTTGCCTTGTCCTTCTTTGAACTTGTCGATCATAGCATTTACTTCTTTGAAGCCCCCATTTGCATCAATTAACTCTTTGGCTTTCTTGGCGTTTTCTAAGTTGTCGATAGGAGCTAAAGTTTGTAAGCGGTCTAATAATTCTTGAACACTATCTACTTTATATTCTTTCGCTAAATCAAGGAATTGTTTTGCTTCAGCATTATGGCGACGTTCGACATAAATATAAGCTAATAAAGCAATCATCACCAAAAAAAGCATTTGTAAAAAGAAGTCAACTAAGGTGAGATATAAAACATCTTCTCTTTTATTCATTTAAGTTAACCCACACGTTGTTCTGACTGGCTTGTAACCGCAGATTTTTGTTTTTTCATGTGATCAGATGCTTTATTTGCTACTTCAATTAACGCATCATTAACACTCTCTACAGAAGCTTTAGTCGTCTGCATTGTTGAGTGTAGTTGTTGCTGATGCTGCTTATGAATATCTGTATATTGTTTTGACATTTTTTGCATTTCATCATTAAAGTTAGTGATGTTCTGTTGCATATCTTCATAAGCACTAGATACCAATTGCACTGATTTTTTAGCAGATTGTGCAACTTTATGAAATTCTAAGTCATTGATACTTTTACCAACATCTTTAGCTAAATTAATGAGTTGCTCCTGTGATTTTTTTACATAGTCCATGTGTGATTCATTCGCTTTTTGCATATTGTTATAAACCTCTTGGTTCATATCCTGCATACGGTCAAATAAGCTTTTTTGTAATTCAGATTGATAATCTGCAAGTTCCAAGTTTTTTTGTTTTTGGTTTTCAATTAAAGAGTCTTGAACTTGTTTACATTGGTTTTGTAATTCTGAAGTTGCTTCTTTTAAGCCTTGAATAACACCTTGATTTAAGATGTTTTGTTGTTCTTTCAAGCTAACATTGATGTCTTTGAGTTCGCTTGCGAAACCAGTAATTTCTTCACGTAATTCGCTAATATCTTGAATTAATGATTGGCGTGCATTTTGCTCTTCATCTTCCGTTTCTTTACTCATTGATGCGAGTAAGAATAAACGCAAAATTAGACCTAAACAGGTCACTAATAAACCAATACCAAACTGTGAAAATACTAAATTTAAATTTTGTAAATCTTCAATTTCAGAAGATAAACCAAAGTGAATAATTGCAGAAGTTGCCAGTGTGACAATGGTTAAGCTAAAACCAAAATAGTAAACACTATCAATAGTATTGTAATTAAGGTCTTTAGCCGATTTTTTGACATAAGAGAAATACACTATAAGCGGTGTAAAGATAAAAAAGGCAAGGATGAGAATATGTAAGTTGAACCAAATAATAGCAATAGAGGTAAATGAGGCGAAAGCTAAAATGGGTAAAAAAGATTTGGGTAAGCTGTTTGTAGGTTGTTGTGACATGTATTTCCCCTTGATTATTGCGTATATGATCCTGGAAGATCATGGCGTTCTAAGCCATATGATTGTCTATCCCCACGCATATCACCGAAGAACCAAATCCAAAAACCATTTCGATTTTTAACTAATTGTTCTGAAAGCTGAGTACGAGGAATAATGTGTAAATATACAAAAGTATTAATAAATGTCGGGCGCTGCACTCCGCCTAAACGACTTGCTTTAAATTGATTAATGGCATCAGATAATTGTGTTGTTCGCACTAAAGAAAGATGCTGAGAGTTCTGTAATAAGTCAGAATAAATATAAATATTGGTACGTTGAGCATCCATTTGATGGTGGCTTAAATTGATATCTAATAAAGCCTCTGCAAGTGGGCTTGTAAGCGTATTATCAAAATTTGAATAGATACTGGTTTGTACTTTCTGAAGTAGATTTTTTTCAAAATTTGTATCAGTTTTGCAAACCTGAAAAATAGGTTCTAATTGTTCCAATGATTTTGAAGTGATTTGGTAAATCGAAATAAAGTCTTCTCGTTTAATTTCTGAAGCTTGCTGTTTAATTCTAGAGATAATTTCCTCTTGTGTTTGTAGACTCATTGGTGAGGATTTATCAATAATAAAAATATGTTTTTGTTCAATTTTATCCAAGCACTGAGTAGATTTATTTCGCTTATTCTGCCTATCAAATTGATAAAAAAGTACCATGTTAATTACAATTAAAACTAAGATGCTAATCAGCGATATAGATAATAATGATTTTTGATTTTTGATGAGTAACATTAGACTTTTCCCTATATCTGAGTAGTTAAGTTTAGGAGTCGGTGCTGTAGCTCATTTATTTGATTTTTTAATGATTGGTTACTTTGTATAAAATTTTTAGCTTGTTGCAGTTTTTTAATTAGGTTAGGTTCATCAGGATAAGCAGAGTAAAGAAATACAATTTGTTCCTGAATAATTTCGAATTCAGTCAAGTCGGTAAGTTGAATTTCATCTATCTCAATGGCGTTGAGTACAGATTCATTTTGGAGTTCTATGAGTAATTTCTCTTGAAATTTTTGTACAGACTTTATTGTGTTTTGAATTTTTTTAAAATTAAACTCAGGTGCTGAATTATCTTCAGGCTCAGTATTATTTTTATCTGTGAAAAAGCTATGTAATGGATGATCTTTTACAATTTTTGAAACATCAGGTGAGCCGAAAGATAGATAGGAGGAAACATAAAAAATAGCTAGGGCTAGAGCAAGATAAATAGTTAAATAAAATTTTAATATTAGAGTGCTTGGTACACTAAAAAAAAGATTAAAAAGTTGCTGCGAAATATTTATAGAAAACTGATTTGGAAAGTTTTCATAGTGAAAAAATAAAGAGCGTACAACAAAATAAGCAAGGCAAAGTAAGAGTAGTGAAAGCATGCTCCACAGTTTATCGTCAAAACTGTGGATTACACGTCTTGCACGGAAACATAGACCTGCTAAAAAGCTAATTCCAAAAAATAGACTAATATAAATATATACAGAAATAATATTTTGAAAACTTTCAATGATTGGTAAAAAAATCGAATGTGTTAGTGTAAGCGTAATGATAAATAAATTTATCAATAACATAAGTATAAGTTTGAACTGAGGTAGATATATAATAGATTGGGGGGTTAATTCGTGTAGTTGTAGTCGTTGTAAATCTTGAATTTTTAAATGTTGATATTGTTGATGTTTAGTTTTTTGATTCACTTTGTTGAGTACATATTTTAAAGATGATAGCTTTTCTTCGTAATAACGAAGTTTTGCGTCATATTTTAAAATATTTTGACAAAAAATATTAATTTTATCTAAGTTGGGTTCAACCTGATTAATCTTGGCTTCAGCTTCCATTTTTTCTTTAACAAGAAAGTCAAACTAAGTCCTAGTTTAAATGTATTATGTAAATTAATAAACATAAAACAGCATCTTAGATTTACCTTTGGTTGAAATGTAAACACAGATACTATTCTTGTGGAAAAGGAGTTTTTTCAATCATCATGATTAGGATAAATCAGCTGTTTGGGTTCTTAAAACTTAATTTTTCATATTTAATTTAGAAAGTAAGAAATGTCTTCCCTTTTTTACTTCAAATCCCCAAAACTGCCTGATATGGTTTAAATCCTTCCAATACAGCATCAGCAACAAACTGAATGAAAAGCTCAGTTTTACCATAAGCCATCCATTGATCAAGTGCTTCATAGTAAGCTAATCGATTTTCCACTGTAATCACGCATGGTGGATAGCCAGCTTTCATTAATTCCAAATTCATGAGTAAACGAGAGGTACGACCGTTGCCATCAATAAAAGGATAGATGATCATTTTCATCTAATACAAGTCAGTTAAGAGTTGTTCATATTAGAAAATGTAAGTTATTAACTATATGTATAGAACTAATTTTCAATATATAGTCTTTGATTCAGATCTTTTTGTTATCATTTCCCAAATTCCTTCGAAAATATTTATATATTTATCATGCTTTTTAGTGTTTTTATATACGAACTAAGGAGTGGTTGCTGCAAGTAAATGAGGGAATAAATGGAACTGAAACAATTTAAATATTTTGTATCTATCGTTGAGTCAGGAAGTTTAGGAAAAGCAGCAAGAAAGCTGGATGTAGGAACATCGGCCCTTAGCCAGCAAATTACCAAATTAGAAGATGAATTATCTACTCGTCTATTACAAAGAACTTCGCTGGGGGTAACGCCAACACCTGCCGGCCTAGCTTTTTATAAACAAGCCCAGCTAGTTCTTCGGCATACCCACTATGCAGTTGAAGCTGCGCATTCATCTCGTTTAACTGGTCATGTTAGTGTAGGGTTTTCGCCAAGTATTGCTTCTGTTCTTGGAGTGCCATTTATGCAGCTGATGACTGAGCGTTATCCGGACATCAAAGTGCATTTGGTCGAGAGTCTATCTGGAAACCTAGCTAATTTAGTTAATTTAAGACAACTTGATATTGCAATAGTGTTTACTAATGATATTCCTGAACAATGGGCTATTCAGCCTTTGTTAAAAGAGCAAATGTATTTAATGCTGAATCCGGAATTATTAAGGCAGCATGGTTTTGAATCTTGTCTTGAAAAAAAAGTCATCGAATATGAGAAAATTCAAGAATTGCCATTAATACTACCCAGCCGACGTCATGGCTTAAGAAAATTTCTGGCCCAGAAAATTGATTTAGCAAATGTTGTTTATGAAGTAGATGGGCTACATCTACTTATGGGTTGTGTTAGTCATGGTAATGTGGCAACTATTCAACCCGGAAGTGCTTATTTTCAGCATTTAAGAGAGCATCTATGTTTACTAAAAGTAATAGAACCTGATCTTGAGCGAATCAACTATCTAATTAGTTTGGCTGAAGATGAGCTTTCTCCTGCTAGCCTTGCAGCAAAAGTTGCGATCAAGTCATGTATAAAAGGGTTGATTTATAAAGATTTATGGCCAAGTGCAGAGCTATTAGACTTTTAGCCTATTTAGAAATATTAAACACCTGTTTATAGTCATGTTCTCACTGTATTACTACCTTTTGAATTAAATTGAGTGAAATTCGAAAGGGAAAGCATCGAATGCATGATGTAATTGTGATCGGCGGCGGGAATGCTGCTTTATGTGCGGCTCTTACTGCAAGAGAGGCGGGTGCTTCAGTTTTAATTTTGGAGGTAGCCCCAAAAGAATGGCGCGGTGGGAATTCTCAGCATACACGTAACTTACGCTGCATGCATGATGAGCCACAAGATGTCCTGATTGACGCATATTCTGAAGAAGAATACTGGCAAGATTTATTAAAAGTTACTGCTGGAAAAACTAACGAACATTTAGCACGTCTGGTGATTCGTTCAACGGCGACCTGCCGTACTTGGATGCGTAAACATGGTGTAAATTTTCAGCCTCCACTTTCGGGTGCTCTGCATGTTGCGCGTACCAATGCATTCTTCATGGGCGGCGGAAAAGCGTTGGTCAATGCTTATTTCCGTAGTGCAAAAAACTTGGGTGTAGACATCCTCTATAATACCAAAATTACTGAATTGATTATTGAAAACAATGTCTTTAAAGCCGCAATTGCCGAAGATGGTACACGTTATGAAGGTGCTTCATGTGTATTGGCCGCTGGTGGGTTTGAATCAAATCTAGCCTGGCTACGTGAAGCATGGGGCCAAAATGAAAATGGTGAATGGCCAGCAGATAATTTTATTATCCGTGGTACCCGCTTTAACCAAGGCAATTTGTTGAAATTTATGATGGATCAGGGCGCCGATATTATTGGTGATCCATCACAGTCACATTGTGTTGCCGTTGATGCACGTGCCCCACTTTATGATGGTGGAATTTGTACCCGTATTGACTGTGTCTCTTTAGGTATTGTCGTCAATAAAAATGCCGAGCGTTTCTATGATGAGGGTGAAGACTTTTGGCCAAAACGTTATGCGATTTGGGGGCGCCTAGTCGCTAAGCAGCCAGCTCAAATTGCTTATTCAATTATTGATTCAAAATCGGTCGGTCGTTTCATGCCACCAGTATTTGACGGTACCAAGGCAGACACTGTTAAAGAATTGGCCCAAAAGCTAAATATCGATGTAGGTACCTTTTCTAAAACCGTAGCAGATTATAACAATGCCTGTGTCAAAGGCGAGTTTAATCATACCGTACTTGATAACTGTCATACCGAAAACTTAACTCCAGCAAAAACTCACTGGGCAGTACCGCTCGATCAGCCGCCGTTCTATGCCTATGCCTTGAAGCCTGGCATTACCTTTACCTATCTCGGTTTAAAAGTTGAAGATGATGCCGCTGTACGCTTCGATGGGAAAGCTAGCCCTAATTTATTTGTGGCAGGGGAAATGATGGCGGGGAACGTGTTGGGTCAAGGCTATACCGCAGGTGTCGGCATGTCGATTGGGACAACTTTTGGTCGTATTGCAGGTAAAAATGCTGCCAAAGCTGCATTTGAACAAGGAGAATGGGTATGAATGAAGCAATGAAACAACTTATCCCTGTGGTGCAATTAAGTGACAATGAGGCTGAAGTCAAACGTGCCTTACAAATTTGTAATGCTTGCCGCTATTGTGAAACCTTCTGTGCTGTTTTCCCAGCCATGACTAAACGCCTTGAGTTTACTCAGGCGGATATCCATTACATGGCGAATTTATGTCATAACTGCGGTGCGTGTTTACACGCTTGCCAATATGCGCCTCCTCATGAGTTTGCAGTCAATATTCCACAAGCTATGGCACAAGTCCGCTTAGAAACCTATCAAGAATTTGCTGTTCCTGCATCATTTGGTGCAATTTATAAGAAAACTGGTATTACCCTGGTTTCTGTGATGACTGTGGCATTCTTCTTGGTGATGTTGTTAGGCGTTTGGCTAAATGGCACAAATCTATTTGGTCAGTATCAAGGTAATTTTTACGCAATTTTCCCTCATAACTTCCTCGCAGTTTTGTTTGGTTCCGTGTTTATTACCGCATTCGTATTACTCGGCTTAGGGATCGTAAAATTCTGGAAGCAAACATCAAAAATTATTCCTGAAGGTGTGGCTCAACCTGACATTCTTCAAGCCTCTAAAAATGTTTTAACCCTTAAATATTTGGATGGTGGACATGGCAAAGGTTGTAATGAAGAAGATGACCGCTATACGCAAATTCGTCGTGTATTCCATCATTTCACCATGTATGGCTTTTTGCTGTGCTTCTTGGCAACCAGCGTAGCGACGTTCTATCACTATTTCCTTGGCTTGGGAGCACCGTATAGCTATACCAGCCTGCCAGTTATTTTAGGCACTTTAGGTGGTCTTGGTTTAGTTGTGGGCCCATTAGGTTTGCTGTATCTGAACATTAAACGTGATCCGATGCACGGTGATGCCAAGCAAAAACCGATGGATCGAGGTTTCATCTTCTTGCTCCTCATTGTCAGTATTACCGGTTTAGCATTACTAGCCTTCCGTGATAGCTCAGCGATGGCACTCTTGCTGATTGTACATTTGGCAACTGTAATGACCTTTTTCCTGACCATTCCTTTTGGGAAGTTTGCCCACGGTTTTTATCGTAGCGCAGCATTGCTGAAATTTGCAGTAGAGGAGCGAATTTCAAAAAATAAAGCAAAAACAAAGTAAAAACCCAAACCACGATTGAGACCCGAGACCATGGAGGTCGATGATGGCTATAGGTAAGAAATTAGAAAGATTAAATGGAAAAGTTTGTTATAAGGACATATTCGCGATGAAAAATTTAAAATTAATTACATTGGCTTGTGCCAGTGTTGTGATTGCAGGATGTGGTGCTGGAAATGCTTCTAAGGAACCAGGCTATCCAAAACGTGCGGAATGTATTGCACCCGCCAAACCAGGTGGTGGTTTTGACATGACCTGTAAGTTGATTCAGTCTGGCTTTAAGAAAACTGAAGTTCTGAAAGACCCAATGCGTGTGACCTATATGCCAGGCGGGGTAGGCGCCGTTGCTTATAATAAAATTGTAGGTAATGATCCGGCGAACAATAATGCGGTCATTGCATTCTCAACTGGTTCTTTGCTTAATCTTGCTCAAGGTAAATTTGGTAACTTTACTGAAAAAGACGTGAAATGGTTGTCTGGTGTTGCTGTAGATTATGGTCTGGTTGCAGTGCATAAAGATTCACCTCTTAAAAATCTAGATGATCTGGTGAAAGCATTACGTGAAAATCCAAAAGCCATTAGCTTTGGTGGTGCAGGTAGTGTCGGTGGTCAGGACTGGATGCAAACTGCCATGCTAGCGAAAAAAGCAGGCGTTAATCCCGCGAATATGAGTTTCGTTGCTCTTGAGGGGGGTGGTGAAGTTCTGACTTCATTACTGGGTCAACACATTCAAGTTGGGGTAGGTAATGTGAGTGAAGTTGGCTCACATCTGAAAGCTGGCAATATTCGTGTATTGGCAGTTTTTTCGAATCAACGCTTAGAAGGAAAATTCTCTAATTTGCCAACTGCAAAAGAGCAGGGCTATGACTTAGAGTGGCCCGTGATACGTGGTTTCTACATGGGGCCTAAGGTCAGTGATGAAGCCTATAATTGGTGGAAAACTGCCTTCGACAAGATGATGGCTGACCAGAAATTTGATGCGGTACGTGAAAATCAAGATTTGTTACCTTTTGAATTAACGGGTGAAGAAATCACTGCTTATGTCCATAAGCAGACTGAAGACATGCGTCAGTTGTCCCAAGAATATAAATTATCAAAATAACACAGGAGCTGAGTTGCAAAGACCTTTCCAGCTCAGCTTTTGTTTCGAGGGAAGATTATGAAATCTGAACGTATTCTCACGGGAATTATTGCAGTTTGTGGACTGGCTTTATTGATTTATGCCTGCAATTTTGAAGCCCCTATTTCTTATGATCCAGTTGGCCCAAAATCCTTTCCTATTCTACTTATGGGATTGATTTCATTGCGATGCAGTTTATTTAACAGTTCGTCCTGCAATTATGTTTGAGCCAGTTGAACTCGGTTGGACTAAACATTTGTTGGGTAAGTTAGTGCTGTGTGTATTGGCTTTAACCTTGTATGCAGTTTTATTTGAATGGTTGGGCTTTATCGTTGCGACCATATTAATGACGATTGCAGTGGGTAAATTGTTCAATGGCAAGACGATCCCGACGGTAATTACTGCAGTGGTATTTAGGAATGAGTACTTACTATTTATTTGACCGCGTGTTGGATGTCCCATTCCCACTTGGACTATTTAGTTAAGGATGACAATGATATGGACATTTTTAATTTTTTAATAGCAGGTTTTGAAGTTGCACTTGCAACCACAAAATCTTCTAATTGCCTTTATTGGTGCATTTATTGGTACGTTGTTGGTTTATTGCCCGGCTTAGGTCCCATTAATGGTGTTGCTATTTTATTACCTTTTGCTTATGCTTTAGGTTTGCCGGTAGAAAGTGCATTGATTCTATTGGCGGCAGTATATTTGGGCTGTGAATATGGTGGGACGTATTTCAGCCATTTTATTAATGTACCAGGTGATGCGGGTGCGATAATGACCACGCTAGATGGTTATCCATTGGCACAACAGGGTAAGGCTGGAATTGCTTTATCACTTTCATCCGTCAGTTCCTTTATTGGCAGTACCATTGCCTTTATTGGAATCGTGCTATTTGCACCAATTTTAGCTAAATGGGCGATTGCATTTGGTCCAGCCGAATATTTTGCTTTAATGGTATTTGCAATCGTGTGTTTGACAGGTTTGGTTAGCACACAACCATTTAAAACTTTGATTATGGCATTGATCGGATTCGGTCTTTCAACCGTGGGTATGGATGCTATTACTGGGGTTTATCGTTTTACCTTTGATAGTGTTGGACTTAGTGATGGTATTGCCTTTACTACAATCGTAATTGGTCTTATTCAGTGTCAGTGAAATTTTATTGATGCTTGAACGTACAACGATGGGTAAGGTGGTGTTAAAACAAGGTAAACGTTCTCTGTTTAATCTTAAGGAATTTCTTAGCTCATTGGCGACTATTATTCGTAGTTCTTTAATTGGTTTCTTTCTCGGGATTTTACCAGGTGCAGGTGCAACGGTTGCAAGCGCTTTAGCGTATACCACTGAACGTAAAATGGCGGGTGAAAAGGGTAATTTGGTAAAGGTGACCTGCGTGGTTTAGCTGCGCCAGAAAGCGCCAATAATGCAGCAGCTTGTGGTTCATTCGTGCCAATGCTGACTTTAGGGGTGCCTGGTTCTGGTACGACTGCCGTAATGATGGGTGCATTAATAATGTACAACATCACACCAGGCCCACAGCTTTTTACTGAGCAGCCAGTACTGGTTTGGTCACTGATTGCGTCCTTAATGGTCGGGAACATTATATTGCTGGTGCTGAACCTGCCATTAGTAGGCTTCTTCGCTAGATTACTGAATATTCCAAGCTATATTCTAATTCCGATTATCGCAACTGTAAGTTTTGTTGGTGTTTATGCGATTCACAGTACTATTTTTGACTTATTACTGTGCATGGGATTAGGTGTGATTGGTTATGTCTTGAGAAAATTTGATTTCCCATTGGCACCACTGATTCTTGGTTTCGTACTGGGCCAGTTGATGGAATCGAATTTACGTCGTGCATTGTCCATTTCTCAAGGTGAATTAAGCATTTTGTGGAGTAGTAACATCAGTATGGGACTTTGGGTGATGTCTGCATTGTTGTTGATCTTACCAATCGTGCGTAAGTATCTGTTTATCAAAAAACAAAAAGCAAATTAACCAAAGAGTGATGACCAGCATATGCTGATCATTATATTTGAGGAATTATGAAAAATATAAAATCAAATGCCAAAGGATTGGCGATTGCTCCTGCCTGGCGCACTACTCGCAAATTATCTGCACATTCCGTTGCCCTGGCTGCTCGGTCCATTGCTGGCTGCATTGGTGTGCGGCAGTGTTGGGCGACCACTTGCATGTGATCCGCGTTGGCGATTGGGTGGACAGATCATTATTGGTATGACTTTGGGTCTATATTTTACCCCTGATTTGGTACAAGCGGTGACGGCCTATTGGGGTTTCATTTTGTTTGGAATTGTTTGGTCTTTGTTGTTGGGTACGATATTGGCCGGACTGCAATATAAGGTGAATCGTCTAGATTGGGCAACCGCTTGGTTTTCATCCGCGATTGGTAGTGCCAGTGAAATGGTCAATATCGCAGAGAGGCAGCATGCTCAAGTTGAAAAGGTGGTGGCTGCGCATAGTTTAAGAATTGTGGTCTTAGTGGTGTTGGTTCCCGTATTTATGGTCCTATATTTTCAAGTTGACTGGTCGAGTATAAATATACAAAAGACAGAACCCTATAGATTTATTCAGGTCTTACTGTTGTTTGCACTTGCACTGTTATTTGGAAAAGTCTTTCAATTATTGAATATTCTCAATGCTTGGATTTTAGGTCCACTCACAATTATTGGATTGCTTTCTTTTCTCGGGATGCTTCATTTTAGGCTTTCCAGATTGGTTTATTTTTTTAGGACAACTGTGTATTGGCTGGTCATTGGGCAGTAAATTTCCGTTTAACTTTCTAAAGAATAATAAAAAATTTATTGGTTTGACTTTTATTTTTAATGTACTGGCTTTGGCGCTTTCGATCATTTTTGCCTTGCTACTGATTCGCGTGAGTCATGCCGATGGACAAATTTTGATTTTGGGATTCTCTCCTGGAGGAATTGCAGAGATGTCGTTGACTGCCAAAGCTTTAGGATTAGCAGTACCAATTGTGGTGGCTTTTCAATTGTCTCGACTTGATCTTTGTCATTTTGACAACCCATTATTTTTACCAATTGAGTAAAAGCATATTTTTTAAATCTAATTGATAGATAACAGAAGGTGAATCACTTATGAAAGATATGGAAGGATTTCTTATGCAGATAAGGCCGAAGCTATTAAATATATTCATGACCCGAGTGCTTAATTTTAAAGCTCACACTAAAGAAAAAACCGTATGTCATTCGATATGTTCAAGAATCTAATGAAGGTATTTGGTTAGATGCGATCCAAAAAAATTCGTCCGTAATCAAGTTTTTAAAAAGTAGAAATGTGAAATTAATAATTTATGCCATTCGGCAAAATCCGACTGCAATTAAATATCTTGATGAACAACCAGATCATCTATGTCGATTAGCCATCTCTTTGGATTATGAAGCTATCGCCTCTGTTAAATAGTAAACAGAAAGTCTTTGTTTATATGCACTTTCAAAATCTAAGCATGCAATTAATTTGATTAAGAAAAAATATATGACGGAAATAGTAAGAAATAGGTATTTGGAGCTCTATGGGGGATAGAACGAAAAACAGTTTTTTAATGTGATTTATACAGATGGATTTTACTTTTAAAGGATTAATATGAAATTTTATAATTTGCGCTTTTATTGTTTTAGTCGATACAGTTATTTCTAAGGCATATGCGGAGCAAACAGTAGCGACAGACATTGAACAACTCAAATCAGAAGTTGCAGAGCTCAAACAAATGTTACAGGCACAGCAAGCCTCAGGAGCAAGTATAGCTGTGCAGCAGGAGAATAAACTACCAGTACCAAATAAGTGGCAATCGAAATCTGGTGCAGAGATTAATTTATATGGCTTTATTCGTGGTGATATTGCTTACCAATTTGAAGGTGCAAAAGGGATATTTAATAGCATACATAGTGTCGCATTAGACGATTCAGCGGATAAAAAGGCGACTGAAGATCGTTTTGATAGCACTATGACCACGACTCGCATTGGTCTGGATTTTAGTACTCCTTTAGATAAACAGTCACTGAAAGGTAAAATTGAAGTTGATTTTCGTGGTGGAGATACTAAAGATTCTTTGCGTCTACGCCATGTTTATTTAAGTTATGACCGTTGGCTCATCGGTCAGACAACCTCCAGCTTCCTGTCCACAGAAACTGCGCCAGAAATGTTGGACTTTAATACGGCATTAGGTGGTGGTACTACCCGTAATCCAATGATACGTTATGAGCAGCCGATTAATGCAACGACTATGTATTTTTTAAGTCTGGAAAAAGGCAATGATGAGAATCGTCTACCGTTACTGGCAGGTAAGTTGAGGCATGACTTTTCTGAAGGAGATGGCTTAATCACTATACGTGGTCTGCTGCAGGAAGTGCGCCTACGTGATATTGAGGATAAAACAGAGTTGGGTTGGGGCGCAGCACTAGGTCTGCGTTATAAATTCACGCCATCTTTATTATTAAATGCCAATTACTCTCATGTGTCAGGAGATAATAAAATCTTACTGGCAACTTCAGATAATCGACGTTATATCCAAGAGAGAAATGATATCGAACTGATTGACTTTGATGCCTTCCAAATCGGCACGACCTATCAGTTGAATGGAAAGCTCAGAAGCACGTTAGGATATGGTGCTCTAATTTATAGTGATAAAGATCAAGTGACTAAGAATGCTAATAAGAAGCTGCAACAGGGCTGGATCAATGTGATGTACAAACTCTATAAACCGCTGACGTTTGGGGTGGAATATGTCTATGGTGAACGAAAGACCGTAAATAACTTAGAAGGCAAAGACAGCCGTCTGCAAATGATGGCAAAATATGATTTTTAGACTTTGTTATGTATTGAAACGTTAATAATAAAATAATTATAAGCTAGAGGGTTAATCCTCTAGCTTATATGTTTAATACAATTTGATAAGGCTTAAATCCTTCCAGTACTGCATCATTAACCAATTGAATGAAAGCTTCATTTTTTCCGTAAGCCATCCATTGATCGAGAGCTTCATAATAAGCTAAACGATTTTCAACCTTAATCACGCATGGTGGATAGCCAGCTTTCATTAATTCTAAATTCATGAGTAAACGAGAGGTACGACCGTTGCCATCAATAAAAGGATGTATGCCTAAGAAGTCTGCATGTACTTTTGCAGCTCGTTCAATTGGGTGCATTAGATCTGCTTCTGTATTATACCAATCTACAAACTGAGCCATCTTATCATTCAGTAACGTGTAATCTGGCTGAATGTTGGTAGCATCTGAAATGAGCACATTTTGCTGACGGTATCGACCGGCATTGTTATCATCTATATTTTTCAAAATGAGCCGATGGATATTGCGAATTTGCCACTCAGAAAAAGGCTCTTCTTTTTTGATGATATCTTTAACGTAGTAGATTGCATCTCTATGATTAATTGCCTCGAAGTGATCTTTTAATTTTTTACCACCTACAGCGATACCTTCTAAAACGACTTTAGTTTCTAGCAGTCTTAGTGCATTACCTTCGATTGCATTAGAATGGTATATCCAACGTAGAATTAGATCTTCTTGTAAATTTTTAGACATAAGGTCAGAAAGAGGTCGCTTCTGATCAAGCTTGTTTTTTAAGCCATCAATAACTTTGAACAATGCAATTTCCTGCGTATATTTAAAATAAAGATACAGCAAAGCAGAATTTAAAAGAAATAGCTGATTAGTTACCTCACTGTTTTAGAATGGAAAAGACAAGCATTCTTGTAGCGGGTATTACTCACTAAGCTATGAAATATTAATATTTTAGAGTTTAATAAACTGTGCTTTGTATTTACATAATTTAGGAATGGCATGAAATATCAACCGCCTTATACGATTACCTCTAAAATTATTCACTTGATTGCACAGATAAGTGAGTCTATAGGGCGCTTAACTGCATTAACCCAAATCCAAGATAGCCTTAAATTGCGAAAAGCCAATCGTATTCGAACGATTCAAGGGTCTTTAGCGATAGAAGGAAATACCTTGAGTACAGAGCAAATCACAGCGATCCTGAATGGTAAGACCATTATCGCTCCACCTAAAGAAGTTCAAGAGGTACGTAATGCCCTAAAGGCATATGAAGAAATTCAAGATTGGAATCCTGATCAAGAATCGCATTTGCTTAAAGCACATCAAATACTGATGACAGGACTGATTGATGAAGTTGGACAGTATCGTCATGGCGGTGTTGGTGTGATGTCAGGGGATCGAGTCGTGCATATGGCTCCGCCGGCAAATCAAGTCCACCGTTTAATGGGAGAATTATTGCAGTGGTTGGCTGAAGGCAATGAGCACCCATTAATTCAGAGTTCAGTATTTCATTATGAGTTTGAGTTTATACACCCATTTGCTGATGGTAATGGGCGTATGGGGCGTTTATGGCAAACTTTAATCTTAAGCCAGTGGAATCCAATTTTTCTTAATATCCCTGTAGAAAGCTTGATTTATCAAAACCAAAAAGCTTATTACGATGCATTGCAAGCGAGCACAGATCGTTCAGATTCTGCACCTTTTATTGAGTTTATTTTGCAGATGATTCTAGATGCAATTCTCAGTTCCGATGCCAGCGATCAAGATACCGCTCAAGCTAGCGTACAAGTTAGCGATCAAGTTAAACGTCTAATGCAGAATATGGAGCAGAAGGAATATAGCTTAACTGAGCTGATGGCTCTATTAGACTTGTCCCACCGAGCAACATTCCAAAAAAATTATTTAACTCCAGCATTAGAAGCAGGTGTGGTTGAACGGACCCTTCCTGATAAGCCTAAGAGTCCTAAGCAAAAATACAAATTAAAAATTGAGTCATAATGAGGTTAAGGTGATTATTAATATCACAATGAATTAATTGAAACATTATAACATTGCATTTATTTTTAAGTATAATGTTCTGCTATAATGCCGTACGCCATTTCAAATCCTGAATTTGGATTTGAACAAGATTTCTAAGTGATTCAATACACTAAATCTGATGTGGGTCAAAATTGGGTCAATGAATTTTTTTATTCAATAAAATAGCTTTGGAATGAATGGGTTGGGATTTGAGTTCAATTGACGCCACCCCAAAATATGCCAAGCTTAGGAACTGAAAGGCTTAATCCTAAAGGGTTTAAGCCTTTTTTTATGCCTGTGTATCACGTTATATGCAGAGTCTTATAATTTGTCTTGGTGTATGGTGTCTTGTATATTGTGAGTTAGTAAAAAGCCATCATGTATCTGTAAGTTTTCGGCTTATTTTGCACTATTTTGTTTTTCATTTTTCACTAAATGATTTGATGTGTGCTGATTTTAAAAAATTGAATGTTAAGAATTTTTTGATTTATGCAAGTTGTCTATTACATCAATATTTATTACATTGGGTGTGGTATAAAAATAAATGATGTCTAAATATGAAATATTATATTTCAACATAAAAGATTAAAAAATAATAGAAAATTTAGTTTCTTAGTGATTATGGTGCATAATTTATTACATATTCAATTTTGAAATTTTGATTCGGTGTTCATGTGAACCTAAAAAACCTTGAAGCATTTTACTGGGTCGTGACATTAAATAGTTTTAATAAAGCTGCAACAAAATTGCACACCACTCAGCCAGCGATTTCTCAAAAAATTACGGCTATTGAAAATGATTTAGGTTTTAAAGTACTGGATCGAAGCTCTCGTCAAATAAAAGCAACGCAGAAGGGCGTGACTTTATTTAAATATGCTGAAAAATTTATGCGACTGGAAACAGATTTGGTTGCAGAGTTGTCTGAAAGTCAGTATTTGACGGGTACGATTCGTTTGGGAGTCTCTGAGACCATTGTGCATACATGGTTAGTGGAATATATGGAGAAAGTTCAGCAGGAATTTCCCAAAGTTTCAGTTGAAATCGTGGTGAGTTTAACGCCAGATTTGCAAGAAGGCGTTCGTACTGGTGAGCTGGATATGGCTTTTTTACTTGGACCCACATTGCCTTTTGAATGTATAGAACGAGTACTTTGTGATTTTGAACTGAGCTTTTTAGCTTCACCGTCATTTAAAGGGGGGATTGGGCAAATGTCATTTAAGACTTTGATGTCGCATCCAATTTTGACTTACCCTAAAATTACCTATCCGTATAAAGAATTAAAAGCCAGAATGAAGCAACAAAATATTGATGAACCTATTTCAATTACCAGTTATTCATTAGCCACTTTATTGCGTTTAGCAGAACAGGGGTTGGGTATAGCAGTGGTACCTACACTCACGGCATTAAAAGAAATTTTGGATGGTCGATTGGAAGTATTGAATACGCCAATTCAACTGGAATCCTTTCATTTCACCGCCATTTATACGCAAGGGGACAATGCTGCTTTAAAAGAAAAACTCACTGATTTGGCCGTTGTGACTGCTGAAAAAGCCATGAAAAAATTGAATGATAAAATTAAAAATTAAGTGATTGGGCATTGTTTTCTTCAAACCTTATTTGAGTTTGAAAATCCAAAATATGTTAAATATTGATAATAATAACTTATAGCAAGTGATAAAGATTCATTATTGAAATGCTTTTTAAATAAAAAATATAAATTAATTCAATAACTTATATTTTTAATATTTTGAATAAAGTCTTATTGTGGCTCATGGCTCTCCTATGTTTTTATTTTAAATACAAGATTTGGTTCATGACAACCGAGAAATCTTACCAATTTAAAGGATTAAAGAATTTCATATTTTAGAAAAATTGATGTTCTTTGCTCAACTTGAAATAGCGTTGATTAAGCTCAAATGGATGAGGAACGCCTAAACATGTCTTTATTAAAATCTTCTTTTTTATCTGACCGTCAGTGGGCAATCGTTGCATCTATATTTATGATGGCAACCTCTGCGATGGGGCCAGGATTTTTAACCCAAACTGCTGTATTTACAGTGAAGTTAGGGGCTGCATTCGGTTTTGCAATCTTGATTTCGATCATTATTGATTATGTGGTTCAACAGAACATTTGGCGCATTGTGACTTTAACGCAAATGCGTGCTTCCGACATTGCCAATAAGGCATTACCAGGGAGTGGTTATTTACTGGCATTCCTTGTCATTTTAGGTGGTTTTTTCTTTAGTATCGGCAACATTGCCGGTGCTGCACTTGGTTTAAATGCACTATTTGGACTCGATACCAAAGTGGGCGGAGTTTTGAGTGGTGCATTAGCGATTCTTATTTTTGCCTCTCGAAAAGCCACACTTGCGATGGATAAAAGCATGATTGTTTTGGGTTTACTCAAAATTATCCTGATTGTTATTGTTGCATTTATCGTGATGCCTCCTGTCGGTCAAGCGGTTCAACAGACTTTTGCGCCAGATCAGATTGATTTTGCCATCATTACCACTATTGTCGGTGGAACAGTGGGTGGTTATATCTGTTATGCGGGCGCACATCGATTACTGGATAAAGGGGTGGTTGGTCCAGAGAATATTGATGAAGTTGCCAGAGCTGCAACCAAAGGCATTATTGTTGTTGGGATCATGCGTTATGTCTTGTTCTTGGCATTCTTAGGCGTGGTTGTTAGTGGTGCTTCTATTGATTTATCCAGTCATGATGCCAACCCAGCAGCACAAGCATTCCAATATGCGGCAGGTGCATTCGGCTTTAAACTTTTTGGTTTAATTTTCTGGGCAGCAGGGATCAGTAGCACCATTGGTGCAGCTTATACTTCAGTTTCTTTCTTTACCGCATTTAAAAAGAATTTAACGCCAAAACAAACCAACTACGCCACCATGACATTTATCTCTTTAGCATTATTGCTGTATGTCGTGCTTGGTGCAACACCTGCTGGATTATTGATTTTTGTTGGTGGTTTTAATGGTTTGGTATTGCCAATTGGTTTGACTATTTTTGTTTATGTTGCTGCTTGTCGTCAAGATATGCTAGGTAGCTATAACTATCCAAAATGGTTACTTATTCTGGGCATACTCACTTGTATCTTGACATGGTGGATGGGCTATATGTCATTTACCACAGTCTTTAACTACTTAACCAAACTCTAAGTGAAAAGGGATTGCACACCATGTTTGTAGATTTAAATAGTGACTTAGGTGAAAGTTTTGGCTCATGGAAAATGGGCAATGACGAACAAATTTTACCCGTTGTGACCAGTGCCAACATTGCTTGTGGATTTCATGCAGGTGATCCACTGGGTATTTTAAAAACATTGAAACAGGCCGTAAAACTTGGTGTAACGATTGGCGCACATGTGGCATATCCAGACTTGGTTGGATTTGGCCGTCGCAATATGGATTTATCACGAGATGAATTGATTGCCGATGTGCTGTATCAAATTTCAGCACTGGATGGACTGGCGAAAGTTGCAGGTTCAAAAGTGAAATATGTGAAACCGCACGGTGCGTTATACAACACCATTGCCAAAGATCAAGTTCAGGCACAAGCCGTTATTGATGCCATTAAAATGTATAACCCTGAACTGGTTTTAGTTGCGCTTGCAGGATCAAATTTAGTTGAACAAGCAAAAGCTTCAGGCTTAAAAGTGGTTTCAGAAGCATTTGCAGACCGTGCTTATAACAGCGATGGATCACTGGTATCTCGCCGTTTAGCAGGCGCTGTTTTGCATGACTCAGAATTTGTCGCAAAGCGTGTAGTCTCCATGCTGCAAAATGGCGGTGTCGAGTCGATTGATGGTGTATTTACCCCCATTCAAGCCGATACGATTTGTTTGCATGGTGATACGGATGGCGCATTGGAAATGTCAGCCGCCATCAAAGCTGAATTGTTAAAAAATAACATTCAAATTCGCCCATTTTGTGAATAAGAAACAAGGAAGAACGTGATGCTAAAGGATATCAAAGTAGATCCAGTCCAACTGAAAGCAGCATTGGATGCGCGTCATAAAATTCGTGCAGGTTTTGATCAACCCACTGCGGGCATGGCCGCAGGTATGACTCAGGTGAACATGATTTCGGTGCCGAAAGCATGGGCTTATGATTTTCTTCTTTATGCACATCGTAATCCACAAAGCTGTCCTGTTTTAGATGTTTTAGAAGAAGGCATATACGCCACAAAACTTGCATCAGATTCTGATATTCGTACTGATTTTCCACGCTACCGTATCTGGAAAGATGGGGAAATGCTGGATGAAGTGACCGATGCCAGTGATATTTATCATGCACACCCTGATTTAGTCACCTTTTTAATTGGCTGTAGCTTCTCCTTTGAAACCGCTTTGCAGGACGCGGGCATTGAGGTACGTCATATTCATGACAAGACCAATGTGCCGATGTACTTAAGTAATATTGAGTGTCTTCCTGCGGGGCGAATTTCAGGCAATATGGTGGTGTCGATGCGCCCGATTCCTTCGCATCAAATTACCGAAGCCGTAAAAATTACCGCGCGTATGCCAAGTGTACATGGTGCACCTGTGCATATTGGTCACCCTGAAAGCCTCGGCATTTTAGATATTAACCAACCCGATTTTGGTGAAGCTTCACGTATTGAAGCGGGTGAAATACCCGTGTTTTGGGCATGTGGTGTCACACCTCAAGCAGCGGTCATGAACTCAAAAATTCCATTTGCGATTAGTCATGCACCCGGTCATATGTTTATTACCGACATTCCTGATCGAGCTTGGATCGGTTAATCAAAAAAGGGAACAGTAAATGCAGTTTTTATCGGTGAATGCTGACTGTTTTTTGATTGAACTTTCAAGTTTAGAAGAAACATTGGCGTTATATAGCAAATTGCAAAATGCACAGCTCAAGGGTGTTAAAGATTTAATTCCTGCGGCAAAAACAATACTGGTTTTTTTTAATGAAATTGAAACTCAATTTCAAGCACTTGCATCAGTCATCAGTAGGTTTGAAATCGGGTCAAGCCTTGAGCGGAATGCGCAAGAAGTCATTATTCCGATTCACTATAATGGCGAAGATTTAGCTCAAGTTGCAGCGTTACAGGGCTTATCTGTTGCTGATGTTATTTTGAAACATCAGCAAAGTGTTTGGAATGTGGCATTCATTGGTTTTGCGCCCGGTTTTGCCTATATGAGCAGCCCAGACCATCCTTTTACCGATATTCCACGTTTAAAAGTGCCACGGAAAAAGATTCCTGCGGGTTCACTTGGACTGGCAGGAAAATATTCAGGCATTTATCCAAAAGATAGTCCGGGTGGCTGGCAGCTGATTGGTACTACATCTGAGAAAATGTGGGATTTGGAACGTCAAAATCCAGCACTTTTATTGCCGGGGATGACCGTACATTTTGAAGATGTGACGCATCGTCCGGTATCTGTGAGTGTGCCAAAACAGATCATCCAAACGGAAAAGCCATCTGTTGAACCGGTATTTAAAATTACCGCACCGAGTCTACAAATGTTGATTCAGGATGAAGGTCGTTTTAATCAAACCAATATTGGTGTGGGTACAGCAGGAGCAATGGATTTAGCTGCAATGCATAGTGCCAATCGTATTGTCGGTAATCCAATAAAAGCGCTGTGATTGAAGTTTTGAATGGTGGTTTAAAAGCCAAAATGCAAGGCTCCGCGGTGATCGCAGTGACAGGTGCAATATCGAATATTTGTGTGAAATTTGCTGATGGGCAAAAAGCTGATTTTGACAGTTATCAAGCCATCGCATTAGATGCAGGGGATGAGTTTCAAATCCAAACCCCTACAGCAGGGCTACGAAATTATCTCTCTATTCGTGGTGGGTTTGATCTTCAACCTGTTTTAAACAGTTATTCCTTTGATAGTTTGGCTGTACTCGGCCCTGAACCGTTAAAAGTGGGTGATGTGCTTTATCAAGGTCACGTTGCGACAAACAATATCAGTCTTTATGAAACCGCTAAAGCTAATCTGCCCATGGTCGGAGATACGGTTGAATTGGATATTGTCATGGGGCCGCGTACCGATTGGTTTGATGCAGACAGTATTGAAAAATTGTGTCAACAAACGTGGCTGGTCACCAATGAAAGTAATCGGGTTGGGCTACGTTTATCAGGATTAAGTCCTTTATCACGCAAAATTACCCATGAATTGGAAAGTGAAGGAACTTGTATTGGCGCTCTACAGATCCCGCCCAGTGGGCAGCCTGTTTTATTTATGAATGATCATCCTTTGACAGGTGGATATCCTGTTATTGCTTCTGTAGCCAAACATCATTGGGATTTGGTGGCACAAATACCTGCGGGTTGTCACATCAAATTTAACAAGATTGAAGAATTTAAAAAAATTGAGAATGGATATGAACACTGAAAAAAAATTGACTGAAAAACTGCTGATTGCCAACCGTGGTGAAATTGCTGTTCGTATTATCAATGCTTGCCGAGATATGGGCATCGCATCGGTTGCCGTGTATGCCGATGATGATATCAGCAGTATGCATGTTGAACTGGCTGATGAAGCTTGGGGCTTGGCCGGTGCAACTGCAAAAGAAACCTATTTAAGTATTCCTGCAATTATTGATATTGCTAAAAAGTCCAAAGCGACGATGGTCCATCCGGGCTACGGCTTTTTATCGGAACGCGCTGAATTTGCCCAAGCGGTGATTGATGCAGGGCTGAAATGGGTGGGGCCATCGCCAAGTGCAATTGAAAAATTGGGTGATAAAATTGAAGCGCGTAAAATTGCAGCTTCGGTGGGCGCACCTTTGGTACACGGAACACAAGATCCACTCAAGAATGCTGATGAGGCGTTAGATTTTGCCAAACAATTTGGTTTACCGATTGCCATTAAAGCAGCCTTTGGTGGTGGTGGACGTGGTCTAAAAGTGGTTTGGAAACTGGAAGATGTAAAAGAGCTGTATGATTCCGCTGTACGTGAAGCGCAAGCCGCTTTTGGTCGTGGTGAATGCTTTGTCGAGCAATACTTAGATCAGCCACGCCATGTCGAAGCGCAAGTGATTGCCGATCAACATGGCAATGTTGTGGTTTTAGGCACACGTGATTGTTCGCTACAACGTCGTAATCAAAAACTGATTGAAGAATCGCCAGCGCCTTTTGTTAGTGATGAAACTTATCAAGAAATTTTGACTTCAGCTAAAAATATTTGTCAGGCAGCCCATTATGTTGGGGCAGGAACCGTTGAATATTTATTAAGCCGAGATGGAAAATTGTCCTTCTTGGAAGTGAATACGCGCTTACAAGTTGAACATCCTGTGACGGAAGAAACCGCAAAAGTTGATTTGGTGGTTGAACAAATTCGTGTGGCACTTGGACATGAACTCTCAATTAAAGAAACCCCAAAAGCTGAAGGTCATGCCATTGAATTTCGTATCAATGCAGAAGACCCAAGTCGTGGGTTTATTCCTGCCTTTGGCACATTAAGTTTGTTTGAAGCGCCATCGGGCAATGGTGTTCGTGTTGATACAGGTGTACGTACAGGTTCGCTTGTTTCAAGCCATTTTGACTCTTTAATGGCAAAGCTGATTGTGACAGGGCCAACTCGTGAAATTGCGATCGCTCGCGCAAAACGTGCTTTAAAGCAATTCAAGATTGAAGGGATTGCCTCAGTTCTCGATTTTCATCGTGCGGTTTTAAATGAAACGGATTTTACCGATGAATTTAAAGTCCATACCCGTTGGATTGAAAATGACTTTAAACAAGATTTGAAACCGACAAAACGCAGTATTCCAAACCATCAACAGCCCATGCTTTTAAGCTATATTGAAATTGATGGAAAATTACACCGTTTAGGCTTACCTGCGGGTATGTTTGCGCAAAGTGCTGTTCCTGCAAATGCACAAGCTGAACAGTTACAAGTGCAAGAAGTTCAACCTGAACATTTACTGGCACCGATTAATGGTGTGATTAGTGCATGGAAAGTTCAGAATGATGAACAGGTTCAAGAAGGGCAAGTGGTTGCGATTATGGAAGCCATGAAAATGGAAGTCCCCGTACTTGCACATCGTTCTGGGAAAATACAGATTTTGTTTGAGCAAGCTACAACATGTCATGCAGATCAGCTGATTGCCACAATCTCTGAATAAAAATGAATTGTTTATCAGGTAAATGAGAGCGCTAAAATCAAATCTAACAGTTTGGTTTTAGCGCTTTGAACGATCATAAAAAATTTAGATAAAGATCATCTCAATTTTTAGCTAGACCACTTTTCTAGCTTTGTCAGCTATTTGTGTCCTAATAATTTTGTTTGTTATGAAATCTGTGCATTGTGGTACATCATGTTGACGTAATCATTGAAAGTGATTAAAAAATAATCATATTGAGCGTGGTTATGCTATTACGCTTCATTCTATTTTTAGTTATATGCTAGATGTGCTGTATCACTTGAGTTAGGCACCACAAACTTAATCTTCCGCATCCTCGTTTTCCCCCTCATTTAACAACAACAGTTCTAGGCGACCGTAGAGTTGTTGCAGTAGATCATCGGAAGTACGTCCGACCGAATCGTTGTCCCCAAGTGTCTTGAACAGCAAGTCTAAGATATAGCGCTTTTCTGTCGATCTGCACGGATCGCCATAAAGCAAGAGATTGCTCTGTGGTCGATTGTTGCTTTTGATCTAGTCGTATTTCAGATGTTTTTACTGATGCAAGGAGAGTGTGCCATGAATTTCCCCAAAGTGTTGATTATCGCTGGATGGATTGTACTGTCTGCGCCCGCCGCTCTCGCCGCCGACCAAATGAGGCTCAAAGGTGGGGCTGACAAGCAAGCCATCGCCAGTGCAATGAGTGCAGCACCGAAAAAAGTGAGTGCAGCAGCCACCATTGTGGTCATGGGTGCCAATGGTCAGATGCGTACCTTACGCGAAGGTCACAACGGCTTTACCTGCATGCCCGATAACCCTGCAACCCCTGGCCCCGACCCAATGTGTATGGACAAAGCAGCTCTAGAGTGGGCGGAAGCTTGGATTGGTCACAAAACACCGATCATGGGTAAAGTTGGCTTTATGTACATGTTGGCGGGGGGTACTGACGCCAGCAACGTGGATCCCTATGCCACAAAACCTAGCGCTGGCAATCACTGGATCAAGACAGGTCCTCACGTCATGATCGTTGGTGCTGCTCCCAGTTTCTACGACATGTATCCTAAGAGTGCTCAGCCAGATACGACGGTCCCTTACATAATGTGGCCCGGAACGCCTTACCAGCACTTAATGATCCCAGTCAAATAAGCACCGATACGGATATTTCACGTTTACTAACGACTGCACGAGATGATACATAACCCTTTATTGCTATAAGGGCGAGAGGGGAAACCCTCTCTTTTTCTCAATCTGCAAAACAATTGAGATAGGATTTGAAATCCTATTTTTTTCATCAGGGTTTATGCTTTATATGTGGACAATAAAATACTGGTTTCAGTGTTATATATCCCTGATATATTTCGTATTCTTTCTAATATTTTATCAAAGCTTTCTAAGCTATCGGACTCTAATTCTACCAACAAATCCCACTTGCCATTGGTCGTATGTAAAGTATGTACTGCGGAATCTAGCCGTAATTCTTTAACGACAGCGCGTGTTTGGGTGCCTTCGACCATAATATTCATCCAAGCTCGAATGGTATTTTTGTTGGCACTGGGTTTAATACGGATGGTATAGCCCGTGATAATGCCGTTCATTTCCATATATTCAATCCGTTTTTGAACGGTGGCGCGTGAAACACGAATTTTATTGGCCAAGTCGGTAATCGACATTCGGGCATTGTCCCGCAGTAAACCAAGGATTTGGCTGTCAGTATCATTCATTTTGATTTTGTCACTTAGCAAATTGATAAAATTTATCTCATTTTAATTAAAATAACAACTTTTTCGAATCAATTTGATTTTTCATACTATGTCCATTGACGCATACCTGACATTCGGGAATTTATCGGGATAGATAAAGACCATGTTGTATGGCGTCAGCTGTTTTTTTAATGGATTTGATCAAACAAACTTTACAAGGGAAAATATCTATGTCTTTGTCGTATGAAATGGAAAATAGCCGAGCATGGCAGACTTATCTTGCGCAGATTAATCAGGTTACTCCTTATTTAGAAGAAGATTTAATTCCATTTGTTAATACATTAAAGCGACCAAAACGCGCACTTATCGTAGATGTACCGATTGTGATGGATGATGGCACGATTCAGCATTTTGAAGGCTATCGTGTTCAGCACAATCTATCGCGTGGCCCGGGTAAAGGCGGTATTCGCTATCATCCAGATGTTGAGCTGAATGAAGTCATGGCACTGGCTGCTTGGATGACCATCAAGACCGCAGTACTGAATTTACCTTATGGCGGTGCTAAAGGCGGAGTTCGCGTCGATCCACGTAAATTGTCTCCTCGCGAGTTAGAGCGTTTGACGCGTCGTTTTACCAGTGAAATTAGCCCAATTATTGGCCCACAAACTGATATTCCAGCACCTGATGTAGGCACCAATGCCAGCATTATGGGCTGGATGATGGATACCTATTCCAGCATTAAAGGTCATACCGTGACTAGCGTAGTGACGGGTAAGCCTGTGCATTTAGGTGGGTCATTGGGTCGTGTTCGTGCGACGGGTCGTGGCGTGTTTGTGACTGGCTTAGAAGTTGCCAAAAAAATTAATCTGTCGATTGAAGGCAGCCGTGTGGCGATTCAGGGCTTTGGTAATGTCGGCAGTGAAGCGGCTTACTTATTCCATAAAGCCAATGCCAAAGTAGTTTGTGTACAAGACCATACTGGCACGATCTACAGCGAGCAAGGTTTGAATGTCAAACAGTTACAGGATCATGTCGCGAAGCATCAAGGTGTCGCGGGTTTCCCAGAAGCAAGCATGATTGATGATCAAGAATTTTGGAATATCGACATGGATATTCTGATTCCTGCTGCTTTAGAAGGTCAAATTACCGCAGAACGTGCGCAAAAGCTCACTGCCAAATTAATCTTGGAAGGTGCAAACGGTCCAACGTATCCAGAAGCTGAAGAGATTTTATTACAGCGTCAGATCAGCATTGTACCCGATGTATTGTGTAACGCTGGCGGGGTAACGGTCAGTTACTTCGAATGGGTACAGGACATGGCGAGCTATTTCTGGACGGAAGATGAAATTAATCAACGTTTGGACAAACTGATGATGTCAGCGGTTGAAGATGTTTGGAGTAAAGCGCAGGAAAAACAATGCAGCTTGCGTACCGCAGCTTACATTTTGGCGTGTGAACGCATCTTGAAAGCACGTAAAGAACGCGGAATTTTCCCGGGCTAATCGTCGCTTCGCCACTGACTGTTTGTTATTAAATTTAAGTAAAAATAAAGCCTTATGTATTAAGGAAGAGGATCTCATGAGCCAAAATATTCACCCGAATCGCCAAGACTTTAATCAATATATGGTCCCTGTTTTTGCACCTGCACAATTTATTCCTGTGCGAGGCGAGGGTTCTCGTCTGTGGGATCAGGCAGGTAAAGAATATATCGACTTTGCTGGTGGTATTGCAGTAAATGCCTTGGGACATGCGCATCCTGTAGCGGTTAAAGCTTTGGTCGAACAAGGGCAAAAGCTTTGGCATATTGGCAATGGCTATACCAATGAACCAGTCTTGAATTTGGCAAAACAATTGGTTGAAAGTACTTTTGCCGATAAAGTCTTTTTCTGTAACTCAGGTGCAGAAGCCAATGAAGCGGCACTGAAATTAGCGCGTAAGGTCGGCTTGCTTTCAGGTTCTGCCAATAAAAATAAAATTGTCGCTTTTCAAAATGCCTTTCATGGTCGCACATTATTTACCGTGACCGCAGGTGGTCAGCCGAAATATTCACAGGATTTTGCACCGCTGCCAGAAGGTATCCAGCACATTCCATTTAATGATTTAGATGCTGCACGCGCTGCCATTGATGCAGAAACTTGCGCAGTGATTGTTGAGCCGATTCAGGGTGAAGGCGGTGTAATTACAGCAACGCCTGAGTTCTTAAACGGCTTGCGTGAACTGTGTGACCAACATGGTGCAGTACTAATTTTTGATGAAGTGCAAACGGGTGTGGGTCGTACAGGTTCGCTGTATGCCTATATGAATACCGAAGTGACACCAGATATTTTAACCACAGCGAAAGCTTTGGGCGGTGGTTTCCCAATTGGCGCGATGATCGCTACAGACAAATACGCCAATATGTTTGTCGTGGGTGATCACGGTACGACTTATGGTGGTAATCCATTGGCGTCTGCGGTGGCGAGTGCGGTCTTTGAGTTTATTAATACCCCTGAAGTCTTGAATGGTGTACGTACTCGTGCGCAAATTTTTGCCGAAGGTTTAAATGAGCTGAATGCGCGCTATGGCTTGTTCGAAGAAATTCGTGGTCAAGGTCTATTAATTGGCTGTGTGCTTAAAGCTGAATATGCAGGCAAGGCCAAAGACATTGTGACCCTTGCGGGTCAGGAAGGTTTGTTGGCTTTAGTCGCAGGCCCGAATGTTGTGCGCTTTACGCCATCATTAATTATTGCTGAAGAGCAAATTAAAGAAGGTTTACAACGATTTGATCGCGCTTTAGCGCGTTTCGTTAACGAGAAGTAGGCTTCTCTTTATGATGATTGTTAGACATGCAGAGCATAAAGACCTCGATGATATCTATATTTTAGCGGGGAAGTCAGGCATTGGCCTGACCTCTCTTCCGCAAAATAAAGAGATTCTGGCTGCCCGTATTTTGCGTAGTCAAAATACCTTGCAAGGTCAAGCTACCCAAAGTGAACAGGGCTATCTTTTTGTTTTGGAAGATACCGAATTACAACGTGTGGTGGGGGTCAGTGCAATCGAGGTTGCTGTCGGTCTGACTGAACCATTTTATAATTATCACGTGGGTAAACAGGTACATGCATCACAAGCCCTGAATGTATATCAGACACTGAACACCTTGTTTCTGAGTAATAACCATACGGGTTGTAGTGAGCTGTGTACCTTATTTCTTGACCCTGATTTCCGTAAAAATAAAAACGGCAAATTTTTATCCAAAATTCGTTTCCTTTTTATGGCCGCTTTTCAAGACAGTTTTAAAAATACCTTAATCGCTGAAATGCGCGGTTATTCAGATGAAAATGGGCGCTCACCTTTTTGGGATGCATTGGGTCATCATTTCTTTGATATGGATTTTTCCACCGCAGACTATTTAAGTGGTATTGGTCAAAAAGTCTTTATTGCTGAGTTAATGCCACGTTTTCCGGTGTATATCGATTTACTGCCTAGCGCTGCACAGCAAGTGATTGCACAAGTGCATCCACAGACTTTGCCTGCATTTCATGTGCTGGAATCTGAAGGGCTGCGCTATCAAGGCTATGTCGATATTTTTGATGCCGGCCCGACGCTGGAAGCCGAAATTAAAGATTTACGTGCTGTTCAGGAAAGCCGCGTCTGTATGGTTAAGGTGGTGTCCGAGGTAGTGGCGGGAGCAAACCATTATTTGGTGGGCAATGATCGCTATCAGGATTATCGCGCGATTTTAATTCAGCATGCAGACGATGCAGACATACTGAGTTTAACGGTTGAACAGGCCAATGCACTTGGTGTGCAGGCTGGGCAAAACATTCGCATTTTGCCTTTAGATATGACGGAGCAAAAATAATGTCACAAGGAAATTTATATATTAACGGAACATGGTCTCCTGCGCATGGCGCAGTGTGGAACAAACTTGATCCGGTGACGCAACAATCCATTTGGCAAGGTGCTGAAGCAACCGCGGACGAAGTAGAGCAGGCTTGTCAGTCTGCACGTGCCGCTTTTGCAGCATGGGCACGTCGTCCTTTAGCAGAACGTATTGAGATTATTCAGCGTTTTGCCAGTTTATTGGAACAGAACAAACAGCAGTTAGCGACGGTGATTAGTCGTGAAACCAGCAAACCACTTTGGGAAACCCTCACTGAAGTTCAGGCGATGATGGGCAAAGTGGCAATTTCGATTCGTGCGTATCATGAACGCACGGGCGAAAGTTTGACTGAAATGGCCGATGGGGCTGCGTCATTACGTCATCGTCCGCATGGGGTGTTGGCTGTATTTGGGCCGTACAATTTTCCGGGTCATTTACCCAATGGTCATATTGTTCCTGCTTTGATCGCGGGTAACACCGTGGTATTTAAGCCAAGTGAATTGACACCGTGGACGGCAGAAGAAACCGTTAAGTTATGGCATGCGGCAGGTTTGCCAGCAGGCGTGTTGAACTTGGTGCAAGGTGGTCGCAGCACAGGCGAAGCCTTAGCACAATCAAGCGAAATTGATGGCTTATTGTTCACGGGCAGTGCCAATACGGGCTATCACTTACACCAGCAATTAGCAGGTGCACCTGAAAAAATTTTAGCGCTCGAAATGGGCGGCAACAATGCACTGATTATTGATGAAATCACTGATATCGATGCTGTGGTGAATTTGACCATTCAATCTGCCTTTGTTTCTGCGGGACAGCGTTGTACTTGCGCACGCCGTTTAATTATTAAAAATGGCGCAGCTGGCGATGCTTTCATTCAACGTTTGGTTGAAGTGACGCGTGATCTGGTGATCGGTCAATGGGATGCAGAGCCGCAACCTTTCATGGGCGGCGTGATTTCCTTAACTGCTGCGCAACAGATTTTACAAGCGCAGCAACGTCTGATTGATTTAGGTGCAACGCCGTTATTGTCAGTGACGCAGCCAGATGCGAATAGCAGTTTATTACGCGCTGGAATTCTTGAAGTGACCGGTGTTAGCAATATCCCTGATGAAGAATACTTTGGGCCACTGAGCTGTATTTACCGTTATGACAGCTTTGATGAAGCGCTGAAAATTGCCAACGCAACACGTTTTGGTTTGTCTGTTGGCTTAGTTTCTCCAGACCGTGATTTGTTTGAGCGTTTGTTGATTGAAGCACGCGCAGGCATTGTCAACTGGAACAAACCATTAACTGGGGCTTCAAGTGCAGCACCTTTTGGTGGCGTTGGAGCATCGGGCAACCATCGTGCAAGTGCTTTCTATGCGGCAGATTATTGTGCATGGCCAATGGCATCGCTTGAAAGTGATCAGGTGAATTTACCTGAAAAATTATCGCCAGGCATTGTGCTGTAGTTGAAGGATAGGGAGTTTAAAAATGTCAGGCTATGAAATTAATTTTGATGGTTTAGTTGGACCGACTCATCATTATGCGGGATTGTCGTTCGGGAACGAAGCATCGACTAAAAACCGCAATAATGTTTCTAATCCTAAACTTGCTGCCAAGCAAGGTCTTTTAAAAATGAAGGCCTTGTCGGATCTGGGCTTGAAGCAAGGCGTATTTGCACCTCAAGAACGTCCACATGTCCCGACTTTACGTAAGTTAGGCTTTCGCGGTGATGATCACAGTGTGATTGAACAGGCGATGCGTACTTCTCCAGCATTGTTGTCTGCGCTTAGTTCAGCGTCATGTATGTGGACGGCAAATGCGGCAACGGTTTCTCCTTCGGCAGACAGTGCTGATGGACGCGTGCATTTTACTGCGGCCAATTTGAATAACAAATTCCATCGTTCGATTGAACATGAAACCACGTCACGTGTGATGGCGGCGATGTTTAATGATGAACGTCATTTTGCGCATCATGCGGCATTGCCACCCGTTTCATTATTTGGCGATGAAGGTGCTGCCAATCATAACCGTTTAGGCGGTGCTTATGATCAGGCCAGTGTACAAGTGTTTGTTTATGGGCAGCAATTTTTGGGTGGCGGTATTGGCCCGAAACATTATCCTGCGCGTCAGTCGCTTGAAGCCAGTGAAGCCGTTGCACGCCTGCATCAGCTTAATCCTGCACAAACGGTATTTGTACAGCAGCATCCGGATGTGATTGACCAAGGTGTCTTCCACAATGATGTGATTGCGGTGAGTAACCAACAGGTGTTATTCCATCACCAACAAGCCTTCTTAAATCAGACCGAAGCTTTGTCTGAAATCCGCCAGAAAATGGCGCATTTAGAACAGGACTTTATTTCGATAGAAGTGCCTGAGCAGCGTGTGTCGGTGAAAGACGCGGTGAATACTTATTTGTTTAACAGTCAGCTGTTGACCCGTCCAGATGGCGGTATGAGCATCGTTGTACCCGAAGAGTCGCGTCAAAATAAAGCCGTGTGGGACTATCTGAGTGACATGATTCAGATGGGTACACCGATTGATGACATTAAAGTCTTTGATTTGCGCGAAAGTATGCGCAATGGCGGCGGTCCAGCGTGTTTACGTCTGCGCGTCGCGGTAAATGAAGCAGAACTGCAAGCCATCAATCCGAATGTGTTGATGAATGACCGTTTGTTCAATCGTTTAAATGCATGGGTAGATCAGCATTACCGTGATGCCATGACTCAGCAAGATTTGGCTGACCCGATGTTGCTGATCGAAAGCCGTACGGCGTTGGATGAACTCACCCAAATCCTTGGATTGGGTTCAGTTTACCACTTCCAGCAATAGTTCAGCACACGAGTTGAAAGCGCATGATTGATTTCTTAGCTCTGGTTTTAGCAGCAAAACAACCCGCGTCATTGCGGGGAGTGCAAGACAGTTTTGCATGGGAATGGCTGGCTGAAGGGGTTTTATCTTTGACCCCAAAACAGACCTATGAAAAAACAGTGGTGCTTTCAGCGGGTGTACATGGCAATGAAACTGCGCCAATCGAATTATTGGCACGCTTGAGTCAGGATATTTTTGCTGGACAGCTGGAACTGAAGGTTCGTTTATTGCTGATTTTAGGCAATCCTGAAGCGATTCGTTCAGGTCAACGCTATATTGAAAATGACATGAACCGCATGTTTTGCGGGGTGCAGCAGCAATTTTTGGCGACAACAGAAGCACAGCGTGTGGCAGAACTGGAGCAAATCGTAACGGATTTCTTCACAAACAGCCATGCGCAGGCGCAGCGTTATCATTATGACCTGCATACGGCGATTCGCCCATCATTGTTGCCGACCTTTGCTTTATTTCCGTATCAAACTTATGCCTATGATGCTGCGCTACTTGCCAGTCTGAATGCTGCTGAACTCGATGCTGTTGTGTATCACAATGCCGCAGGCAAAACCTTTACACATTTCAGCAGTTCAGAATTTCAAGCCGCAAGTGTCACCTTGGAACTGGGACATGCCAAGCCTTTTGGTCAAAATGATTTATTGGCATTTTCAGCCATCGATCAGGTGTTGCGGGCGGTACTTGGCGAACAAGACCTGCCAGTGCGCAACAACAAGGCGATGCAAACATTTCAGGTCGCGGACTCCATCATCAAAACGGAAGATGATTTTCAGCTCAATCTTGCAGATTCGGCACCGAATTTTTCAGTGTTCCATTCTGGTGCGGTAATTGCTACACAACAGGGCAAACCTTATGTTGTTGCACCGCAACAGGTCTGGATTTTATTTCCTAATCCTCAGGTGAAAAAAGGTCTCAGAGCAGGTCTGATTTTAACTGAAGTCAATTAATTTATTTTTAAGGGTTATATTTTAAAATGGTGAAATTATAGTTTTAAGCTGCATAGTTTTTATTAACTTTTTAAATGGAATTAAATATATGGATATTGTGAACAATATAAGTTCAATATATTCCTGCGAAGATTATTTTTATATTAATAATCAGCGGGCTGCTTTATGTCGTGTTTTATTTAAGCTCATGTTTTTTAACAGTAAATAGATTTATTTTTGGCATGTATGTTGCATATTGCGACAGTTATATCAGGTGATTCTAGATTATAGAAATACAGAATCTGTTGCCTGAATAATATGCAGAATAAGTGTATTAAAAATATGTGTGGCTGAATATTGGATTGTGGAAAATCAATGATTGATTTCTGCGCAATCCCATATTTACAACCGGATGTGTTGTAAATTGGAGTAATAAACATGATGAATGGCGAAAAGAACAATCGATCAAATGAAGTGCTAGAAGGCGATTTGCTGGGCGGGCATCATTATGAGTCGGTTGAAGAAGAACAATTGCAACGATCACTGACGAATCGACATATTCAGATGATTGCCATTGGCGGCGCCATTGGTACGGGATTGTTTATGGGATCGGGTAAGACACTGGCTGTGTCTGGAACCTCGATTATCTTGACTTATTTAATTATTGGTTTCTTCTTCTTCTTTGTCATGCGTGCGATGGGAGAATTATTACTTTCTAATACTAATTATAAATCATTCGCTGACTTTGCTACGGCTTATTTAGGACCGTGGGCGGGCTTTTTCTTAGGCTGGTCATATTGGCTAAGCTGGATTGTGACTGCAATTGCGGATGTGATTGTGATTGGCGGCTATGCCCAGTTTTGGTATCCCGATTTACCCGCATGGATACCCGCATTCACCTCCATTGCCATTTTAACTTTGCTCAATTTTGTTGCGGTAAAATTGTTTGGTGAAGTCGAATTCTGGTTTGCCCTGATTAAGATTGTTGCGATTATCTTATTTCTGATGGTGGGGATTTATTTGGTCACCATTAGTTTCGTCTCTCCAGATGGTGTTAAGGCTTCTTTGGCACATGTTGTCGATCGGGAATCCATGTTTCCTTATGGTGTGAGTGGTTTCTTAGCGGGCTTCCAGATTGCCGTTTTTGCTTTTGTCGGCATTGAATTGGTCGGGACAACAGCAGCAGAAACCAAAGATCCGCATACTGCTTTACCACGTGCGATTAACTCCATTCCTTTACGAATTTTGTTGTTCTACGTGGGCGCACTGGTGTGTATTATTGCGGTAACGTCTTGGGCGAATATTGCTCCAGATAAAAGTCCATTTGTGGAAATGTTTACTTTAATTGGTTTGCCTGCGGCAGCCAGTATTGTCAATTTTGTTGTCGCAACTTCAGCGATGTCTTCGGCAAATAGCGGCGTCTTTGCCACCAGTCGTATGTTATATGGTTTGGCGGTTGAAAAAGATGCACCTAAAAGCTTTGGTCGTTTGTCAAAAAGCAAAGTGCCACTGATTAGTTTGTTATTTTCGATGTTGTGCATCGTGATTGGTACATCCATTTTATTTGTTGTACCGAATGTGATGACGGCCTTTATTATTATTTCTGCCTTTACCTCTATTTTGTGTATTTTCACCTTTGCGATGATTATTTTGTCCTATTTGGCATATCGCAGAAAAGCACCAGAATTACATCAACAATCTGCTTATAAAATGCCGGGTGGGGTATTTATGGCGTGGGTTACCTTGGCTTTTCTGATTTTTGTGGTTGCGATCTTGGCATTAGATCATGACACCATGATTTCTTTGGCTTTTTCACCTTTATGGTTTATCGGACTCTTTATTGCTTATCGCTATAAGAGTAAAAAATACGTGCAACGTTCATGGGTTTTGACTCATGGCAAACGTATCGAACCTGATGAATTTAGTGAAAGTAACTAGAATGTAGGCGGAGCATATCATTTTAAAAAAGTCATGTTATTGGTATATATGCTGGGTGTCGGGTGACTCAATTTAAGTCACCTACATTTTGGATAAGCGATTGACTTGACATGAAAGATGGCTAGAAACATGAGGGTGTTAGCATAAACCTAAATGATCTAGCCATTATTTTTTTGTGCCATATATGGCTTAGATTTCTTTTA